>NZ_JARVHQ010000001.1:1214375-1821562 GCF_040459645.1 Bacillus cereus group sp. RP43
ATCGCAAAGAAATATAATACAACAGCAAGTCGTGTCGAGCGCGCAATCCGTCACGCAATTGAAGTGGCTTGGAGCCGTGGGAATATTGATTCTATTTCGTCCTTATTTGGTTATACTGTATCAATGTCAAAAGCAAAACCTACGAATTCCGAGTTCATCGCAATGGTTGCGGATAAGTTGAGACTTGAACATAAGGCTTCGTAAGTGTTGATATAACAGTGTTTTTGATTGTTTAGTGGTAATGTAAAGTTACCAACAAACTTCTTTTCGTACCAACAAATAAAGGTAATGTATTTTAATAAACACCGTCTTTTATTGGTTTGTAAATCAAACTAATGAAAGGCGGTGTTTTTTGTTTTGACTGAATTTGAATTACAGCTAGATAATTTTATGTTGTATTGTTCAAGTAAAAACTTATCGACTAAAACACTGAAAAGTTTCGTAATGCCGATGAACGTTATGATGGTAATTTAGTTAATGGGAATTTATCAGATGAAAAGGTAGAAGAAGGGGCAAAGTGCGGCAAACCCTCTGAAAAATCTATGCTTAGAAAAATTTGGGACGGTATATACGTTGGTTCTGGGCAAGTTATTGGGGAGATTGTAGAAGGATTTGATTCACTAGACGATACAGTAACAAAAGAAAATATTAAGTATGCTATAGGTCACCCTATAGAGACAACCTTTACTGCTTGGAATGCTGTTTCGGATTTATTTATGAATGATTTTTGGCATGGTGATGCGGAAAGTCGTACAAAATGGGGAACGAGTGTTTTTATGGGGCTTGGATTGGGATGGCTTGGGGATAAAGGAATAAGTAAAGTAGGGAAAGTAACTACACTCGCAAAAGGTACGAATCTAACAAAATTCTCAGAAGGTATCTCGTCTGTTTCGAATCAATTACCATTGAAAGACCGATTTGCATTCGCAGGTACTAGTGGCTTTGGTAGCAATCAGATAAAAACTTTTGAAGCTTTACAAGAAGCCCGTGATACATTTATGTTTTCCGAAACTGGTGGAAGAAGTAGAGTTAAAGGTGTACAAGAAGTAATAAAAGATTATGCGGATAAAGTTCTTGATAGAGTAGATGTAAAAAATGAGTATCCCGATTCGTATACAGCATCTAAAATATTACGTGAAGAACTTAAGGATGCAGGGATTGAACCACCCCCATATTTTAATGCAGCACATCATCTAACACCTTGGAACGATAGTAGGGCAGAAAAGGCACAAAAATTATTAAAGGAATTTGGGATAGACTATGATTCGGCGGCTAATGGAGTATTTTATACCTTATAAAGTTAATGAATACGTGACTACTGAAGTCTTACACATAGGAAAGCATAGTTCAGAGTACATACTTGAAGTAGAGAGTATTAAGTCTTGTTAAGAAACGGGGCGGTACTCAAGAATATGCTGTTGACGCCTTACATGATATAAGAGAACGTTTATTGAATGGTGAATTAAAATTAAATAAACCGAAGAAAGAGTAATCTTATAATAGAAAAATAACAAAGGAGAGTAAAAATGAAAATTTGGGAATTAAAGAGTTCATTTGATGACTATGAATCTTTTCAACTATTGAATTTAGAAGAAGATTCTAAAAAGTATTTTGAAGGAAAAATTGACTCGGCAGTAAAAGCATCTGATTCATGGGGAGAAATACGTATTAAATGTGTAGAAGAAGGAAATAAAAGTGATTTTCCTCATTTTTGGGGAGAAGTTGGTACACCAATGGTTAGTGGGAAAGCTAAAAAATTCTTAGAGTCTATGCTTGGTGATAATGTAGAATTTCTTCCCCTAATTCATGATGTGACGGGAGAAGTGTATTATATAATTAACGTTTTAAATGCAATAGATGCTATTGACTATGAGAAAGCTATACTAAAGAAATTATGTTCTGGCTTAGTAATAGATTTCAAAAAATACGCATTCTTACCTAATATGGTCAAGAACCAAACAATATTTAAAGTTTACTTAAATGAAATATTACATATTCCTTTCGTTTTTGTATCAGATGAATTTAGAAATGCAGTTTTAGAAAGTGATTTAAAAGGTTTTGAATTTGTAGAGGTATGGGATTCAAAAGAGGACATGTAAAAGAAAGTTCTAAAATAACTGATAGGGGTTAACAGCATGGGTGCAAAGGTTTTAGAAATTCTAAGAATGTTAAACAATTATGAGGGAAATGAAAAAGAAATTTTTGAACAGATTCAAGCTGAAGCAATGGTGAAATTTATATGTGGAAAAATCTGATTTTAGAAATTGAAGATATACTGAAAAGTGTTAACTTTAATCTGAACACACCAGCAACAGATACTGAAGTTCATAGATTAAGAGAACACGTGAAAGAGAAATTTAATGTTGATTTACCGAGTGAATTTGAGGAGTTTCTTAAAAACGTAAATGGTTTAGATTTTGGTGGACTAGTTATTTATGGAGTTGACCCTTCTTTACTAGAAACAGAAAGAAACGAACCGATCTGTGGATTTATAGACACGAATGAGATTTGGTATGAAAATGAATTTCAAAAAGAGTACCTTTTCTTTGGGGATTCAAATATTGCGTGGTTTTGTAAAAACTTATCTGAGGGTACTTATCTAGAACTTGATAAACCATCTGGCACAGTGATGAAAACATATAATGATTTCAATACAATGCTTGAAGAGGCATTGAAAACAGCAATTCTGTAATAAGGAGGTAGTAAAAGTTATGTTTAATTTTTTGAAAAAGTGTGTTGTAGCTAATGAAAGTATAAAATCTGACCAAACACCTATTTTCTATCCTTTAACAAGTGAAGAGATAGAGGAAGCAGAAGGTTTATTAAAAATGAAATTCCCTAAAGAGTTGAAAAATTTTTATAAAGAAATTGGTTATGGTTTTTTAGAGGCATCAAGTAAGTTCTTTTTTAACAGATTTATGGACCCCTTTTCTGTTGTGGATTTTCGTTTGAGACAAGATATCTATGAATATAACCCTAATATAGATGGTGTAGGCGATGAAGAATCATTAGTGTTTTTTGAAGTAACAGAACTTAACTTTTTAACAATTAAATTTAAAGAGGCAAATGAATTAGGTCAATGTCCTATTTACTCTGAAGATGAGAAAATAGCGGATTCTTTAGAAGAATTTTTAATTAAAATGGGCGAAAATCCTGACTATTATATCTAATGAAAGAATCAATGAACACCTGAGTTTCAGAGTTGAACGTGTAAGTCTTTAGCAAAGTTCTAAAATAACTGACAGGAGTTAGTAACATGGACGTAGAGATTTCAGAAATGCTAAAAATATTAAACGATTATGAAGGGAATGAAAAAGAAATTTTTGAATTGATTCAAGCTGAAGCAATGGTTAAATGTAAACAATGCGAAGAAATGATAGAGGCTTTTTATTTTGTTGTTCCATGCATTCGTAATTTTAGTGGGTAAGTTATCCATGATATAATAGATGATAATAAAAAGCCCTGCAAAACAGGACTATATTATTCTTCGTCTTTATTTTGTTTTTCTAATTCAACTAACTTTTGGATTAAAATATGCTGTGGCATATGCATAAGTTGTTCAAGTGGAACACCTAACGCTTTTGATAGGCGGACTGCAGTGTCTGGAGAAATTTGTAATGGTCTCATAGAAGTACCTCCTTTTTCGTATAGTATAGCATAAGATTGGGGGAGTGAGGATGACTCTTATATTTGCACATCGTGGTGCGGCGGGAACGTATCCGGAAAATACAATGATTTCATTTGAAGCGGCGGAGGCTTTCGGGGCAGACGGAATTGAGCTCGATGTTCAATTCACGAAAGATGGAAAAGTTGTCGTTATTCATGATGAAACGGTGGATCGGACAACAAATGGAAAAGGTGCGGTTCGAAATTATTTATATGAGGATTTATGTAAGTTGGATGCGAGTTATAAATTTAGTGAAAAAGTAGGTTTTTGTAAAATTCCTCTTTTAGAAGAAGTACTGGAATGGCTCGCAAAAACGAAATTGCTACTCAATATTGAACTGAAAAATAATAAAATCCCATACAGAGGTTTAGAAGAAGAGGTTATAACACTTGTACGTAAGTTTAGTTTAGAGGATCGGATTGTATTTTCTTCGTTTAATCACTACAGTATGAAGCGATGTCATATGATGGCTCCTGATATTCAAACAGCTATTTTGTATCGTGAAGGTTTGCATAGCCCGTGGGCATATGCAAAAAAGATGGGTGCTACTGCAGTGCATCCAAATTATCGTTATCTTCAAGATGCCATCGCTGAATTAACGATGGAAAGTGGTGTAGAGGTTCGTCCTTACACGATAAATGAAGAAACGCTTATGCGTAAATATTTTGATATGAACATATCGGCGATTATTACTGATTATCCTGAAACAGCAAGAACTTTATTACCCATAAAAAATGAGACCTAATATAATGGTCTCATTTTTTTATGGGTATGTGAAAACTTTGTTCTATCTTCTGAAGCGGGCTTGTACTTTATTTCTCTTACGATCTCTGTGTAAGACGAAGCCACCGAAAATATAAAACCCGAGTGCAAAGCAAAGAGCACCGATTAAAAATTGTAACCATAATATAGGGATTGGGGAGAATAAAATCCCAAATACAGTATCTCTCATTAGTTTAATACCAAGCACGGCTAATGAAATCGGGATGAGTGCTAATAATAGAGCGAGATAACGCTGCATACATAACGCTCCTTTTCAGATTATTTTGTTTATTTTAATGATGTTATATGAAAAGGGGGTTTGTCAAGAGGTTGCTGAGCGAGTAAGATAAGTATGTGAAAAATTTTGCAGAGATACTTCGAGAGGAAGTGTAATGTATGAAACAAAAGGTGTTAATTGTTGGAGCGGGTGAAGGTGGAAGTACACTGCTGAGTCTGTTACAAAATTCGAATATATTTCAAATTATAGGAGTTATTGATATTAATCCAATTGCGAAAGGATTACAAATCGCGAAGGAATATGGGGTTCCGATTGGTGATAGTGTAACTCCGTTTCTTTCTATGCATATTGATGTAATGTTTGATATGACAGGTGATTATGATTTACATAAAGTTTTATTGGGAAGCAAGCATAAAGACACCCTTCTTATACCAGGGGATATTGCGAAAATTGTTACGAGACTAGCGCATGAGAAGGAAAGCTTAATTGGGAAGCTAGAAGAACAGACGCAACAAGGTGATTTAATTTTAAATTCTACGCACGACGGTATGATTGTTATAGATCAAGAGGGACAAGTTCGTCTGTTTAATAAAAGTGCAGAGCGTATTATCGGATATAAGAAAGAAGAGGCGATAGGAAAATATATTTTAGAAGTTATTCCAACAAGTAAGTTGCTTCGTATTATACGCACGAAAAAAATAGAAGTGAATCATGAACTGACGTTAGAGAATGAAAAAAAGATTATTACAACGCGTATCCCGATATTAAAAGAAGATGGAGAAGTTCAAGGCGCATTTGCGATTTTTAAAGATATTACAGAAGTTGTAGATTTGGCGGAAGAAGTTACAGATTTAAAAGAAATTCAAACGCTACTTGAGGCGATTATTAACTCATCTGAGGAAGCGATTTCGGTTGTTGATGAGAAAGGAAGAGGATTGGTTATAAACCCTGCTTATACGAAGTTAACGGGTTTAACCGAAGAGGATATTATAGGAAAGCCAGCTACAACTGATATTGTAGAAGGTGAAAGTATGCATATGAAAGTACTTCGGACGCGCCGAGCGGTACGAGGAATACATATGAAGATTGGGCAAAAGAAGCGGGATGTAATTGTAAATGTAGCACCGGTTATTGTTGATGGAATATTGAAAGGAAGCGTCGGGGTAATTCGCGATGTATCAGAAATTCAAAAGTTAACAAATGAATTGAATAGGGCAAGACAAATTATTCGAACGTTAGAGGCGAAATATTCATTTGATGATATTGTTGGCGATTCAGATGAAACGACGGCAGCTATTGAACAAGCAAAACTTGGAGCGAATACACCAGCAACAGTATTACTTAGAGGGGAATCTGGTACAGGGAAAGAGTTATTTGCACATGCTATTCATAACGGTAGTAACCGAAAATACAATAAGTTCGTACGAGTAAACTGTGCTGCAATTTCTGAGACCTTATTAGAAAGTGAATTATTCGGTTATGAGGAAGGTGCGTTTTCTGGAGCGAAAAGAGGCGGGAAGCGAGGATTCTTTGAAGAAGCGAATAATGGAAGTATTTTTTTAGATGAAATCGGAGAGTTATCTGCAAATACGCAAGCGAAGCTTCTTCGTGTACTACAAGAAAAAGAAATTGTGAAAGTAGGAGGAACGAAAGCGATACCTATTAATGTTCGAGTGATCGCTGCGACGCATGTGAATTTAGAAAAAGCTATTTTAGAAGGAAAGTTCAGAGAGGACTTATATTATCGTTTAAATAAAATTCCGATTCAAATTCCTTCCCTTCGTCAGCGTAAAGGAGACATACCAGCGATTGCAGAAAGGTTAATTCAAAAAATTAATCAAGATTATGGTCGTAATGTAGAAGGACTCACCGATTCCGCCATTTCGTATTTACAATCATATGAATGGCCGGGAAATGTTAGGGAACTTGAAAATATTTTAGGACGAGCTATTATCTTTATGAATTATAACGAGATATATATTGACGTACATCATTTACCGCCTTTACATAAAGAAGAACAAGTAGAGACGAAACAAAATAATTTATTACCTGAATTAGAAGAGAAGGCCCTTGAACACCTAGTGACAGAATTTGAGGGGAATATTATCCGTGAATATTTAGAGAAATTTGAGGGGAACAAAACGAAGACTGCAAAAGCGTTAGGAATTTCAGTTCGAAACTTATATTACAAGATAGAAAAGTACGACTGTGCAAAAAATAGCATGCAATAAATTGCGTACCGTGCAATTTATTGCATGGTATACAAAAAGTGACAAAACAAGACAGAATATTTCGTTATTTTCCAAAGTATTGATTTTACTGCATTTTGAATGCGTTTTCATTATTGGTAAGACCACTTTTAAAAGTTGGCACGGTATTTGCTTAATGAATAGACGAGGGACGACGGAAAGGGTTGATTACAAAATATGAAGTTAGAACACTTAATTGATCAAGCAGCAGGACAGCCTAAAAAAACTGTGGCTGTAGCAGTAGCTGAAGATCATGAAGTAATTGAAGCTGTAGCGAAAGCAATTAAGTTACAGCTAGCTCAATTTCGTCTATATGGAAATCAAGAGAAAATAATAGGGATGCTACAAGAGCATGGGTTACAAACTTCAGAACACATTGAAGTGATTGCAGCAGCGTCAAGTGCTGAGGCTGCAGAACTTTCTGTTAAATCCGTAAGAAATGGCGAAGCAGATGTGCTAATGAAGGGGAACATCCCAACAGCAAATATTTTGAAAGCTGTATTAAATAAAGAGTGGGGACTTCGTAAGGGCAGCGTACTTTCACACGTTGCAGCGTTTGAAGTTCCAAATTACGATCGTCTTATTTTTGTTACAGATGCAGCGATGAACATTGCACCTGATGTAACACAAAAAGCTGCTATTATACAAAATACTGTAGAAGTTGCCCGAGCAATAGGAATTGATTTGCCGAAGGTAGCGCCAATTGCAGCGGTAGAGGTTGTTAATCCTGCGATGCAAGCGACAATTGATGCAGCGATGTTAACTCAAATGAATCGCCGCGGACAAATTAAAAATTGTGTCGTTGATGGACCACTTGCTTTAGATAATGCAGTATCACAAATTGCAGCAGAACATAAAGGCATAGTAAGTGATGTTGCAGGTAAGGCAGACATTTTACTCGTCCCAACGATTGAAGCTGGAAATGTGCTATATAAATCACTCGTCTATTTTGCAAATGCAAAGGTAGGAGCGATGATTGCTGGCGCTAAAGCACCGATTGTTTTAACATCTCGTGCTGATTCAGCAGAAACAAAAGTATATTCATTAGCATTGGCAGTTGCGACTGCTTCAAAATAAACCAAATAGGGTAAAACAATTAGGGGGAAACGACAATGACATTAGAAATCTTCGAATACTTAGAGAAATATGATTATGAGCAAGTGGTATTTTGTCAAGATAAAGAATCTGGTTTAAAAGCAATCATTGCAATCCATGATACAACACTTGGACCAGCTCTTGGTGGAACAAGAATGTGGACATATGATTCTGAAGAAGCGGCGATTGAAGATGCATTGCGTCTTGCAAAAGGGATGACATACAAAAATGCAGCAGCTGGTTTAAACTTAGGTGGTGCAAAAACAGTAATTATCGGTGATCCACGTAAAGATAAAAGCGAAGCGATGTTCCGTGCATTAGGACGCTACATTCAAGGACTAAACGGACGTTACATTACAGCTGAAGATGTTGGTACAACAGTAGATGATATGGATATTATCCACGAAGAAACTGACTTTGTAACAGGTATTTCACCTTCATTCGGTTCTTCTGGTAACCCATCTCCAGTAACTGCATACGGTGTTTACCGTGGTATGAAAGCAGCTGCAAAAGAAGCGTTCGGTACAGATAATCTAGAAGGAAAAGTAATTTCTATTCAAGGCGTTGGTAACGTAGCATATCACCTATGCAAACATTTACACGCTGAAGGAGCAAAATTAATCGTTACAGATATTAATAAAGAAGCTGTACAACGTGCAGTAGAAGAATTCGGTGCAACAGCAGTTGAGCCAAATGAAATTTACGGTGTTGAATGTGATATTTACGCACCATGTGCATTAGGCGCAACAGTTAATGACGAAACTATTCCACAACTTAAAGCAAAAGTAATCGCAGGTTCTGCAAATAACCAATTAAAAGAAGATCGTCACGGTGACATTATTCATGAAATGGGTATTGTATACGCACCAGATTATGTTATTAATGCAGGTGGCGTAATTAACGTAGCAGACGAGTTATATGGATACAATAGAGAACGTGCACTAAAACGTGTTGAGTCTATCTATGACACAATTGCAAAAGTAATCGAAATTTCAAAACGTGATGGTATAGCAACTTATGTAGCAGCAGATCGTCTAGCTGAAGAGCGCATTGCAAGTTTGAAAAACTCTCGTAGCACATACTTACGCAACGGTCACGACATTATTAGCCGTCGCTAATCATTAATATATAACTTTTACAAAAGGTGTGGTTACCTCTTATGAGGTTTCCACTTCCTTTTAAATTTATTAGTGGAGGTAGCAACATTGTCTGTAAATCGAATTCTTGTTATTAACCCAGGTAGTACATCCACAAAAATTGGTGTTTTTGATAATGAAAGACCTGTTCTAGAAGAAACGATTCGTCATGACGTAGAACAGATTGGAAAATATAAGCGAATTATCGACCAATATGAGTTTCGTAAAGAAACGATTTTAGAAGTTCTACATTCTCACGGTATTAACATTTCAAAATTAAACGCTGTTTGTGGGCGTGGTGGATTACTTCGTCCAATCGAAGGCGGTACGTATACAGTAAACGATGCGATGTTAGAAGATTTGAAAAATGGGTTTAGTGGTCATCACGCTTCAAACCTCGGAGGTATTTTAGCCTATGAAATTGCTTCTGGATTAAATATTCCTGCATTCATTGTGGATCCTGTCGTTGTAGATGAGATGGAACCGATTGCTCGTATAAGTGGTATTGCTGGTATGGAACGCAAAAGTATCTTCCATGCATTAAATCAAAAAGCAGTTGCTCGTAAAGTAGCTGACCAATTAAATCACAAATACGAGGATTTAAATTTATTAGTTACACATATGGGCGGCGGTATTACAGTTGGTGCTCATAAAAAAGGAAAAGTTATCGATGTAAATAATGGTTTAAACGGAGAAGGACCATTTAGCCCAGAGCGTGCTGGTACAGTACCAGTAGGACAGCTAGTTGAAATGTGTTTCTCTGGTGAGTATTACCGAGACGAAATGGTGAAACAGCTTGTCGGACAAGGTGGACTTGTAAGTCTAATCGGTACAAATGATGCAATTAAAGTAGAACAAATGGTTGAAAAAGGTGATCCTGAAGCAACTCTTATTTATAAAGCAATGGCATATCAAGTTGCAAAAGAGATTGGCGGAGCTAGTGCTGTGCTTCACGGGAAAATCGATGCAATCGTATTAACTGGCGGACTTGCATACAGTAAAATTCTTGTCGATGAAATAAAAGAACGAGTGGACTGGATTGCAGATGTTATCGTACATCCAGGAGAAGATGAGTTAGAAGCGTTAGCAGAAGGAGCACTTCGTGTATTACGTGAAGAAGAAGCGCCGAAAGAGTATGTTGTAAGAGAAAAACAAACAGTAGCTAGGGGTTGAGATAATGGCAAGAGAATATGATTTAGTCATCGTTGGCGGCGGTACAGGTGGATATGTTGCTGCTATTCGCGCATCACAACTAGGATTAAAAACAGCACTTGTTGAAAAAGAAAATCTTGGTGGTACTTGTTTACACAAAGGATGTATTCCTAGTAAAGCTCTTTTACGTAGTGCAGAAGTATACGCAACTGCTAAAAAAAGCGAAGAGTTCGGAGTTATTGCAAGTAATGTAGAGCTAAACTTTGCAAAAGTACAAGAGCGTAAAGAGAAGATTGTAACGCAGCTCCATAAAGGCGTTCAACATTTAATGAAACAAGGTAAAATTGATGTGTTTGAAGGTATTGGCCGTATTCTTGGCCCATCTATTTTCTCTCCGATGCCAGGGACAATTTCAGTTGAACTTGCAAGTGGAGAAGAGAATGAAATGTTAATTCCAAAAAATGTACTTGTTGCAACGGGTTCTCGTCCAAATTCATTACCAGGTTTAGAGTTAGACGGAGAGTATGTAATGTCTTCAGATCATGCCCTAAAAATGGAAACGCTTCCTAGTTCGATCATTATCGTTGGTGGCGGTGTAATTGGTATTGAGTGGGCATCTATGCTTGCTGACTTCGGTGTAGAAGTTACAGTGTTAGAGTATGCAAAAACGATATTACCACTAGAAGACCAGGACGTTTCAAAAGAAATGCAACGTCTGTTCAAGAAAAAAGGTATTAAAGTGGTGACTGGTGCAAAAGTATTACCAGAAACATTGGTAAAAGATAATGGAGTAACAATTCAAGCTGAACATAACGGTGAGAATAAAGAATTTAAAGCAGAAAAAATGCTTGTATCTGTAGGAAGACAAGCCAATACGCAAAATATTGGTTTAGAGAATACGGATATCGTTGTGGAAAAAGGATACATTCAAACAAATGAGTTTTATCAAACGAAAGAATCTCATATTTACGCAATTGGAGATGTAATCGGTGGCTTACAACTTGCTCACGTTGCTTCTCATGAAGGAATTGTTGCAGTAGAACATATTGCAGGGAAAGAAGTTACACCAATTGATTACTCTATGGTATCAAAATGCGTATATAGCAGTCCAGAAGTTGCTTCTGTTGGTTTAACAGAACAAGAAGCGAAAGAAAAAGGCTATAAGTTAAAAGTAGGTAAGTTCTCATTCCGCGCAATCGGAAAAGCACTTGTATACGGAGAATCAGATGGATTTGTAAAACTTGTAGTTGATGAAGAAACAAATGACATTCTTGGTGTTCATATGATTGGACCACATGTAACAGATATGATTTCTGAAGCTGGTCTTGCAAGAGTACTTGATGCAACACCTTGGGAAGTAGCACATACAATTCATCCGCATCCATCATTATCTGAGGCGATTGGTGAAGCAGCACTAGCTGTAGATGGAAAAGCGTTACACGCATAAAAATGTGGATTTAGGAGGTTATGAAAAATGGCAGAAGTAAAAGAAAAGCGCCATGAAGAGCTTGGCTTAAGTGATGAGCAAGTATTAGAAATGTTCCGTACGATGTTACTTGCACGTAAAATCGACGAACGTATGTGGTTATTAAACCGTGCAGGTAAAATTCCATTCGTAATTTCTTGTCAAGGACAAGAGGCTGCACAAGTTGGAGCAGCGTTCGCTCTTGATAGAGAGAAAGATTATGCATTACCATACTACCGTGATATGGGTGTTGTACTAGCGTTTGGTATGACAGCTAAAGAGCTTATGTTGTCAGCTTTCGCGAAAGCTGGAGATCCAAACTCTGGTGGTCGTCAAATGCCTGGTCACTTCGGTCAAAAGAAAAACCGTATTGTTACAGGTTCATCTCCAGTAACAACACAAGTACCTCATGCAGTTGGTATTGCATTAGCTGGAAAAATGGAGAAGAAAGATTTAGTAACGTTCGTTACATTCGGAGAAGGCTCTTCAAACCAAGGTGATTTCCATGAAGGTGCAAACTTTGCTGGTGTACACAAACTACCTGTTATTTTCATGTGTGAAAATAATAAATATGCAATCTCTATTCCGGTTGAAAAACAATTAGCATGTAAAAACGTATCAGATCGTGCAATTGGTTACGGTATGCCTGGATATACAATAGACGGAAACGATCCGCTTGCAGTATATAAAGCTGTAAAAGAAGCAGCAGACCGCGGTCGTCGTGGTGAAGGCCCGACTTTAATTGAAACAGTATCATATCGTTTAACAGCGCATTCTAGTGACGACGATGATCGTGTTTACCGTGATAAAGAAGAAGTAGAAGAAGCGAAGAAAAAAGATTCAATAATAACATTTGCAGCTTATTTAAAAGAAGTTGGCGTGTTAACTGAGGAATTTGAAAAACAAATGTTAGATGAAATTATGCATATCGTAAACGAAGCAACAGAATATGCAGAAAATGCTCCGTATGCAGCACCTGAAGATGCATTGAAGCACGTATACGCAGAATAGGGGGGAACGTTTCATGGCTGTAATGTCTTATATTGATGCTATTACATTAGCAATGCGCGAAGAAATGGAACGCGATGAGAAAGTATTCGTTTTAGGAGAAGATGTTGGTAAAAAAGGTGGCGTGTTTAAAGCGACACACGGTTTGTATGATCAATTTGGTGAAGATCGTGCGCTTGATGCACCGCTTGCAGAATCTGCAATCGCTGGGGTAGCAATTGGTGCGGCAATGTATGGTATGCGCCCAATCGCTGAAATGCAGTTTGCTGATTTCATCATGCCAGCAGTAAACCAAATTGTTTCTGAGGCAGCAAAAATTCGTTATCGTTCTAACAACGATTGGACTTGTCCAGTTACAATTCGTGCGCCATTTGGCGGGGGGGTTCACGGTGCATTGTATCATTCACAATCTGTAGAAGCGATGTTTGCAAACCAACCAGGTTTAAAAATTGTTATCCCTTCTACACCATATGATGCAAAAGGCTTATTAAAAGCTGCAATTCGTGATGAAGATCCAGTATTATTCTTTGAACATAAGCGTGCATATCGCTTAATTAAAGGTGAAGTGCCAGAAGATGACTATGTATTACCAATCGGAAAAGCAGATGTGAAACGCGAAGGTGATGATATTACTGTTATCACGTACGGATTATGTGTTCACTTTGCTCTTCAAGCAGCTGAGAAGTTAGCACAAGATGGAATCTCTGCACACATTCTTGATTTAAGAACGGTATATCCGTTAGATAAAGAAGCGATCATTGAAGCAGCTTCTAAAACAGGTAAGGTTCTTCTTGTAACAGAAGACAATAAAGAAGGAAGTATTATAAGTGAAGTGGCAGCAATTATTGCTGAAAATTGTCTGTTTGATTTAGATGCGCCAATCGCACGTCTTGCAGGCCCAGACGTTCCGGCAATGCCATATGCACCAACAATGGAAAAATTCTTTATGGTAAATCCAGATAAAGTTGAAAAAGCAATGCGTGAACTTGCGGAATTTTAATCGGGGGGACTATACATGGCTGTAGAAAATATCACAATGCCTCAGCTCGGGGAGAGCGTTACAGAGGGTACAATTAGTAAATGGCTCGTTAATGTTGGCGATCACGTAAACAAGTATGATCCACTTGCAGAAGTAATGACTGATAAAGTAAATGCCGAAGTACCATCTTCTTTCACTGGTATTGTGAAAGAGTTAATAGCTGGCGAAGGTGAAACGTTAGCTGTAGGTGAAGTTGTTTGTGTCATTCAAGTAGAAGGTGCAGATGAAGTAGCAGCAACAGCTGTAGAGGAAAAAACGAAAGAAGAACCAAAGGCAGAAGTAACTACGCCTGAAAAAGCACCGAAAGCAAAACAACCAACTGATGGAAAACCACGTTTTTCACCAGCTGTGTTAAAACTTGCGGGTGAGCATAACGTTGATTTAGATTTAGTAGAAGGTACGGGGGCAAATGGCCGTATTACTCGTAAAGATATTTTAAAGCTAGTGGAATCTGGAAATATTCCGCAAGCAGGTGCGAAGAAAGAGGCAGTTGTTGCAGTAGCAGAGCGCCCAGAAGCACCAAAATCAGTGGCAGTAGCACCGGTAGCGCAAAAAGTAGAAGCTGCAAAACCAGTTTCTGTGCCGACAATGCCTGGAGATATCGAGATTCCGGTAACAGGTGTGCGTAAAGCAATTGCAGCAAATATGTTACGCAGTAAACACGAGGCACCTCATGCTTGGATGATGATTGAAGTAGATGTGACAAACCTTGTATCATACCGTAACTCCATTAAAGGCGATTTCAAAAAGCGTGAAGGCTTTAACTTAACGTTCTTTGCTTTCTTCGTAAAAGCAGTAGCACAAGCGTTAAAAGAATATCCTCAAATTAACTCAATGTGGGCTGGCGATAAAATCGTTCAGAAGAAAGACATTAACCTTTCTATCGCTGTTGCAACAGAGGAAGAACTATTTGTACCAGTAATTAAGCATGCGGACGAGAAAACAATTAAAGGTATCGCTCGCGAAATTACAGAACTTGCAGGAAAAGTACGCACGAAATCATTAAAAGCTGATGAAATGCAAGGCGGAACATTTACAATTAATAACACAGGATCATTCGGTTCTGTTCAATCTATGGGTATTATTAATTACCCACAAGCGGCTATTTTACAAGTTGAATCAATTGTAAAACGCCCAGTAATTATGGATAATGGTATGTTCGGTGCTCGTGACATGGTTAACTTATGCTTATCACTTGATCACCGTGTACTTGATGGTTTAATTTGTGGTAAATTCTTAGGACGTGTAAAAGAAATTTTAGAAAACACGTCAGAGAACAATACATCTGTATATTAATAAAAAGCTCGCGTTTGCGAGCTTTTTATCATTTCATTTCTTCATTTGTATCCTACTATATGTACAAACCTTTCCCAGTAATCTTACAATGAATGATCATGTATTAGGAATTTGCGAAAATACATTGCTGATATATGGTATATAGATATAAAATAAGAAAAGAATAATTTTTTTGGCAAATCTTACTGACGAAACTGTAGTATAATATATTGTATTGTATGAAAAAGAGAGTTATTCTATATAAGTGTTTTATAGATAATGTGTAATCAGTCGTCAAAACATAAAGAGTATTGACTCCTGGTTTTTTTATTTTGCCGTAACAATGTTTCAGGAGGATGTCATGAAAAGAAGTACCGATTTTCTAAAAAGCTTAGATGTAAAACTAATTTTAATTTTGTTTGCATTATGTGTTACGAGTATAGCCGCTATATATAGCAGTCAGCAAACCGGACAATATGGAGATGCAAACTTTGCTTTGAAACAAGGTGTTAACTACATAATAGGGGTTGTATTGTTACTTCTTGTTGCAAGCATCGATTTAGATCAATGGCAAAAATTGTCTTGGCCACTTTATATCGCTGGGTTTGGTTCACTTATTCTTTTGAAAATACTACCGGTTTCCACTTTTACACCTGAAAAATTAGGTGCAAAAAGATGGTTCGTTTTCCCAGTAGCTGGACAAATTCAGCCGTCTGAGTTTTTCAAAATTTCATTGCTTCTCATAGTTGCAAGTATAGCGGTGAAACATAATGCTCAATATATGGCCCGGACATTCCAAACTGATTTGAAATTAGTCGGAAAGATAATGTTAGTATCTCTTCCACCTATGGCCGTTGTATATAGCCAACCAGATACAGGTATGGTGTTCTTATATGCAGCAGCTATCGCATGTATTTTATTTATGTCAGGAATTCAAAAGAAATTAATTGCGTTATGTACAGTTATTCCGTTGACGATATTATCTGCGTTAATATTTATTTTCGTAAGGTATAGGGATTTCTTCTTTAATAATTTAGTTACTTTACTAAAACCTCACCAACAGTCGCGTATTGTAGGTTGGTTAAATCCATTTGAAAATGCAGATCAAGGCTATCAAACACAGCAATCGATTTTAGCTGTAGGTAGTGGGGGAATGGAAGGGAAAGGTTTTGGTGAAGGAAGCGTCTATATCCCAGAGAAACATACTGACTTTATTTTCGCTACAATTGCCGAAGAAGGTGGATTTATAGTAGCGGCGTTAGTTGTGTTCTTGTTCCTGTTATTACTTTATCGAACAATTATTATCGGTTATTCTGCTGATAATTTATTTGGTACATTATTATGTGCTGGATCAATAGGAATACTAACGGTTCAAATATTCCAAAATATTGGTATGATCGTTGGATTAATGCCTGTAAAAGGTATCGCATTACCTTTCTTATCATATGGGGGAAGTTCCTTATTCTCGAATATGATTATGATGGGACTCATATTATCGGTACGGAAAACGTATAAAAAATATATGTTTTCAGTTAAGTAAAAAAAGCTGGTTCGTTTAAAAACGAATCAGCTTTTTTTACATATATGCCCTTAAACGTTGCAAACTAAGAAAGAATTGCAGTTTGCGACGTTTAAGGGGTGCAAAGTTATGCATATTTTTGAAGGAGCACGGCATCTTTCTAATGGCGAATGGGTTATCCGAGCGATTATAGCTTATATATTTTTAATTCTTGTTGCGAAAGCGATGGGGCAAAGGTCTATTGCGCAACTAAGATTTTTAGACGTTGTACTAGTGTTATTATTAGGGGGGAATATTTCTAACGCATTATCAGATGAAAAGGTTGGATTACTCGGTTCGATGATTACAACGTTCATGCTCGTTGTACTTCATATAATAAGCTCTATTTTAATGTTGAAATGGGATAGGTGGAGACGTTTTTTAGAACCTGCACCTATTATTCTTATACATAATGGTTCCATTGATTTTAGTAACTTAAAAAAAGCGAGAATTACGGTGGAATATTTATTTTCGGAGCTACGTTTGCAAAATGTGAGCGATATTACCACAATAAAATTAGCTTTATGGGAAGCAAGCGGCGTCGTTTCTATATTTCAATATCCAGAATATGAAGCAGTTTCTCGTCTTGATCTTAAAGTGGCGGGGAGAAAATCTCCAGTTGCTTTTATATTAGTGAAAGATGGTAGAATTCAGCAAGATGTTCTCGCTTTATTAGGAAAAACGGAAGAGTGGGCGAAAGAATATTTAGAGAAGAATACAGAAATTGAGTCCATTATATTAGCTACGGTAGATGAAGCATATAAAATAAATATTTTGTTGAAAAAATGAAAAACATACGCATTTTGTCATTTCATACATATGATACAATAGTGTGGACAACGAAAAAATGGGAGGTGTTTCCATGGGATATGTAGAGGAATTACGAAAAGTAGTTGGTCATCGCCCTTTAATTTTAGTTGGTGCTGTTGTACTCGTTATAAATGAAAGTGGATATGTATTATTACAGCAAAGAACAGAGCCGTACGGAAAATGGGGGTTGCCTGGCGGGCTAATGGAGCTTGGTGAATCACCAGAAGAAACAGCTTACCGTGAAGTATATGAAGAGACAGGAATAGAAGTAAAGAACCTCCGATTAATCAATGTATTTTCTGGAGCGAACTATTTTACAAAATTAAAAAACGGCGATGAGTTTCAATCCGTAACGACAGCCTATTATACCGATGAATATGAAGGGAATTTTGTTATGAATAAAGAAGAAGCGGTTCAGCTTAAATTCTTCCGGGTAACAGAGCTACCTGATTATATTGTAGGATCGCATAAAAAAATGATTGTGGAATATATGAAAATTATGGAAAAAAAGATATAATAGTAGTGGAAGAAATACAAAAACACAGTTCTGGTCGGTAGTCCAGACGCATGATTTCATGTCAGTAACCTTCCCCTCCGGGATGTCCAGTATTTCTAATTTTTTAAAAGGAGGGGCTGTCAATGGATTTGACAGTATATCACGATGGTCAATTTTTTGTAGGAATTATTACGCATAAAGAAAAAGGGAAATTGTATGGAGCAAGGTATATTTTTGGAATGGAACCTTCAGACGAGGAAGTACTTATATTTGTGAATGGTCCAATGTTAGCATATTTCCAGCACGTTGCAAAATGCGGTGTGGAAGTTAAAGAAAAACAGCGTCCAAAAAATATAAAACGTATCATACGACAAGCGGCAAAAGAAGTAAATGTAAAACGTTTTACAAAGGCGCAAGAAGCAATTAGTTTATCTTATGAACTGCATAAACAAGATAGGAAAGTGCAATCTAAAGAGAGACGAGAAGCAGAGAAGCAGCGAAAACGTTTTATAAAAGTACAAAGAGCAAAGCAAAAGCATCGTGGTCATTAATAAAAGGTGTTAGAGCAAGAGCTCTAACACCTTTTCTATGTTGAAATACAAGTAAACTTACTTGTATTCTCTAAACATTAACTGGTAAGATACAAATAGGTAGAATTAGAGGAGGGAAAAGATTGATTAACTTTAACTTTTTTATGAATGATGTTGTCCGTCAAGCGCGTGAAGAGATTGTCTCTGCGGGATATACAGAATTGACGACACCAGAAGCAGTCGAAGAAGCATTTAAAAGAAATGGTACAACACTTGTAATGGTAAACTCTGTATGTGGTTGTGCAGGTGGCATTGCTCGTCCTGCTGCTGCACATTCCGTACATTATGATAAACGCCCTAACCACCTTGTAACGGTATTTGCGGGTCAAGATAAAGAAGCAACAGCAAGAGCGCGTGAATATTTTGAAGGATATCCACCTTCATCTCCATCATTTGCTTTATTGAAAGATGGAAAAATTGTAACGATGGTAGAACGTCATGAAATTGAAGGTCATGAACCAATGCAAGTAATTGCAAAACTACAATCTTATTTCGAAGATAATTGCGAAGAACTATAAGGAAGCGAAAAGACGGTATGTCCACGATTAAGTGGGTGTATCGTCTTTTTATTTGTTTTTTATAATGATTGGACATGCATGGATTTTATATTTTATGCATGTTTTTATGCAATTAAAATGAACTTAATAATGTTTTTGTGTTTATTTTTATTTTAAATGTTGCATAAAAATGAAAGTGTTGATACAATACAAACATCGAATAAATATTCTATTTAACTTTTAAATATACATTATTAGGGGGAAGAAAGATGAAGAAGTTATTATCAATATCATTTGCACTTATTTTAATTGTAAGTATGTTCAGTGCTTGTAGTAATGGGGAAGAAAAGGCGAAGATTGAGAATAAAAAAGTACTTGTTATGGGGACTTCAGCAGACTATAAACCGTATGAATACGTGGAAGCATCAAAAAGTGATGAAATTATCGGTTTTGATGTTGATATTGCAAAATATATCGGAAAAGAACTTGGGTATGAAGTGAAAGTGAAAGATATGGATTTTGGCGGATTATTAGCATCTCTTAGCTCAGGAAAAGTTGATTTCGTTATGGCAGGTATGACACCAACTGCAGAGCGTAAAAATAATGCTGATTTCACAGATATTTATTTTGTTGCTAAAAATATGATTGTTTCAAAAAAGGGCTCTAATATTAAATCATTAGAAGATTTAAAAGGTAAAAAAGTAGGAGTACAAACAGGATCAATCCAAGAAGAAAAAGCAGAAGAATTTAAAAAACAAGTCGATTTCAAAGCTGAGGGACGTGACCGTATACCAGAAATCGTACAAGAAATTAAAGCTGGTCGTTTTGACGCTGCAATTATAGAAGACACAGTTGCAAAAAATTATTTAGAAAAAATGAAAGATTTGCAAGGAATTGAAATTCAAGAAGCACCAGAAGAAGTAGGTGCAGCAATTGCTCTTCCGAAAAACAGTGATAAAACAGAAGAATTTAATAAAGTAATTAAGAAAATGAAAGAAAATGGAGAAATGGATAAATTAGTGAAGAAATGGTTTGGCAGCGGAAAATAAGCTGCCTTTCACTTTTCTGTGAGGGGAATGAAAAGGATGAATCTAGATTTTTCGGCAATTACGCCTTCAATACCATATATATTAAAGGGATTAGAAGTTACATTGAAAATTGTAGCTGCATCAGCTGTGGTAGGATTTATTTTAGGAACGTTATTAGCACTTTGCAAAATTGCTAGAATACGAGTATTAAATATTGCAGCAGATATTTATACGTCAATATTTCGTGGCACACCGCTAGTATTGCAATTAATGATTATTTATTTTGGTGTTCCGCAAATGATTGGATATGAGATACCAGCCTTTTTAGCAGCTGTACTTGCATTTAGCTTAAACTCAGGTGCATATATGTCAGAAGTGATTCGTGCCGGCATTCAAGCAGTCGATAAAGGGCAAACAGAAGCAGCGATGGCTTTAGGTATTCCGTACAGTAAAATGATGAGAAATATTATTTTTCCTCAAGCTTTAAAAAATATATTACCAGCGCTTGTGAATGAGTTTGCGACACTTACGAAAGAGTCGGCTGTAGTAACTGTAATAGGAGCGACTGATTTAATGCGCCGTGCTTATATTGTAGGCGGTGAAACATTTAAATATCTTGAGCCATTACTGTTTGTTGGACTTATTTATTATATGTTAGTAATTATTCTTACATTAATCGGGAAGGCAATTGAAGGGAGAATGAAGAAAAGTGATTAAAATTGACAACCTTCATAAATCATTTGGAAAAAATGAAGTATTAAAAGGAATTACAACAACGATCGAAAAAGGAGAAGTTGTTGCAATTATCGGACCGTCTGGATCTGGAAAGTCAACATTTTTACGCTGTATGAATGTACTAGAAGCAGCGACAGCTGGTCACATTTGGATTGGAACGGAAGAAGTAACGAATCCGAAGACAAATATTATGCACGTTCGTGAAAATGTCGGAATGGTATTTCAACATTTTCACTTATTCCCTCATATGACTGTATTAGAAAATATTACGTATGCTCCTATCAATGTAAAAGGAGTAACGAAGCAAGAGGCTGAAAAAAAAGCTGAGAAACTTTTAGAGAAAGTGGGGTTATTAGATAAGAAAGATGCATATCCAAATCGCCTTTCAGGTGGACAAAAGCAGCGTGTAGCAATTGCAAGAGCGTTAGCGATGGAACCGGAAGTTATGTTGTTTGATGAACCGACTTCTGCGTTAGATCCAGAAATGGTGAAAGAAGTGTTAGAAGTTATGAAATCATTAGTTACGACAGGAATGACGATGGCAATCGTTACACATGAAATGGGATTTGCAAAAGAAGTAGCAGACCGTGTTCTCTTTTTAGATGGTGGAAAGCTCGTAGAAGATAGTAATCCGGAAGAGTTTTTTACAGCACCAAAAAGTGATCGTGCAAAAGAATTTTTGCAAAAGATATTGTAATATGTGAAGGGTACGTGAATAATAGGTAGAAAAGGATGACATTGCGTCATCCTTTTTTTATACTATTTTTAAATACATTTATACATATAGGAGTAATGATATGTTTAAAATTGGATATAGAACAGTGAAAACAGCGCTTGGAACGGGAGCGGCAGTTTTTATTGCTCAGTTATTAGGATTAGAATTTTATAGTTCAGCTGGTATTTTAGTCATTTTATGCGTGCAAAATACGAAACGAAAATCCGTTCAAGTATCGTTGCACCGTTTCTTAGCTTGTGTATTATCGATGGTATTTGCGTTTTGTATTTTTGAAACCATTGGTTATACACCACTTGCGATTAGCGTATTACTGCTTACCTTCATTCCGACTGCAGTTATGTGCAAAATTCAAGAAGGCATTGTCACGAGTTCGGTTATCGTTATGCATCTGTATTCATTAAAGCAAATTACATGGTCTATAGTTGGTAATGAAATTGCTATATTAACGATTGGAATTAGTGTCGCTTTATTAGTAAACATGTACATGCCAAGCAGTGAGAATAAACTGAAAGAGTATCAAGGGAAAATAGAAGACCATTTCAGAACGATTTTGTTTGAAATGGTCGTTTATTTACGAAATCGAGATAGTAATTGGAGTGGGGCCGAATTAATTGAAACAGAAATGATGCTGAAAGAAGCAAAAGATTTATCATTTAAAAAACTTGAGAATGAATTTATGCGTGAAGATGACTATTATTATCGGTATTTTGATATGCGTATGCAACAATTTGAAATTTTGGAGCGAATGATACCATTAGCTGCATCACTATCTTGGACGTATGAACAAGCTGATATGATTGCAGACGTAATCGAAAATATAGGAAATTCTATTCGTCCTGAAAGTACAGGAGTCATTTCGTTAAGACAACTTCAAGAAATGCGAGAAGTATTTAGAGAAATGCCTTTACCAGTCTCGCGAGAAGAATTTGAAATACGTGCAAAACTCGTTCAACTTGTTTATGAAATGGAGCAATATTTACTCATTAAAAGTCGTTTTAAGGGAAAGGATAATATAAAAGAACTTATTTAGAAGGTAGGAATTATATATGCCGTATCTTCTTTCTTTATTATTATGTCTTTCTCTATCACCAATCTGGCCTCTTGGTGATAATCCACGTGCTGGAGATCCTTTTATAATTGTAAATAAAGCAACGAATAAACTAGCTTACATTGATGATGGGAAGATCCAAAAGGTTTTTCCAGTAGCGACAGGGAAAACAAATGAATTAACCCCAGAAGGAACCTTTGACATTGTATTGAAGGCGAAGGATCCTTATTATATTGCGAAGGATATTCCTGGGGGTTCTCCAAAAAATCCACTTGGATCGAGGTGGATGGGATTTAATGCAAGAGGAACGGATGGAAGTAAGTATGGGATACACGGGACAAACCAGCCTAGTTCAATTGGAAAATATATTTCGCAAGGATGTATAAGAATGAAGAAACATGATGTGGAATATTTGTTTGATCGTATTCCACTTGGAACGAAAGTATCGATTGTGAAATCGAAAAAATCATTTCAGCAATTGGCAAAGGAAAAAGGGGCCATAGCATTTGGAAAAGTCAACGAAACGGTTGGCTTTTTTCTTTTCTATAAGTTGTCTTGACATGTGTACATAACCATGCGTTAATGAGAATATATAAAGATAATTGAGTAAAGGGGTTGCTCATATGTATTTAAATCCAAAAATTTCTTACATGCAGTTTTGTGTTGGTTTTCTATTTGTTATTACATTCATATTGGCAACTTTTAATATATGCTCTTACGTTGTAGCGATTGTATTTATGGCATTACTCAATCTTACTTTTGTTATTGGGGCATTTCAGCAGAAACAATATACAAGTTTTGTAATAGCACTTGTAATGGCTTTTTCCTTTAGCATTGTAGCAATTGTTATATATATAAAATAAAATGTTCATTACAAGATAGACTATCTCGATTTCGAGATGGTCTATTTTGTATGTGTAAGCAGTAAAAAAAGGACGAGTGAATCGTCCTTTTTACCAAAACATACTTGCGCCAGTAAGTAATGTTGTTACAAGCATAGAAATTAGCATTATATAAACCATAATTTTTTGAGCTTTTTTATGCATCGTTAAACCTCCTTGCAAATCAGTACAAATTTATTGTAACTAGAAATGGATTTGTGGACAAGGGGAGAGAAATGACAAATTTCGAGAAGTGTGTGTAAAGTATAACAGGAAATTTGTGCGTGTGTAGAGAATATATTAAAAGATAGAGTACTAGTTTTTTGTTATGCAAGCATGAAGAATGGAGATACGATGATGAAAATATACGAAACAGATCGTTTACATTTAAGAGAAATTGATGAGTCGTATACTGAAAAAGTTCTTCAATATTACGACAGAAATCGTGAATTTTTAAAAGCTTGGGAAGAGTATAGACCGGAGGATTTTTTTACATTAGATTATCAAAATAAAAAGTTACAAAAGGATAGAAAAGAGTTTGCAGAAGGTAAAATCATCAGGCTATGGATTTTTAAAAAGGGTGATGATACGAAAATAATTGGTTGTATATCATTTAATTTAATTGTTCGTGGTATTTATCAATCTTGTGTACTCGGTTATAAATTAGATAAGGAAGAGTTAAATAAAGGTTATACGACAGAAGCGCTTAGAAAAGCAATTCAAGTTGCTTTTGGGGAATTTCATTTACATCGTATAGAAGCACCGATTATGCCACGAAATTTAGCATCTATACAAGTAGTGACGAAGATAGGATTTCAATATGAAGGTGTGTCTCGAAAAATGCTAATGGTAAATGGCGTCTGGGAAGATCATATGCGGTGGGTGTTGTTAAACGAGTAATAGAAGGCAGATGGGTATCTAGATGTGTTAACCATCTGTTTTTTGTCTTGTATTTCGAAACTTTTGCGAAATTCTGTTATAATTAATGTTGTTACATACATAATGGTAGTGCAGGAGGCGCAGTCTTATGATTAATCAAGAACGTTTAGTAAATGAATTTATGGAGTTAGTACAAGTAGATTCTGAAACAAAATTTGAAGCAGAAATTTGCAAAGTGTTAACAGAGAAATTTACTGCTTTAGGTGTAGAAGTATTTGAGGATGACACGATGGGTGTGACTGGTCATGGCGCAGGTAACTTAATTTGTACTTTACCAGCAACAAAAGACGGTGTTGATACAATTTATTTCACTTCTCATATGGATACAGTAGTTCCTGGTAATGGAATTAAGCCTTCTATTAAAGATGGATATATCGTATCAGATGGTACTACAATTTTAGGAGCCGATGACAAAGCTGGATTAGCATCTATGTTTGAAGCAATTCGTGTCTTAAAAGAGAAAAACATTCCTCATGGTAAAATTGAATTTATTATTACAGTTGGAGAAGAATCTGGTCTTATTGGTGCAAAAGCGTTAGACCGTGAACGTATTACAGCAAAATATGGTTATGCATTAGATAGTGATGGAAAAGTTGGTGAAATTGTAGTTGCAGCGCCAACACAAGCGAAAGTGAATGCGATTATTCGCGGGAAAACAGCTCATGCTGGCGTAGCACCAGAAAAAGGTGTATCTGCAATTACTATCGCAGCGAAAGCAATTGCGAAGATGCCACTTGGTCGTATTGATTCTGAAACGACTGCAAATATTGGACGTTTTGAAGGTGGTACACAAACAAATATCGTTTGCGATCATGTACAAATCTTTGCAGAGGCTCGTTCTTTAATCAACGAGAAAATGGAAGCACAAGTTGCGAAAATGAAAGAAGCATTTGAAACAACTGCAAAAGAAATGGGTGGTCATGCAGACGTTGAAGTAAACGTTATGTATCCAGGATTTAAGTTTGCTGCTGGCGATCACGTTGTAGAAGTTGCAAAACGTGCAGCTGAAAAAATTGGTCGTACACCTTCTCTTCACCAAAGTGGTGGCGGAAGTGATGCAAACGTAATTGCAGGACACGGTATTCCAACAGTTAACTTAGCAGTTGGTTATGAGGAAATTCATACAACAAACGAGAAGATTCCTGTTGAAGAATTAGCGAAAACAGCAGAATTAGTTGTTGCAATTATTGAAGAAGTAGCGAAGTAATAAAATAAAAAAGACGTGTGAACCAATTATGGTTTACACGTCTTTTTTATTTTGATTCAACTGCTTTCACTAGGCGGATAAACCAATATAAGAAAATCCATGGCAGTATATAAGTTGTTACGATACCTAGTAAACGAGGGAGGAGTCCAGCTGTATTAATATTAAAAATCGGGAGTAGTAAGTAATTAATGAAGAGGATTAATATAATAATGAGAAAGGTATAGTTAAGTTTACTATTTGATTTCATAATAAGTCACTCCTTTTACAATAATATCCATATTTCGTATTAAGTATAGCAAAAATAAGGATAAAAAGAATAAGTAATTATTATATTGTACATGAATTTGGTATAATGAAAGAACAGATGTTCTTCGAAAGGAGTGAGTAGTATGCGAGAAATGTATCCGAAAAATGGTCGTGTTATTTTACATGTAGATATGAATTGTTTTTTCGCATCTGTTGAAATTGCTCATGATTCATCATTACAAGGAAAGCCATTAGCGGTTGCTGGAAATGAAAAAGAGAGAAAAGGAATTATTATAACGTGTAGTTATGAGGCGAGAGAATATGGAATACGTACGACGATGCCTCTTTGGGAAGCGAAAAGGTTATGCCCACAATTAGTTGTAAGGCGTCCTAATTTTACAATATATCGTGAAGCTTCATTTCAAATGTTTCAAATCCTTTCACGTTTTACAGAAAAGATACAACCAGTCTCTATAGATGAAGGATATTTAGATATCACAGATTGCTATGCACTCGGTTCGCCTCTTGAAATAGCAAAGATGATTCAACAAGCGTTGTTAACAGAGTTACAGCTTCCGTGTAGTATTGGAATTGCTCCAAATCTTTTTCTAGCAAAGACCGCTTCAGATATGAAAAAACCACTTGGTATTACTGTGCTTCGAAAACGTGATATTCCAGAATTGATTTGGCCACTTTCAGTTGGAGCCATGCATGGAATTGGTGAGAAAACAGCTGAAAAATTAAATGATATTCATATACAGACAATTGAACAATTGGCAAAGGGAGACGAGTATATCATTCGCGCTAAGATTGGAAAGCACGGTGTTGATTTACAAAGGCGTGCAAAAGGTATAGATGATAGAGAAGTTGATCCGAGTCAAATGGGACAGCATAAAAGTGTCGGTAATTCGACGACCTTTTCAAAGGATATGGATGAAGAGAAAGAGTTACTTGATATGTTAGAACGTTTATCAAAATCAGTGAGTAAAAGGTTACAAAAGCGAACTCTTGTCAGCTATAATATTCAAATTATGATTAAATACCATGATAGGCGAACAGTAACACGGAGTAAGCAATTGAAAAATGCCATTTGGGAAGAACGCGATATTTTTCAAGCAGCATCCCGTTTATGGAAGCAACATTGGGACGGTGATTCCGTTCGTTTACTAGGTGTTACAGCTACTGAAATAGAGTGGAAGACAGAATCGGTGAAACAATTGGATTTGTTTTCATTTGAAGAGGATGCGAAAAAAGAACCGCTACTTGCTGTCATTGATCAAATTAATGATAAGTATGGAACACCGCTTTTACAACGAGGTAGTCAACTACTACGTAGGCAAGAGAAGTCGTTTCAACAAAAGTTAGAAAATAAGTTTATGTAGAAGGTGTCATGAAGTAGTAACTATCATGACACCTTTCATATTTAACTCGCTTCTAAATCTAAAGAAGTCTTCCAACCAGCAGCAGTAACGCCAGATTCTAATAACATTCTACTTACTATTTTTTCAATTAAGATAGCCGCATTTGTCTTGCAATGTAATGTAGCCTGTATACAGACTTTTTGGTTAGAATCTACATCTTCACTATATAACTCTTTTAAACCGAGACCTTCTGTACTTACCATGTGCATGAGTAAAAAACGAATATGTGCTTCATTTTCTTCGGAACAAGTAAGAGAAAGGAAGTAGTTTGTTTGTTCAGGTGATTCTTCTTTTGATTTTTTATTCATAAAGAGAGCGATCGGGCGAAGTAGTATATTTGCTAGTAAAACGCCGGCTGCACCTAATATAGCTGCAACGAGAAAACCAGCGCCTGTAAGAGTGCCGACAGCAGCAGCACACCATAAAGTAGCCGCAGTATTTAATCCTCTAATACTAAAACCGTCACGGATAATCACACCGCCTCCTAAAAAGCCAATCCCACTAACAACTTGAGCAGCAATACATGAGGGGCTAGCATCATGATCGAGCATGACGGATAATAAAACAAATATACAGGCACCAAGTGATACGAGAGCATTTGTCCGCAGTCCGACCATCCGGTGTCTCCATTGCCTTTCCATTCCGATGCAAGCACCTACAATAATTGCGATAAATAATCTTAATACAATGTCATACCATACCATCATGGTCACCTCCATACATATAAGTACGTGTTATGTTTTTAAGAATGAGTGGGGAGTACCCACTCATTCTCGTTTTTATCCCGCTATTTGCCGGGCAGTAAGACCCCCAGCTCAAAATTCAGCGAAAGTAAAGAAGTTAGGCGGGGGATCAACTGCCCGTAAAAGCCCGATTGGTGAAGGCTAATAATCAGTGGGGGATGAACAAAACCCCCACTGATTAAAGTTTCACTTTATAACCAGCTATGAAACTTTTTAATATAAACTTTTTTCAGGAATTGTGTTAAGAAAGTATAGCCTAATAATATTCCTACTAGCCAAGGGAAATAGCTAAGTGGTAATGCTTGTAAACCAACGGCCGCACCAAGTGGTGAGAATGGAATATAAATTCCGATTGCCATAATACAAGCGGTTAATAAAAGTACCGGTGCTGATGCAGTACTTTGAATGAATGGAATCTTCTGTGTTCTTATCATGTGAACGATTAAAGTTTGTGTGAGCAGTCCAACGACAAACCAACCAGATTGGAATAATGATTGTTCGCTAGGTGTATTTGCACCGAAGACATTCCACATGATTACGTATGTGATAATATCAAATATGGAACTAATTGGACCGATACAAATAATGAAGTTCCGTAAGTTTGCAGTATCCCATTTTCTCGGTTTTTCTAAAAACTCTTTATCCATTTTGTCCCATGGAATAGACAGCTGTGAAATATCGTAAAGCAAGTTTTGAATTAAAAGGTGAATGGCAAGCATCGGTAAAAAGGGAATGAAAGCACTTGCCACTAACACACTAAATACATTTCCAAAGTTAGAGCTAGCCGTCATTTTAATATATTTTAAAATATTTCCGAACGTAGTGCGTCCTTCTAAAATACCCGCTTCTAATATAGTTAAACTTTTTTCAAGTAGAATAATATCGGAAGACTCTTTTGCGATATCAGTTGCAGTATCAACAGATATTCCAACGTCAGCTTCACGTAGTGCTACAGCATCGTTAATGCCATCTCCCATATACCCTACAGTATGACCATTTCCTTGTAATACTCGTATAATGCGCGATTTTTGCATTGGATTTAGTTTAGCAAATACAGTTGTTTCTTCGGCCAGTTTTGCTAATACTTTATCAGGTAAAGAATCGGTTTCGTAACCAAGGATAGGCTCACCTATATTTAATCCAACTTCTTTGCAAACTTTTCTTGTAACAATTTCGTTATCGCCAGTTAAGATTTTCACTTGTACGCCGTGTTTTTGCAATGCTTGAATTGCAGAAGCAGCAGATGGTTTAGGTGGATCTAAAAAGCCGATATATCCAGTAAGGATCATAGCGGATTCATCTTTTACTGCATAAGCTTTGTGATCAGGTTTGTTATCTTTTTTGTATGCTACAGCGATGACACGCATGCCTTCACTATTTAAAGTTGCGCTAAGATGTTTTACATTTTCTCTCACTTCTTCAGTAAGAGGGACAATTTGCCCATCCACTTCAGTGTAGTTGCAAATTGATAAAATTTCTTCTACGGCACCTTTACAAACCATTGTATGTTCACCTGAAATATCTTTCACGATGACAGACATACGACGCCGAGCGAAATCAAATGGAATCTCATCTAGTTTATGAAAAGCTGATGGATCAAATTTATGGTTTTCCTCTGTATGTTCAATGACAGCTTTATCTATTAAATTTTTCAATCCCGTTTGATAGAAGCTATTTAAATATGCAAAGTGTAATACACGATCACATTTATTACCGTTAGGATCTAAATGACGGACAAGAACAACTTTATCCTCTGTCAATGTCCCAGTTTTATCTGTACAAAGAATGTTCATAGCACCTAAGTTTTGAATAGAATTTAGCTGTTTTACAATAACTTTTTGCTTAGACATTTTCACGGCGCCTTTAGCTAAATTAGCAGTTACAATCATTGGTAACATTTCAGGTGTAAGACCAACTGCAACGGCAATAGCAAAAAAGAAAGCTTCTTGCCAATCTCCTTTTGTGAATCCATTAATGAGAAGGACAATAGGTGCCATAATAAGCATGAATGTGATTAAGAGCCAACTTACTTTGTTTACACCTTTATCAAAGCTTGTTTCTGCACGTTTTCCGATCACTTTTTTTGCTAAAGAGCCGAAATACGTATCCGTACTAGTGGAAATAATAATAGCTTTTGCACTACCGCTAACAATATTTGTACCCATAAAGCAAAGGTTTTCCATATCGAGCGGATTGTAATTTTTTTTCATGTTTTTCGGTAAGGTATGCTTATTTTCTGTATGGTAGCAGTTTTCGTATTTTTCTACAGGAAGTGCTTCCCCGGTTAATGAAGACTGATTAACAAATAAATCTTTAGCCGATAAAATGCGCACATCAGCTGGAACGATGTCACCGGCTGAAAGTGAAATAATATCGCCAGGTACAAGCTCTTCAATTGGAATTTCTATTGTATAATTTCGATTTAAATTCGTTACGTTTTTTGTTTCGTGTACAAATCCATCTATTCTAAAGACGCTCGCGGTTGTTCGAACCATAGCCTTTAACTTATCAGCGGCTTTTTGAGAGCGGAATTCTTGTAAAAAGCGAATCGTTGAACTTAGCAGTACCATTACAGATACGACAATTGTTCCTTTTATGTCATCTGTGAAAAAAGAGAGTGCTCCAAGAGCTAATAAAACAAAAATAAATGGATTTTTAAATGCCAGCAGAAATTGAATGTACCAGGGCAATGTTTTATTATGAGCAATTTCGTTCGGACCATATAAAGAAAGTCTACGAGACACTTCTTGTTTAGAGAGTCCATTTTCTGTTGTTTCTAGAAGTTTTAATGCAGAGTTTACATCTTGTGTTGCAACTTCCACTAATAATTCGTTATTTATTTTCATGCTATCCTGATCGTAAGCATGCTTCGTTTCTTGTCTTTGTAAATTTAACATTGGTAGTTCCTCCTTTTTCATGAAGGAGGAAACAATCTGTTACTCGACTATTTAAAATTGGGAGGAACAGTTTCTTTCCTACCTACATGGTGAAATATTAACGTAAAACATATGGGTATCTGGGCCGAATCATCACTTGCCACTGTTCCTCACCTCCGTACAATTAGTAGTTTCTGAATATGCTATGTTTGTTTCATAGTAAGGTGCATAAAGACATAAAAAGACCTTTACTCAAAAAGAGTAAAGGTCTGAATTCGTAGTCAAAAAGAGTCAACAACAAAGACTGTTATTAAACATAGATAAAAACAGTTTTTGTGTATGACAAAACATACGCACCTCTCCCTCGTTGAGTTTTAGCACTGTATAGCATAGGTACTGAAACCAGCTACGTTAAGAAAGGCCTTCATTCCGACCTTTCCTGTTGACCCATTGGCGTCTCTCGACATTTTTGGGCAGCAGCGTTTCTCTATACAGGAGCCTCACCTAACAGAGACCATATTCAATTACAAGTTGAATGTTAGCACTGTAAAATCGTAGTGTCAATATCTTTTTAATCTGTTTTTTTGAAAAATTAAATAGATTTATAATGGATATATGGAATGGAGTGGTTATGTTGTTTATAGATAATGTGGGAAAATTAATGTTTTGTAAGAAGTGCATGTATAATGGAACCACCAAATTTTATAATAAATATTGAGAATCAGAAGTGTTTGTTTAATGAGCGAAAAGATTTATGTTTTCATGGAGAAATTTATTTAAACGTAGCTGGAACGATTGTTACACAAATGAGCATGGATGAGAGAATCTTAAAAGTATTTTTATGCTTTTTTCCTTAAAGGATTTGTTAAAATTTACAAATGCCAATAGAACCTCTTTCGGGGCTCTATTGGCATTTGTAGATTGATAACGTATATTTTTCATATTTGCACCACAGTAGGAATATTTTCTTTGTTTAATAGTAAGAGCAAGATTATATATTACAAACCATCTAATGGAAAAGGTGATTTCATCTCATTCAGAAATCAACAAGCAAATTAGGCCTTTAATTGTTAGGTAAATCTAATATGTATTTTATTTTCTTACCATTTTTTTCGCCTAGATATACTAATTTCGCAGGTGTATTAAGTGCAACTCCCCAACTTTCCCTCATTTTCATTGTTACAATGCCTTTATGGTTTTGTAACCTTTCCCATGAAATTATTGTTTTCTTCGTACTCTCATTAAACATTCCATTCGTCTTATTAACTCCTTTTAAAGGTGCCAATATATGCAAATCTGTAAAAATTGTTTGTTCCGTTTGCGTGTTATTTGTTGCCTCAATATCAAAAACATAATGAATTTCTTTATTTCCGTTATCATCAATTACTTGTTTCTTCTTGAAAGAATTAATGCTAAATTTAAATATATCTGTATTAAATGATTGACCTAGATTAATATTCTCTGATTTCACAATATAAGATTCATTTAAATTATTTACTACCTGATATCTCCAACATGCTCCTAATATAAAAAATGTACAAATAATCATAAAAACATATCGTTTTTTATTCATATCTTTCTCCCTCTACATCTTTGAAGATAGTGATACTTTACCATTTTCAACTAGGAATATTCTGTCTGCAATTAAATTTAATGTTTCACTATCATGACTCGCAACTAATATAGTTGTACCTTTAGACTTTAAATCTAATAAGATTTTAGTTATATCCCTAATTCCATTTTCATCTAAAGCGTTTGTAGGCTCATCTAAAATTAATAACTTAGGGCTCTCCATAATTGCTTGTGCTATACCCAATCTTTGTTTCATGCCAAGTGAATATTTTTTTACTTTTCTTTTATCTTCTGGATTTAATCCTACGAGCTCCATAGTTTCACTAATTGTTGTATCAGTTATTTTATTTTGAATAGAAGCTAATAGTTTTAAGTTTTTAAATCCTGTATAGTCTGGAATGAATCCTGGATATTCAATGATAATACCTGTATTTTCAGGAAACGGATGATCAATACCAATTATTTTTCTATCTATTAATATTTCACCACTATCTATTTTCATCAATCCTAATAGAGCTCTAAAAAGCATTGTTTTACCGGAACCATTTCTCCCTTTAAAACCGTAAATCTTTCCCTTTTCTAATTCTAAATTAACATCATTTAAAATAATATTGCCTTTTAGCACTTTAGAAACATGCTTAGCTTCAATGTATATCATCAGAATCATCCTTTCTATTAACAAATTCAAATGTTTTCCCTACCCAATAACCACTTATCCATAGAAAAAAAGCGCACAAAAGAAAATAGAATATAGAAAATGTTCATTATTAACGTAAAATAATTTTTTACGGATTAACATACTATCGAATGGATTACATATAACCGGTATAAATATAGTCATAGTAATAATCACAATAATTACCACATATGAAATAACACTTTTTAATTTAGTAGCTACAATTAAATAAACCCAAACTAATAAGACAGATGTTATTACTTGTAAAGTAAAGCTTTTTATAACAAAAATAATTTCTTTTATGTAATTATAAATTTTAGGGTTAATATTTTCTGTATATATTCCCCAGTTAAATTGATAAGAACAAAAAACACCTCCCCAGAAGAACATGGCAATATAAAATAATAGAGTTATACAAACAGCTAATATACCTGTACTAATAAACTTGCTAAACAACACTTGATACCTAGACACTTTCCTTGCTAAAAGATACGGTGTCTGTTGTATAAAATCAGCTCTTACATAAGTACCTAATATAAAACAATAAGATAATTGCAATATAAGCCATGTTACTGGAAGCTGGAATCGCCCCATTTCAACTTCTTTAAAAGATATCCCTTTTAGTAATTCATATAAAACATCAAGAACCGTTATAGCATTTGAAGGTAGCTCTCTATACTGGGCTGATTGCTTTAATAAAAATACCGCTCCCCCCACCAATGCACTATAAACAATAAATGCTATTATCAATCTTAATTTCATAATATGAATGCTTAATATTAAATCCCTTTTTAATAATTTATAAAAAACACTATTATTCATCGTAATTAATCACTTCCGTTATATAAGTCCATCCGGTGTAAACAAATATTCAATATGGAAAATAAAATACTAATAATCCCTAATATAAAAGCTAATTTCATCAAACTTATACTTGTTAGAAACAAATCTTTTTCTTGAAAAATCAAACCTTTTGACCAAAATAAAGAAAAATTATAATTTTTTTCTAATAACTGATCAATTGTAATAAAAAAGTAAATAGTAAAAATACAAATAGCTTTATTTTTAACGAAAAAAACTAGTATTTGTGCAAAAATACATATTGCTACAGTTACTAGCCATAACGATACTATAAAATATGTAATTACTAACCAACTTGAAGATGGAAGCAACCACATTACTATTTTTTCTCTTACAATTAAAAAATTAATTCCTACAATTAACAGATAGATACTCGAATAGAGAATTGCTAAACTTACAATCTTTATTATTAAATGAACACAATATGATTGACGATTTTTATGTCTAAAATACACGTAAACGTTCTTATCCATATAATTAAACGAATAGAAAAAAAGCAATAATAATGGGAGATAACTAAATAACACTATTTTCATATCTCTTGCAGAAATAAGAAATGAAAACAAAGAATTATTAGATAAAAAGTAAAAGGTTCTAATCAAGGGAATAGACACACCGGCTATAAGAAATAAAATATTAATCACAAATAACCATCGTTTTTGAAACAACTCTAATAAATACATTTTCAAAAGGTTATAAAATAACATGTCGTTTTACTCCCCTTAAAAACAAAACTATCGATAAAATAAAAATCCCTACTAACACTAAAATAGAGACAATAATATTTGCTCCATGATATATATGAGATTCAGATAAGAAATATATGGGAGCAAGAGGCGTAGCATAAAACAAATTAATTATCATTAAAAAGAGTTGTAATAAAAAAGCACTTAATAAAGTTATAAAAGTATGCTTTGCATAAAAGGATACACTAAGAGAAAACAAAGCAAATGCTCCACCGTAAACAAACGCTATAAATATATATAACAACATATGGATGAAAGGGTTAGTGAAATATATACTAATAAAAAAGGTTGCTCGCTCATACATCCCTATATTGGAATTTAAAATTTCGTCAGGAGTTATATCTGGAAGAAACATAAACGATAAAAAAATGTTTAAAATCAATGGAATAATAACGACAATGCCACCGATAAGAAAGGTCTTACTAAACAGCTTAAGAAAATACATTTTATAATTACTTCTCATAATTACAAACAAAAAAGAACCATTTTTTTTATCTTCCTGAAAGATTGATGAACTAGGTAAACTTGCAATCACTGGAAGTATAAAGAAAAATAAAAAGGAAGGTGTTACAATACTATTAATTCCCATCCAAGTTGTATATGGAGTGAAGATAACGTCCCTTTTATCGGTTAGTGGAATTACATAATATAATATATATACACAAGATAAGGCTATTCCTAACATAAGCGAAAAATAAAAATTTCTATTAGTCATTCTTTCATTAAAATAAGTACCCATGTTTCACCTCTTAAAAATTCAAATATACTCCTCGTAACATTTAAAATATGTAATGTTACGAGGAACGGCTTACAAGAATATAAAGTATTATATTTATAAGTTCATTTTTTTATATAATTATTTACGAATACTATCCGGGCTCCAAACACCGCTTGCTGTACCCTCAGCCCATCTTCTAGTATCAATTTTAACCTTGATACCAGAATTATATTTCTCAACTGCTAAATTGTATAAGAATTCTTCTTGACCATCACGCATTTTGTATGAATGACCATCAGAAACATCTGTACCATCTTTTAATGCAGCCCAGGCATTGAAATATCCATCTAATCCCGACATGTTGTCTACTCTCATATAATAAGCTGTTCTATTATATTTAGGTTGAGATGGTGTTTCATCATTAGGACTGTAAACACGATATACATTTGACCAGGGTCTATCTTCATGATTAGACTTTGCTGCTGCTGATGCTGCAAAGCTTGATAAGGCTATGCCTGCCGTTAAAGTTAGAACTGTTATTTTTTTTATTTTTTCTCCTCCTATTCTTTTACTTGTAAGCCCTTAAAAAATATAGCACACAAAGTAAAATAATATATATGGATTTTTAAATATTAATATTTCTTTAATATTAACTATAACTTTTTAACAAATATCTTATAAAACATATTATTACACAAAGTTTTTCAATCAATAAAAACTGTTTTACTTATAGATATTAAATAAAAACAAGGTATTAACAAAAAAAGATACAATGTAGTTGCTTCAATTGCGCTACAAGCAATTGAATTATTTAATAAATCAAGTGAAAAGATAATTTTAGATGAATTTGATCGGAGTATGTATACAGATTTTTGGACGGAATATGATCATTTGTTAAATAAGTATAAATAAAAAAGCACTGTAACCAGTGCTTTTTTATTTATACTTATGAGATTGTAGGATTTTCAAAAATAACAATTTCTGAGTTGCTTGTTGTTGAAACACGTTGTGCGTAATATGTTAAAGCTGAAGAAATATATGTTGGTAACGTCTCATTTGTATGTGATGTTGTATATTCATTGATTAATTCTTTTAAAGTCGTCCATTCTAATTGTGCTGGGTGATCAGACACGAAAGAACTTACCCAGCGATCAAATGAAGATGAAAAATCAGTTTGTAAACGAAATACTTCTTTCATAATAAAACGCTCCCTTAAAATGTAGTACAATTATTTTACCATAAAACACGAACGATTGCTAAGTTTTTTAAGTATAACGTTCGTGTTATATAGTTGTCTAGATGATTGGTTATGTAAATTCAATTTGCCATTTGAAATAACATTCCGTAAGATGAAAGATAGATTATATAAAGAGCTGGAGGAAAGAAAGTGGAATTTGTATTTTTAGGAACTGGTGCAGGTGTTCCTTCAAAAGGAAGGAATGTTTCAGCAATTGCTTTGCAGTTGTTAGAAGAACGAGGACAGACTTGGTTATTTGACTGTGGCGAGGCGACGCAACATCAAATACTACATACGTCTGTACGTCCACGCCGCATTGAAAAAATATTTATTACGCATTTACATGGCGATCATATTTTTGGATTGCCGGGTTTATTGGGTAGCCGTTCGTTTCAAGGTGGAACAACAAAATTAACAGTGTACGGACCAAAAGGAATTAAACAATTTATTGAAGTGGCATTATCAGTAAGTACGACACATGTGAAATATCCACTTGAAATCGTTGAGATAACAGAAGAAGGTACTGTGTTTGAAGATAATGAGTTTTATGTAGAAACGAAAAAATTGTCACATGGCATTGAATGTTTTGGATATCGTATTGTAGAGAAAGATATACAAGGTGTTCTTTTAGTCGATAAATTGCTCGAAATGGGTGTGAAACCGGGGCCAATCTTTAAGCGTTTAAAAGATGGAGAAGTAGTTGAATTAGAGAATGGTACGGTACTAAATGGAAAAGATTTTATCGGTCCGCCTCAAAAGGGAAGAATTATTACCATTTTAGGTGATACACGATATTGCGAAGCGAGTAGAGAGCTAGCGCAAGATGCTGATGTACTTGTTCATGAAGCAACTTTTGCGGCAGAAGATGAACAGCAAGCGCATGATTATTTTCATTCCACATCTAAGCAAGCTGCGAGCATTGCACTTAATGCAAATGCGAAACGATTAATATTGACTCACATTAGTTCTCGTTATCAAGGAGATACATATAAGGAATTATTGAAAGAAGCAAGGGAGTTATTTTCTAATACGGAAATAGCAATGGATTTAAAATCATTCCCAGTAGAAAGATAATAATTTCCGAAAAATGGTAACTTGTGTTTACCATTTTTTTATGTCTAAAAAATTTTAAAAATAAAACTGTTATTATTTTATACTTATACTTGGATGATACAGAAACTTAGAATGGTTTGAATATATAGGGTGAAAATACGTAATAATGTTTATTTAGAAAAACTGTTATATAAGTCAGATGACATACAAGTGATACAAATAGCAGAAAGGGACTTTTATTCAGAACTTTTAAAATTCAACAAAAGTAAGCGTTTTATAAAAAACAAGCTATAATGAGGGCAGATTATAATTTATTATAAGTCACATGCATTTTAGTCATTGTCGTAACAAGTGAAGTTGACTAAACCATGAGAGAGTAATATGGAGATTATAATAGGAAAGATATTATTATTATTTGTACTAAGTCTTTTTTCACTTTTTAGCTAAACGGTATGATTAGCTAGTGTAGCTGTTGCAAGTGCCTTAGTAGAAGCTTTTTAATAATAAGTTGGTGGAGATTTAATTGGTATACCACTCTTTAAAAGAGTTCAGAATATCAGCAGGTAGTCTAGGCGGAGTAGCGGGTGCAAATTTAGTGTATTAGCAATGGTTATATCACCTGTTTATGCTATGCTTGCAATGGCTTCTGTGTTAAACTTTGGATTGCTACCAGGATTTATTGCTGGTTATCTTATATCGTTTTAAATGAAAGTAATGCTATATTTCTTATGTATTATGGTATCTGGTATTATTTCAGGATATATTGGTCCACTGCTGTTCAAAAACCATCCAATTCGTACAGCGGAGCAAATTCGTGGTACGGCTGGAAAAGCAACAGATGTGGCAGCTTAATAGAATAGTAGAAAAAATTTTCATAGAGGTTTAGGGGGAGTTATGATGAAGTACCGCTCAGTGTTTGATATTATTGGTCCGGTTATGATTGGTCCATCAAGTTCACATACAGCAGGCGCGGCAAGAATGGGGCAAGTTGCTCGTCAGCTGTTTCGTCATGAGCCAGAGAGAGTTAGCATTTCATTATATGGTTCATTTGCAAAAACATACCGTGGTCACGGTACGGATGTAGCGCTAATCGGTGGAATACTAGGATTTGAAACAGATGATTTACGTATTCCAAGTGCGTTAGATATTGCAAAAGAACGCGGGATTGAAGTGGAATTCATTGAAGAAGATGCAAATGCTCCGCATCCAAATACAGCGAAAATTCGTCTGTATAAAGGTGAAGAGGAAATTGAAGTTGTTGCTTGCTCAATTGGTGGCGGTAAAATTGAAGTTGTAGAATTAAACGGATTCGATCTTCAATTAACAGGCACGAGTCCAGCGCTACTTATTGTAAATAACGATCGCTTTGGTGCTATCGCAGCTGTAGCTTCAATCCTTGCGAAACACGAGATTAACATTAGTACAATGAGTGTTTCTCGTAAAGAAAAAGGAAGAAGAGCGCTTATGGTCATTGAAACAGATGAATTATTAGCAGATGAAGTAATCGCGGAAATAAATGGGCAACAAAATATTTGTCAAGTAACTATTATGGATTAATTGCAGGGGGGACACACCATGTTTCGGAACGCAGCGGAACTAGTGGCGCAAGCTAAAGAGCAAAATGTAAAAATCGCAGAAATTATGATTCAATGTGAAATGGATACAAGACGTATTTCACGTGAAGAAGTAATTGCTGGTATGGAAAAGAACTTAGTTGTGATGGAACAAGCAGTAGAACGTGGTATTCGTGGTGTAAAATCACCGACGGGTTTAACTGGCGGAGATGCTGTGAAAGTTCGAGAGTATATGAAGAGCGGAAAAGGCTTATCTGGGGATACAATTTTGGACGCAGTGAGTAAAGCGGTTGCGACAAATGAAGTAAACGCAGCGATGGGAATCATTTGTGCAACACCAACAGCAGGTTCTGCTGGGACAGTGCCAGGTGTACTGTTTGCATTGAAAGAAAAATTACAGCCTACACGTGAAGAAATGATTGAATTTTTATTTACAGCAGGGGCTTTCGGTATGGTTGTTGCGAATAATGCTTGTATTTCCGGCGCTGCAGGAGGTTGCCAAGCTGAAGTAGGTTCAGCAAGTGGAATGGCAGCGGCAGCAGCAGTTGAGATGGCTGGTGGAACACAAGATCAAGCAGCTACAGCGATGGCGATTTCATTAAAGAATATGCTTGGTTTAGTATGTGATCCTGTTGCAGGGCTTGTAGAAGTACCTTGTGTAAAACGTAATGCAGCAGGAGCTGCGAATGCCATGATTTCAGCTGATTTATCATTAGCTGGTGTAACTAGTACAATTCCATGTGATGAAGTCATTGAGGCGATGTTTAGAATTGGACAAACGATGCCAGTAGCACTTCGTGAAACAGCAGAAGGTGGACTTGCAGCAACACCGACAGGTCGTCGTCTGCAAGAAGAGATTTTTGGTAAGAGTAATAACTAAATGCATATCATATGATTAAAATAAAAAACGGAGCTCAAGTAAAGTTGAGCTCCGTTTTTTATTTTTCTTTCGCTATTTTTTCTAATGTTTTTCCAAGATCGTGTGAGCGTTTCGTTGCTTGTGCAATACAGGAAATTAATGCTTGTTGAAAAGCATGCTCCTGTAACACTTCAATACCTGCTTCAGTTGTTCCCCCAGGAGAAGTAATTTCTTTTCGCAAAATAGAAGGGTGTTTTTCGCTTGCTTTTAGCATTTCAGCAGCACCAATCATCGTCTGAAGAATAAGTGATTTTGCAACATCTTCTTTTAAACCAATTTTTTTTGCTGCCTCTTCCATTGCCTCTACCACGTAATAAATATAAGCTGGTCCACTCCCGGATAATGCAGTGACAGCATGCATATCTTCTTCTTCTACAACAGAGACGAGACCAATCGTTTCAAATAATGATGTTGCAATGCGAATATGTTCCTCCGTTGTGTGTTCTGAAGGTGAGATAGCGGTAGCGGATTTTAAAATGGCCGCAGATGTATTTGGCATTGCACGAATAATCGGAACGTCTTTTTCAAGTAGGTTTCTAATTGAATGAGTAGAAACACCTGCTAATAACGAAATAATAAGCAAGTCATTATTTATATATTCTTTAAGAGGAATAATCGCTTCTGCGACATCTTTTGGCTTCATAGCTAGAAAAAGAATATTTGCATCAGCAAGTAAATCCTTTTTATTATGTGTACCTTTGACACCATATTTTGTATGTAACTCCTGTAATCTTGTCTCGTTAGAACGATTACTCACAGTAATATGTTCCCCTTTAACAACATTTGCATTTAATAAACCACCAATAATCGCTTCGGCAATAGAGCCTGCACCGAGAAAGGAAATGTTTTGCATAGACATGATGTGCCTCCTTTAAATTTGGTTAGAAATACTTATAAATGTACATACATTCGTTTTTTTATGGAAAACACCTCTTTTTATCTGAAAATAATGACAAATTTATAGGGAAGTTGTAAACTGAAGAGGTATTCATTTTTGAACCGGAAAAAGACAGGGGGGACTAAGCATGACGGCGATTCATCGAATGGAGATTCCTGTTCCATTTGCAGTTGAGACAGTGAATGTGTTTTTAGTTGAGGGAGAAACATTAACGTTAATTGATACAGGGACAAATACAGAAGAAGCAAAGAAGGCACTAGCAAGTCAATTAGGTGCATTAGGGTATAAGATAGAAGATATTGAAACGGTAGTGATTACGCATCACCATGCGGATCATTGCGGACTTTTAAATACATTTTCTGAAAAAGTAAAGATTATCGGACATCCTTGGAATGAACCGTGGATTACACAGAATGCTGAATTTTTAAAGAGGTATCATGAATTTTTTAAAGAGACAGCCTTGCAGTTCGGCGTTCCAGCAGCATTTCTGAATGGTGAGGCGCTATTGACGACGAAGACACTTAAATATTCTTGTAATAGATCGTTAACACATACTGTGAGAGAGGGAGATCGTATAGATTCGTTACCTGGATTTATAGTGATTGAAACCCCAGGTCATGCTTCCACTCATATTTCATTATATAGAGAATCTGATGGAATATTAATTGGTGGGGATGCTCTCATTAGTCATATTTCTTCAAATCCAATATTAGAACCACCATATGAAGGGCAAACAGAAAGAGCGCATCCTTTATTGCAGTATAATCAAACGTTAAAACGTTTAAGCGAAATGAATATTTCACGTATTTTATCAGGGCATGGGGAAGATGTTCTGAATGTGAAACAACTTATTGAAACAAGATTACAAAAGCAAGAGACACGTGCTTTTAAAGTGCTGGAGTTATTAAAGGAAAAGCCAATGACAGCATTTGAAGTATGTGTAAAACTATTTCCGGTATTATATAAAGAGCAATTGCCACTTACTATCTCAGAAACTGTTGGACAATTAGACTTTTTAGCATATAATCAACAAGTGATGATTGATGAATCTTCACAACAATTGATTTATTATGCAAAGTAGGTGACAGCAATGACGGGACGTTTACAAGAAAAAGTAATCGTCATTACAGGTGCTTCTAGTGGAATTGGAGAGCAAGTTGCAATGCAGGTTGCAGAGCAAGGGGCGACGCCGGTATTAATGGCTCGAACAGAAGAGAAGCTACAAGCATTAGCAGACAAAATTAAAGCAACTTATAATACGCCTTGCTATTACTATGTATTAGATGTAAGTGAAGAAACGAAAGTACAATCTGTTTTTTCAAAGGTATTACAAGAAGTAGGACGTATTGATATATTGGTAAATAATGCTGGGTTTGGTATTTTTAAAACGTTTGAAGATGCGTCAATAGATGAAGTAAAGGATATGTTTCAAGTAAATGTATTTGGATTAGTAGCTTGTACGAAAGCGGTATTACCTTATATGGTAAAAAGGAACGAAGGACAAATTATTAATATTGCTTCATTGGCTGGAAAAATTGCAACTCCGAAGTCAAGTGCTTATGCAGCAACAAAACACGCTGTATTAGGGTTTACGAATAGTTTGCGTATGGAGTTATCTAACACAAATGTGTATGTAACAGCAATTAACCCAGGACCGATAGATACGAACTTTTTTGAAATAGCCGATCAATCAGGTACATATGTGAAAAATATGGGACGTTACATGTTAAAACCAACATATGTAGCAGAACAAATCGTAAAGGCGATGCAAACGAAAAAACGTGAAGTAAACTTGCCGAAGTGGATGGGAATGGGGCCAAAGCTCTACGCATTATTCCCAGGTTTATTTGAACGTGTTGCAGGCAAATCATTAAGTAAAAAATAGGAGATTTCCATATGGAAATCTCCTATTTTTTTATTTTCCAGTCACATAATCGTAAACGATATCCTCAACTGCCTCGTATACATCAATTTCAGTATTGGAATGAATTATCATTTGAATATGTTTAATTAGCATTTCCTGATCCTCTTTTGAAACAGGATTACATTGATATTGCCGAAAACTTTTTATAATCATTTTCTCAATTAATTTTTCATTCATGTTTTTCCCCGCCTGTATGTATACATGTATTGTTTTATTGTACTTGAAGTGAAATAAAAATACTACTATGCACTGTTTTTGTATAAAAATCCACTTGTATATATTATTTTTCTAGTAAAATTAAGTTTTTAAAGTTTTTAAAATTAATAAATATTTAATTGACTCTATAAATATACAATATTATAATCATATTTAATTTAAAGAATCGATTTAAGGAGGAGCATATGAAAGTCGCGATTATTGGAGCAACTGGATATGGAGGTATTGAATTAATTAGGTTATTAGAGCAACACCCATACTTCTCAATAGCATCCCTCCACTCCTTTTCACAAGTTGGCGAGTGCATAGCGAATGCATATCCGCATTTGCGAAATGTTCTCGTTCATAAGTTGCAAGAAATTGATGTGGGTGAAATAAGGAAGGTAGCAGAGGTTGTGTTTTTAGCAACACCTGCAGGAGTATCGGCAGAGCTAGCGCCACAACTATTAGAAGTAGGTTTAAAAGTGATTGACCTATCTGGTGACTTTCGTATGATAGATCCTTCGTCATATGAAATGTGGTATAAACGGCCAGCTGCAGAAGCAGAAATCCTTAGGAAAGCAGTATATGGATTAAGTGAATGGAAAAGTCCTGAGATTCAAAATGCAAATTTAATTGCAAACCCAGGATGTTTTGCGACAGCTGCATTATTAGCGATAGCGCCGTTAGTACGTAGCGGGATGATTGAAGAAGATTCGATTATCATTGATGCAAAGTCAGGTGTATCTGGAGCAGGCAAAACCCCAACAACAATGACTCATTTTCCAGAGCTATATGATAACCTTCACATTTATAAAGTAAATCAGCATCAGCACGTTCCTGAGATTGAGCAAATGCTTGTAGAGTGGAATGATAAAGCGAAGCCAATCACATTTAGTACACATTTAATACCGATATCAAGAGGGATTATGGTTACACTCTATGCGAAAGTAAAACAAGAAATCAAAATGCAGCAACTTCAAAAGTTGTATGAAGAAACGTATCGCAACTCAGCTTTCATTCGAATTCGTTCTCAAGGAGAATTTCCGAGTCCGAAAGAAGTAAGAGGCTCAAATTATTGTGATATTGGGATGGCCTACGATGAAAGAACAGAAAGAATTACGATAGTTTCTGTTATAGATAATATGATGAAAGGTGCAGCTGGGCAAGCGGTTCAAAATGCAAATTTATTAGCGGGACTAGAAGAAACAACGGGTTTACAGCATATGCCGCTTTATCCATAAGGGGGAAAATATGATTAAAGCATCGTCTCTTACAAAATTAGCAAATGGTTCAATTGTTACGCCGAAAGGCTTTTCGGCAATCGGTACTGCAAATGGTCTGAAAAAGGTGAAAAAGGATGTGGGTGCAATCGTTTGTGAGGTGCCAGCATCATGTGCCGCTGTGTATACAACAAATCAAATACAAGCAGCACCGTTGCAAGTAACGAAGGATAGCATAGCAGCAGAAGGGAAATTACAAGCAATTGTTGTAAATAGCGGAAATGCAAATGCTTGTACGGGCATGAAAGGATTGCAAGATGCTTATGAGATGCGAACATTAGGAGCGGAACACTTTGGAGTAAAAGAAAAGTACGTTGCAGTCGCTTCAACAGGTGTAATTGGAGTACCTTTACCGATGGATATCATTCGAAAGGGAATTGAATCTCTTGTGCCAACAAAGGAAGTAAGGGAAGCTCATTCTTTTTGTGAAGCAATTTTAACGACAGACCTTATAACGAAAGAAACTTGCTATGAGATGATAATTGATGGGGAAGCAGTGACCATTGCTGGGGTCGCAAAAGGTTCAGGGATGATCCACCCGAATATGGCAACGATGCTTAGTTTTATTACAACAGACGCAAATATAGAGCATGAAATACTGCAAACAGCATTATCACAAATTACGAATCATACGTTTAATCAAATTACGGTGGACGGAGATACGTCTACAAATGATATGGTTATCGTTATGGCAAGTGGATTATCAGAAACGAAAACGATGGATATGGAACATAAGGACTGGGAAACTTTCGTATTTGCTTTACAAAAGGTATGTGAAGATTTAGCGAAAAAAATTGCACAAGATGGTGAAGGTGCTACGAAGTTAATAGAAGTAAACGTGTTAGGGGCTAGAACAAATGAAGAAGCAAAGCAAATTGCAAAACAAATAGTCGGTTCAAGTCTTGTGAAAACAGCGATATATGGTGAGGATCCAAATTGGGGACGAATTATTAGTAGTATTGGACAGAGTGAAGTAACTATTAACCCAAATACAATTGATATCACTCTTCAATCTATCACCGTATTAAAAAATAGTGAGCCTCAAATGTTTTCCGAAGAGGAAATGAAAAAGAAATTACAAGAACATGAAATAAAAATTGATGCGTGTTTACATTTAGGAGATGAAACGGGATCAGCTTGGGGCTGCGACTTAAGTTATGAATATGTGAAAATAAATGCTTGTTATCGTACATAAGGAGAGAGAAGATGAGCGATTATATTGTAGTTAAATGTGGCGGTAGCATGTTGAATCGATTAAATGGTGTGTTTTTTGATTGCATAAAGAAATTGCAAAATAAGTATAAGGTTGTTATTGTCCATGGCGGTGGCCCAGAAATTGATGCCAAGTTAGAAGACTCTAATATCAAGATAGAAAAGAAAGATGGATTACGAGTAACACCGAAAGAGGTTATGGATGTTGTTCAAATGGTGCTATGCGGAAGTACGAATAAAAAATTCGTAATGAATTTACAAAAACATAATTTACTTGCGGTGGGGCTTTCAGGATGTGACGGTAATTTACTTCAAGTTCAACCTGTTGGGGAAGAGATAGGATATGTAGGAGAAGTAAGTTATGTAGAAACAGCCTTATTAAAAGGGTTGATAGATATGAATTATATTCCTGTTATTGCTCCAATCGGGATAAATGATAATGAAGTGTATAACATAAATGCGGATACCGCTGCAGCTGGGATTGCGGCCGCGCTATCCGCAAAAGAACTCATTTTTATTACAGATGTAGATGGGGTATTACATGAAGGGAATTTAGTAAAGAAAGCGGATGAATCTGAAATTGTTACTTTTATAGAAAAAGGGATTATTACAGGTGGGATGATTCCGAAAGTACAGGCGGCACTGACATCATTAAAAATGGGAGTGCAAAAGATAAGTATTGTGAATGGTACAAAAGATTTTACTGAGGTTACAGGAGAGTGTATTGGAACGACGGTAACGAAAGGCGTGAGTATTGCATGACAAGTCATCTTTTTCAAACGTATGGCAGAAGAACTATTGAGTTTGTAAAGGGAACTGGAACGAAAGTTATTGATAATAACGGTAAGCAATATTTAGATTTCACATCAGGAATTGGCGTATGTAATTTAGGGCATTGTCACCCTACTGTTCTCAAAGGTGTACAAGAGCAACTTGATGCTATATGGCATATATCTAACCTGTTTACAAACAGCTTACAAGAAGAAGTTGCGTCATTATTAACAGAAAATAGAGCATTAGATTATGTGTTTTTCTGTAATAGCGGGGCAGAGGCAAATGAAGCAGCTTTGAAGTTAGCGCGTAAGCATACTGGAAAATCTCTCGTCGTAACATGCGAGCAGTCTTTTCACGGTAGAACATTTGGAACGATGAGTGCAACGGGCCAAGATAAGGTAAAAGAAGGATTTGGTCCATTACTTCCATCTTTTTTACATATCCCTTTTAACGATATTAAAGCATTAGAGGAAGTAATGAATGAAGAAGTTGCGGCGGTAATGGTAGAAGTAGTTCAAGGAGAGGGAGGAGTAATACCTGCTGTTCTATCTTTTTTGAAAGAGATTGAAACATTATGTAATAAGTTCGGTTCCTTATTTATTATAGACGAAGTACAAACGGGGATAGGAAGAACTGGAACACTATTCGCTTATGAACAAGTGGGAATAGAGCCTGATATCGTTACCGTTGCAAAGGCACTTGGGAATGGTATTCCTGTCGGAGCGATGATTGGCCAGAAAGAGCTCGGAACGTCGTTTACTGCAGGATCACACGGTTCAACTTTTGGCGGGAATTACATCGCGATGGCTGCAGCGAAAGAAGTATTACAAGTAAGTAAAAGACCATCGTTTTTAAAAGAAGTACAAGAAAAGGGCGAGTACGTATTACAGAAGTTGCAAGAGGAATTACAACATGTCGAATGTATTCAAAATATACGTGGTAAGGGGCTTATGATTGGGATCGAGTGTAAGCATGAAGTTGCAAGTTTTATAGAACAACTAGAAAACGAAGGACTTCTCGTATTACAAGCAGGCCCTAATGTTATAAGACTATTACCACCACTCATTGTCACGAATGAAGAGTTAGAACAGGCAGTATATATAATAAAAAAAGTAGTTTGTATAAAAAACGTATCAATCATATAAGGGGGAAGATTCATGTCAACTGTACAAGTACCGAAATTAAATACGAAAGATCTTTTAACACTAGAAGAATTAACGAAAGAAGAAATTATTTCTTTAATTGAGTTCGCTATATATTTAAAAAAGAATAAGCAAGAGCCTTTATTACAAGGCAAAATATTAGGGCTTATTTTTGATAAGCATTCAACTCGTACTCGTGTATCTTTTGAAGCGGGAATGGTACAACTCGGGGGACATGGTATGTTTTTAAGTGGGAAAGAGATGCAAATGGGAAGAGGAGAAACCGTTTCAGATACTGCGAAAGTATTATCGCAGTATATTGACGGGATCATGATACGTACATTCTCACACGCGGATGTAGAAGAGCTTGCAAAAGAATCGAGTATTCCTGTTATTAACGGTTTAACGGATGATCATCATCCTTGTCAAGCATTGGCAGACCTAATGACGATATATGAAGAAACAAATACATTTAAAGGAATAAAATTGGCTTACGTAGGTGACGGAAATAATGTATGTCATTCATTGTTGTTAGCGAGTGCGAAAGTCGGAATGCATATGACTGTTGCAACGCCTGTAGGGTATGAACCGAATGAGGAAATTGTAAAAAAAGCGTTAGTAATTGCTGAAGAAACAGGAGCTGAAATTGAAATTTTGCATAATCCTGAATTAGCGGTAAACGAAGCAGACTTTATTTATACTGACGTTTGGATGAGCATGGGGCAAGAGGGAGAAGAAGAGAAATATACTTTATTTCAACCTTACCAAATTAATAAAGAACTTGTTATGCATGCGAAGCAAACATATCGTTTCTTACACTGTTTACCTGCCCATCGTGAGGAAGAAGTAACAGGAGAAATTATAGATGGGCCACAGTCTATCGTCTTTGAGCAAGCTGGTAATCGACTACACGCGCAAAAAGCTTTATTAGTGAGTTTATTTAAAAATATAGAAGAGCCTTCCTAAATGATGTGCACCCCACTTGTTAGACACGAATAACAAGTGGCGGTGTATTTTTTTGGTTAAATTCTCACTAGAAGAAAAAATAAATGCAATAAAAAGATATTCCCTTCAGTATACACTGAATGTACTTAATTATATGGATAGACGAGGGATATCTATTAGAGAAACAGCTACTTAATTTTTTGTCTAACCTTTTGGTCCCTGTTCATCAGGAAGGCTCTTTCCTTTACTTCACATACACATAGGGTTCATTTGCTGTTAAGCAGGTTTTATGTTATATAAAGATTTTTGGTTGGCCTGAAATTTCCGTATTTACATTTTTTTCTTTTTATCTCATAATTTTAATTGGGAGAGGGAGGAAAAAAATGGTTCAAATTAAAGTAACACCTGAAATGCTAGAAGAAGTTGCGAATCGTGCAAGTAATACTCGAATCGCATTAGAATCTATACATAATAAATTATGTAATGAAATAGATCAATTGTGTTTTCAGTGGATTGGTGCCTCCAATCAACAGTTCATTCAAATGTTCAATGATGCGCGACCAAAAGCTTTTACATCTATTCATTCACTTGTAAAAGTAGAAGAAGATTTGAAACGAATTGCTGAGAAATTCCGCAATACAGATAATCAAGATGTTACAATGGAAAAAGGGGCGATGTGTGGACCACTATCATCAGGGAAAGAGGATTTTGATGGTGAAAAACTTGCTAGGGATATAGTGGGTGAAATAAGTGGTGAGTATGATATTCGTCGTGCTTGGGATGGGATTGATCCATCTACTGGTGAAAAACTATCTACTTTGGATAGAGTATTTGCAGGAGGAATGGCAGTAGCAGGGCTTACCCCCTTTGGAAAGATAGCTAAAGTAGGAAAAGGAGTTAAAATGACTGCTAAGGCTACTGAGGCTGTGAATAAAGCTAAAAAAGTACCTGTGGAGAAAGTCAATGGAGTTAAGGGTACGGGTAATAATTCTTCAAGTAAGGATGTTTATGGAACTTATTATGATGAGGCAAAAAAATTACACGAAACTAACCCTGATTGGTATCCTAACCCTGATGAATCTACAATAGTAAAGGGTACAGAACTAAAGGAAGCAAGAGCAGACTATCAAGCGTTGGTTAGAAGAGGGGAACTTGAAAAAGGTCACCATGTCCAAGGTTTATCTTTTGGGGGAGAGAATGTAAGTTCAAATATAAAGAATACAGGAGAATCAACTATTCGTCGAGAACAAATTGATGATTTGAATTTGGATTTTTATCATGAAATGGGTTATGGTAAAGAAAATGCTAAGGTACTAAAAATACATGAGAATGAAAAGGGGATTATTGTATTTGGTAATAATCCACAACATACTGAGGTTACTGTTTTTCAAAATAAAGTTCTGAAATGGCAACGAGAAAATGGAAAGAGATAATTTAATGAAAGTAGGTGCATTTATGGGAGAAACGGGAAATCTTATGAATAGTATATGGTTTGGAGAAAAAACAATTTTAGCTAAATCGGAAATAAAAGAAAAAATTTTAAAATCTGTAACAGAAACGGAAGTTTTATTTAACTTAATAGAATTATTTAAAACGGGGGATTTTACTCAAAAACCACTATTAGTTCAATTAATGAATCAGACTAAAGATGAAGCGGTTCTGAATTTATGTATTAGAGTATTCTTATCTGTCGCAACACATGAAGACTTAAGGGATTCAAATAATCTCCGTTTTCTTAGTGAGGTAACTGAAGAAACAGTAGACACTTTTGCATCAGCAGCCACAACCTCACTTTCTCTTGAGGTAATTCCATATTTATTGGCTTTACTTGAAGAGTGGGAGGAATTCAGTGATACAGCTACTATTATAAGAGACTCTATTGATTCTTTTATTAATTTTGAAGAGCAAATTGGTGAAGATGCAACTATAGATGAAATTGGAAATTTTTATTTTAAGTATTGTCAGGAAAAGGATACAAATAGTTATTATTTTCAACAGAATTTAGCTTTTCCTGGAGACATAGCTAAAAAATTAATTCAGCGGGTTATGATTGCTGCGAATAATGAGGAGCAATTAAAGATGGAATTAATACCATCTTTATTATCAATTTGGACTGGTGAAAGAGTACCTGCGGATTACAACACTATTATTAGTGCAAGTAATTATAAAGATTTTATTGACTATATAAACGAACTTTTAAGTGAAAACTGGGAAAAGGGACAAAAATATTTTTACGGATATAAGCTTTAACTATAACCTATGAAAAACAAAGTATATGTGAAGTGGATAGGGAAAATAATAGGGTGTTTGAAAATACATACTTCATGATGGTTGTACCATCATAGAGTGTTATGTGCAATGATAGAATAGAAAACGAGGTACGGGCTTAGGTGAGAGGGGCAATTCCGAAAGGAAAATGCTCTTTTTTTCGTTCTTTTATCACGGTTAATAGCATTAAATGTTACGAAAGATATCAACTATACGACTCAATTCCCCGATGGAAAATTGGCTAAAATAGAGAATAGTGCAATATTTTCAGAGAGTTGGAGTGATAAAAAGATTTTAGATAGTATAACTAACTGATGTAGGTAACTCTTCTCCGTTAAGTATTAGAGGAAGAGATGGGGCAACTTTTCATAGAGAAATTATTGACGGCATAGAAATTGATGTAATAAAAATAGGTGACAATGTGGTTACTGGATAGCCAATAGGTCAAATAAATGCACTATTATCAGGTGGATTTATCAAATAGAGGAGGGACATAAATGTATGAAAAAGTAGATGCAGTATTATCTGGAAATAGCTCAGATAACTACTTCTATGATGATGAATTTATGTATGTACAAAAATTGATAAGTGAATTTACTGAAAATGATTGGGGTAAATTGCTTCAAAATCTAAATATATCTTTTGAAGAATATATTCCGAATAACTGGGAAGGTTATTTACAGCGATTTGATGAACAAGTACTCTATGAGTATAGATACTGGGAAGATAACAATAAAAACTATTTAGTTCGAGAGGGTTAAGTTATGCAAGAAAATAAATGAACTATGGTAAAAGAAACATTTTAAAATGAAGAAAATGGTGGGAGACATCGTGAAATATATATATGGTCTATCAGGAGAAAATCAAAGGAGTATTTAAACCTTAGCTCATGATAGTTTGGATGCTCGAAAAATTTATATAAAAGATGGTTTCTATACTGAGGAGATAAGAGAAGGTTTACGAGGAGTTATAAAAAGAGAAAAAGAGCTGTATCCGCATTTATTTGATAAATAAAACATGGAAAGGACGATTATCTTTGGATATAAAGAGTCATTTAAAAAGATTATACGATAATCGTTTATTAGAAAGTGAGAATGAGATACGAGATTTTAATGAGTCATTAATGGAAGTAATAGCGTATAACGACGTCTCTGTTATTACAGAGTTATGTTTAGTTTTGGATGATGAGACTGAGCAATTTGAGGTTATGTTTGGTTTGATTCATGGAATAGAGAGCTTATATAAAAATAACATAGAAGAAGGACTTGTATGTATTGCTAAAGCTTTTCCAAAGATGATTAGCTCAGCTCAAGAATGGGTAGAAATTTTACATTATAGAATTCTTAATCATCCTCAAGTAAGATTAGCATATGGAAAAGTACTTTCGGGATTTGATCCATCAATTACGATTAGTATTAAAGAATTATTGATTGATATAAAAAATGAAGACCCTGATATGTTTAGTGAATCTGTTAATGAGGTAATTAAGAACATCTAACCATTTAATGTTTAAAGTTGAAATGATATAAAAGCACATAAGGCAAGCTAACAGAAAAGAATTTATTATTGGAGTGGAAAGAAAAAGAATAAGCTATAAAAAAATACATACCTCATGATAGTTGTACCATCATGGAGTACTTTGTGCAATGATAGAATAGAAAAACGAAGTACGAGCTTAGGCGAGATGACATTTTACTGGATGATGAATATAAACACATGGAATGGATATAAAACTAATGAACTCGTACAAACTCGTAAGTTTTAACGTAGTAGTTGTCATGACATATAAAGGCTGTCAAACTGTTACTACAAAACTTGAAAATCTATACTATTTAAAAACAGATGAACTTAAAGCACTGGGTTGTCGACTAAAGGCGACGAGTGCTTTTTTGGTTTTAGCGTAGAAATAAGTTGATACACGTATAATTTTATAAGTGTATGAAGTGTTGCATTTTATAGACTGTAATTTATCGCAATGTTCAAGGTGGCGATAGTAAAGAGCTAATTTTAGTTAATAATGGTTTTGTAATTTCCTTAAATAGTAAATTGATAGGAATCATAGCTTAAATGTATCTACTGGAAAAGAGCACTCTACATATTTTAAAAATAAACGATCAGACTCATAAATATTGTGGGATTTGAAGTAACATAAGTATATAGAAGTCATAAATATGAATAGTTAGGAAGATGATGAAATGAGAATATTAAATGTTTTTGATGCAGTTAGAGAAGGGGATTTTGAAGATTTTAAAAAAATTTATGATGGTGATATTAATCAAATTGATAGTGATTTAGATATTAATTTATTGTGCATGGCTATGACTAATAATAAAAATTCTAGTGAAAAACTTAAAATTATAAATTTTTTACTAGAAGAGGGTATTGATATTAATTACACCACACTTAAGGATAAAAGGAATGCATTGCATATGTTTTATTTTTGTGTTTTACGCCCAACAATAGAATATGAATTAGAGATAACAAGACTACTTATTGATAATAAAATTAATATAAATGCTTTGGATAAATATAATGCTATTCCCTTGAAGTATGCTATTACAATAAATAAATTGTCTACAGAAGATAATAAAGACATGTATAAACTACTTATTAAAAAGGGTTCGAACTACAATTTGAAAGATCAATTTGGAAAATCATGTGTGGATTATGCTAAAGAGTACTCTTGGAGAAATGATTTATTAACTATTATTGAGGAGGGTTAATATGAAAGTAAATAATTCTGATTATGGGACTATTATAAAGTTCGGGAATCTTGAATTATTTTTAGAGAAGCTAAAAATTGAGGGAAACTGTATTGAAGAGATTGTAAATTCAATTGATAAAAATGGTATTAGTTTACTTGAAAAATCATTAATTAGTAGAAAGTTTGATATAGCAAACTTTCTATTGGACAGTGGTGCAAAGGTTAATATAATTTCTAATGATAAATGTAATGAATTGCACTATTTAGCAGCAAATATTAATTTTCCAGGTGCGGTTGAAGTAGCTTGTAGGCTGGTTGATATGGGGATAGATTTGGATTTAAAAGATAAAAAATTTGGTAATTCTGCAATATGGTCTTTATGTCAAGAAGTATTAAAAAAAAGAACAAAGGAAGGAAAAGATTTAATTGTAAAATTTTTAGGAAAACGCCCGAATATTAATGATGAAAATAAATCTGGATATTCATTAAGGTATTTAATTGAAGAACGTGGAACAGAAGATATGAAAAAAGCTCTGGAGGTGATGAGTTGAAAAAGAGTAGTGGCTTAGGTAGTAGCATTATATCTAAGAATATTTTACATATATAAAGGGAATGTGAAATGGTGTATTAAAGAACAACCAGTTAATGCTATTGATAATGAATGGAGGTTTTTGTCAGAAATAGATACAAATGAATATTTTGCTGATGCATCAAATATGTCAATTTGTGATTGGGGAACTATTAGTGAATAAGAAAAAAGCCGCCCAACTAAAGTGCACCTCAAATTGCTAGACACGAATAACAATTGGAGGGGTGCTTTTTTATATTGAAATGTCATATGTATATTTGGTTAACCATTTTGATATCATTTATAATAAAAGAGAAAATGAAATTTGTTTTTCAGAGTATGTAAGGGCATACTAGGTATAAAAATATAGTTAAAGAGATGATGAGGGTGAAAACAACTAAGAAAACATATTCGTTTTTTCAGCGGATGTGGAGAATATTAAAGTTTCAATATTTTAAGTTGCTTCGATCACCAGAAGGAGCAAAGAAAGTGTCGTTAGGTTTTGCTATTGGATTTGGTTTAGAAATGTTGGTAATTTATACGGCATCGCTTGTATATTTAATATTTTATCCAATTGTCAGGTTAGCAAAGGGATCATTTCCAGCCGCAGTCATTGGTAATATTATTGGGAAAATATCGTTTCTCCCAGTATTTTTATTTCCGTTTGCTTATGCATTAGGGAAAATGATTTATCCATTTGATGTACAGAAAATACATCATGAACCATTTACGATATCAGATTTGTTTTCGAGCCATATTTTTACGATATTAAAGAGCTTATTACAGAGTGAAGTGTATGTATTAATTGGTATGACGATAATAGGGATTGTGTTTGGGGTAATTTCATATTTCGTTGTACATTATTTATATGAAAAAAATCGTAAGTTACGTTTGAAGAAAAGAAAGAAACAAGTGAGAGAACCACTTGTGCAAATATAAAGAATGTCACATTCATTTTCTCCTTTGAATATGTTTAAGGAAAAGGGGGAGAGAATGAATGTATTATTACTATGTACCTCAAGTATATCCATATACAAATTATTATCCTGTAAATGATATGAGGCAACAATTCGGCGTATATCCGCAGCAACAAATACAGCAAATGCAACAGCCTGAGCAGCAACCTGTTCAAGAACGAAAGCCGTATTTAATGACATGGCCGTATTCAAACGTATACTATGGTAATTATTACGAATCATAAAGCTGCTTCTATTTAGAAGCAGCTTTATGCGTTTGTTTTCAAAATTAAATTTTGAATGGTTTTAAGAGAATAAATGAGCTTTTCACGCTCTTCCTCAGATAATGTTTGAAAATTTTCTTTTAGTTTGTTTAAAATGAATTGCTGATACTGACTTACTAACATTTTCCCTTCAGTTGTTAGGGAAATTAAAATGACCCGTCGATCTTTTTCGCTATAATGACGCTCTATTAGTTCTTCTTGAATAAGTTTATTTAATAGAGGGGTCATGTTAGGCCGTGAAATCGCTAGCCGCTTGCCAATTTCTGAAACTGCTAAGGTACCATTTTCATGCAAAAGCAGTAACACTTGCGTATGTGATGGCGGCATATGTCTTTGAGAAGAAAACTCTCCAGGAAGCATAAATTTGCGATAAAAAAGAGGCACTAGCGAAAGAAGATGATCAACAATACGTTCCCACTCGCGTGATTCCATATAACGGCCCCCTTCCACTATCATTGTAACAAAAAAGACAAGGTATAAAAATAGAATTGTTTCATGGTAGCCTTAATATTTGTAGGATAACACTTGCTTTGTAAACGTATTGGCAATAATCGCATAACCGTTATCATTTGGGTGTACTTGGTCAAATAGTAAATCTTTTTTATCCTTCGATATTAATTTGCGAATTGGTAAAACGATCGAAGGTTGATGGGCTTTTGAAATAGAATAAATAGAATCATTCCAACCATCTAAAAACATATCTGCATAACTTGCGATGGAGTCATCTAGTTGTAAAGGGTTATAGAGTTCAGATAGAATGAGTAAAGCATTCGGATTTTGATCTCGAACGGTCTTTACAATATTTTTTACATCCGTTTCAAAACGGGCTTTTTCTTTATTTAACATTTTAATACCATCTATAACACCTACATCACGATTTAAGCGGAATAAATTATTTCCTCCAATATTAATAGTAATTATATTTGCTTCCCTAATTTTTTGTTGAACCTCTTCTGACTGGACTTTTTTAACGAGACGATCTGTAGTGAGACCATTTACACCGAGGTTTTCTACCGTAATTGGCTTGTGAATTTGTCCTTCTAGTTGTCTAGAGGCTAATTCGGCAAATCCCCCTTGTGTTGAGCCATATCCTTTTGCAAGTGAATCACCTAATACGAGGTGATAAAAAGAGTCATTCGTTTGTTTATCAATCCAATTTGGGGCAGATATTTTTTCTGTTTTCCCTTCATTTTCTTTTTGTTTTGTCTCATCGTTCTTTTCAAAATTAGAATAAGAAATGATTAGAAGGAGGAGACAAACAATTGTTAAGATGACTTTTTTCATAAATTCATCCTCCTTGTAATTGGTAATTGTATCATATTCAGCAGTATAAGCAATGTAAGGGCATATTATATGTTTATGAAAACTTTACAATAACTTTACAGAAAATTTGTAGAAGTGTGTCAAAAAATATTGACGGTATGAAAGTACTTTAGATATGATAATGTCAGATAAAGTGAAAATCATCGCTCTAATAGAAGCAAAAAGGTATGTGGTTAGGGACCGATAGAGATTCATTTCATTATTTTGGGGTAATTGTATAAGGGGGATTTTTTGTGAAAAAGTCAAAAAAAATGCTAGCTGGAGCAACACTTGCTATTGGCGTTATAGCACCGCAAGTGTTGCCGACAACAGCTCATGCAGAGGAAAAAGCTGGGGAGAGTACGGTTAACTTACGAATTTTAGAAACATCAGATATTCACGTTAACTTAATGAATTACGATTATTATCAAACGAAAACAGATAATAAAGTAGGTCTCGTGCAAACTGCAACACTTGTTAATAAAGCACGTGAAGAAGCGAAGAACTCTGTCCTATTTGATGATGGGGATGCATTACAAGGGACACCGCTTGGAGATTATGTAGCGAATAAAATAAATGATCCGAAGAAGCCTGTGGATCCTAGTTATACACATCCATTATATCGTTTAATGAATTTAATGAAGTATGACGTCATCTCTCTTGGGAATCATGAATTTAACTACGGTTTAGATTATTTAAACAAAGTGATTAGTAAAACAGAGTTCCCGGTTATTAATTCGAATGTCTATAAAGACGATAAAGATAATAATGAAGAGAACGACCAAAACTACTTTAAACCATATCATATTCTTGAAAAAGAAGTAGAAGATGAATCAGGTCAAAAACAAAAGGTGAAAATTGGTGTAATGGGATTTGTTCCACCTCAAGTTATGAACTGGGATAAAGCAAATTTAGAAGGAAAAGTTAAAGCAAAAGATATTGTGGAAACAGCGAAGAAAATGGTGCCAAAAATGAAAGCAGAAGGTGCAGACGTTATCGTTGCGTTAGCTCATTCCGGTGTTGATAAGAGTGGATACAACGTTGGAATGGAAAATGCATCGTTTTATTTAACAGAAGTTCCTGGTGTTGATGCAGTACTAATGGGACACTCACATACTGTAGTAACAGATACATTTAATGGTGTTCCGGTTGTAATGCCAGGTGTTTTTGGAAGTAATTTAGGGATTATTGATATGCAATTGAAAAAGGTAGACGGAAAATGGCAAGTACAAAAAGAGCAATCTAAGCCACAAGTTCGTCCGATTGCTGATAATAAAGGGAATCCATTAGTAGAATCCGATCAAAAACTAGTTAATGAAATTAAGGATGATCATGAAGCGACTATTAACTATGTAAATACAGCTGTAGGTCAAACGACAGCGCCAATTAATAGTTATTTTTCATTAGTACAAGATGATCCTTCTGTACAACTTGTGACAAATGCACAAAAATGGTATGTAGAAAAGCTATTCGCTGAAAACGGACAATATAGTAAATATAAAGGAATTCCGGTATTATCTGCAGGAGCACCATTTAAAGCAGGTGGCCGAAACGGTGCTACATATTATACGGATATTCCAGCAGGGACGTTAGCAATTAAAAACGTAGCGGATTTATATGTATATCCAAATACATTATATGCTGTAAAAGTAAACGGGGCACAAGTGAAAGAATGGCTTGAAATGTCTGCTGGTCAATTTAATCAAATTGATTCAAAGAAAACAGAAGAACAACCACTAGTAAATATAGGTTATCCTACATATAACTTTGATGTTTTAGATGGCTTAAAATACGAAATTGACGTAACGCAACCAGCGAAATACGATAAAGATGGCAAAGTTGTAAATGAAAATACGAATCGTATTGTAAATATGACGTATGAAGGTAAGCCTGTAGCTGACAATCAAGAGTTCATTGTAGCTACAAACAACTATCGTGGAAGTAGCCAAACGTTCCCCGGTGTAAGTAAAGGCGAAGTTGTATACCAATCGCAAGATGAAACGCGTCAAATTATTGTGAAGTACATGCAAGAAACCCCAGTTATTAATCCAACAGCAGATCAAAATTGGGCGTTTAAACCGATTATTGCAGATAAATTAAATACAACATTTGATTCTTCACCAAATGCACAAAAATATATAAAGAAAGATGGAAAAATATCATATGTTGGACCATCTGAAAATGAATTTGCTAAATATGCAATTGATATAACGAAGAAGAACGATGGTGATAAAGAAACTGGTGGAGAGAATCCAACGACACCGCCAACAGGTGAAGGAAATAATGGAGAGAATCCAACGACACCACCAACAGGTGAAGGAAATAATGGAGAGAATCCAACGACACCACCAACAGGTGAAGGTAATAATGGAAATGAACCAAAACAAGATGGAAACAACGCAGGATCTGGACAAACTACAACGGATAATCAAAATACAAAAGAAACAACTGTAAGTGAAAATAAAGAAGCAGATAAAGAAGAACGTGATTTACCGAAAACAGGTACAAGTGTTGCTTCTACAATTGGAGCTGGTCTTGCGTTTGTTGGAGCGGGATTACTTATGTTATTTAGAAGAAAGAAAGCAAATAGATAGTAAAGTATTGAAAAAAGGATTACCGTAATCGGTAATCCTTTTTTCACGTATATATTATGAAACTGATACTGCTTTTTCTTTCTTCCATGAAAGACCAAATCCAGTGAAACCAACAATAATTGTTAAGACTGGACAAGCTAAACAGAAGATTGCGTATGGAAGGTAATCGAATGTTGGAACGCTAAGGACGTTTGTTAAGAATACGCCACTTACACCCCATGGTACGAGCGGGTTAATAACTGTACCTGCATCTTCTAATACGCGTGATAAATTACGACGTTCTAAACCGACTTCATCGTATTTATTAGCAAATGCTTGTCCTGTTAAAACGATTGATAAGTACTGCTCACCAAGTAAGAAGTTTACACCAATTGCAGTTGAAGCAGTAGAAATAATTAAGCGTGTACTATTTTTTACAAAGCTAGAAATGATATTCATTAGCTGAGAGATAATACCCATTCCTTGTAATAATCCTCCCATACAAAGAGCTAGGAAGATAAGAGCAATTGACATCATCATACTTTGTAAACCACCGCGAGATAATAAGCTATCAATATCTTTTATACCAGTTTTAGAAACATAACCATCTTGCATAATTTTCATTAAATCAGCTAAAGAAGTACTAGGATTAAAAATAATGAGAATGATGATCCCTACTACGATTCCCGCAAGTAATGTTGGAACTGCGGGTACTTTTTTAAATGCGAATAGGAACAGTAACAAAATCGGAATAAGTGTAACGATAGAAATCGTTGCATTTTTTTCTAACGTACTAATGAAGTTTGTGAAATCAACGTCTCCTCTAGTGCCGCTTCCTAAAATGAAAAATGCGATAAAAGCAATAATGAAAGCAGGAACTGTTGTCCAAAGCATGTTACGAATATGTTCAAATAAATCTACACCAGTTACAGCCGGAGCTAAGTTTGTTGTATCAGATAAAGGAGACATTTTATCCCCAAAGAATGCACCAGAAATAATTGCACCAGCAATAAGAGCTGGATCGTATCCGAGAGCAGTACCCATTCCCATAAAGGCAAGTCCTACTGTTGCTGCAGTTGTAAATGCACTACCTATACTTGTTCCAACAATTGCACAAACAACAAAAACAGTAGGAACGAAAATTTTTGGAGATACAAGTTGGAAACCGTATACCATTAAAGTTGGAATTGTTCCAGCTGCGATCCAAACACTAATTAATACTCCTACAAGTAAGAAAATAAAAATAGATGGAATACCAGCTGAAATACTACTTATCATCCCTTTTTCCATAGTAGACCAAGAGATTTTTTTCATAAATCCAAACGCTAATAAAATAACAATGCCGAATAAAATTGGGATATGTGGTGAAACTTCTAATTGAATAACGCTAAAGCCAATACAGAAAAAAATGAAAATTGTTAAAAGAACAGATTCAATTTTTGAAACCATTGTTTTCCCCTCCTAAGTAATCTAAAATAGCCTTTTTTATATAAAATTCGCCAATATTGTATATTTCCTTCTGAAATTTAGAATTTTGTGACAAATCACCGGTAATTGTCAACATCTCAATATGATACGGAAATGATTGGATAAAAAAACGCCCCTGCATATAATTATGCAGGGACGAAGAAATCGCGGTACCACCCTAGCTTGTGAAAGGAATGTATCACAAAATAAAGGGTCATATGATATGCGATAATAAAATAAAAACGCCCCTGCAATATATGCAGGGACGAAAAATTCGCGGTACCACCCTAAATTGTGAAACAGTGTCGTTTCACCACTCTTTAGACATAACGGTCTAAACCGTCTTTCACTACTCCTCACGTTTCGTAAAAGAAGCTCCAGGGGGTAATTCATAAATCGCTCTGTACTGGTTCGCACCGACCACCAGCTCTCTGAAATCAGAAAACGAAATACTACTAAATCCTATCAACGCCGATTCATATGATGTTAGTTAAATTTTTATCATATATTCATCATACATGTCAATAAAAACATTCGATATTTTTTTAGGTAAATAAAGGAGAAATGTTTTTAATACTGTAAAAATGTGCGTTATAATGAATTTGAAAGGGGAGGAAAGAGTGAAGAAAAAAATAATTCTTTTTACCACCTTACTAGTCGTTGGCGGAAGTGCTGGAATTTACACAGCTTTTGCAGCTGAATCAGAGCAGTCAAAACAAAAGCAAATACAGCAGTCAGAAGTGAAAAAAGTGAAAGAAACTGAAGAGAAGAAGTCGATGGAAAAATCAGCTGCAAAACTAGGAGTTTCTACTGAAGGGAAAACAAAAGAAGAGATTACGAAAGAAGTAGATACCGCTAGGTTTGAGCAGCGCCATGATTTATTAATTGAGCATGCTAAGCAACTTGGAATTGATACAGAAGGAAAAAAAGATGAAGAGATTATTTTAGAAATTGGAAAGATACAACATGGAAAGTAGAACAACTTATCGTATGATAAGTTGTTCTTTTTTAAGAACTATTTTATTTAAAAATAATTGACAGTCATTTATTTTTAATGTTAACTGTATTTATAAACAAGTTAACATTAGGGGTGACAATTGTGGCTGTTAATAGTAACACGAGTGAAAAATCGTCTTATACATATGAAGAATTATCGAAGAAGAATAAAGATTACGTATGGCACCCATTTACACAAATGAAAGATTATTTAGAAGAAGATCCTGTCATTATTGAACGTGGAGAGGGAAGAAAGCTATACGATGTAAATGGAAATGAATATTGGGACGGTGTTTCGTCTATTTGGCTAAATGTTCATGGGCATCAAGTACCGGAACTAGATGAGGCAATTCGTGAGCAATTAAATAAAATTGCCCATTCTACTATGTTAGGACTTGCTAACGTTCCATCTATTTTATTAGCAGAAAAAATAATTGATGTTGTACCAGAAGGCTTGAAGAAAGTATTTTATTCAGATTCTGGTTCTACCGCTGTTGAAATTGCAATTAAAATGGCTTTTCAATATTGGCAGCATAAAGGAAAACCGAAAAAACAAAGATTTGTTACATTAAAAGAAGCATATCACGGTGATACAATAGGTGCTGTTTCAGTAGGAGCAATAGACTTGTTTCACCAAGTGTATAGTTCACTATTATTTGAGGCAATTAAAATGCCGTATCCATATACATATCGTTCTCCTTATGGAGATAATAAAGAACAAATTGTAAAGAAACATTTAGAAGAAATGGAAGAATTGCTGAGAGAAAAACATGAAGAAGTAGCAGCTATTATTGTGGAGCCATTAATGCAAGGTGCTGGCGGGATGATTACAATGCCAAAAGGATACTTAAAAGGGCTTCGCGATTTATGTACAAAATACAATGTATTATTTATTACAGATGAGGTAGCAACTGGATTTGGGCGTACCGGGAAAATGTTTGCATGTGAACACGAGGATGTGACGCCAGACATTTTAACTGCGGGAAAAGGCTTAACAGGTGGCTATTTACCGGTGGCAATTACGGTAGCGACAGATGAAATTTATAATGCCTTTTTAGGAGACTATGAAGAACAAAAAACATTTTTCCATGGTCATAGTTATACAGGGAATCCGTTGGGGTGTGCCGTAGCAATTGCAAATTTAGAACTATATGAAAGAACTAATTTAATAGAAGATGTTGCGCATAAAACAGAATATGTAGCAAAACAACTAGAAGCGCTTTATGAATATAAGCACGTAGGAGATATTCGTCAATGCGGGCTAATGGTTGGTATTGAACTTGTGAAAAATAAGGAAACGAAAGAATCGTTTGAATGGACAGAAAGAGTCGGCGTTCAAGTGTGTAAACGTTCAAGAGAGTTAGGCATGATTTTACGTCCGCTTGGTAATACGATTGTATTTATGCCTCCTCTTGCATCTACAATAGCTGAAATTGATGAGATGTTACGCATTTTATATAAAGCAATCTCGGATGTTACGGAGGGAGAGTAATGAATGGTTTCTTTATAACAGCAACGGATACAGAAGTTGGCAAAACGGTAGTGACAGGAGCATTGGCAGGTATATTTCGAGAACGTGGACATAATGTTGGTGTATATAAACCGTTGCAAAGTGGTCATGTTGCTTCAAATCCAGAAGGAGATGCAGCAAGATTAAAAGCGTTCTCGGGTGTACCGACAAAAGAAGATGAAATTTGCCCTTATTCAATTACAGAACCACTTGCTCCGAGACTTGCTATGAAAAGAGCTGGAAGGACAGTAACGTTAAAAGAAATTACTGATCACTATAAGGAACTACTAAAAGAGTTTAATAGCCTATTTGTAGAAGGTGCTGGTGGGCTTGCCGTCCCGTATACAGAAGACTCTTTAGTAATTGATTTTGCAAAAGAATTAAAGCTCCCTCTTATTGTAGTAGCGCGTCCTACACTTGGGACAGTTAATCATACTGTTTTAACAATTTCTTATGCGAAGGCACATGGTTTAACAGTAGCAGGTGTAATTTTATCTGGTTGTAAAGAATGTGAAAAAGAAAGAGTGCAAGAAAATAAAATAATGATTGAGGAATTAAGTGGAGTGCCGGTTTTAGGGTTATTACCATTCCTTGAAGGAGAGTTTACAAAGGAAGAATTATTAGAATCGGCAAAAGAGCATATTATGATTTTAAAATTAGAGGAGCTCATCCAAAATGAATCAAACGTGGCGCGCGCATCTGCAATCTAAAGTAGAACAATTAAAGGAGCAAGGGCAGTATCGTAATTTACATGTAACAGAGCGACCTGAAGAGACATGGCTTATTCGAAATAAGAAAAGGATGCTAAATCTAGCATCTAATAATTATTTAGGACTAGCTGGAGATGAAAGGTTGAAAGAAGCTGCTATTTCCTGCACAAGAAAATATGGAACTGGAGCGACAGCATCTCGTCTTGTTGTAGGAAATTATCCACTGTATGAAGAGGTTGAGAGAAGTATATGCGATTGGAAAGGTACTGAAAAAGCCTTAATTGTAAATAGTGGATATACCGCGAATGTTGGGGCGATTTCTTCGTTAGTTGGTCGTCATGATATTGTTTTTAGTGACAAATTAAATCATGCAAGTATCGTTGATGGGATTATATTAAGCGGAGCAGAGCATAAAAGATATCGCCATAATGATTTGGATCATTTAGAGAAGATGTTGAAAATAGCGTCACCAGAAAAGAGAAAATTAATCGTAACAGATACGGTTTTTAGTATGGATGGAGATACCTCAAATTTACAAGCTTTAGTGCAACTTAAAGAAAAATATGAGGCACTTCTTATGGTTGATGAAGCGCATGCGAGTGGAATATTTGGAAAATATGGTGCCGGATTATCTCATATTGAAAAAGACATTGCCAATAACATTGATATACATATGGGGACGTTTAGTAAAGCACTTGGATGTTATGGTGCATACTTAACAGGTAATTCGACTTGTATAGAGTATTTGCAAAATATGATGAGGGGCTTTATTTTTACTACAGCTTTACCACCAGGAACATTAGGAGCGATAAAGAAGGCAATTGAAATAGTGAAAGAAGATAACGAAAGAAGAGAGAGTCTCTTAGAAAACGGGGTATACTTCAGAATTCGTTTACGAGAAGCCGGTTTTGATATTGGGAATAGTTCAACGCATATAGTCCCAATTATAGTCGGTTCAAATGAAAATGCCATGCGCTTTAGTAGAGAATTACAAGAGATAGGTATTGCAGCAATTGCAATTCGTCCACCAACTGTTCCGGTTGGTAGTTCCCGAATTCGCTTTGCAGTTACATCACAACATACGAGAGCTGATTTAAAGTGGGCAACGCAGCATATCATTCGCATTGGTAAAGAAGAGGGGTTTTTAGTATGAAAGAGCTGAAGGTTATTTTTATTCCTGGATGGGGAATGGAAGAAGATGTTTGGACTTTAGTTCTGCCGTATTTTAAAGGATATTCTGTTCAATGTGTAGACTGGCGTAATATGAAAGAAAGTAGTGAATTTGCGGGGCGCATCATAGATGCAGCAAATGATGAAAATGTGATTTTAGTTGGGTGGTCATTAGGAGCGCTAGCAGCAGTACAAGCTTATAAAAAGATTAAGGCGAAAGGTATGGTGCTAATTGGTGGTACCGCTAAATTTACCAATACAAGTGACTATACAAGTGGATGGAATTCCCTGCATGTAGAACGTATGAAAAAGAATTTAACGAGAAAGAAAGAAGATACTTTGAAGCGTTTCTATGAAAATATGTTTACAAAAAATGAGCTGAAGGAGAATACGAGTTTTGAAGAGATTGCGCTGAATTTTAAAGGGGACTCGATTCAGTCTTTACAATTAGGCTTAGATTATTTAATAGAAACAGATATGAGAAACGAATTAACAGATGTCAAAGTCCCGTTGTTACTTCTTCATGGAGAACAGGATGTGATATGTCCATTATCCGCAGCTCATAGTATGACAGAGAATATGAATGCTAAGCTAAAAGTAGTAAGCGAGGCAGGGCATGCATTATGCGTAACAAATTTTGAATATTGCGCAAATGAAATTATTCAATTTGTAGAGGGGATACGACATGATCAACAAAACGTTACTGCAAAAACGGTTTAACGGGGCGGCGGTATCTTACGATCAATATGCAAACGTACAAAAAAAGATGGCACATTCGTTACTTCCTACATTGAAGGAACGGTATAGTGAATCATCATCGATACGTATTTTAGAACTTGGATGCGGAACTGGATATGTAACAGAGCAATTATCAAATTCATTTCCGAAAGCACATATTACAGCCGTTGATTTTGCTGATGAGATGATTGCTGTGGCGAAGGCTAGGAAGCAAGTCGAGAATGTTACATTTAGATGTGAAGATATTGAGAAAATAAAATTAGAAGATTCATATGATGTCATTATTTCAAATGCTACATTTCAATGGCTAAATGATTTAAAAGCGACAGTGAAAAATTTATTTAACCATTTGTCTGAAGAGGGAATATTATTATTTTCAACGTTTGGTAATGCAACTTTTCAAGAATTACATACGTCTTTCCAACGTGCTAAGAAAGAAAAGGGGATACACAATTGTACTTCAATTGGACAACGCTTCGTTTCGAAAGAACAGTTAGTAAATATATGCAAAAATCCATTAGGAGATGTATATGTTTCTGAAACATGTTACATAGAAAGATTTGCAGAAGTTAGGGAATTCCTACATTCTATTCGAAAAGTAGGAGCGACCAATAGTAATGAAGAGTCTTACTGTCAAAGCCCTTCACTCTTTCGTACGATGCTTCGTATATACGAAAGAGACTTCACGGAAAAAGAAGGGATAGTAGCAACATATCATGCTTTATTTACGTATATAACAAAAGAGGGGAAGAGATGAAATGAAACAAGTACAAACAAAAAGGGATTGGAAAAAACTTGCATACGACGTAGTAGAAGAGAAAATGATTACGAAAGAAGATGCAATTGCAATATTAGAAGCTGATGATACAGAGGTTTTAGAAATTATGAATGCAGCTTATATCATTCGCTATCATCATTTTGGTAAGAAAGTAAAGTTGAACATGATTATAAATACGAAATCTGGATTATGTCCTGAAGATTGCGGGTATTGTTCACAGTCTATTATTTCAGAAGCACCGATTGATAAGTATGCATGGTTGACACAAGAGAAAATTGTTGAAGGAGCGCACGAAGCAATTCGTCGTAAAGCAGGTACATATTGTATTGTTGCATCTGGTCGTCGTCCAACGGATAAAGAAGTAAATCACGTTATTGGAGCAGTTAAGGAAATTCGTGAAACGACAGATTTAAAAATTTGTTGTTGTTTAGGATTTTTAAATGAAGATCAAGCTGGTCAGTTAGCAGAAGCTGGTGTGCATCGTTATAACCACAATTTAAATACGCATGCCAACAATTATGATAGCATTTGTTCAACGCATACGTATGACGATCGTGTTGATACAGTTCAGAAAGCGAAGCAAGCCGGTATTTCTCCATGCTCTGGGGCAATTTTCGGAATGGGAGAAACGATTGAGCAGCGCGCTGAAATTGCATTTGAATTACAACGTTTAGATGCGGATTCTATTCCATGTAATTTCCTTGTTGCTGTAAAGGGTACTCCGCTTGAAGGACAAAAAGAATTAACACCTGTAGAATGTTTAAAAGTGCTGGCGATGATGCGTTTTGTAAATCCAACAAAAGAAATTCGTATTTCAGGCGGTCGAGAACTTAATTTACGTTCTGTACAGCCACTTGGTTTATTTGCAGCAAACTCTATCTTTGTCGGGGACTATTTAACAACAGCGGGACAAGAGCCGACTGCGGACTGGGGTATGATTGAAGATTTAGGATTTGAGATTGAAGAATGTGCACTATAAGATAGATGAAAAGCAAACTCTTTAAAGGGTTTGCTTTTTTTGTAAATAAAATGTAATAAAAGTCCATTAACGCTTGATAGTAGTCGCTTTTGGCCGAGAAAATAATTTTTGTGGACGAATTTTCCAAGCTCTAATTGTACATAGTAAAAATGTAATTTATATCGGGTTGGAGGATTTTACATGTACAAATACATATTAGCCATTATGACTTGTCTGATTTTAATAAAAGCGATAAGTGCTGATCCAGTTAAAGCGGCTGAAAATCCTGAACAAAAAGAAATGCAACAAAGAATTGAACAGCATTTTCGAACAAAAGCTGAACATTTTGGGCTTGAAACAGAAGGAAAAGATTTAAAAGAAGTGAGGAAGGAAATTTCTATTATAGAAGAAGCGAAAAAGAGAGAAAATGTGTGGAGAACAGCACAAACTCTTCGTATAAAAACAGAAGGAAAAACGATGGATGAATTAATAGAAGATGTAAGAAAAAAGGTGAGAAAATAAAAAAAGAGGCCGCAGCCTCTTTTTTTAAGCCCATTGTTTTGATAAATGAGCCATTTCGATCGCAGCAACTGCTGATTCATAGCCTTTATTGCCAGCTTTTGTACCTGCACGTTCAATCGCTTGTTCAATTGTTTCTGTCGTTAATACACCGAAAATAACTGGAATGTCCGTTTGTAGTGATAAAGACGCAACACCTTTTGCTACTTCATTACAAACGTAATCGTAATGCGTTGTAGCGCCGCGAATTACTGTACCTAATGTAATAACAGCATCATATTTTCCGCTATTTGCCATCTTTTTAGCAATTAAAGGAATTTCAAATGCACCAGGAACCCATGCAACATCAATATCATTCTCTTCTACACCGTGACGCTTTAATCCATCTAAAGCTCCGCCAAGTAACTTACTTGTAATAAACTCATTAAAACGTCCAACAACAACCCCAACTTTTAATCCTGTACCAACTAAATGACCTTCGAATACCATAATGTATCTCTCCCTTAATTATAAGTTTAGTAAATGCCCTAATTTGCTTACTTTCGTTTGTAAATACGTTTTGTTTTCTTCTTTTGTTGGCATTTGCAACGGTACACGCTCGGTTACTTCTAAATCGTAACCTTGTAAGCCAGCAATTTTTCGCGGGTTATTCGTTAATAATCGTAAACTTTGTAAGCCTAAATCTTTTAAAATTTGAGCACCAATACCGTAATCACGAAGATCAGCTGGGAACCCAAGCTTTTCATTTGCTTCTACAGTATCTAACCCTTCTTCTTGTAACTTATAAGCGCGAAGCTTATTCAGAAGACCAATGCCTCTGCCTTCTTGTCTCATATAGAGAAGAACGCCTTTTCCTTCACGCTCAATTTGAGCAAGTGCAGCATGTAGCTGTGGTCCACAATCACAGCGGCACGAACCAAATACATCTCCTGTTAAGCATTCTGAATGAACGCGTACAAGTACAGGTTCGCCTGTTGAAATATCACCTTTTACGAGCGCGATATGTTCTTTCATATCTAATGAGTTAGAATAGCCAATTGCATGAAAAGTACCGAAATCTGTAGGTAATGTAATTTCCACTTCCCTCGTCACAAGTGTTTCGTGATGGCGGCGATAAGCAATTAAATCTTCAATTGTAATCATTTTTATATCAAATTGTTTTGCACACTGCATTAAATCAGGTACACGTGCCATCGTACCGTCCTCATTGATAATCTCGCAAATGACGCCAGCTGGCTCAGTTCCGCAAAGTTTTGCTAAATCAACAGCAGCTTCTGTATGGCCTGCGCGGCGAAGGACGCCACCTTCTTTCGCAATTAATGGAAAGATATGTCCAGGGCGGTTAAAATCAGTTCCTTTAGATGCGGGATTCAATAATTCCTGTATTGTTGTAGCGCGCTCATGAGCACTAATGCCTGTTGTTGTAGAAACGTGATCGATGCTTACTGTAAAAGCAGTATGATGCGAATCCGTATTATGAGAAACCATTGGTTCTAACTGTAGACGTTCTGCGTACCCTTCCGTAATTGGTACGCAAACGAGACCACGACCGTGTGTAATCATAAAATTAATCGTTTCTGGTGTAATGTACTCTGCTAAAGCAATAAAATCGCCTTCATTTTCTCGGTTTTCATCATCACATACGATAACGACTTTTCCTTGTTTTAAATCTTCTAGAGCTTCTTCAATACGATGAAACATTGTGCTTCCCCCTTATAGAAATCCGTTTTCTTGTAAAAAGCTTTCGGTCATTGAATCTGTTCTTTTTGCTGGCTTTGAAATAAAGCGTTCAATATATTTTCCAATCATGTCACACTCAATGTTTACGATGTCCCCGGCTTTTTTTTCTCCGATTATAGACTCGCTTACTGTGTGGGGGATGAGTGAAATTGTAATTGAAGATTCGTCTATATCGAATATTGTTAAACTAGTGCCATCAATAGAAACGGATCCTTTATGCAAACAATAGCGTAGTAATTCATCAGAAATTGCTATTTTGTAATAGATGGCATTGTAATGTTGTTTTTTAGTTAAAATCGTACCGATGCCATCGATATGTCCGGTGACGAAATGTCCACCGAATCGTCCGTTCGCAGCCATTGCTCGTTCTAAATTCACTTTGGCACTTGGCTTTAGCATACGAAGTGATGTTGCTTTCATTGTTTCAGGCATTGCATCAACAGTGAATGAAGTAGTTGTAAAAGTAGTTACTGTTAAGCAAATGCCGTTAACCGCGATACTATCACCTAATTTTACATCTGATAAAATTTGATTTGCGTTAATAGTTAGCTTCATTGCTTCACCACTTTGAGTCATGCTTGATATCGTTCCTAACTCTTCTACAATTCCTGTAAACATTCCGTCACCTCGCTTTTTAAGGTTGCAACAATTTTTATATCATTACCAATTTGTTTCATCTCTTGAATTGTTAAGGAAAGTGCATCTTGTAACTTCGAAAAACCAGCTCCGCCAAATAAAGTGGGTGCATCTTTTCCGCCAATTAATTTTGGGCTTATATAGGTTACAATTTCATTAAAACTATTTGTTTTTAAGAAGTTTGCATGTACTGTTTGACCACCTTCAACGAACAGAGAAAGAATTTGTTTCTCCCCGAGTAGGGATAGGACATCTTGTATTTCAATTTGCTTCGTTTTCATTTGGAATACAGCTATATTGTTAGATTCATAAGACGCTATTTTCTCTTTATTTACATACTTACCGACAATAATCCATGTCGGAGCTAAGGCATCTGTTATGACATGAGAAGATGGCGGCGTTTGTAAGTGGGTATCTAAAATAACGCGTATAGGATGTTTACCTCCGTTTGGAATTCGTGTTGTTAAGTGTGGATTATCAGTTATAACTGTATTCACACCGACAAGGATAGCGTCATGCATATGACGATATTGGTGAACATCAGCTCGCGCTTCTTCACTTGTAATCCACTTACTTTCCCCTGTTACAGTCGCTGTTTTTCCATCTAAGCTCATTGCTGTTTTTATTGTTACAAATGGACGTTTCGTTTTCATATAGTGAAAAAAGTATCGATTTAATAAAGTTGCTTCCGCTTCAAGAACACCAGTAGTTACCTCGATTCCAGCTTCTTCTAATCTCCTTTTTCCATTACCAGAAACGAGTGGATTGCAATCAAGGGTGGCAATTACAACACGCTGAACTCCCTTTTCAATGAGTAATTCACAGCAAGGCGGTGTTTTTCCAAAATGGCTACACGGTTCAAGTGTTACATAAACGGTAGCGCCTTTTGCTCTTTGTCCAGCCATGTGAAGAGCATGAACTTCAGCATGTTCTTCACCAGCACGCATGTGGGCACCCATTCCGACAATGTTGCCATCCTTTACAACAACAGCACCAACCATAGGATTTGGACTTGTTTGTCCAGTTGTACCTTGTGCTAACTGCAAGGCAATCCTCATATATTCTTGATCTGTCATTCTCTTCACCTCTCCTGAAAAAATCAAAAAACCCCAAGGATATAGAATCCTTGGGGTTTGGGAGACGTGATTTCTAGAAATATAGTTCGAATACGAAAGTATAGGAAAGAAACCTAACGATGACTGATATTTTGGCATAAGGAAAAAACCTAGCAAAATATCGAGTTTTTCAAACGCTAGTCGTATCTTTTTATTTCAGTATAGAAACATAAGTATACAAAATAAAACATATATAAAGAGTCAAAAGGAATCTTTAAAAATATGCATACTGAAATAAAAGTGTATTCGCTATATATAATTACTAGAAAACATATCCTTCTCCCATCCAGACTATACTGTCGGCCCTAGAGTTTCACTAGATCCACCGTTTTCGCATTGAAAACGGGTCACGGACTTAGAAGCTTTGGCTTCATCACCGCCGGTTGGGAATTTCACCCGACCCCGAAGGATGTTGTTTGCTCACATTATAGCACAAAAAAGAAAAAAGCATAGTAAAAAATGTTCGAATGTGAAGAATTGTGTGAAAATACATGCCGATTTGAATGGGGACGAAAGTAATAGAAATGTTGAAAGGGGAAGGGCTGTATAGGCTTTGATCAAAAGAAAAAACATGCACAAATAAATGTGCATGTTCTTTAAATATTTATTCTGCTTCTGGTGCTCTAACAACAGACTCGAATTTTCCTTTATGCGAAGCATCGCAATAAGGCATGTTTTTTGATAAACCACAACGACATAAAGAAAATGCCGGTTTTGCTGGGAATACATTCCCTTGTGAGTCAACTAATTCCACGTCCCCTGTAACGCGAAAAGAGCCATTATCATTTACTTTAATTTGTACTTTTGCCAACGTTATCCCTCCTTTCCAAACGCTTAATCTCATCATATAATTAGGGAGAGTACTTGACAATATAAAAAGAGCACTTTGTTTGAGAGAGAAGAGAGTGTTATAATAGTTTTTATAACTGACTAGAGTAAGGTGACGAAAGATGGATAAAAAATTACGAACACTACAAAATATTGCAAATGAGCGCACATGGGCATCATTTTTGAATGATAATCATCCATATAGTTTACTTCATTGGTCAATCGCAGGTGTAGGACAAGAACCGAAAGATGTTTGGTTACTTCAAGATGAGGTGACTTTTCAAACGACGGAATTCCCAACGCTAGACGAGGCAGTAAAGTGGATTTCTGAAAATATGGAACAAGTTACAGACGTTTTAGCGCAGTAAAAAAACAGGCTTATGCAAGCCTGTTTTTTGTTTCTTTTACATATGTGTTTAAAAATTGATCGATGGCATCTTCGTACTCTTCTTTATTTTCATTATAAGAGCAAGCGTGTGCACCATGTTCTGCAATATAAAGCTGTTTATTATTTTCTTTCGCTTCATAAAGTGATTTCGTCATATCAGATAAAATATAGTCATCATCTTTACTATGAATAAAGAGAACTGGATTGTTAATATTTTTTATACAATCAATTGGTGAAACTTCACGAATTGTATAGCCGTCACGAACTTTTAAAAATGCATTTGCTAAAGGTAATAAAGGCCATTTTGGCAAATGAAACTCAATTTTCAAACGATGCTGTAACTGTCCATAAAAATCAGAGAAAGGACAATCGGCAATATAAAAATCAGCACCATCTTCTACAAGTCCTGCATATTGAAGAAGAGTTGCAGCACCCATAGATTCACCGTGAATTCCGAGTGTGATATTCGTTCCGAAACGATCTTTTAGCCAGTCAACTACTGACTTTAAATCATGTTTTTCATAATAGCCATAGCTAGTTGTTTTACCACCTGTTTTACCATGACGGCGATGATCATAAATAAATACGTTATATCCTCTATTTAAAAATAAGTTTGCATATTTAACGGAATTCATTTTATTTACAGTCACACCATGACAAAAAATCATAAATTTATTGGAATGACCAGCTGGCATGTAATATCCGTGAAGTTCGTATCCGAATTGAGAAGGGATATGAACCTCTTCTTTTTGAATAGCCTTAAAATCGTCCAAATGAAAATGCTTTTTCGTTTCGCGTTCTAAAACTTCTTCCTCTGTTTTTTTCTTCAAGTACATAACTTTATTTGTAAAGAAAATCCCAATCGCAGTTAGTGCACCTAGTATAGTAAACAATGCTGTAAAAAAACGTTTCATACTTTACCTCATCCTCCAAATACCTCTACATATGATACACTTACATTGTATCACAATGATGTGAAAAGGGGAGAAATCGTGTATGGTTCATATACAAAAAATCACACCAGAAATGAAAGAAGCAATTCAGGATTTTATGTATGAAAACTGGGGAAGCTCAATGATGGTCTCGCGTGGCAGAGTACATAAATTAGAAGAATTACCTGGTTTTATCGCACTTGAAAATGACAGAATAGTGGGAATTATAACATGTGAAGTGCTAAAAAACATGTGTGAAATTGTATCGTTAAATAGTTTTGAGGAAGGAAATGGGATTGGAACAAAACTGGTGGATTGTGTATTGCAAGTGGCAAAAGAGAACGAATGTAAAAAAGTGTGGCTTATTACGACGAATGATAATATGAACGCACTTCGTTTTTATCAAAAACGTAACTTCATAATGACGAATTTATATATTGATGCGGTAAAAGAAGCACGAAAAATAAAGAAAGAAATTCCGTTTATTGGTTATGATAATATCGCGATTTCACATGAAATTCAGCTGGAGTATATTTTATGAGTAGAGTGTAAGCTGTGTAACAATTTTCAGAAATATAAAACAATAGCCTTGACGAATGCTATATTTTGGTTTAGTTTAAAATTGTAATCTATTACCATATTAAGGGGTGACGATGTGGCAACTATACGTGATGTTGCAAAATTGGCCGGTGTTTCAGTCGCAACCGTTTCAAGAGTCATTAACGAAAAAGGATATGTCCATGAAGATACGGTGAAACAAGTAAAAAAAGCAATTGAAGAATTACATTATAGGCCGAATGCTACAGCAAAGCCTTTATTTAAACAGCCTTCAACGATGATTGCATTACTTGTAGATAATTTGCATAATCCATCATACATCACTTTGCTCCGTTTCGTTGAGGAAATAGCATATAAAGAAGGATATCAAGTAATAGTTTGTAATATAGAAAATAAGAATAGATACATAGATATGTTGGAGCAAAATAACATTGCAGGTGTTATAATGACAAAATCGGTTTTCCGAAGTATAGGAGAAGTTTCACTTCCTTTCGTTGTGCTTGAGGGACGGCAATCTCTTATGGGCTATTATGAAAGTGGACAGAAAGCTGTTTCTTTATTAAAAGAGAAAGGCTGCCAGTTCCTTGCTTATATCGGTGAGGGAGTAGAGAGTGAAGAAATGGAAGAGCATGTGTCAGGGTTTTTAGATACTGCTTGGAAAGAAGGACTTTCTTATCGAGAGGAAATTGTACAAGGGTATACGAATCAACAGTTTCTTGAATTGTTACAAAAGCATCCATACATAGATGGGGTTGTAGCTTCAAGTGATAAGGTCGCTATTGAGCTAATCAGGGCGGCGAAAACTCTTAATATTCATATACCAGGTAAGTTACAAATCATTGGATTTAACGGGAGTGTAGAGGGTGAATGGATAAGTCCATCATTAACGACGATTGGAAGTTATATCGAAGAAAATGGGGAAATAGCTTTTCAGCAGTTAATAGGAAAAATAAAGAAGAAACAAGTGGGACAAGAAGAAGTGGAAACAGAATTTAGATGCATTGAGAGAGAAACAACAAAGTAAAAGGTGCGTTTTTAAAACGCACCTTTTACAGTGTAATTGCGGCAATAAAGCCGAATATAAGTAACGGTATATTATAGTGAAGAAAAGTTGGAACGCACGTATCCCATATATGATGGTGCTGACCATCAGCATTTAAACCGGACGTTGGTCCAAGTGTACTATCAGATGCTGGAGAACCTGCATCACCTAGTGCACCAGCTGTACCGATAATTGCGATTGTAGCCATGGGACTAAATCCGAGCTGGACGCATAACGGTACGAAAATTGTTGTTAAGATTGGGATGGTTGAAAAGGAAGAACCAATTCCCATCGTAACGAGAAGTCCAATAACGAGCATAAGAAATGCAGCAAGCGGTTTATTATTTCCAATTATATGTGCACTCGTTTGCACAAGAGATTCAACATGTCCAGTTTTTCGAAGAACAGCGCCAAATCCAGCGGCAGAAATCATAACAAATCCGATAAAGGACATCATACGCATTCCGCTTGTTAAAATAGCATCGGCTTCTTTAAGAGGGAGACTACCGCTAATTGATAAGACAATAATACCTGCTAAAGCACCAAAAATCATTGATTCTGTTGCTAATTGCACAGTTAATGTAGCGATTATTGATAATAAACCAAAAGTAATGCTTCTTTTTGTATAGGGAACGATTTCATTCTGTGCAGCATGAATTTGTTCTGTTTCATATGTACGTGGTTTTCGATATGTAATGAAAACCGCTACACATAATCCGATAATCATACCGATTGCTGGAATAGTCATCGCTTTTGGAATAAGTGCGACATCAAATGTAAGACCGCTTTGCGCAGCATTTGTTTGCAATACGTCATGATAAATTTTTCCGAATCCTGCTGGGACCCACATGTAAGGGGTAATTAACCCAAATGTAATAAGACATGTTACAAGCCTACGATCCACCCTCAGCTCATTTAATACTTTTAAAAGTGCTGGAATTAAGATCGGAATGAAGGCGATATGAACAGGGATAATATTTTGTGAGAAACAAGCCATTGTTAAAATGATAAATAATATAAGTATTTTAGAATAGACTTGTTTTTTCGTGTCTTGTTCGTTGCCGATCCATTTTAAAGCTGATTGGATCATTGCATCAGGAAGTCCTGTTTTTGAAAGGGAAATAGCAAATCCACCGAGCATTGCGTAGCTTAATGCGATAGGAGCACTGTTCCCAAGACCGGCTGTAAAAGTACTAATTGTTTCTGAAATACCGAGTCCGCCGATAAGTCCGCCTGTTAAAGCTCCAACGATAATGGCGACAATGACTTGGACACGTAACAAACTAAGCAGTAGCATGACTGCTACTGCGATGAGTACAGCGTTCATAATAAATGTAATCTCCCTAATTTTTATTCTGTTAAGGCAAGTAAATGTTTGCAGTGAAATATACTTGCGACATATCATTATAAAATGTTTTCTATGAAATGTAAAAGAGCCTTTCGTTATGTATGTTGAAAAGATAGTTCTTGTTTAATTGATTGTAAAGATTTGGCGAATAGTTCAGGCTCTTCTAAATCTGGAGAATGTGCCGAGTTTGGAAACCAAACCATCTTTTTAATAGGAGCTTGAATGATATCGCAATATTGTTGAACGAGTGCATAAGGAGTTTGATAATCATAGCGACCAGAACAAAAATAAACAGGAACAGATAAACTTGAAATAGACGAAAAGAAATCGATTGTTAGCATCTCTTCCCATAAAACTCCAGATTTTAAATTTCCTGCGAGAAATTTGAACCAGTCTAATAGCGTATATTCAGGAGAAAAGAAACCTTTTCGTATGAAAGAAAAGGAAGATCCGTTTTGTATTGCTCCGCCAAATGTACCTAGCCACTTTCTTTGAATAATGAGACGTCTCGTATCTAAAAAGGGTGGTTTCCCTAATTTTAAAAGAGAAGCTAATGCCTTTTTATGGTCATGTTTTTTTGCAGAGCTAATTAAATGTCGGTATAGCAATTCTTCATTTTGTTTCATATGTACGATTTGACCGATTCCGATGTATGCTTCTATATATTCGGGATATTGACTAGCGATTTGCAGTCCAATAATACTCCCCCAAGAATGTCCAGCGAGAAATAATTTCTGTTTTTTAAAGCGTCTAAGAAGATAGGGAATGACTTCTTTAGCATCTGAAACAAATTGATCAATCGTAAAATTTGTTTGGATATCTCGCCATAAAAAGGATTTACCTGCCCCGCGTTGATCCCAATTAATAACGATAAAGTGCTTTTCTAACTCTTTTTGAAAATGACGAATAAAGCCAATTTGTGCCATACCAGGTCCACCGTGACAGCATAATAAAATAGGCTGTTCTACGTTTTGTCCGCGTATAAGGAGAGATTGTTTCCGGTCATTAATCATAACGTTTTCTATCGTAGCGATACTGTTAGGGATTAATTGCTTCTTTTCGTTATAAAAACGAGGGGTATGGCTACGAAAAAGCATATGTAAACCTCCTTTTCTTAAATGGTATGAATCGCACAGGCTCTTTCTTTTGCATATACTACTAGAAAATCATTGTATCATAACATACTGGTTTGATTTCAAGTTTAGGCGATTAAGAGAGGAGGGAGAATGTGACGATTGGAGAAATTATTGATTCTTTAAATAGACGCGAATCAATCGCTATTATAGCGAAACGGCTTGGAATGAGCCCATATACATTATCAAAGAAGTTAAGGGTGATTGGATATGAATATGATGGAGAGCAGAAAAAACGTATCTTTATAGGTGATGGTGAAGAGCCACGTCATTTGCAAATCCAAGAAGCTACTGCCCTTCAATATGCAAAAACAGACTATCAATTACTAATTTATGAACAATTACAAAGCATTTATGAATTGCTAAGAAAAAGAGAAGAAGTAAGTGTTCAAATTATAAGTAAGAGCACAGAGAAAAAGAAACGAACCTTTTCGATTAATATAGAAGTATTAGCAAGACTAGATGTTATATCGGAATCGAAAGGGATTCAAAAGTCTAAAATTGTAGAAGAAGCACTACAGGAATTTTTGCAACGGTATGATGTTAATCATGAAACGTATCCAGAGAAATAAAAGAAAGGATACTATGTTCCATATAAGAGCGTGTATCCTTTTTGTCTTATTTCATTTCATTTTTTGTTTTGTTTCGAAAAGTAATATAGGAACCAAACGGCATGATTTTGTTCATCAGCTGCTGCGCGCCGAAATGTTTCTTTCACTTGTTGATTTGTCGCTTCGTCTGCAATTTCTAAGTAAAAATCAACTGTTCGTTGCTCGTCTTGTATAGCGAATTCTAATCCGTTCAAATAAAGAGTTGGACATTCTTCAGTGATTTGGGGCTGAGGGTTTTTACTGGTTAAAAGGGTGTAGATTTGTACAAATTGGTGAAAATGCTTTATTTCATCTTGCCGGATTTCAAGGATTTGATTTCGTTCATTTATGTCTGGAGCTAAATTAGCTAATTTAGCATAACAATGAATGGCGCTATATTCTCCGTTAATGGCTTTCTCAATACTACGAATGAGTTTGTCGTTTTGTCGATATAATGTATCGTCGTTGTTTGGATAGAAATACATAAAAACCCTCCTATTATAGTTTTCTATATACTACGAGGAAACAAGGGCTATGTGCTTATCCTTTACTGCACTAGAAGAATGACAATACGTATGACTCTAAAAGAAGAAGCTCCTTGCATATAAAAGGAGCTTCTTCTTTCCAGTGTCACGCACTAGTTTGAATAGTATTTAGTTGATTTTTTGAATACGTCCATCAATAATTGGTTGAATTGGCTCTTTTACTTGTTTTACATAATCGACTAGTGCTTCAAAGTCATTTGGACCAGTTTCTGCATTTTTACCATTTTTAAATGATACGAATCCATCACCGCCAGAAGCTAAGAAAGCATTTGCAACTACGCTATACGTTTTGGATGGAGATAATTCTTCTCCATTTGTTAGGCGTATAGTCGTAACCTTCTCACCGTTTGGTTTGCTTGCATCCCAAGTATAGTGGATACCTGAAATTTGAAGCATTCTCGTTGTACCTTTTTGCCATTGTTGATTTAAAATATCGCGAATGTCTTGACCTGTTAAATCTACTTTAATCAATTGATTTCCAAAAGGTTGAATGCCGTACAATTCGCCCCATGTAATATCGCCAGCGTCTAAGTCATTACGAATGCCGCCAGGATTCATAAGTGCGATTTGAGTTTGCATAGTTTGGCGCTGGGCATCGGCAACTAAATTTCCAAGTGTAGATTCACCAGCATCGTTTTGTTTACGGTCAATAGGTGCTGTAGATTTTCCGACTACTTCATTTACAAGAGGTGCGATTTTTTCTTTATATTGATCTAACTTTTGTTTTACTTGTTTATCAGGTTCGACACCTTCATGGTATGTTGTAACAACTTCAGCTTTTTTCTTTACAATATCTTTTGTTTTACGGTCAATTGTTACATCTACGTCTGAGAAAGCCATCCCGTAAGAGTTCGCTTGTACGATAAGCTTATTATTAACAGTACCATTTACATACGTATGACTATGTCCACCGAAAATAACATCAACTTCTGGATCCGTTTCATTTGCAATTCGAGTAAGGTCTCCATTTGTTACGCCAGACTCATCGGTAGTTCCGCCAACATGGGCGAGAACGACGATGGATTTAACGCCGAGACGTTTTAATTGTTGCGTTGATTTATTAATTGCTTCAACTTCGTCAGTGATTTGTACATTTTTAAGCATAGTAGGCATAACGACATTTGGTGTATCAGTGGTAACGACACCAATGAACCCTACAGGAACACCATCTACCATTTTTACAGTAAATGGTGGTAAAAATAAGCGACCAGTTGATTTGTTATAGAAGTTTGCAGCGACATAAGGGAAGTTTGCTCCCTTGAATTTCCCTGTTTTTTCATGGTAACCACCGTAAATGAGTCGTTGCATTTCGTCGATGCCTTCATCAAATTCATGGTTTCCGATTGTACCAACATCAAACTTTAAGTCATTTAAAAATTCAATCGTTGGTTCGTCTTGTAACAATGCTGAAACTGGTGGACTAGCTCCGACAATATCGCCAGCATGTACGAGAAGTGTATTAGGGTTTTGTTTTTTACGTTCTTTTAAATAAGTGGCTAAGTAATCAGCACCACCAGCTTCTTTGTTATTAATTTTTTTTACAGTGTCTAGTTGTCCATGGAAATCATTAATACCAAGCATTTGTACGTCTATGTATCGGTTTTGTTCAGCAGGAGTCTGAGATGGAGGAGCGGCGAACACGCTTGAAAAAGTCATGGTGCTTAAAATAGCGACAGCAGGAATAATTTTTTTCCACATAATTAATTTCTCCTTTTTTATAATCTGATTTTATAATCTGACATCATACGACATAATTTTAATAGATTACTAGGATTATATCTATAATAAAATTTAGTTTTTTCGAAAAATTAACATATTTACAAAAAAGAATAATAGAGAATCGGGGAGTAATGTACTTTTTTATTGTCGATTTCGCCGTGTATCCTCTATAATGGAGAAAAAAGTAAAAGGTGAGTAGTATGAAGAAAAAGAAGCAAAGACAAACACAAAGACACTCTCAAATGAATCAACCAGAGAAAGAATCACTTACACTAGGTGATCAATTGAACGATTCGTTAATGCAACAATTAAAGAATAAGAAAAAAGAGTTGCAAGTGAGAGAAGAGAAAAAAGAGGCAGCAGAACTGGAAAGAAAGCGTCAAGAGCAAAAAGAACGTGAAAAGAATAAATCATTTGAAGAACTGTTAAGTGAAAGTAGCCTTACTTGGAAAGACTTTAAATAATAACGAAAATGATCAGTGTATATTGCTGGTCATTTTTTTGACGAGCTTGTAAGAAAAGGGGAGTTAAAATGAGAAAAATTGTAGTCGTGCCGTATGAAAATCATTGGAGTGAAAAATTTCAAATGGAAGCCGAAAGATTGAAGTCTGTGATGCCAGAAACAGTGGAGATTCATCATATTGGCAGTACATCAGTGCCAGGACTAGCAGCTAAACCTATTATTGATATGATTATGGAAGTAGAAAGTATCGATCGAGTAGATCGTTGGAATGAAAGATTTAAAGAGCTTGGTTACATCGTAAAAGGGGAAAATGGTATTTCAAGACGCCGTTATTTTATTCATGGAACTGAGGAGAAACGCTCGTATCATTTACATGTATTTGAAAAAGAGAACCCTGAGATTACAAGGCATTTAGCGTTTCGTGATTACATGATGGCTCATTGTGAAGAAGCAGAGGCATATGCGACTTTAAAGAAAGAACTAGCAGAAAAATATACATATGATGGCACGATGTATACAGAAGGAAAAAATGAGTTTGTACGTAATGTTGATGAAAAAGCGAAAGAATGGATAGAAAGTAACGTGAATGACTGAGTTCACGTTATTTTTTTAAATGTGTATAAAATTATTATGTCAACTGTACGTATGTTTTGACTTTTTGGATGAATCTTGTTGAAATAAAGTAGTGGTTTATAAAAATGTAACAATGAAAGGGAGAACGACTGTGCATATTCCAACAACTACACTTCATAATGGCGTGAAAATGCCGATGATTGGTCTAGGCGTTTATAAAGCGAAAGAAGGCGACGAAGTAAAACAAGCAGTAAAAACAGCGTTAGAAGTTGGATACCGTTCGATTGATACAGCAACTGTATATGAAAATGAAAGCGGTGTCGGAGAAGCGGTTCGTGAATCTGGGATCCCGCGAGAAGACTTGTTTATTACAACAAAAGTTTGGAACGACGATCAAGGGTACGAGGAGACGCTTGAGGCGTTTGAAAAAAGTTTAACGAAATTACAAATGGACTATGTAGATTTATATTTAATCCATTGGCCGATAAGAGGAAAGTATGTTGATACGTACCGTGCTCTAGAAAAGCTATATGAAGAAGGTAAAGTGCGTGCTATAGGTGTTTCTAATTTTCATAAACATCATTTAGAACTGTTATTACCAAATTGCAAAGTGAAGCCAATGGTAAACCAAGTTGAACTTCATCCAATGTTAGCGCAATTTGAATTGCGTGATTTCTGTCAAGGTGAGCAAATTCAAATGGAAGCGTGGAGTCCTTTAATGAGAGGCGGCGAAGTATTCCAGCATCCAATTATTCAGGCTATTTCTAAAAAATATGAAAAGTCACCTGCACAAGTTATATTAAGGTGGGATATTCAAAGTGGGATTGTGACTATTCCTAAATCTGTTACGCCATCTCGTATTAAAGAGAACTTTACTATTTTTGATTTCTCATTAACTGAAGAAGAGATGGATCAAATTAATACGTTAAATCGTAATTTACATGTAGGAACGAATCCTGATAAATATGATACGTTATAAAAAGACGCTACCAGTATGGTAGCGCCTTTTTAACGATGTAAAGCATATGTATCAAATTTAAAAATTTGCTGAAGTTGTGTATATTCTTCTTTTGTTAAAGACATTTGTTCCCCAGCATGTACATTTGCTTGCAACTGCTGAATAGAGCTTGCACCAGGTATAACAGATGCAACAGCTTCATTATGTAAGCAGTATTGAATGGCCGATCCAGTTAAAGATCTTTCTCCTATAATTTCTTTTACACTTGCGAGTGTTGTATTTAATTCATCATAAGAATAGGAGAGGTAATCTTTTTCCTTCACTCTTTCTATCTTGCTTGCATTGTTGTTAGTTAAAATGCCCTTCGCAAGTGGTCCGCGTGCGATGACACTAATTTGATGTTCATTAAGAAGTGGGAACCATTCTTCAGGACGACGATTTAAAAGGCTGTATTCCATTAATACACTAACGATATTTGAACGTTTTGCATACTCACGAATGACATTTGGACGTATAGAAGAGATACCATAATGACGAATAATACCTTCTTTTTTCAATTCTTCAAAGGCTTCAATTGTTTCATCTATAGGATCTTCAGTTGTCCCGCCATGCAGTTGATATAAATCAATATAATCTGTTTGAAGTCTACGTAAACTCTCTTTTACTTCGGCCTTTATATAAGCTTTAGAAGGATCCCAAGACCAACCGTTTTTTTCTTCTGTCCATCGATTTCCAACCTTTGTTGTAAGAACAATTTGGTCGCGTTTTCCTTTCAGAGATTTTCCAACAAATTCTTCATTTAATCCATAATCGTATAAGTCCGCTGTATCAAAAAAGTTAATTCCTAAATCGATTGCCTCATCGATAATACGCATAGCTTCAGTCCCAGATGTACCGAGAGACATACAGCCAAATCCAATTTCCGTAACATATAAATCTGAGTTTCCTAATTGACGTTTTTTCATAGGTCAACCTCCTTATCCTTATTGTACGAAAGGGGAAGGAGGTTGACAAACGTTTACTTTTTATTTGCTGTAATCCACTCTTGTACAGTTGTATACTCTTTTCCATATTGTTTTAGCTTATGACGAATTTGCCATGCTTTGCCGACTAAAGTGACGCGATTTGGTAAAATGTAAACTTTCATTTCTATCACGCTCCTTTCAATGTGGTAAAATGTATGAAGAACGATTAGGAAATAGAACAGGGAGATGAAGTAGTATGAGTAATCTTGCAGAAAGAACAGTAAAAACTGAACCGATTTTTGATGGTAGAGTTATAAAAGTTCGTGTTGATGATGTAGTATTACCAAATGGAGAAATGAGTAAACGTGAAATCGTAAATCACCCTGGGGCAGTTGCTATTATTGCTATTACTGATGAGGGGAAAATTGTACTCGTTGAGCAGTATCGTAAAGCTCTCGAAAAGGCAATTGTGGAAATTCCTGCTGGGAAGTTAGAACCTGGGGAAAAGCCAGAGGTAACAGCAGTTCGTGAATTAGAAGAAGAAACAGGATATGTGTGTGAAAATATGGAGCTTATTACATCTTTCTATACATCACCTGGTTTTGCAGATGAGATTTTATATGTATATAAAGCGACAGGATTAAAACAAAAAGAAAATAAAGCAGCTTTAGATGAAGATGAATTTGTGGAATTAATGGAAGTGTCATTAGAAGAAGCGGTTGATCTTATGAAAGACCTTCGCATTCATGATGCTAAGACGATGTTTGCAGTACAATATTTACAATTACAAAAATAAACACTCGCCAAAGGCGAGTGTTTTTTAATTGATTTTTGCATATACACGTGCATCACGTAAGCTACCATCTGGTGCTAAGAAATCATTTTCCATAGTTCCTTCTAAAATAAACTCTAGACGTTCTGCTAAGCTACATGCATTTACATTTGTTGCATCAGTACGAATTTCAATTCTTCTAGCACCTAGCTTATCAAATGCAAATTGAATCGCACCTTTAATGGCTTCTGTCATATAGCCTTGCTTTGTATAAGCGCTATGTAACCAGAAGTGAAGTGAAAACTTTGGAATATCCCAGTTTTCAGGCTTGAGAGTAATAGCTCCGATGAATGTACCAGATACTTTATCGTATAAGTGGAAATCAAGTGTTTCACGAAGTAAAAACTGTCCGTGAGCTTCGCGAACAATTTCTTCAGCACGTTCTTCTGTTTCAGCTGTAATTGGCATCCACGGTAATAAGTCTTCTAGAGAAGCTTGGATTGCTTCATATACTTCTGTACCGTCACCTGGAAACGGCTTACGTACTTGCAAGCGCTCAGTTTGAAATAATGTTGGAAAATCTAATAATAATGGTTTCAAGAGAAATCCCTCCTATTCTCTACTTTTTAGTTTAGCAAAGTAGAGCGGAATTTCAATGTTAATTCGTCATACTTTTTTTCTTTCTTTCATACATTTTTAGTAAGAGTGTGAACGGAGGGAAGGAAAATGTGGCGAAAAACTTGGCAAGACCGTGTAATGTCTCACATACAGGAAAATTCTTCACTATATATATTTAATGCGGTTTTATTACTGATGGGAGTAATATTCGGAGCGATTCTTGTGAATAGTTTACAGATAAACCAAAAGCAAGATTTATCATTTTATTTACAGCGTTTTTTTGGACAAGTTTCTAAAGGAGAATTTGCTGTCGCGGGCGAAATGTTTCGAGAAAGTTACTTTTCGCAATTAAAATATATCGGCTTTATTTGGATTTTGGGGATTTCAATTATTGGGTTGCCGCTCATTTTTATCTTACTATTTTTGAAAGGGGTAGTTGTTGGATTTACAGTAGGTTTTTTAGTAAGTCAGCACGGATGGAATGGACTATTACTAGCATTTGTATCTGTATTGCCACAAAATTTAATTATAATTCCTGTATTTCTCGTTATGACAACAATTGCTGCAAGCTTTTCCTTGAGAATGATTAGGCATCAATTTATCCGGAAAATAACTGAGCCACTATTACCGTTATTAATTCGCTATACATGCTTTTTTCTCGTGATTGGAGCGGTATTAGCTATTGCTTCCAGTGTCGAAGCGTATGCATCACCAGTTTTAATGAAAGAAGTCGTGGAGGCTATTAACAAACAATAAGTACTTTTTGAGAATAATTATCAATTTGTTTTTATTGTTTTTCTTTTGACAGGAGCCCTTCTTCTGATATAATGGTGTAAGAGTGGCGAGGAGGGAGTAGTACCGAATGGAAGAAAGAATTGAACGAATTAAAAAGCAATTACATGCAGCGAGCTATAAATTGACACCACAACGTGAAGCAACAGTTCGTGTGCTGCTAGAAAATGAAGAAGATCATTTAAGCGCAGAAGATGTATACCTCCTTGTAAAAGAAAAGTCGCCAGAGATCGGATTAGCAACCGTCTATCGAACTTTAGAGTTATTGTCTGAGTTGAAAGTTGTCGATAAGATTAACTTTGGAGACGGTGTTTCGCGTTATGACTTACGCCAAGAAGGTGCACAGCGTTTCCATCATCATTTAATCTGTACACAATGCGGTGCTGTACAAGAAATACAAGAAGATTTACTTGGTGAAGTGGAGAATAAAGTGGAACGAGACTGGAGCTTTAAGGTGAAAGATCATCGTTTAACATTCCATGGGATTTGTAAAAATTGTCAAGAAAATGAAACGGATGAAAAATAACCTTTTCCTATTTAACTAGGAAGAGGTTTTTTATTTGAATAAGGTATAAATTGGTGAAAGCTTGGCATATGTTGTAATAACTTATATTTTGGAGGAATTTACAATGCGCCGAGCTTTAAAATTAACTTTTGATGGGATGAAAGTATTTTTATTATTTACAAGTTGTACGATTTTGTTTTATTTCGCTATACTATGGATAAATGAAGAATATGAAAGTTACCATCGTTATGAAAAGCCAAAAGAAGAGACTGTAGAAAAAGTATCAGGGAATGAGGAGCCGGAAAAGGATGCTTTCGTAAATAGAATGATGTTTTTCTATGAAAATGGGGAGTAGTGTAGATTGGAAGATCAATTAAAAGATTTTATTCATTATATGATTGTTGAAAAAGGGTTAGCGAAAAATACAGTTGTATCTTATGAACGTGATTTGAAAAGCTATGTGAAGTATTTGCAAAATGTAGAACAAACGAAGACGTTTCATGAAGTGACACGCTTGCATATTGTTAACTTTTTGCAGTATTTAAAAGAAAACGGGAAATCTTCAAAAACATTGGCGCGTCATATTGCATCGATTCGTTCGTTTCATCAATTTTTACTTCGTGAACGAGCAGTGGAGCATGACCCATCGGTACATATTGAAACACCACAAGGGGAACGGAAATTACCAAAAGTATTATCAATCGACGAAGTGGAAGCATTGCTTCAAACACCGAAAACGGCAAGTGCTTTTGGGATTCGTGATAAGGCAATGTTAGAGTTGTTGTATGCAACAGGACTTCGTGTTTCAGAATTAATTGCATTAAATTTAGAAGATGTACACTTAACGATGGGGTTTGTTCGCTGCATTGGGAAAGGGAATAAAGAAAGAATTATTCCATTAGGAAGCTTAGCGACAGAAGCGATTCAAAAGTATATTGAAAAAGGAAGAAGAGAATTGATGGGTAAAAAAGCAGTAGATGCACTCTTTTTAAACCATCATGGTAACCGATTATCGAGACAAGGATTTTGGAAAATTTTAAAACGATTAGCGAAAGAAGCAAATATTGAAAAAGAGCTTACACCGCATACGTTGCGTCACTCTTTTGCTACGCATTTATTAGAGAACGGGGCAGATTTGCGTGCTGTACAAGAGATGCTTGGACATGCAGATATTTCGACGACACAAATTTATACGCACGTTTCAAAAACTAGATTAAAAGATGTATATAAACAGTTTCACCCGAGAGCATAGTCACTATGCTCTTTTTTCATAGATTAAGAAGAGTGAACCATTTCACAGAAACTTCACAAACATTTCGTACATTGTTTTCAGCAGAAGACTAGAATATTACAATGTATTTCCTCTATACTAAGGAAAGTATGAAGGAGGAAATGATGATGAAAAAACTTATTATGACGTTATTTATCGCGATGCTAGCACTGGCTGGCTGTAATACAAACAAAGAAGAACCGAAAAAAGAACAGAAACTTGAAGGTATAGACGTAGCGGTTCAAACGAATCCGAAAGAAATTAAACCTGGTGAAAAAACAGAAGTACAAGCACTTGTTACACAAGGAAAAGAAAGAGTAACGGATGCTGATGACGTAAAGTTTGAGATTTGGAAAGATGGCGACGAGAAACACGAGATGTTAGATGGTAAGCATAAAGGAAAAGGTGTTTATGCAGTAGAGAAAACATTTGAAACTGATGGAGTATATCATATTATTCCTCATACAAATGCACGTGATATACACGTTATGCCAGAACACAAAGTTGCTGTAGGGAATGCGAAAGTAGAAGATGCGAAAAAAGAAAGTGGTGATCATAGTGCAGGACACGGTGATCATAAAAGTGACACAATGATTCATCTTATGGCCGGTGACATAAAAGCAAATGCTGAAGCAACAATGAAAGTCCATTTAAAGCAAAAAGAAGAAGCGTTAACTGGTGCTGAAGTTCAACTTGAGATTTGGAAAGATGGTGTTGAAAAACACGAATTTATTCCAGCGAAAGAGGGGAATAAAGGAGAGTATGAAAGTAAACATACTTTCAAAGAGAATGGTGCTTATAAAGTGAAAGTTCATGTAAGAAAAGGCGAACTACATGAACATAAAGAAGAAACAGTAGAAGTAAAATAAAAAGCAGCTCTTTAGAGCTGCTTTTTATTTTTATATTAGGAAATATGTTATAAAATAATTAGCACTTCTTCGCAGAATGGATTACAATAGAAGTGTGAATAAAATAAGAAATTCTACGAAAATGTATTAAAAAGAAAGCGTAAACATGTTATGATATCAATATCAGATGTCTGACATCTGACTTAGAAAAAACTAGAAATGTTTTTCAGTCGTTTCAAGTAAAACGAAATAGGTTAGAGAATGATTTAAAGAAGTACTGTTTGACAATGAGAACGAAAGAGAATTCTTATGAATAACAGTTTCACTTTATAGCGTTTTGAACATACTACAAGAAGTAGAACTGAACTTATAGGAGGTCGCAGTTATGAATAAATATAAACGTATATTCCTAGTCGTAATGGACTCTGTAGGAATCGGTGAAGCACCTGATGCTGAACAATTTGGTGATTTAGGTTCTGACACAATTGGTCACATTGCTGAACATATGAATGGATTACAAATGCCAAACATGGTGAAATTAGGTCTTGGTAACATTCGTGAAATGAAAGGGATCTCAAAAGTAGAGAAGCCACTTGGATATTATACAAAAATGCAAGAGAAATCTACCGGTAAAGATACAATGACAGGTCACTGGGAAATTATGGGCCTTTACATTGATACACCATTCCAAGTATTCCCTGAAGGATTCCCGAAAGAATTACTTGATGAATTAGAAGAAAAAACAGGCCGTAAAATTATCGGTAATAAGCCAGCTTCTGGAACAGAAATTCTTGATGAGCTTGGTCAAGAGCAAATGGAAACAGGCTCTTTAATCGTTTACACTTCTGCTGATAGTGTATTACAAATTGCAGCACACGAAGAAGTAGTGCCACTTGATGAGTTATATAAAATTTGTAAAATTGCCCGTGAACTAACGTTAGATGAGAAGTACATGGTAGGACGTGTTATCGCGCGTCCATTCGTTGGAGAACCAGGGAAATTCACACGTACACCAAATCGTCATGACTATGCATTAAAACCATTTGGTCGCACAGTAATGAATGAATTAAAAGATAGTGACTACGATGTTATTGCTATCGGTAAAATTTCTGATATTTATGATGGCGAAGGGGTAACGGAATCACTTCGTACGAAGTCTAACATGGATGGAATGGATAAGCTTGTAGATACATTAAACATGGACTTTACAGGTCTTAGCTTCTTAAACTTAGTTGACTTTGATGCATTATTCGGTCACCGTCGTGATCCACAAGGATATGGAGAAGCTCTGCAAGAATATGATGCACGTCTTCCAGAAGTATTCGAAAAACTTAAAGAAGATGATTTATTATTAATTACAGCAGACCATGGTAATGATCCAGTACATCCTGGTACTGATCATACACGTGAATATGTACCGTTATTAGCATATAGCCCAAGCATGAAAGAAGGCGGACAAGAATTAGCACTTCGTCAAACATTTGCTGATATTGGTGCAACTGTAGCAGAAAACTTCGGTGTGAAAATGCCAGAATACGGAACAAGCTTCTTAAACGAGCTAAAGAAATAGGGGGATAAACAAATGAATCGTGAACTTATTACAAAATCAGCTTCATACTTAAAAGAGAAATTTCAAGAAACACCACAAGTAGGACTAATCCTTGGATCTGGACTAGGTGTATTAGCAGATGAAATCGAGAACGCAGTAACAGTGCCGTACAGCGAAATTCCTGAATTCCCAGTATCAACTGTAGAAGGACATGCAGGTCAACTAGTATTTGGTACACTTCAAGGTGTACCTGTAGTAGCAATGCAAGGACGTTTCCATTTCTACGAAGGATATGACATGCAAAAAGTAACATTCCCAGTTCGTGTTATGAAAGAACTAGGTGTAGAAACTGTTGTTGTAACGAACGCAGCTGGTGGTGTAAATACATCATTCGAGCCAGGCGATCTTATGTTAATTTCAGACCACATCAACTTCATGGGCACGAATCCATTAATCGGACCAAATGATTCTGAAATGGGCGTACGTTTCCCTGATATGTCTACATCATATACGCCAGAACTTCGTGAAATGGCGAAACAAGTTGCAGCAGACTTAAACATTAAAGTACAAGAAGGTGTATACGTTGGAATGACAGGTCCTGTATATGAAACACCAGCTGAAATTCGTATGCTTCGTACACTTGGCGGAGATGCAGTTGGTATGTCAACAGTACCTGAAGTAATTGTAGCGCGTCATGCGGGTATGAAAGTACTTGGTATTTCTTGTATTTCAAATATGGCAGCTGGTATTTTAGATCAACCACTTCACCACGATGAAGTAATTGAAACGACAGAACGTGTTAAAGCTAACTTCTTAGCATTAGTAAAAGCAATCGTAAAACAAATGAAGGGGTGACCTCACAATGAGAATGGTGGACCTAATTGCAAAAAAACGTGATGGACAAGCATTAACGACAGAAGAAATTAACTTTATTGTTGAAGGATATACAAATGGTGATATTCCTGATTATCAAGTAAGTTCACTTGCAATGGCAATTTTCTTCCAAGATATGAATGATCAAGAACGTGCAGATTTAACGATGGCAATGGTAAATAGCGGTGATACAATTGATTTATCAGCCATTGAAGGGGTAAAAGTAGATAAGCATTCAACAGGTGGTGTTGGTGATACAACGACACTTGTATTAGGTCCATTAGTAGCTGCTTTAGGTGTACCGGTAGCGAAAATGTCTGGACGTGGTTTAGGACATACTGGTGGTACAATTGATAAATTAGAAGCAGTTCCAGGATTCCATGTGGAAATTGAAAATGATGAATTCATGCGTCTTGTAAATGAAAATAAAATTGCTGTTATCGGTCAAAGTGGAAACTTAACACCCGCTGATAAAAAATTGTATGCACTTCGTGATGTAACGGCAACAGTAAACTCAATTCCGCTTATTGCAAGCTCGATTATGAGTAAAAAAATTGCTGCTGGTGCAGATGCAATTGTTCTTGATGTAAAAACTGGAGCAGGAGCATTTATGAAAACGGATGAAGATGCAAAACGTTTAGCTGAAGCAATGGTACGCATTGGTAATAACGTTGGTCGTAATACGATGGCGGTTATTTCTGATATGAGTCAGCCGCTTGGTGAAGCAATTGGTAACGCATTAGAAGTACAAGAAGCAATTGATACATTACAAGGTAAAGGACCGAAAGATTTAGAAGAGTTATGTTTAACGCTTGGAAGTCAGATGGTGTACCTTGCTGGACAAGCTTCATCTTTAGAAGATGCGCGTGAAAAGTTAATTGAAGTAATGAACAATGGTAAAGCGCTAGAATCATTTAAAACGTTCTTATCAGCGCAAGGCGGCGATGCATCTGTTGTTGATGATCCTTCTAAATTGCCACAAGCACAATTTAAAATTGAAGTAGAAGCGAAAGAAGACGGTTACGTATCGGAAATCGTTGCAGATGAAATCGGAACAGCAGCAATGCTTTTAGGAGCAGGGCGTGCAACGAAAGAGTCTGAAATTGATTTAGCAGTTGGTCTAATGCTTCGCAAAAAAGTAGGCGATAGCGTGAAAAAAGGTGACTCTCTTGTTACAATTTACGCGAACCGCGAAAATGTTGAAGATGTAAAAGCGAAAATTTATGAGAACATGAAAATCGCTAAAGACCACGTAGATGCACCAACTTTAGTGCACGGTATTGTAACGAAGTAATAAAAAAAAGCTGAGGAGATTTCTCCTTGGCTTTTTTTACTATTTTTTGTTTATAATAATAATGGGTGAAATTATGATTAGAATTTGTGCAATAACGAAAAAAAATGAAGTTTTATATGATGTGTCGCTAGAAGAAACGAAAAAAGAGAACATCGTATGGTATTGGCTTGATTTATATAAGCCGACGAAAGAGGAGTATACATATATTTTACAAGATCACTTCAAGTTCCATCCCCTTGCAATTGAAGATTGTGTAGAGTATGTACAGAGACCAAAGGTAGATTTTTATGATGGATATAACTTTTTAGTTCTTCATGCATTCGGAGAAGACGGATTAGAACCGCATGAAATCGATTTATTTATTAGTGATCGATATATAGTCTCTTTCCATTTCTCTCATAACAATGCGATTGAAAGAGTATGGAAAACGCTTGGTGAAAAGAAACGTATTAAGAAGAGTCCTTTGCATGTAGCACATACAATTATTGACCAAATTGTAGATGATTATTTCGCACCTGTTTATTACATCGAAGACCATTTAAATGCAATTGATGATAATTTAACGGGTGAGACGGCAGGAAGTGTGCTAGAAGAAGTATTTGATATTCGTGCTGATTTATCTAAGCTAAGGCGTACGATTATTCCGATGCGTGATTTACTGTATCGTATATTAAATTCAACACGTTTTTACGGTATAAGCGATCATGAAATTTATTTTAAAGATATACATGATCATTTGCTTAAACTGACAGAGATGATTGAAGCGAGCCGTGAATTAACAGCAGATATTCGAGATAGTTACTTTTCGTTGAATTCCCACCATATGAACAATATTATGAAAACATTAACTGTTTTCTCAACTATTTTCATGCCGTTAACATTTATTGCAGGGGTATACGGCATGAACTTCGCACATATGCCAGAGCTTGGCGGGAAGTATAGTTATTTTATTTGCTTAATTTTAATGGCGTTAATTGGCGGCGGAATGATGGCTTGGTTTTATAAAAAAGGTTGGTTTAAGTAAAAAAACACCGAGGATTTCCTCGGTGTTTTTTACTAGCCAATAGCGTGTAATACGAACATGGCTAAGAATAAGCATGTAATGATATACATGGATGGTGCGACTTCTTTACGCTTTCCAAGAGCAACTTTCAAGATAGGATAAGCAATAAATCCGAACGCAATGCCATCAGCGATACTATATGTGAGCGGAATCATAACGATAATTAAAAACGCTGGAAATCCTTCTGAAAAGTCGTTCAGAGGAATTTGTTGAATGCTTGTAATCATCAGACCGCCAATAATAATTAAGATTGGTGCAATGGCACTGTCAGGAATTATTTTGACAAACGGAAGTGCAAACAGTGATGCGAAGAATAACAACCCTGTAACGATAGACGTCAGACCTGTTTTTCCGCCTGCAGTAATACCTGCGGCACTCTCTACTGTTGAAACGGTAGGGCTTGTGCCAAATAGACCACATGTCATTGCTGAAATTGCATTTGCTTGGTAAGCACGTGGGAATTTACGGTCATCTTCTAATAAACCGTGCAGTAGTCCCATGTTCTCGAAAATAAGCACCATGCTTAAGGAGAATGTTGCAATCCAAAATGGTAAGGAAGAAAGTTTCCCAAATGACATAGCTCCAAACACATCGCCGTAATTAGCGAATGAAAACGAACTATTTCCCATTTGACTCGTATCAACAAGGCCAAACAGCCATGCAATACCAGTTCCAATTGCAATCGTCCATAAAAAGTTTCCACGTACGTTACGCACAAATAGCACAAGTGCCACAATAAGAGTAAGTAGTGTTGCAAGAACGACAGGACTACTTAATTTCCCCATTGCAACAGCGGTATTAGGATGCGAAACGACTAAACCACCTTTTTGCAAGCCGATGAAAGCTAAAAACAACCCGATACCGACAGTGATCGCTTCCTTTAATGACTTTGGAATCGATACCGAAAGCACGCGAGCAATTGGTGTAAAAGCAGCAATTGCAAAAATAATCCCGGCGATAAAAACAGCTGCCAATGCTTCTTGCCAAGTTAAACCGAGCGTATGCACAGCAGTGTACGTGAAGAATGCATTTACACCCATACCAGGGACAAGAATAGCAGGTGCATTTGCCCAAAATGCCATAAGTAGACATCCGACAAATGAACTAAAAACAGTTGCCAAAATTCCTGCTTCAAGAGGAATGCCGGCATCTGATAAGATTGACGCATTTACAATCATAATATAAACGATCGTGAAAAATGACGTGACTCCAGCTAAAACTTCTTGTTTTGGTGATGTTTGGTGTAAGTCTAATTTAAATGTTCTTTCAAGTATTCCTTTCATGTTAAACCTTCTTTTTCATATCCCTCTCCCACCCGTGATATCTCTTTCGTAAGAGCTCACCGTCCTTTATTATATCAGAACATCATGTTTTTACAACAAGGAAAATGATAACGTTTACTTATAAATGAAATTATTTATAAATACGTAAAAATCGCTCGTATTGTTGAAATGATTTCTAATTCTCCCGATTGAATGGGAGGGGCTGCTTGTGCATGTAAAGTAGCATAGGATGCAACCTCCCGTGGTAATTGGGCAGATTCTTCAACGAGTGAGAGGGGAACAGGATTAATGTTTAAATTGTATGTACTCGCAATAGCACGAGCTTTTTCTACTGCTTGGTGCAGAGCCTGAATGAGAGCTTGCTCATAATATTTATTTGGATGAGATATTCGAAAACGTAACCCTTTTGCTACGTTTGCACCATTCGAAACGGCTATATCATATACTTCCCCTGCTTTTTGCACATTTAAAACGGTAATTTCATACAAATGCTCTACACGGTATCCTTGTAGTAAGGCTTTATCATTTACATATTCGTATTGAGGAGTAATCGTATAAGAAATGGTTTCTATATCTTTATCGGCAATACCTAGCTGTTTGAGTGCATCAAGCAATTGTTTCGATTGTACTGCATTTTCTTCTTGCGCTTGTTTTACATTTTTACTATCTGTTCGAATGCCCAGTGTTAATATGACAACATTTGGTTTTGCCTTTATAATGCCTTCTCCTTGTACAGTAATAGTAGCTTCTTTACCAGTATTTGTCGTACGGATATTATGTAAATACGGATTCATTCCACTTTGCATTTATGCTCACCATCCTTTTTACATGTATATGTGTGAACAAAAAAGAAAATCGCATGAAAAAAGTTACATAAATGAGAATGTTGAGGGAAGAAAGCATATACAACATAGGTATTTATAGATTATAATATGTGTAAATATGATAAAAAAGGGACGAGGCTAGTGAACGAAAATAGAGAAACACTGATTTTAGATTTATCTGCATCATTTCGAAAGATGATACGTTTATTACAAAATGATATTAATACACGTTTTTCAGAGCATATGCCATATAATGAATTCTCTGTATTACGTGCGTTATTTTTAAAAAGTCCACAAATGGCTTCGCAAATTGCGAGTGAAGTAAACGTAACCTCTAGTCATATTACAGCTGTAACAGATCGTCTCGTACGAAAAGGGTTTGTTGAAAGAAAACGTTCAAATTCAGACCGTCGTATCGTATACTTAGAAATTACAGAAAACGGACGAGAAGTCACTGAAAAGCTTGAAGCTGTGCGTAAAGAATATTATAAAGAGAGATTTAAAGGTTGGAGCGACCAAGAGATAGAAATGGTTTTAGAACTATTTGGCCGCGTATTATAATAAATGAGGATAGGAAGCGATAGCTTTCCTATCCTTTTTCTTTTGAATAAAAATATTTTGAAACTCCGATACTTTAATTAAAAAGATCGGAGGAAAGATTATGAAATATATTGCTGCACTTACCATTTTACTTGGAAGTTTTTTCTGCTTTACTACATTCATGTACGCCGATACCCCTATCCAAGTGGTGCAAAAAGAAGTGAAGTACATTGAAAATGATAATACTGTCTTGTATTCGAAATTATGGGTTCGTTCTATGCAAAACGCAGTATTATTTCATCATAGTGATAATATTCGTAATCAGGACACTCTGCGTAATGTAACAAGTTCATCGCTCGTGAAAGCAAAGCACTTACCATTTAAGAAAGCATCTATGTACATTCCAAGATTATCGCAATACGTATCAAAAGCAGGAAAAGAAAATATTCAAGTGTACTACATTGCGGTACACTATAATGTGAAAAAAGAAAATGCATATCAGCTAAATGGCATGAACTATTTTCTGCAAGTATTTATGAAAGAGCAAGGGGAATGGAAAATTGCTGAAAGTGTAGTCGCACCGACAGAGCAAATTGTACAAAATGGTGATGGATTCGGGATGAAAGAAGAGATGGTGTATGGGGATAGGAGAGAGAATGTGAAATAGCCTCCTCTTAGCGAGGGGGCTATTTTATTTGAAATTCCAAGAGACTTTCCATTTTAATATTTTAGGTAGAAGGAAATAGGTAATTAAGCTAGCTACTAAAAATCCAATGTAAAAGCTGGGCAATGACTGTGCGCGGCTTAGTATTAAACCTCCAACGATTCCAACAAAGAAAATAGCACATGCTATAACTAACTTTTGTAACCTTGGATATAATAGATAGTTACCATTTCTTTCATTTACTGAACGAACATATAAATATATACCGAGTGGTAATAAAATAATTATATTTACAATAGGTCCAATTAATGTTTTTGTTGGTGGAATCTTTGTAAAGTTTGGTTCGTTATGACGTACTCCATTTTGATCGGTATAAGCGCTTTGTGGATCATAATTAAAGTTAATATTAAAATCTTCTGCTGGACTAGAAATACGTATGTTTTCCATCAAATCATGTATAAGACCATTGCCCTCATGAAATTCAGTGTTTGAGTGAACAGCAATGACTCCTGAGATAAGTGATGGAAGTATAACTGGGAACATTAATAGAGCTGCAGTAAGAAATCCTTGCGATATAATATTCCCAGCAATTGTTCCTATACATAAGGCAAGTGTATAAATAGCAATTAATACAATTAACATGTATATAAAATAACTATGAAAGGGGGAAAATACTTGATATTTATTATGAAAAGTTACCTTTTTCATAATAGCAAATAGTCCCCAGTTTAAAATGACAACAGCGGCAATATTACAGATTCCAAACAACCACTTTGTTATATAAAGGTGTGAACGTTTAAAGGGCATAGACCATAACAAGTCGCTAGAGTTATTTTGTCTTTCCCATCCAATTAACGTACAAGCTAGCACGATAAGCACACTACCTAACAGTATGACAGAGTTTATGAGTGTTAAATCAAAGTGATAATGATATACATAGTTCCATTTTTTATTGTCATTTAGAAATTGTTGCTGTTGAATAGAAGTCATATAGTAGTAATATGACAAAGTATAGAAGCTGACGAGCCAAAATAACCATACAGCATATTTACTTTGTTGATATGTTCTTAGCCATAGTGCTTTTTGAAACATAGGATCTCTCCTTTAAAAAACTTTATAATTTGTTAGGCGTGATAATACAACATAAGTAATGATTCCAGTTAGAAACAAACCGATATAGTAGCTAGGTAAGAAATTAAAATGATTTATTTTGTATCCGCCTAGTAATGCAAAGTAAATGGTTGTCCCCCATATCCATATTCGTAAATGCTTTTGGAAAATAAATATCTTTTGACCGTTTTCATTTGGCGATCGTGTATATAAATATGTCCCAAGTAGTAAATAAAATATCGTATAGAAAATAGGGACTAACATTGACTTGGCTGAATAATACATATGAGATGCTGGATTTCTTAAAGCAGTTGGATCGTTTTCCTGCTTTCGGTATTCTGGATCATAGTTATAATTAATAGAAAAGCGGTAAATTGGTGCAACTATATTTGTTTTTTGATTGATTTCATAAAGTTGTCGATATAAGTTTTCACTTTTTATATTTGCAGCGTATAAATGGTTTGTTGTAAAAGTGTATAGTAATGTAATAAATGTAACCCCCGCTAGTAACCACGGAATACAAAAAACAATCTGCGAAACAACGCTTCCAGTAAAAGTACCGATACATAAAGCAGCTGTATAAACTGCGACATAAGAAATAATTGCATAAAGAAAGTATCGGTGAAATGGACTAAATGATTGATAATCAAAATGAATAGTTGTTCTATAAATAACATACATAAGAATCCAATTTACAAGTAACGAGCTCACAATACAAACGGAACCGAAAGTCCATTTAGATAAGAAAACATCTTTTCTTTTAAATGGCATTGTCATAAGTAGTGTATTAGATTGATTGCTACGTTCCCATCCTATCAATAAGCAGGCTAAAGCAATGATAAGAACGGTTAACCAAAAACTATTACCTGCTCCTGAAGAAAAGGTATAAAAATAATAATAGTGTTTCCCTTTTTCTTGTAATTCGTAATACGCATCAAGTTGTTGCTGAGCACTTCTATAGTAGTCAAAAGGTAACAAGTAAAGCGAACTAAAGAAGAATAGTAACACAGCATATTTCCCACGTTTCCAATTCCACGTCCACAACGCCTTATGAAACATACCCATCCTCCTCTAGTGTCGTAACGAAGACATCTTCAAGTGACATTGTTAATTCTTCAATGAGTATAGGTTGTTCTTTATAAAACTTCTCCAGTGTTGTAGCCACATTTCCCTCAATTAAGATTGTATATACTTTTCCTGTTTGATTTAATATTTTAATATTGCTTAAGTTTTCTAGTTTTTGAGGTAATGAACGTTCGTAAGCAACTTGGATTTTAGCAAATCGTGATTTTGCATCGTCTAGTGATGTAATAGAAGATATAGTATGGCCTTTTAATATAATGATTGTATCTGCAATTTGTTCCACTTCATCTAAATGGTGAGTGGAGATGAAAAGGGTAATCTCTTTTTCTGCAACTTCTCCAACGAGAAACTGCAAAATCTGTCTTTTAACGATAGGATCAAGTCCGTTTGTCGGTTCATCTAAAATGATATATTCTGCTTTTGTAGCGAAAGCTAAAATGATCGCAAGCAGTGCTTTCATTCCTTTTGAGTAACTACGAATACGTTTGTTTGGTAAATTAAAACGTTCTAATATTTCATAAAAATATTGTTCATCAAATGCTGTATAAACGGCTTTATAAAACTTCACGATTTCCTTCACTGTATATCCGTTTAATATGTTAGTAGAATCTGGAACGTATACAACTTTTTGTTTAATTTCAGGATGCTTATGAACATCTGTATCCTCATATGTAACAGTTCCTTCATCGGGGTCTAAAATGCCGACCATCGTTCGTAATAAAGTTGTTTTTCCCGCACCGTTTCTTCCGAGTAATCCGATGATACTACCTTTTTGTAATGTGAAAGAAACATTGTCTAAAATCGTTTGATTATCAATTGTTTTCTTCAAGCTTGTCACTTTCAGCATCCGTATTTCCTCCAATCTCCTTGTAGTATGAATCTATCCAATAGTGAATTTTATCTTTCGTAATCCCAAGATAAGAGGCTTCTAGTAATAATTGATGAAATTGCTTTTCAACCATAGCGATTTTCCTTTCGTCTAATGTTGGGGTAATCGATTGGGCTACAAATGTTCCTTTTCCTCGTAATGTTTCAATAATCCCTTGTCGCTCTAATTCTTGATAGGCCTTACTTACTGTATTTGGATTTATAACGAGTAAAGAAGCGAGTTCGCGTACAGAAGGAAGTTTATCACTTGGAGCTAACATGTTTTTCAATACGAGTTCTTTTATATTTTGAACAATTTGTTCCCATATCGGAGTGTTGCTTCTTGGATCAAGTTGAATATGCAAGAGCAATGTCTCCTTTCTGACGTGTATTAAGTGTACTACTGTATGTAATACACTTAATACAATATAGGTAATGAATGTATTTGTCAACTGAAAATATTAGAAAAATATGGTATTAAAAAATAAAAAATTGGAAAAAATAGGTCTGATATAGAATGGAGGGTTAGTCATGAAGCGAGTTTTTGGAATACTTGTTTGTTTCATGTTATTGCTTTCTGGTACTTCAGTTAGTTTCGCACAATCTGAGAAGACGAAGCAGGAGAAAACAGAAGAAACAGCGCCGAAGTTAGCGGAACAAGCGTCGTCAGCAATTGTAATTGAACAAGATACAGGTAAAGTTTTGTTTGACAAAAATCCAAATGAGAAATTACCACCTGCTAGTATGACGAAGATTATGACAATGCTATTAATTATGGAACAAGTTGAAAAAGGAAAACTAAAACTGACCGATAAAGTTAGAGCAAGTGAGCATGCAGCTTCAATGGGTGGATCACAAATCTTTTTAGAGCCTGGAGAAGAGATGACTGTAAATGAAATGCTAAAGGGTATTGCTATTGCATCTGGAAATGATGCGTCGGTTGCAGTAGCGGAGCATATCGCCGGTTCAGAAGAAGGATTCGTAAATATGATGAACAAAAAAGCGAGAGATTTAGGACTGAAAAATACACATTTTCAAAACCCAACAGGTCTCCCGGCGAAAGATCATTATTCCACAGCGAATGATATGGCTATTATGGCGAAAGAATTGATGAAGTATCCACTTATTCGAAAATATACAGGTAAATATGAAGACTATTTACGTGAAAATACGGATAAGAAATTTTGGCTCGTTAATACGAATAAGCTAGTACGTTTTTATCCTGGAGTAGATGGAGTGAAAACGGGCTTTACGACGGAAGCGAAATATTGTTTAACAGCATCAGCTGAAAAAAATGGAATGCGTGTCATTTCAGTTGTTATGGGAGCACCTACTTCAAAAGAACGGAACAATCAAGTAACGAAGCTGCTTGACTATGCATTTGGTCAATATATGACAAAAAAATTGTATACACGAGGCGAAAAAATTAAGACTGTACAAGTAGGAAAAGGTAAAAAAGAAAAAGTAGATTTAGTTGCGTCAGACAATGTGTCTCTTCTTATGAAGAAGGGCGAAAACATGGACAAAGTAAAACAAGAAGTGATTGCAGAAAAGAAAGTGAAGGCACCGATTAAAAAAGGTGATGCACTCGGCACACTTGTTATTAAAAGAGATAAAGATGTTTTATTAAAACAAACAATTGTAGCGAAAGAAGATGTTGAGGCAGCTAGCTGGTGGGAGTTATTTAAACGAAGCTTTGGGATGTTTTCAACATCAAAATAGCGGTGAGAATTTTGCCGCTTTCTGTTCGTATTTACAGGGATAATTGCTGAAAGGTTTCACTTTATGACGAAATAGTTCTTCTTTTGTCAGTAGGAAGGATTCTTATTTTATATCACGAAAATCTTATGTTAAAGAGTAAAGTTTGAGCATAAGGAGGAAATCGTGTGAGTCTTTCCATGCATTTAGAAGTAAAACGTGACGTCTTATGTGTGAGGCTAGAGGGTGAATTAGATCATCATACTGCTGAAGAGTTGCGAACGAAAGTCACAGATATGATTGAGACACATGGTGTTCATCATATTGTTTTGAGCCTAGAGAACTTAACATTTATGGATAGTTCTGGTTTAGGCGTTATATTAGGCCGATATAAACATGTAAAGGGATTAGGTGGAGAAATGGTTGTCTGTGCAATTTCACCGCCTGTTAAACGTTTATTTGAAATGTCAGGTCTATTCAAAATTGTTCGTTTAGAAGAAAGTGAAGCGCATGCGCTCGCGACGTTGGGGGTGGCATAAATGAGAAATGAAATGAACCTTCAATTTTCAGCGTTAAGTCAGAATGAATCATTCGCTCGTGTTACGGTAGCTGCTTTTATTGCGCAATTAGACCCGACGATGGAAGAACTAACAGAGATTAAAACAGTTGTGTCAGAAGCGGTTACAAATGCAATTATTCATGGGTATGAAGGAAATGCAGAAGGTGTTGTTTATATTTCAGTGATTTTGGAAGAGGCAATGGTGAAACTCACGATTCGAGATGAAGGGATTGGTATCTTTAACTTAGATGAAGCAAGACAACCCCTTTTTACAACTAAACCTGAATTAGAGCGTTCCGGAATGGGATTTACTATCATGGAAAATTTTATGGATGAAGTAGAGGTTATTTCAAACGAATCTTTCGGGACAACAATCCATTTGACAAAATACTTATCAAATAGTAACGCTCTATGCAATTAAGGAGAATAGCCAATGGACATAGAGGTCAGAAATGAGAAGAAGAAACCTCAGTTAAAGGACCACGAGCTAAAAGCGTTAATTCAAAAAAGTCAAGATGGAGATCAACAAGCGAGAGATACAATCGTTCAAAGTAATATGCGTCTCGTATGGTCGGTTGTGCAGCGATTTCTTAATCGAGGATACGAACCAGATGATTTATTTCAAATTGGATGTATTGGACTCTTAAAATCGGTAGATAAATTTGATTTATCTTTCGACGTGAAATTTTCAACATATGCAGTTCCAATGATTATCGGTGAAATACAACGATTTTTACGTGACGATGGATCAGTAAAAGTAAGTAGATCTTTAAAAGAAACAGGAAACAAAGTCCGAAAGATGAGAGACGAGCTTTCGAAAGAATTTGGAAGGGCTCCAACGATTAATGAGGTAGCAGAGGCTCTTGAACTAACGCCAGAAGAAGTTGTTCTGGCGCAAGAAGCGAGTCGCGCTCCTTCATCGATACATGAAACTGTGTATGAAAACGATGGGGATCCAATTACTATTTTAGATCAAATTGCAGATCAATCGGAAACGAAATGGTTTGATAAAATTGCGTTAAAAGAAGCAATCAGAGAACTGGATGAACGAGAACGGCTAATTGTATATTTGCGCTATTATAAAGACCAAACCCAATCAGAAGTAGCGGAGCGTATAGGCATTTCGCAAGTACAAGTTTCAAGACTTGAAAAGAAAATATTAAAACAAATGAAAGATCGAATAGATGAATAGCTATCTATTCGATTTTTTTTGTTGTAACGTATGGTTGGTCGATAGCGGCAGCATTCCTTCTAGTCGCGCTAGTTATTGGTCTGAAAAAATGGAATGCACAAATACATTCAGATTCTGCCCAGCTTGAAAAAGAATGGAAGGACCGAGGTGTTTCATGATGAGTGGATCAGCGATCATGATGATGGTTATTGGTATTGTAGTCATTTGGGGAGGGCTCGCATTAAGTATCGCAAATTTATTTAAGAAAAAGGCATAAACTAAAAACATCTGTACCGAAACGGTACAGATGTTTTTTTATGAAAAAATTGTATTAGAAAAAAATTCAATAACCATACTACAACTACGAGGAAGAGGTGAATGAAAATTGGAAGGAACAATTTATATTAAAATGCGCAATCGTTTAAAAGTTTCTCCTACGTATGAAGTAAAGCTGAGCGATGTTGCTCAACTTGCAGGAGATTCTTTTGTAGTTGAGTCGTTACAAAATGAGATAGTTTACAACATAACAGCACATGATAAGACGCATGTTGTAATTGATGTCATGAAAGTAATTGAGATTATTCAACAAAAAGCATCTCATGTACAAATTAATTTACTGGGTTCTGGACAAACTCTTGTTGAAATTATATATGAAAAAAAGAAAGTGCATCCGGTTTTCTTTGGACTTGTATGGTTGTTGCTTTTCATTGGAGCGGCCCTTGCGATAATTTATTTCCATGAGGATGTAAGTATGCAACAAGTACATCAACGGTTATATTACATGATTACTGGAGAGTTTAAGGAGCAACCACTATTATTTCAAGTTCCATATTCAGTAGGTCTTGGATTAGGTATGGTTTTATTTTTTAATCATGTATTTCAAAAGCGAATTAATGAAGAGCCTAGTCCGTTAGAAGTTGAGATGTTTCAATATCAACAGTCGCTTGATCAATATGTAATTGTTAATGAAAACAAGGATAACACGAAACAGCTTGCCGATGATTGAATGTGGGTTTGTTATATTAATTGGTTTAGCTGGCGGGATTGCAGTAGGTAGCGGATATGTTGCCTTTTTAGCTGTTCTCGGTATTATCCCGCGCTTAGCTCAATTAACGAGAAGTGGAAAGCATATTCAATATTTTGAGTGGGCTGTCATTGCGGGTACTTTAACTGGGGCTTGGTGTAGTTTGAAAAACATTACATTTCAAACATCGCAATATTGGCTTGTAATATTAGGGGTATTTTGTGGCACATTCATTGGAATGCTTGCTGCGGCATTAACAGAAGTATTAAATGTTTTACCTATTTTAGCGAAACGAGTCGGGGTAGAGGGGAAAATTGTTGTTTTACTCGTTGCTCTTGTACTTGGAAAAGTAATAGGCTCATTGTTTCACTGGATTTATTTCGTAAAGTAGGAGGCAATATATATGACAAGGCGAAAACTGAAAGATGATTACATAAATAAAGTGAAGGAGTACCATCCAAAGCCAAACTATTTGCTAAATTGTGTGAAGGCATTTCTTGTAGGTGGGCTCATTTGTACAGTCGGAGAAATATTGATGAAATTTTATATACATTATTTTCACTTTAGTGAACAAGAGGCAGGAAATCCGACAGTTGCAACGCTTGTTTTATTGTCGGCGATTTTAACAGGGTGTGGTGTATATGATAAAATCGGGCAGTTTTCTGGAGCGGGATCAGCAGTACCAGTTACTGGATTTGCGAATTCTATGGCGAGTGCCGCGCTAGAACATAGGAGTGAAGGAGTTGTTCTCGGAATTGCTACTAACATGTTTAAGCTTGCAGGAAGTGTCATTGTATTTGGAGTCGTCGGTGCATATATTATCGGGTTAATAAGATATACATTTCAAATTTTAACGTCTTAAAGGAGGGATAGGTATGAGATTGACAGGGAAACAAACGTGGGTATTTCAAAATGATATCTTCGTGAATGCAACTGGTACTGCTGTCGGTCCGAAAGAAGCTGAAGGCCCTCTTGGAAAGGATTTTGATATTTCATATTCTGACTTACATTGCGGAGAGGAAAACTGGGAACTTGCTGAACGAAGGTTAATGTCAGACTCGATTCAACAAGCGATGCAAAAAGGGAATATAAAAAAATCACAAATTGATTTCTTTTTAGCGGGAGATTTATTAAACCAAACAGTGACAGCAAATTACGTTGCTCGTGAGTATGGTATTCCTTTTTTAGGGATGTTCAGCGCTTGTGCGACGTCAATGGAAACTTTGGCGATTGGATCAGCTTTTATAGATGGTGGATTTGCGAATCGTATTTTAGCTACAGTAAGTAGTCATAATGCGACGGCTGAAAGACAATTTCGTTCCCCAACAGAATACGGAGGACAAAAGCCAGGGACAGCAAACTCAACTGTTACTGGAGCAGGGTCAATATTGATTAGCAATGAAGAGAGTGCAATTAAAATAACAGCAGCAACAATCGGCAAAGTACAGGATTTAGGAATTGCGAATCCTTTAGATATGGGATCAGCAATGGCGCCAGCTGCTGCTCATACAATTCAACAGCATTTTGAAGATTTGAGAAGAAGTGCAGCTGATTATGATCTTATTGTTACTGGTGATTTATCAGCTGTTGGTACACCAATTACGAAACAACTTTTACTTGAGGAAGGGTATGATTTGGGGAATGTATACAACGATTGTGGGTTAATGATTTACAATTCAAATCAAGAAGAAGTGTTTGCAGGGGGCAGTGGTTGTGCCTGTTCAGCTGTTGTAACATACGGCCATTTATTGCGTGAAATGCAAAAAGGGAACTTACAACGGATTTTTGTCGTTGCAACTGGAGCTTTATTAAGCCCGGTGATGATGCAGCAAAAGGAAACGATTCCAACGATTGCGCATGGTGTTGTGTTTGAAAGAGTTAAAGGAGAGTGAATTGTGGATTTTATATATGCATTTCTTGTAGGAGGAGCTATTTGTGTAATTGGACAAGTGTTGCTAGATTTCGCAAAGTTAACACCGGCACATTTAATGGCAACTTTTGTAGTCGCCGGAGCTATTTTAGACGGATTCGGATTGTACGATAAGCTTATAAAATTTGCAGGTGCTGGGGCAACAGTCCCTATTACAAGTTTTGGACATTCACTATTACACGGGGCAATGCATGCGGCAGAAAAACATGGATATTTAGGAATTGGAATCGGTATGTTTAGCTTAACGTCTGCGGGGATTTCCGCAGCGATATTATTTTCATTTTTTGTTGCACTTATATGTAAACCGAAAGGATAAATCAAATGAGACGAAGGGTTGTTTTGGTCACAGATGGAGATGAATATGCAAAGCGGACAATTGAGCTGTTAACAAAGGAATTTGGGGGAAGGTGTATTTCAGCATCGCAAAGTAATCCGACCAAATTGACAGGGAAGAAAGTTGTTGAGCTTATTATGCAAACGCCATATGACCCTGTATTTGTCATGTTTGATGACAGCGGATTTATAGGAGAAGGACCTGGTGAAAAGGCGTTAAAGTATGTCGCAACACATAAACAAGTGGATGTACTGGGTATTTTAGCAGTAGCATCTAATACACATCATTGGGAATGGGCGCGTGTAGATGTAAGTGTAGATCGGAATGGGAATTTGACGGAATACGGCGTTGATAAATTTGGACTCCCAGATGGTGAAATTGGCAGGATTAGTGGGGATACGATTTATTGTTTAGATGGGCTGAATGTTCCTGTCATTGTGGGGGTCGGTGATATTGGCAAGATGTGCGGAAATGATGAATGGGAGAGAGGATCACCTATTACTAGAAAAGCAATTCAATTAATTTTGGAAAGGAGTGGGTTTTATGACGAAGCCTAAAAAAGTGAGTATCCCGATTTCATCTTTTTTAAGTGATAATGAAAATTATTTAAAGCAAACAGTTGGACTGGGTGTTACATACGATGTTGGTATTCGTAAATTTCAAATTTTAAATAAAGAAATTGGTGTGTTATTTGTAAATGGACTTTGTGATACGAATTATATTATCCCTATTTTAGAAGAAGCGGTGGACACAAATGAAATAAGGGATGTAGAAGAAGATACAGTAAAGCTTTTAGAGAATCGTTTAATTCATCAACAAGTAAGTAAAGTAAAAACGATGGATGAGGTAATGCTCCAAGTATTATCAGGACTTATTGTTATATTTGTAGAAGGTGAAACGGAAGCATTCGCAATAGATGTTCGTAGTTATCCTGGCCGGACACCGACAGAACCAGATACAGAAAAGGTAGTACGTGGTGCAAGAGATGGCTTTGTTGAAAATATCGTTGTAAATACAGCGTTAATTCGTAGAAGGATACGCGACCCGCGTCTTCGAAACGAAATGATTCGAGTAGGGGATAGATCGCAAACGGATATTTGTATTACATATGTACAAGATGTTGCAAACCCGGATTTAGTGAAGATTATAAAACAAGAATTAAATAGCATTGAAGTAGATGGGATTACGATGGCGGATAAAACGGTAGAAGAATTTGTAGTCAAACAAGGTTATAATCCATTCCCGCTTATTCGATACACAGAAAGACCAGATGTAGCAGCAAATCATCTGTTAGAAGGACATGTGTTAGTACTCGTTGATACATCGCCAAGTGCTATGATCACTCCAACAACATATTTCCACCATTTACAACATGCAGAAGAGTTTAGACAAAATCCAGCTGTAGGTACATTTTTACGTTGGGTACGTTTTTTAGGTGTTATATTTTCACTGTTCTTACTGCCATTTTGGTTAGTTTTTGTTTTTGATCCAACTCTTTTACCGGAAAGTCTAGCTTTCATTGGACCGAATAAGATGACGCATTTACCAATTTTATTACAAATTTTGATGGCTGAAATCGGACTCGAATTTTTAAGGATGGCTGCCATTCATACACCGACATCATTGTCGTCTGCAGCAGGATTAATTTCTGCTATATTAATTGGTCAAATTGCAATTGATGTAGGTTTGTTTGTACCAGAAGTTATTTTATACGTAGCAGTTTCTATGATTGGTGCATATGCTACGCCGAGTTATGAGTTAGGGCTTGGGAATAAGATTGGAAAATTGTTTGTAATTATTTTAACAGGCATATTTCATGAAATGGGATTTGTAATTGGAATGACGATATTGATTCTATTTTTAACATCTATAAAAAGCTTACAAACACCGTATTTATGGCCGTTTTTACCGTTTGATTGGGGTGCGTTAACGAAAATTTTACTTCGTCCAACTATGTCTAGTTTAAAGGTTCGTCCAAGTATTGTAAGACCTCAAAATGTGCGAAGACAAAAATAAGCGGGATTATGCTCCCGCTTATTTTTTATTGAAAATTTATTGTTTTTTTAACAAAAATCAAACATTTTTTTTGTACAATTAGAGTAGATATTGTGTATGAAAGGGGAAGAGGACATGATTAAATTATTTGTAAGTGATTTAGATGATACGCTCGTTTACAATGTGAATCATATGCAAAAAGAAGATGAACGAGCGCTTTGTTGGCTAGCTGAAAAAGGGACAAATATTTGTTTTGCCTCTGGCCGTTTTACTCACCGAATTGATGAGGCGGTAAAAAGGTTTTCGTTCCCGTATTACACAACTAGTTTAAATGGAGCGACAATGATACTACCGGATGGAAAAGTATTTCATGAATCGAGTTTTGAAGATGGGGTTGCCCAGGAAATATATCGATATATACATAAAAAGGGACTAGCAGATATTGTTTGTGCAAATGAGCAGCGATATACAAAAAGAAAGAATGAACATCATCATACTTTTGAAGAGTATATGGGAGTGCATATTGCTGAAATCGAAGAATTAGAAGAGGAATTTGGGAAGACGGTACATCCTGCGAAATTATTTGTTTTTGGAGAAGAAGAAAAAATAGTAGCATTAGATCAAGAGTTGCGAGATACATTTCAGAGCGAAGCGGAAGTTTTTATATCGGGTAAGCGCTATGTTGACATTATGCCAAGAGGTGTAAGTAAAGGAAGGGCTCTGAAGCGATTAATGGAACATTTACAAATTGAAGCAAATGAAGTTGCATGTATTGGAGATTCTTTCAATGATATTTCTATGTTTGAAGTAACCCCACACTCCTTCACCCTTCATCATGCTCATCCGTATGTGAAGGAGAAAGCAAATCATGTTGTTCGTTCGGTTGAAGAAGCTATTATGAAATTACCGTTACTTGTATAAAAAAGAAGCTCGTCACTGGCGAGCTTCTTTTTTACTTGAATAAAGATTTAACGAAATCAATGATACTAGAGAAGAAATCTTTTACTTTATCTAGGAAACTTTGTCCTTCTTCAGATCCTAAGAAGGCAGACACATGGTCTTTTGCTTTATCTAATTGGCTACCAACTTGGTTCCAATCGATATTAAGATTTTTCATTTTATCAAATAACGCTACTAAGTTATCTAACTGTTCATCTGTTAATGTAATGCCAAGTTGATCAGCAATTTTTTTAATTAATGAGCGTAAATCTTCAGTTGTTTTTGGCTGTTCTTTTGCAATTTCTTCTTTAATTTTTGCAACAAGTTGAACTGCTTTTTCTTCACCGATTTTATCACCAAGTTTTGCTGTTTGCACCATTTCTTCATTGGCTACTTTTTTAACATCTTCTGGAATTTCTTTGTTCGATGTTGTTTCATAGGCCTTCATTAAACCTGTTAAAGCAGCAGTTCCGGAAACTTTAAATGGTGCAGTAATTTGAATCTCTGCATCTTTCACACCTGCTGTAATAAGTGCATTTGTGTACATTGCATCTGTTATCGAATTAATGTTTTTTGAGCGTACAATGAGACCTGACCCTGGTTTTGTGTATGTAATCATAGAAGAGGAAATTGCTCTTGTACCAATTTGTGATTTTGGAACAATTCCTTCTAGAAATTTATGTTCTTCCGCATTAGACACAGTGATAATTGTAGCATCTTTTGGTGCTTTCATTTCTTTTAACAGCTCTTGTTTTTGTTGTTCAGATAAGTTTTCTCCTAGTGTAACAATTGATTCTCCCTCAATGATGTCTGCAAATGAAGCTGTTGGCATAATAAATACGGCTACAGCTAATAGCAGAGCTAGTAATTTCGCTTTCACGAAAAATCGCTCCCTTTCTCTTTCTAAAATTTTCGGGCAACACAGTTATTATAGTATATTTTTAAAATTTGTCACCTAGCTTTTTCCACATTTCGAAAAAGAAGTATGCAGATTGTCGGATTCTTTTTGTTTCTCGTCATGAATATGTTAATATAGTGCTGAGATAGTTGAAAGGAGACATATACATATGAAAACTTTAGGATACATATTAATGGAAAATGGTGAAAAAATCGATTTAGAATTTTTCCCAGAAGAGGCACCAAAAACAGTAGAAAACTTTAAAAAATTAGCAGAGCAAGGATTTTATGATGGTGTGACATTCCACCGCGTTATTCCTGGCTTCGTAAGCCAAGGTGGAGACCCAACAGGCACAGGTGCAGGTGGCCCAGGTTACTCTATTCCATGTGAGACTGATGGAAATCCTCATAGACACCTTGTTGGATCACTTTCTATGGCACATGCTGGTCGTAATACAGGTGGTAGCCAATTCTTTGTTGTTCATGAGCCACAACCGCATTTAGATGGCGTACATACTGTATTCGGTAAAGCAACAAGCGGTATTGAAACGGTATTAAACATGCGTCAAGGCGATGTAATGAAAGAAGTTAAAGTTTGGGAAGAATAAGTTATGAGAAAAGAGAGCGATTTTGCTCTCCTTTTTTATTTCCTATAAACAGGAATTGTTATATATTTTAAAGTATATGACACAAATAGGACGGCTACTAACGTTAAATTATATTGTTCACAAGAACACACTTTTAACAAAATACATAGGATGGAGTACGAATTATATGCTTCAATAAATGGATTTCTCTTAACATATTGGTTTTGGTAGAACTACTTTTTTCAAAAGTGGTTAGTAATTAAAATGTGATGAGAAAAGGATTTTCCTTTTAGTTCCTATATAGTATTGTCTCTTTTTTGAGCGGTGTAATAGAAGGAAATAGCGTGGAAACATATATTTGACTTTCTTCTTAACGCTTTGTATGATTATCAAGTTGTTTCAGCCTCTTCTCACTCTGGTAAAAATATTGTAGAATGAATGTGATATGAAAAGAGTGATTGATGGGATAAATAGTTTGTAACTTTTGTAAGAAGGGATAAGGGTTATGTTAATTCGTTTTAAAAAAAGTTATGAAAAAATTGCAATGGGGCTTCTTTCATTTATGCCAACTGAAAAAGATGTAAAAACATTACAATTGACAATGAAAGAATATGAAGCGAAAGAGGATTGGCAATTGTATTTGTGGAAACAAAATGAAGATTTTGTTGGGATAATGGGGATTATAAAAAAAGAAGATCAGGTATTGGAAATTCAGCATTTGAGCGTGAATCCGTCTCACCGACATATGGGGATTGGGACGAAGATGGTTCAAGAGCTTAAGAGTAAATTTCTTGAGTTTACAATTTGCGGAAATGAGCAAACAGCAAGTTTTTGCAAAAAGTGTAAAGAGCTTGAACAAAATATACATTCATGAAAGCAGGGATAAGTAGTTTATTATCTCTGCTTTCTTTTTTGTAGTTGTTCGTGTCGTTCAGAAATGACATCTGTTCGATCACGCAATGTGTGCTTATTTATGATGTATTCACCAGGAATGACGTTTACATCTTTCCAAGAGAGGTTTTGTTTCTTACATAACTGTATGCATTGTTTTTCTAACGATGTGTCTAATAATGGTAAAAATAATGGCGCGAAAATTTCCTTTTTGTGGATAGATTGTAGTCTCTCATTTAATAAGAATATAAGTTGTTTATGATCTATTCCTAATTGATGTAACGGCGCACAGTTCTTTTCTAAAAGTGCTATTGCGCTTTTTATCATCTTCTCTGCACCATTCCAGTTGGATCGTCTGTGATGGTATAAGGAAACAGCAATTTGAATGAGACCGACTAAGTAATTGTCACGTTCTCCTCTAGGTTTTAATTTCCAATACTCTTCTAATATTTCATGACATTCAAAATAATCATGGTCTCCATGAAAATGAATTAAAAATTGTATGTACTCGGTAGGATACATTTTTTTCGCTCCTGTCTAACGGTTCTATGTACAGTGTATCATAGAAATATTAACAATAAGCGACTAGTGAAATATCTCTAGTCGCTTTATTGCTTCCTATTAGCAGAAGCAAGCTGCTCCTACAATGATTAGTAAAATGAACAGTACAACAAGTAATGCGAACCCACCGCTAAAACCGCAATCAACGTGACCCATAGTTTTTGACCTCCTACATTGTTCTTACTACATTGTTATCATATGAAGCGGTGGGCATTATGACATGGGCATAGGTCTATTTTTAATTAAATTTCTTAAAAAGGTTGGATAGAACATGAGGATGCTCTATACTTATGGTGTTATAGAAAAAATGTGGTGGGATGCTTTGTGCAGTATAATTTTAAAGTAGAGGCTTTTGAAGGGCCTTTAGATCTATTGTTACACTTAATAAATCGTTACGAAATTGATATATATAATATTCCTGTAGCGGAAATTACAGAGCAATATCTATCTTATGTCCATACGATGAAAGAATTACAATTAGATGTTGCCAGTGAGTATTTAGTAATGGCTGCAACGTTATTACAAATTAAAAGTAAAATGTTGTTACCGAAACAAGAAGAAGATGTACCTGATAACGGTGAAGACTTTATAGATGATCCTCGTCAAGAATTGATGGAGAGGTTAATTGAATATAAGAAATATAAGCAAGTTGCTACTGAGTTAAAAGAAAGAGAACAAGAAAGAGCACAGCTATATACACGTCCGCCAATTGATTTTACATCATTTCAACAAGAAGAGGAGACAAGCTTACCTCTTGATGTTACGTTATATGATATGTTAGCGGCATTTCAAAAGCTAATGCGTCGTAAAAAAGCAAAAACCCCCGTAACAACGCGAATTACTCGCCAAGAAATACCAATTTCACAGCGAATGACTGATATTCTACAACAGTTAGAAGTAAGAGGCGGTCGTCAAAGCTTTTATGATTTGTTTGCTGATGAAGAACGTGAAATAATGGTTGTAACATTTTTAGCGGTTCTTGAGCTAATGAAAAATCAACAAATCATAATTGAGCAAGAACATAATTTTGATGAAATTTTCGTATCAAGCTCTAATAAATCCGTATAGAGTTGATGTGAAGATGGGATAGAAATATTTTATCTTATGTTAGGTTTTAATGTATCGTTTGGAACGAGAGAAGAAATATTGAACCGAACGCATTTACTGTGATTCGGTTTTTTTATGTGTATTTTTTATGGGAAATAGGAGGAAGGAGTTCGTAAAATGGATAGAAAAGAACAAAAAGCGATTATTGAAGGGCTTTTATTTGTTGCAGGTGACGAAGGGATTTATCCGGAACAGATAGCTAAAGTTCTGGAAGTTGAAGTGGAAGAAGTAATAAACAGTATAGAGGAAATGCAAAAAGAATGCGAAGGATCGAATCGCGGTTTGCAAATTGTACAATATGCAAAAGTGTATCGTTTTGCAACAAAGAAAGAACATGCTTCGTACTATCAAAAATTAATAGATACTCCAACCGCGGCTTCACTTTCTCAAGCAGCTCTTGAAACGTTGGCAATCGTTGCGTACCGTCAACCGATTACAAGGACAGAAATGGAAGAGATTAGAGGTGTGAAAACGGACAAGGCATTACAAACGTTAGTTTCACACTTACTTATAAAAGAAACAGGAAGAGCGGAAGGCCCGGGGCGTCCTATCTTATATGGAACTACGAAAGAATTTTTGGACACGTTTGGATTGAAAACGTTAGATGATTTACCACCTCTTTCGGAAGAAAATGAACAAATGAATGAAGCGGATTTATTCTTTGGTTCTTTACAGGAATTATCAAAATAAAAGCTTAGCATTTTGCTAAGCTTTTTTGTATATCAATTACAGAGCGTGCCATACTAAATGAAAAAAGGAGACGAGTTATGAAAGGTGTACGGAGTATTCTATTGTTGGTTTCTGTTTTATTATGTTTTTCGTTAAACAGCGCATCGGCTAAAAGATATATGACGTCTATTCATACTGCGTCTTCTATACATATGCAGCGGCAACATTTCGGTAAAATGAAAGTGAGTTTTTTAAAAGTTGGACAAGGTGATGCGACACTTATTACATTGCCAAATGGTCAAACGATGTTAATAGATGGGGGCCCTTATGAAGCCGGAGAGGTTATTATTCAAAAACTAATTGAAAAAGGAATTAATCATTTAGATGTGATTGTAAGTACTCATCCGGATATGGACCATATAGGGGGGCTTATTCCAATTGTAGAACAAATGCCGGTTGCACTCGTATTAGATAGTGGAAAAACATATAGTTCATTTACTTATCATACGTATCGGAATAATATTAAAAAAAGGGGTATACCTTTCATTTCAGTGAAGGAAGGACAATATATACCGCTAGATCCACATGTTTCTATACAAGTATTGAACAATGGGAAATCGAAAGACGAGAATAACGAGTCCTCAATTGTGTTAAAGATTCGATATGGTAAAGCGGACTTTTTATTAATGGGTGATGCTGATATACGGACAGAAAATGAAATATTAAAGCAATTTGATGTACATGCAGATGTATTAAAAGTTGGGCATCATGGCTCGTATACTTCAACGAGTGAAACATTCTTAAAAAAAGTAGATCCACAATTCGCTATTCTTTCGTACGGGAGTAGAAATCCGTATGGGCATCCTCATCAAAGTGTAGTAAGACGATTAAAACAGCGTGGTATAATGATATACGGAACAAACAAGCGTACTGTAGAAATAGAAACAGATGGTGAACATATTACTATGGGGGCGAGCGGTCTTATGCCATTACTTAAGTAACTAATTATATAAGAGGGTATTATCCATTTTGGAAAAAATGGATAATATATATTATAATAAAAAAGAAATCAATTTCCTTTTTTTGCTGAAAGAAGAGGAAATTTCATTAGAATGTATAGACAACTACTTGTGTGTATATTAAGATGGAATTAGGCGAATAAGGTAATAATAATAAGTAGGTATTTCATGGGAAAGGATCGATGAAAATGAAAACGCAAGTTGTCATCAATGCCAAAATTTATACAGGTAAAGAAGTAGTGGAAAACGGATTTATTCGTTACGCAGAAACAGTTAAAGAAATTGGTTTGATGGCTCAATATGTATCACAAGAAAATGAAACTGTGTTAGATGTGGCAGGAAAGATTGTGATTCCAGGTATGATTGATGTTCATATTCATGGTGGATACGATATTGATGCGATGGATGCAAATAGCGATGGATTAGTAACTCTTGGTAAAGAAATGTTAAAAGAAGGAGTTACAACGTACTTCCCAACAACAATGACACAAGCTCCAGAAGCGATTGAAGCGGCGCTAAGTGCTGCGAAGGAAGCGAAAGATAAAGGAGCACATTTCGAATATATTCACTTAGAAGGACCATATGTTTCAAAAAAACGTGCGGGTGCACAACCACTAGAACATATTGTTCCTGCGAGTATCGAGCAATTTAAACAATGGCAGGAAGCAAGCGGTAATCTAATTAAATTAGTAACATATGCACCGGAAGAAGAAGGTGCGTTAGAGTTTGAACAGTATCTTGCTGAAACAGGTGTTGTTGGCACAATGGGGCATACAGATGCGATTGATGCACAACTGAAAAATAGAAAAATTACACATGCAACACATTTATACAATCAAATGCGTGGATTACATCATCGTGAACCAGGAGTTGTTGGTCATGTGTTATTAAATCCAGATGTAATGGTTGAAGTAATTACAGATGGTATTCACATTCACCCTGATATGGTGAAATTAGCATATAAATTAAAAGGACCGAAAAAAGTAAGTGTCATTACAGATGCAATGCGTGCAAAAGGTCTTGAAGAAGGATTATATGAGCTTGGCGGACAGCCAGTACATGTAAAAGATGGCAGTGCCCGATTAGAAGATGGAACGTTAGCTGGTAGTATTTTGAAAATGGATCAAGCTTTCCGAAATGTAATTGAATTTACAGGATGTTCAATCGAGGATGCAGTGTTGATGACATCAGTTAACCAAGCAGAAGAGTTTGGATTAAATAATAAAGGCGCGTTAGCGGCAGGTAAAGATGCAGACTTTGTTATTATGACTGAAGAATTACATGTATATGATACGGTTCGTTTAGGAATTCATATGAAGGAAGGGAAGTAATTAGATGAATATTCTTGTTGTAAAAACTCCAGAAGAATTAGCTGAAGCAGGTTATAAGTTAATTAAAGAGGTTGTAAAATCAAAAGAAAATCCAACTTTAGGAATGGCTACAGGAAGCTCTCCATTAGGTATTTATGCAGAAATGCGAAAAAATAAACTTGATACAAGTCATACAACCACTGTAAACTTAGATGAGTACGTAAATTTACCACACGAAGATAAAAACAGCTATCACTATTTCATGCAAGAACAGTTGTTTGATTATCTTCCATTTAAACAAACTTATGTACCTAATGGGATGGCAAGTGATTTAGAGGAAGAGTGCAAGCGTTATGAAGGCATTCTAGTAGCTAACCCAGTTGACTTACAGATTCTTGGAATCGGTGAAAACGGTCACATCGGATTTAATGAGCCAGGAACACCATTTAATTCTCCAACTAATATTGTAGAATTAACAGAATCTACGCGCCAAGCAAACCTTCGCTTCTTTGAAAATGAAGAAGATGTGCCGACTCATGCGATTACAATGGGAATTGGAAGTATTATGAAAGCGAAACAAATTCTACTTGTTGCTATGGGATCTAAAAAGGCAGAAGCTATTAAAGAATTATTGCAAGGTGAATATAGTGAGGCGTGTCCTGCTACAGTTTTACAACGTCATCCGAATGTAACCGTAATCGCAGATCCAGAAGCTCTATCTTTATGCAGTGAGGCGATTGCTGATGAACATCGACAAGTATTCACCATTTCCGATCTATTATCAGATTCAAGAGTGGGTGAAACAGCTAATTGAGGAAGGCGAATGGAAGCCGGGAGATAAAATTCCATCTGAGAATGAACTTTGTGATAAGTTCGAAGTAAGTCGTATGACAATCAGACAGGCGATTAATAACTTAGTGGAACAAGGTTATTTATACCGGAAGCGCGGGATTGGAACGTTCGTCCAACTTCCGAAAGTGGAGCAAAAGTTGCAAGGAATGACGGGATTTACAGAAGATATGATTTCTCGTGGTATGAAACCGAGCAGCCAGTTATTAAGTTTCCGCCTAGTTCCAGCTACTGCTAAAATAGCAGACCGGCTGAAAATACAAGAGGGAGAGTCGGTTTATGAAGTGAGGCGTACTCGCTTAGCTGATGACGAACCGATTGCATTTGAGACGACATATTTGTCGCCAACTCTTGTGAAAGATATTAACGAAGAAATATTGCAACAATCTTTATATGAACATTTAGAGAAAAAACTGGGCTTTAAGCTAGTTCGCGCTACTCAATCAATTGAAGCTTCAATTGCAACGGATAATGAAGCTGAACATCTGCATATTCCTAAAAAGGCGCCTGTACTTGTAATGCGTCAATGGTCATATTCAGAAGGTGAGTTACCGTTAGAGTATGTGAAATGTATTTATCGTGGTGATCGTTACAAGTTTATTACGAACATCGCACGTAACAAGTAATATATTTCAGTTTGTGAAGTACAGTGAACTTTGATGTTTTCAACATGTAAAGAAATAAAAATACGACTCATCCTTATAAGGATTGAGTCGTATTTTTATTTGCTTCTTCATTATAAACAAGTACTTGGTTAACGGCATCTTTGACAGCATCTACTACATAGTGAGCGTGCTCTTTTACCGCGTCATCAGCTTGAGACATAGCAAAACTATGAGGAGTTAAAGAAAACATTGGAATATCATTGTAAGAATCCCCTATGCATGCAACCTCCTCTGGTTGTATTTGAAACTCTTGTAATAAAACAGAAATAGCAGAACCTTTACTAATATTTGGTGGCATTACATCTAAACATTGTTCAGCTGAAATAAAAGTACTAACTTTTCCATGGAATTTTTCATCGATCTTTTTTTGAAGGAGTTGTAAGTTTTCTTTTGTTCCACCGATAGAAATTTTATTTGGAAAAATTGTATCATCGATTTTCTGTAATAAATTTGGTTCTTCAACAGAAGTCATTGTTACTTGTTTTTCGAGTTCATGAATAAAAGGTGTCTTTTCTTCAATATAGTAATTATGCTCATCACTTACATAACGGAAATAAGGGTCTTGATTTGTCATAGCTAGTAAATCAGGAAGAATGCTGGAATCAAAAGTTGCGGACAATAGTTGCTTATTTTCATTTGTGTATACAAACACACCGTTTACACTAATACGATGGAAATTTGTATTTACAGCTTTCATTAGGTCTGCGATTTCATTATCAAGTCGTCCAGAAGCGAAGCAAAGAATAACATTTTGCTCAGCAAGAATGCGAAGTGCCGCAACATCCTGTTCATCAATCAGACCTCCGTGCTGCATCATTGTACCGTCAATATCACTTACAAACATTTTAATCATGTTGCTATCTCCTTTCTATGTACAGTCGCTCTTACATTATACGCATCATATACAAACATGTCTAAAAAATGAATTTTTATCAAATGGTAGATGTTTTACATTGACGACAAAGAAGAATATTCTGTAACATAAAAGTAGGCTATTTAAGTACGAGGGTGGTGTTATATGAGTAATTATCTAGAAATTAAAAAAGTTTTAAATAATAATGTCATCATTGCTAGCCATCCTGAACACGAGGAAGTAGTAGTGATCGGTAAAGGAATTGGATTTGGAAAAAAGGCTGAAGATGTGTTGGAGCAAGAACAAATTGAGAAAATGTTTGTTTTAAAAAATGAACGTGATCGAGAACAATACAAACTTTTAGTGCCACATGTGAGTGAAAAGCTAATTGAATTGATGAATGATATTATGTTATACATTCAAGAAAAAGCGGAGTCTCCATTAAATGAACATATTCATATCGCTTTAACAGATCATATTTCTTTTGCCATTAAAAGGCTGAAACAAGGACTTACAATAGATAATCCTTTTTTAGTTGAAACGAAAATGCTATATCCAGAGGAATATGAAATTGCTGAAGGAGTTGTGAAACTTTTAAATTCTCGTTTGCAAATTACATTGCCAGAAGGAGAAGTTGGCTTTATCGCACTCCATATTTATAGCTCGCTTACAAACTCTGATTTATCTTCTGTTAATCAAAATTCCCGTCTTATTGCACAACTTGTGTCTTTAATTGAGACAAACCTACAAATTACATTAGACCAAGAAAGCATTCATTATTTACGCCTTATTCGCCATTTACAATATGCTATTGAACGGGTGAAAAAAGGAGAAAAAGTAGAAGAAGCACAAAGTTTTGCTGATTTATTAAAATTAGAATATCCAGTTTGTTACAATTTGGCGTGGAAGCTAGTCAAAGTAATGCAGAACGAATTACAACTTCCTGTTTATGAAGCGGAGAGTATTTATTTAACGATGCATTTACAACGATTAGTGAAAGCAGAACATGTGTAAAAAGACATATATTTTTGTCTAAAATGAAAACGTTAAAAAAAATGATTGAATCGCTTACAATAGTTATGTATAATAACTATTGCAAAGTTATACAAAATTCGACAAACACATTAAGGTAAATAACGAAAACGTTTGCTTTAATTATAGTGAACTTATACGTAATCCTATTTTTGACACGTGTTACTGATTCGATCAGGCATGAGTGGAGAAAAGTTGGGAATGTAAGCTAAAGAAAGGGACATACTACCCTTTGTATAGCTATCGTTCTATCTTTTTTTCCTCATGCCTTTTTGGCGTTTGTCGAAAAGTATCAATATAGATAAGAGAGGAAGGGTTTCCATGTTTAAGAAGATCTTTGGTGTTCTTCAAAAAGTCGGAAAAGCGCTTATGCTTCCAGTAGCTATTTTACCGGCAGCAGGTATTTTACTTGGATTTGGTAATGCATTTCAAAATCCACAACTAACAAATGTTATTCCTGCTTTAAAAGCAGATTGGTTCGTAATGGTTGCAAAAATTATGGAACAATCTGGTGATATTATTTTCGCTAACCTTGCGCTATTATTCGCAGTTGGGGTAGCAATCGGTTTAGCTGGTGGAGACGGAGTAGCTGGTTTAGCAGCATTCGTCGGCTACTTAATTATGAACAAAACGATGAGTGTATTCTTAGAAGTAGATAAGTTAGTGAAAGTAACAAGCACTGGAACAGATCCAGTGAAAATTGGATTTTCAGATCCAGCATATGCAAACGTATTAGGAATTCCAACGCTGCAAACAGGAGTGTTTGGTGGTATTATCGTCGGGATAGTAGCGGCATATTGCTATAATAAATACTTCAACATTGAATTACCATCATACTTAGGTTTCTTTGCAGGTAAGCGTTTCGTACCGATCGCAACTGCAACATTCTCTTTAGTAGTAGGTATTATCATGTGCTTCGTTTGGCCATACATTCAGGGTGGCTTAAATACGTTCTCACATCAAATGATTGATGCAAATAGAACGATCGCAGCATTTATATTCGGTTTAATTGAACGTTCATTAATTCCATTTGGATTACATCATATTTTCTATTCACCGTTCTGGTTCGAATTCGGTCAGTATACAAATGCAGCTGGCGAATTAATCCGTGGTGACCAAAAAATCTTTATGGCACAGTTAAAAGATGGCGTAGAATTAACAGCTGGTACATTTACAACTGGTAAGTATCCGTTCATGATGTTCGGTCTTCCAGCAGCAGCTTTAGCAATGTACCATGAAGCACGTCCAGAAAATAAAAAATTAGCAGCTGGTATTTTAGGATCTGCTGCATTAACATCTTTCTTAACAGGTATTACAGAACCGCTTGAATTTTCATTCTTATTCGTAGCACCAGTATTATTCGGAATCCATGCAGTATTCGCTGGTCTATCATTTATGACAATGCAAATTTTAGGTGTTAAAATTGGTATGACATTCTCTGGTGGTTTAATTGACTTCATCTTATTCGGTGTACTACCAGGTCGTACGGCATGGTGGTGGGTAATTATTGTGGGTCTTGTACTAGCAGTTATTTACTACTTCGGATTCCGTTTTGCAATCCGTAAATGGAACTTAAAAACACCTGGTCGTGAAGTAGCGAATGCCAATGAAGGCGCAGGGAAAACAGAAGCAGGAGAACTTCCACGTGAAGTATTAGTAGCACTTGGTGGTAAAGAAAACATTGCTTCGTTAGATGCTTGTATTACTCGTTTACGCGTTCAAGTTAACGAACAAAAAAATGTAAATAAAGACCGCTTAAAAGAGCTTGGAGCAGCTGGTGTACTTGAAGTTGGAAATAACATTCAAGCTATTTTCGGACCGAAATCTGACACATTAAAATCACAAATTCATGATATTATGTCAGGTCGTACACCTCATGTTGAAAAAGAAGAGCCTGTAAAAGTGGAAGAAGTTCCTCAACAAGTTGATGAAAATGAAACAATCGTTTCACCAATTGAAGGGAAAATCTTACCGATTACAGAAGTACCTGACCAAGTATTCTCAGGGAAAATGATGGGAGATGGATTTGCGATTGAGCCAACAGAAGGAACAGTAGTTTCTCCGGTTAATGGTGAGATTGTAAATGTATTCCCTACAAAACATGCGATTGGTATTCAGTCTGAAGGTGGAAAAGAAATTTTAATCCACTTCGGTATTGATACTGTAAAATTAAATGGTGAAGGCTTTGAAGCGCTTGTAGCACAAGGTGATAAAGTGAAGCAAGGACAACCATTATTAAAAGTAGATCTTGCATTTATAAAAGAAAATGCACCATCTATTATTACACCAATCGTCTTTACGAATTTACAACAAGGACAACAAGTCGAATTGAAAAAAGATGGAAATGTTAAGAAGGGCGAAAACGCTATTATTGACATTCAGTAGGAATTTGACGCAAAATGTTTATAATTATAATAGGCGATGTGGTTGACCGAACATCGCCTATTATATACAATAGATGATGTAGTACTCACGTCTATACAACTAAAAAAATACTGTATTTAAAGGAGATAAATTATCATGGAAAAAATCTTTAAAGTAACTAGCGACTCAGGAATTCATGCTCGTCCAGCAACTCTACTTGTAAACACTGCAAGCAAATTTGGTTCTGACATTAACTTAGAGTATAACGGAAAAAACGTTAACTTAAAATCAATCATGGGTGTTATGTCTTTAGGAATTCAACAAGGCGCAGAAATTAAGGTCACTGCAAATGGTGATGATGCAGCTCAAGCACTAGCAGCTATCGAAGAAACTATGAAAAACGAAGGATTAGGAGAATAATGACTCTTAATATCCAAGGGATCGCTGCATCAAGTGGGATTGCTATTGCAAAGGCTTTCAGACTTGAGAATCCTGAATTTAACATTGAAAAGAAATCAATTACAAACGAAGCTGCTGAAATTGCACGCTTAGACGCTGCGCTTGAGAAAGCAAAATCTGAACTAGAAGCTATTAAGGACCACGCTTTTGCTGAGCTAGGTGCTGATAAAGCTGCTATCTTTGAAGCACATTTATTAGTATTAAATGATCCGGAATTAGTAAATCCAGTAAAAGATAAAGTAAATAGCGAAAAAGTAAATGCTGAATTTGCAATGGATGAAGTTGCATCAATGTTTATTTCTATGTTTGAAAACATGGATAACGAATACATGAAAGAACGTGCTGCGGATATTCGCGACGTAACAAAACGTGTTCTTGCGCATTTACTAGGAATTAACTTCTCAAACCCTGGTACAATTTCTGAAGAAGTAATCATCATTGCTGAAGATTTAACACCATCTGATACAGCTCAGTTAAACCGTAAGTATGCAAAAGGTTTCACAACTGATATCGGTGGACGTACATCTCACTCTGCAATTATGGCTCGTTCTATGGAAATTCCAGCTGTTGTTGGTACGAAGGTTGTTATGGAGAAAATCCAAAACGGCGATATCGTAATCATTGACGGTTTAGATGGAGAAGTAATTGTAAACCCATCTGAAGAAACTCTTCGTTCTTTTGAAGAAAAGAAAGCGAAATTTGAAGAGCAAAAAGCTGTATGGGCAAAATTAAAAGACCAAGCAACTGTAACAAGTGATGGACATCACGTTGAGCTTGTTGCTAATATCGGAACACCAAATGATGTACAAGGTATTATCGATAATGGCGGAGAAGGCGTTGGTTTATACCGTACAGAATTCTTATACATGGGCCGTGACAATCTTCCAACAGAAGAAGAGCAGTTCGAAGCGTATAAAGCAGTTCTTGAAGGTGTAAAAGAAGATCAACCAGTCGTTGTTCGTACACTTGACATCGGTGGAGATAAAGAGCTTCCATACTTACATTTACCAAAAGAAATGAACCCATTCTTAGGATACCGTGCAATTCGCTTATGTCTTGATGAGCAAGATGTGTTCCGTACACAACTTCGTGCATTACTTCGTGCTAGCGTATACGGTAACTTAAAAATTATGTTCCCAATGATTGCAACTCTTGATGAGTTCCGTCAAGCGAAAGCAATCTTATTAGAAGAGAAAGAAAGACTTGTTCAAGCGGGTACAACTGTTTCTGATTCTATTGAAGTTGGTATGATGGTTGAAATTCCAGCTTCAGCAGTATTAGCAGATCAGTTCGCAAAAGAAGTTGATTTCTTCTCTATCGGAACAAATGACTTAATCCAATACACAATGGCTGCAGACCGTATGAACGAACAAGTAGCTTACTTATACCAACCATATAACCCATCTATTTTACGTCTTGTAAAAATGGTTATCGATGCTGCTCATAAAGAGGGCAAATGGGCTGGTATGTGTGGTGAGATGGCGGGAGATTCACTTGCTATCCCATTATTATTAGGCCTAGGTTTAGATGAGTTCAGTATGAGTGCAACATCTATTCTTCCTGCAAGAACACAACTAAGCAAGTTGTCAAAAGCAGAAATGGAAACATTAGCAGAAAAAGCATTAACAATGTCAACTGCTGAAGAAGTTGTTGAATTAGTTAAAAGCATATAATAGTAAAAAACCTGAGTCGATTTGAAATCGGTCTCAGGTTTTTTCTATGAGAAAAGTAAATCTTATTTTGCGGCTATTGAGGATAAAGAACAGAATTAGATAGCGATTGCAACGATATCAGTTGGGCATACACGTAAAATACCAGTAAAAGTATTTCGATTTTGATTGTTCTTATCGTCGTTATTGTTATTTTTGTCATCTTTGTTATTACGAGCTAAAGCAGAGAAAAGAGCAACACCGTTAGCGAAACCTTCAAAAATTACATTGTTGAATGTTCCGTTACCTCTAATGCTTAAAAGAGAAAGCTCTGTTCCAACTGAAATGCTAGCAAGTACGTTACATACAGCTGTTTGTTGTGGTTTTACTTCTCTCTCTCTCTCTTTCTCGCGATGTTCGCGATGGTCACACTCTCTTTCACGATGATGACAGTCTCTAAAGTTATCACAGCATCCAAATGATCCAAACATAATCCTCATCACCCCCTTCACACTTATAATCTATGTAAGTTCGGTAGTTAGTGACTGGACAGATAATGGAAATTTTTCTAGGGGATTTTCTCATTTTAAATGACTAGATGGGTATTTAGTATGGAATGATGTTTAAAATAGGGGAAATGTCACAAAAAAATGTAAAGACCACCGAAATGAATGAAATAGGTAGCCTTTACACTTTTTTGCTTTTATATAAAACGATGATATATACAGGAAGAGCTAAGAGTAGTGGTGCAATGGATCGCGCAGTATGTTTTTCTGCTTCTAATTGTAACGCTTCTTCTTTTGGGAATTGTAACACTGATATGTTTGCAGCATCGCCAATAAAATATAGCAGTAGTACAGTTACTATGTAACTTAAAAGTGCGATAAAGCTTCCGTATGAACTCAATGAAAATCCCTCTCTTGTTATCTATTTGTTATTATTGTATCACGATTGTAACAAAAACACACGGTTATATTTCAACGCTTTAACAAATTTCGACACAAAACGCCATATTTATTTATGGTGATAGCATAAATATTACAATTTTTCTATGTGTAGATGTCGAATAATACAGTGTAATATTACGGATGTGTGACAGAATATAAAAAAACGAAGGTAATGAAATTACCTTCGTTTTTTATTATTTTGCCCATTCACTTACTTGTTCTACGCTCATGCGCGGTGCAGGGTGACCTTTTAAAGTTGATTCACCAATTGTAATAAGCATAATTGGTACGTAACGAGATGAAACATTAAATTCTTCCATTAGTGCTTGTGGGTTGAAACCACCAATTGCGCAAGTATCCCAGCCAGTTGCTTTAGCAGCAAGCATAAGTTGCATTGCTGCTAAAGCAGCATTTGAAAAGGCAGCATCTCGTGGGTATTGCTCACGAGTATATGCAGATTCAATATTTTTAGCTAAGCGCTCTTTTGCTTCTTCTTTCATAAATCCTTGTTCTACAATTGGACCGTAAACAGGTTCAACATTTTTATATGCCTCTAAATCACCTAAAATAGCGACTACGGCAGAAGCATCAAGAATTTGTTGTTGGTTATAAGCAATTGGGTGTAATCGTTTTTGCACGTCTGCGCCTTGGAACACAAGGAATTTCCAGTGTTGCAAGTTCCAAGCAGAAGGTGCTTGAGCAGCTGCTTTTAAAATTTCGTGTAATTCTGTAGATGAAATTTCTTTTTCAGGGTTGAATGCACGTGTAGATGTGCGTTCATATAAAACGTTAAAAAAGTCACTGTTTGTCATTATATATCCTCCAAATTACATATCAAGTTAATTTAAAATACATGTAATATATTCTACTTACATTTTGTAAGTTATTGAATTTAAGAATATAATAACTTTATTTTAATTGTCAAGTTTTAAGTAATAAGGAGGGCATTCATACAAACGATACAATTTATATAATCATACACTAAAAAAGGAGTTTCCAGAGTCGATAAGCGAAGATAACATTCTCAATTAGCTTGTTAATATGTATCCCTCACTAATCGAATTTTTTTGAGAACAATCTTTTATAAAATGATTGTGAGGAATTCAGTAAAACAAGATATATGAAGTGAGTGAAGACTAGTGATGAACATACTACATTTTTTATTAGAGAATACTGTTTTCCAAAATGTATTACAAGATCTTCAGTTGAATGTCCTTTATATAGAAGATGGATGTACACATCAACAAACGATAGAAAATGTCCATCCAAAATGTATGTTTATAGCAAATAGTTTTGAAGAAGGAGAAATATTGTTTCATAGAACTAAACCACATATTGTAATTATGTATGTAACAGATGTTGATCAAATAAAATATATAAAGAATATATATGATTCACGGAGTACATTCATTATCATTTGGGATCAACAGATAAACAGTGAGTTTGCAGATTTACTCATGTTAGGAATACGTAATATTGTTATAGCGCCAGTAACCCCACAAGTGGTACTAGAGGAAGTGAATAAGAGTTTATATCAAATTTCTTTAGTGCGGCAAGTAGGTTTACAACAAGAATTGCTTCAAACGATGTTTGATTTTCAAAATGATTTATTATTTATAGTAGAAGATGATGAGATTGTTGATTGTAATACGAATTTTTTACAATTCTTCGGATATGATAATTTATTTACGTATCGTGAACAACATTTAGTGTTTGCAGAACATCTTATTAGAGAGAACGGATATTATGCGACGAATCACGATATAACATGGTTGGATGATACTTTATCAAATGGAAGAAGAATTAAAATGTACAATTATGAAGGAGAAGAGTTTACTTTTCTATTACGTGCGACACCTTTACCAGAAGACTTATCACGATTTATAGTAAAATGTACAGAGATTACAGAATTAGATGAAATCTATCAAGAGCAAGAAAGACTTGCAATGATAGATTCATTGACAGAAATATATAATCGTTTGAAATTCCAACAAATATTGGAGAAAGAGTGGGAGAATGTAATACGTAACGATGAAAAAATAGCACTTATTTTGTTTGATATAGATAATTTTAAATCAGTAAATGACACATATGGTCATGATTTTGGCGATTTAGCATTAGTACAACTTGCAGATCTTATGAAATCTAAAGTTGAAAATCAACATATATTTGCAAGGTGGGGAGGAGAGGAATTTATAATATTAGTGACAAATACGGTAGAAAAAGAAGCGTTTCAAGTTGCGGAGTCATTACGATTTTTTATTGAAACAAAGCAATTCTCTGGAATTTCGAAATTAACAGCGAGTTTTGGAGTTGCGTTATATGAGCAAGGAATTACTAAAGAGGAATTAATGCAAAGAGCGGATATTGCATTATATGAAGCAAAAAAAAATGGGAAAAATCAAGTATGTATATATAGAAAGGAAAAAATGTGATTTTTCGCAACAAATTGTTGCGATTTTTTTTTATTGCCTGATAATAGAATATGGGGGACCATTCTTCACGAAGTAATTATGGAGGAACAATATGAAAAAAAAGATAATGATTATGGCTTCACTGTCTGCTGTAGTTTGCGGCGGAGTATACTATTTTCTCTATAGTCCCGATCTAAAGGAACAAGCAGTATTAACAACAAAGGTAACTCCCGCTATTGAGTCAGAGGTACAGGATAATATAGAAGAAGTACAAAAAATTGATTATGCTAGTATATCTCAAAAGTTAGATCAATATTTAGTAGGAAAGCAATTTAATGGGACAGTTTTGGTGACAGATAAAGAACATGTTATATTGAATAAAGGATATGGATATGCTGATGTTCAAAATAAAATAGAAAATACGCCTCAAACAAAATATCGTATCGGTTCTATTACGAAAACAGTTGTTGCTACATCCATTTTACAGTTACAAGAACAAGGGAAGTTAAATATCCAAGATAATGTAAATAAATACATTCCTTCATTTCCAGCAGATAAAAACATCACGTTATATCACTTATTAACGCATACATCTGGTTTGCCGGAAAATGGAAAAGGGAAGGTTAATGTGGCTTCACGTATCAATTTAATAAATTGGATTGGAAGTCAAAAGTTAGATTTTCCACCAGGAACAGGTTGGAAGTATACGGATTATAATTATATGGTGCTCGCTTATATTATAGAAAATATAACGAAAAAGCCTTTAGGAGATTATATAAAAGAAAATATATTTACAAAGGCAGAGATGCATGAATCAGGTATGGGAAATATGGTGCCTGGAGATAAAAACTTCACGAAGGGTTATGTGAAGAAAGATCAAGAACTTGTACCAGCGCAAAAATTAGGGATGGACTGGTTATATGGATCGGGTGAGATGTATACGACAGTAGGGGATATGAAAAAATTAGATGAAGCGATTATAAATGGAAAGCTTCTTTCTGAACAAAGTATACAAGCGATGTTTACACCTTCACAAGAAAAAAAATATGCATTTAGCTTTTACATATATCCAGATTATTTCCATAACCATGGTGTACTATCTGGCTGGAATACGTTTAATAATTTCAATAAAGAAAAAGGAACGTTTGTTATTTTATTCTCAAATGTGAAGAATGGTTTGGATGATGATTTTAATAAGGAATTTCGAAAGATGGTAAATGATTTATTAGAACAAAGGGGATGAGAAGATGGAGAATAAAAATTTATCAATAGGTTTCATTGGTATTGGTGTGATGGGAAAAAGTATGGTTAACCATTTAATGCAAAGTGGTTATAAAGTATATGTATATAATAGAACGAAAGAAAAAGCGGATTCTTTAGTGCAAGAGGGTGCGACTTGGTGTGATACACCGAAAGTGTTAGTAAAGCAAGTTGATGTTGTTATGACGATGGTTGGTTATCCTCATGATGTAGAAGAAGTGTACTTTGGGATAGATGGAATTTTAGAACATGCAAATGAAGGTACGATAGCAATTGATTTTACGACATCTACACCAACATTGGCAAAACGTATTAATGAAGCTGGAAAAAGTAAGAGTGTATATACGCTAGATGCACCTGTATCTGGAGGAGATGTTGGCGCTAAAGAAGCAAGACTCGCAATTATGGTCGGTGGAGAGAACGAAATATATGATAAATGTTTACCGTTATTTGAAAAGCTAGGAACAAATATTCAGCTGCAAGGACCAGCAGGGAGTGGACAACATACAAAAATGTGTAATCAAATTGCGATTGCTTCCAACATGATTGGAGTATGTGAAGCTGTTGCTTATGCGAAAAAGGCTGGACTTAATGCAGATAAAGTATTAGAGAGTATTTCGACAGGAGCAGCAGGTAGCTGGTCATTAAGTAATTTAGCTCCTCGAATGTTAAAAGGAGATTTTGAACCTGGTTTTTATGTAAAGCATTTTATGAAAGATATGAAGATTGCTTTAGATGAAGCTGAAAAACTACAATTACCGGTACCGGGTTTAACCTTAGCGAGGGAATTGTATGAAGAACTAATCGCAGATGGAGAAGAGAATAGCGGAACACAAGTATTATACAAAAAGTATATAAGGGGGTAAATGAGATGGATCTCCAAAAGTTTGATGAGATGATTGATGCTGTGCAGCAATCAACTTGTGTACAGATTAATGATAAGCAAAAAGAAGCATTTAAACAAAAATACGATTTTGAGCCAAGTTTTGAATATGGACGAGATGAGAAAGGGCATTATGTTATCCGAACTTCGAAAAAGATGTTAGAGGAAATGGAGTTTTATTTGGCATTGAAATATGATCGAGATGGAATTGCCCTTTATATGCATGCTGAGATTGAAGGGACATGTCACGTATCCGTTAGCTATAGTGAAGATGCACTTCATTTGCAAGAATTGTTTCAATTTCTAGAAGAAAATAAATAAAAAGTCCTCATTTGAGGACTTTTTATTTAGGCAGGCATAATATTTAAGTTGGATAATTTATAGGCTGGAAGCTCGGCGGCATCGTTCAATTGGGAATGGAATAACTTGTGCAATGTGATTAGGACCAAACTGTTTCGCGCGAGCATGGCGTACTATATAAAATGCGCACAGGATAGCAACAGGAATAGCACCGTACAAACCAAAAAATAAAGCGCTTACACAAGATGCGACAAAACCTAAAACACCAACTTCTAATTCTTCCATAATAGCTCCTAAAATGACAGGAATAGCTCCACATGAAACTCCTAGTATAAGTGCGATAAGTAAACTCATGATTATCCCCCTCTGCTTGCAATATTCTTTTCCTTCTTATTATTTGTAGTATATCATACACAAAACAGAATTTTCAGAAAAAATTCAAAAAAAGTTCAATAAATGTTCAAAAAGTGTTCCGAAATATACTTGATAAAATGGAAGTGTGATTTGAATAAACGAAAGGGACAAATTATTTTAGTAAATAAAAAATCAGGCTTACTTCAATGTTATGAAATAAGCCTGTTCCATAGGAGGATGTATATATGTAGAGTGAATAAAAGATTGGAAAAGGGGTTCCAATCTTTTATTCAACTAGCTACCTTAATAAATTGGAACCCAACCTTCTGTTGTAACAAAAATACGAATAGCTACAACTTGGCGATCATCTTGTAAGGTAAAATAATGTCTTGCATTTTCAGGTACAGATATAAGGTCACCAGGCTCAAGTTCAACGTCAAAGAATCGACCATCTTTTCCTTCAATAGCGAAGATGCCATGACCACTGACAATAAAGCGAACTTCATCGTCAGTATGATGGTGTTCTTTTTGGAAATTAATTAATAACTCGTCAAGGTTAGGTGTGCTATTTGAAAGTGAAATCACATCATATGCTTTATAACCTCTGCGCTCTGAAACATCAGCAATTTCTTTTGAAAACAACGTTAATATTTCAGCTTTGTTTTCATCTGTTAAGGAGTAATTTTCTTTTAAATGAGTAGGAAGTTTAGAAATATTCCATTTCTCATATAAAACATCTTCTCCTTGTAGAAAGTTTGATACTTCTACTTCATTTTCAATACGAGTATTTTCCTCATGAATACGAATTTGCGCCATTAGAAACGCCTCCTTGAATTGATAATAATTTTATATGAAATTGGAATAAAAACTCATAAGCTTCTAATCTTTTTTTTGCATCAAAGCTATCACGGCCCCATACGGTAATGCCATGGTTTCGAATTAATACTGCTCCTGAATCTCCTTGTATATGCTTTCGGAATTTCTCTCCAAGCGTCGGGATATGAGCATCATTTTCGATAATAGGAATGTTAATCGTTGCACCTTCTTCCCAAATATCAAGAGCTTTAATAATCTCTTGATTTTGAAGGGTGACTGCATCACTATACAAATTTGTGATGACATTGTTATCAGTTGTATGAACATGAAGTACGCACCCGGCGTTCGTATTGTTATAAATATGTGTATGCAATATTGTTTCTGCCGAAGGGCGTAACTCAGTTTCTAAAACGGGAACTCCTTGATGATTTACTAATAAAAAATCATCTGGAGTGGTTTTTGTTTTATCTTTGCCACTTGCTGTAATAAGAAAAGTAAGGGGATCATGACTGACTTTTATAGAAATATTTCCACTCGTTGCTGGAAACCAATTCCGAGTTGTTAATTCTTTTTTAATTTCACTTAAGTCATACCATTGACGAAAAAGTTGTTTCATAATTTCACCTCCAACAAATGTTTTAGTTCAGCTAGAACATCGTGAAATGTTTCAAACGGTGTATAAGCAATACGATTTTCTTCACACTTTGTAATAAGGAAGTCACGGGCGAATACTTTATCTGCTTGTTTTGCTGCTTGTAAATCAGTAATAGAATCTCCAATCACAATATGAAAATCATCTTTAGAGCTTAGTTTACGAATTAATGATGATTTACAGAGACCACAATTATGCTGACATTGCTCGTCACAAGGGTGCGGCCATTTCACTTCAACAAATTCTCCTGAAAAGTCAGTTGCATTACAATAAATTTGTTCTTTAGGGATTATTTCTTGTAAGAGTGGATAGACGAAGAAATCCATTCCACCTGATATAACGTAAAAGGAAATGTTATTTTCATTAATGAATTGTATGAATTCATGAAAACCTGTACGGATTTCAGCAGTTTCTTGTAAAAACTGAATAATATCATCGTGTAGATTAATAGGTATTAATCGAAATAATTGAGAAACACCTTCTTGAATAGAAAGTTCTTGCGATAAAATTTTTTGCTTTATTTCCTCTGCTGCTGGTGGTGCGAATTTTTCCATAATGGACATGATATTATCGTTATTTGTAATCGTACCATCGAAATCACAAAATACTTGAATACTCATAATTTCACCTCATGAGAAGGATTTCCCCATATTTGTAGTGCGCTATGCAAATTTATTTCATCCACTTCATGGAGTGGTTTACCTTGTAAAGTAGCTTCAATTGCAGCACGGAAAGCTTTGCCACCACCTTGAGCTCCATTTGGATGCCCATGAATCCCGCCGCCGGCATTAATCACAACATCCTTACCAAAATCTCGTAAAATAAAGGGAACGAAACCAGGATGAATTCCAGCAGATGGAACAGAAAAACTTTTCTTAAAATAGTGGTCTTCCTCAGTTAATGCTTTTGTAATGAGAAGAGCTTCCTCTTTTTCTAATGCAACGTTGCCGTATGGTGATGGGAATAAAGAGAAATCAGCACCAGCGTAACGTAGTAATTTTCCAAGTAGTAATGGAGAAGAGAACCCATATAGTTTCGATGACGAATATGCGCCACTTACAGCAGGGTGTGCCATAATAGGAATTGGAATTTCATCGTCTTCCACAAGTGCTTGCAGTACATCTAATCCATAAGAAAATACATTAAATAAAAGAATGTCTGCTCCAGCTACCACCGCACGTTTCGCGTTCTCTTTTAAATCATAAGTTCGCCCTGTTAAATTTACTGCGTATAAAGTTTTATGTCCGTAAGTTTCGTATACAGATTGTAAAACTTCTTTCCCAGATTCAATTCTTTTTGTAAGTGGTGTTAATGAGTTTTCGAATAAAATTTCATCATCTTTTACAATATCTACGCCTCCAATTGCCTGATCGCGTAGTTGAGTTTTTAAATATCCAATATTCCGTCCTATCATCCCTTTGAAAATACTCATTAGAAGAGGGCGATCTTGAACTTGTAAAAGGTTTCGGATGCCTTCAATTCCAAATTTCGGTCCAGGGAACTGTTTCTTTAATTCGTCTGAGAATGTTAAATCGATTAGTTTAATTTCCCCATCTAACGAAAGTTTTCCAAATGTTGTTGTCAAAATGGCTGGTAAGTCTGGGCTGAAGTTCAGCGATGGATAATGAATTTTAATGATTCCACGTGATACTTTTTTGCCAAGATAAGAGTTAATATGTTCTTGTTCGTCTAACTCTTCAATATGAATGACATTGCCTTTATGTTGTTTTAATTGTTCTTGTAATAAGTGTGGTAAATGAGTCCATGAACCAATTGTTAAACCAATTGCAATTTGTTCTGCTTTCTTTTCTAAGTTGTGAGAATCATCGTGGATTAAATATGTCGCTATAATTCCGCTCATTGTTATAACCTCCTAGTTAAATAAAAAAACCTCTCAGCTAAGGAGAGGTTTTTTTACAACCAGCTCCTTATCTGTCAGCGTAACGCTGCGAGAATTAGCACCGTGTCTACAATTGTAGATCGGTTGCCGGGTTTCGTCGGGCTCGTCCCTCCACCTGCTCTTGATAAGAAGTATTTAGAAATGTTTAAATTTTTAAGATAACTGAATTTTGTCAGATATTTTTTATGTTGTCAATGACTTTCTGAAAAAATTTAATTTATCAATTCGATTAATTGCTTCTCGTAATCTATCTTCTGTGTGCAAGAGACCAACACGGACATACCCTTCGCCGTGCTCACCAAATCCAACACCAGGAGCAACTGCAACGTGTGCTTTTTCTAGTAAAATATCAGAAAATTGCTCAGATGTATATCCTTCTGGTACCGGAAGCCATGCAAAGAATGATCCTGTTGGAACGTTTACATTCCAACCAATTGAGTGACAAGCTGAAATAAGAGCATTTCTCCGAGATTCATAACTATTAACAAGTTCTACCACACAAGACTGTGAGCCTAATAGTGCTTCGCGGGCAGCATCTTGAACTGCACCAAAAATACTAACATACATATGATCTTGCAATAGGTTAATAGTTTCGATGACACTTTCATTTCCTACTGCAAAAGCAATACGCCATCCAGCCATATTGAAAGTTTTCGATAAAGTGTAAATCTCAATTCCTGTATCTTTAGCGCCGTCTGCTTGCAAGAAGCTAACAGGCTTTTGACCATCAAATCCGATAGCACCGTAAGCAAAATCATGAACGACTAATATATTATGTTTATTAGCAAAATGAATGGTTTCATCAAAAAAATCTTTTGATGCAGTAGCACCGGTAGGGTTATTTGGATAGTTTAAAAACATTAACTTTGCTCGCTCTGCAACAGAGTCATCAATTTTTGTATAATCCGGTAAAAAATTTTTTTCTGTAATAAGCGGCATTGTTTCAAATTGTGCTTTTGCTAAAGCAACTCCTGATAAATAATCTGGATAGCCTGGATCTGGAACGAGAATAGTATCACCAGGGTTTGTAAAACAAACTGGTAATTCTACTAATCCAGCTTTTCCGCCAAACAAAATAGCAACTTCAGTTTTTGGATTTACTACTACATCATATTCACGTTGATAGAATGTTGCCACGGCTTCTTTTAAGCTTTCGTGTCCGCGAAATGGCGGATATTTATGATGAATGGTCTTTTCAGCAGCATCTTGTAAAGCTTTAACGATATGCTGCGGTGTTGGTTGATCTGGATTACCTTGACCTAGATTAATAACATCGTGACCAGCTGCAACGACTTTGTTAACTTTTGCAACAAGTGAAGCGAAAAATTGTGTCGGCAATGATGTTACTATCTCAGAAGGTTGAAATAATTTCATACTTTCCACCTCTTTTGAAAGTTGTTACAATTCTAGTGACAAATGATATAATCTTTCCAGTATTTTGTAAAGAAAAAAATGAGAATGGGGCTGAAAAAATGAAAGTCGCATGTATTCAAATGGATATTGTCTTTGGAGATGTAGAAAAAAATATTGAGAACGCTAAAAATAAAATAAGTGAAGCGATGAAGGAAAGACCAGATGTTATCGTCTTACCAGAACTATGGACAACAGGATATGATTTAACGAGACTTTCTGAAATTGCAGATAGAGAGGGAGTAGAAACGAAAGAAAAGTTGAAAGAATGGTCGAAACAATATGGTGTACATATTGTTGGTGGTTCCATTGCGAAGCAAACAGAGCAAGGTGTTACAAATACAATGTATGTTGTAAACAATGAAGGGAATCTAATCAATGAATATAGTAAAGTACATTTATTTCAGCTTATGGATGAACATAAATATTTAGTAGCTGGTAATGAGACAGGTGAATTTAAGCTAGATGATGTAGAGTGCGCTGGCACAATTTGCTATGATATTCGTTTTCCGGAGTGGATGCGTGTTCATACTGCTAAAGGTGCAAAAGTTTTATTTGTTGTAGCAGAATGGCCATTAGTACGTTTAGGGCATTGGCGTTTGCTTTTACAGGCGAGAGCAGTTGAAAATCAGTGTTATGTTGTAGCATGTAATAGGGCAGGAAAGGATCCGAATAATGAGTTTGCAGGTCATTCTTTAATTGTCGATCCGTGGGGTGAAGTTGTAGTAGAGGCAGATGAAGAGGAATCTATTTTATTTGGAGAGCTTAAATTCGAGAAAATTAAAGAGGTTCGCAAAGGAATTCCAGTTTTTGCAGATCGTCGTCCAGAATTATACAAATAAAATGTTGACAAGTGATTTTTATTCTTGGTATAGTCTTCATCATAAAGTTAAAGATTCTAAAAATTATAAAACTCTTATCAAGAGCAGGTGGAGGGATTTGGCCCGATGAAGCCCAGCAACCGACCGTAATACCATTGTGAAATGGGGCGTTTATGACGCCAAAAGGCACGGTGCTAATTCCAGCAGAAAGTAAACTTTCTGGCAGATAAGAGGGGAGAAGATAAACTTCAAACCTCTTTCTTTGTGGGAAGAGGTTTTTTTGTGCTAGAAAAACCTCTGAATTAAAAGGGGGAGAAGACGATGGGATATTATTCATTAACAGAAGTAACAGCTGTACACTACGCAAAAGAACATGGATACTTTGAAAAGAAAGCGAATGTAATCTGCCATGAAATTGGAGATGGCAATTTAAATTACGTATTCAAATTAGATGATGGAGAAAAGACGATTATATTAAAACAAGCACTTCCATATGCAAAAGTAGTTGGTGAGAGCTGGCCATTGTCAATAAAAAGAGCAACGATTGAAAGTAAAGCATTACAAATTTTCGCGAAGTATGTACCGGAATACGTTCCAGAAGTATACAGTCATGATGAGGAGTTGGCATTGACAGTAATAGAAGATTTATCAAGACTAACGATTACAAGAAAAGGATTAATAGACGGAGAAGAGTATCCTCTTTTATCCCAGCATATTGGTCGTTTTCTAGCACATGTTTTATTTTATACTTCAGATTTCGGTTTACAGTCAGAAGAGAAGAGGGTACTAGAGGGTACATTTGTAAACCCAGACCTTAGCAAAATTACAGAAGATTTAGTGTTTACAGATCCGTTTAGTCATTATGATACGAATGATTATGAACCAGAGCTACAACTAGTGGTTGATGAACTGTGGAGTGATAAAAATTTAAAATTAAAAGTAGCACAGTATAAGTATAAGTTTTTAACGAGAAAAGAAGCTCTCATACACGGAGATTTACATACTGGTAGTATATTTTCATCACCTTCTGAAACGAAAGTAATTGATCCAGAATTTGCAACGTACGGTCCATTTGGATTTGACATCGGTCAATTTATTGCAAATTTATTATTAAATGCTTTATCTAGAGAAGAAGAAGAGAGAAATGTACTATTTTTCCATATAGAGAAGACATGGAGTTATTTTGTAGAAGCTTTTACGAGGTTATGGATTGGAGAAGGTGTAGAAGCATATACGAAAGAAAAACAATGGTTACCGATTATTTTACAAAATATCTTTACTGATGCTGTCGGATTTGCTGGATGTGAACTTATTCGTAGAACAATTGGCTTAGCGCATGTAGCGGATTTAGATGAAATAGCAAATAAAGAAAAAAGAATTCAAGCTAAGAAGCAAGCGCTATACTTAGGAAAAGAACTAATAAAATATGAATCTAAGAGTGCTGATATTCAACTGTTTCGAACATTATTTCAACAGACAGTTGGAGGCGTAAAAGCATGAGTACAATTGTTACTGTTCCGAGATCTGTAAGTTGGAAAGGCGATGCCATTGCCGTATTAAACCAAACAAAACTACCGCATATTACTGAGTTTAAAACATTAACGACTATTGAAGAGGTATGGAAAAGCATTGTTATGTTAGAAGTACGCGGGGCACCTGCAATTGGAATTGTAGCTGCGTTTGGTTTGGCGCTTGCGGCAAAGAAATACGATGCTATAAATATCGATGAGTTTCAAAAGAAGTTTAATAGAGATTGTAACTATTTAGGGACATCACGCCCGACGGCAGTCAATTTATTTTGGGCAATCGATCGTATGAGAGAATCTATTCGAGAGGTTGCTACAATAAAAGAAGCGCAAAAAATATTAGAAGAAGAAGCGCTTCGTATTCAGCAAGAGGATGAAGCTGTGTGCCGAAATATTGGAGAACATGGTTTAACGTGTTTTAAAGACGGTGATAAAATTTTAACAATTTGTAATGCAGGGAGTATCGCAACTGCTAGATATGGTACTGCATTAGCACCGTTTTATATTGGGAAAGAGAAAGGTGTACATTTACATGCGTATGCATGTGAAACAAGACCAGTTTTACAAGGGGGACGTTTAACAACTTGGGAGTTGAAGCAAGCGGAAATTGATGTAACGCTTATTACGGATAATACTGCGGCACATGCAATTCGAACGAAAGAAATTAATGCGATTATCGTAGGGGCAGATAGAATCGTTGAAAACGGTGATACTGCTAATAAAATAGGAACATTAAATTTAGCTATATTAGCAGAGTATTTCGGTATCCCATTTTACGTTGCAGCACCGTTATCTACGTTTGATATTACGAAACAAACAGGTACCGAAATTGTTATTGAAGAAAGAGATGAAACAGAAGTTACGAAAATTTTTGGCAAACAAGTAGCACCAATTGGTACAGATGTTTATAATCCTGCATTTGACGTAACACCGCATGAATTAATTACAGGTATTATTACTGAGAGAGGTATTATACGTGGAGATTATAAGCGAGAAATTGCATCATTATTTGAAAAACAAGCTAATACATAATAGCTTGTTTTTTTATGCCTAAATGTGTTCTTTCCCCTTATTTATATAATGAAAGGAGGAGAGAAGGATGGAAGAGTGGATCAGGATGATAGGTAATGTGGGGTTTCCAATTGTTGTAACACTATATTTACTACATCGCATTGAAAGCAAATTAGACGGAGTGATTGTTGCAATTGAGAAACTCCCTAAACAATTACTAAAGTAGGAAGATCCTCGCGATAGAAAGTAAAATAAAGTTTGCTCTTCATGAGCAAACTTTATTTTTTATTGAGCAGTATATCCACCATCGATAACAACAGCTTGACCAGTTATGCCTTTTGCTTTTTCACTTGCTAAAAACATAGCATAATCTGCAATTTCTTGTACTTGCAACAAGCGTTTTTGCGGTACAAGAGGATAAATAACATCTTCTAAAACATTTTCAAGTGGTATATTTCGTGTAGTTGCTAAATCTTGTAGTTGATTTCGTACAAGGGGAGTATCAACATATCCGGGACAAAGAGCGTTTACAGTAATTCCATGAGTTGCTCCCTCTAAAGCAGCCACTTTTGTTAATCCGATTACTCCATGTTTCGCACTATTATAAGCAGCTTTTCCAGCAAATCCGACAAGGCCGTTAATAGAAGCGATATTAATAATTCGTCCATACTGTTGTTTCTTCATAATAGGAAAGGCAAGCTTGGTTGCAATAAATGGAGCAATTTGCATAATTTTAATAAGAAGTTCGAACTTATCCGTTGGAAAATCTTCAATTGGTGAGACGTACTGCATTCCTGCGTTGTTAATTAATACGTCTAATGAACCGAAGTGAGTAACTGTTTGAGAAATTGCTGCTGCAATTTCTTCTTCAGCTGTAACGTCACATTTTAAACCGATAGCTTGATAGCCTTCTTTTTGCAATTGTTCAGCAGCTTCTTTTGCACGATCTTCAAGGCGATCACTAATGACAACTCTAGCACCTTCTTTTGCGAAAGCACTTCCCATTTCATAACCAATACCGCTCGCAGCACCTGTTAAAAAGACAACTCGATTTGTAACCATGATGAAAAACACTCCTTCATAATAAAAGTTCTCTTATTGCTCTATTTAGAGAGGCGATAATGAAATCCCTGCAAACATTTGGAAAATATCTTTAGCTATCTTGCTTTACAAAATAGTCTTTGCTATACTATTTTGTAAAGCAAGATACTTACGCTTATCTATCTTGTAAAACAAGATAGTGGGAGGATTTGAAATATGTCGACAAGTCAAATGCTAAAAGGGATTTTAGAAGGTTGCTTACTTGCTATTATTTCTGAAGGTGAAATATATGGTTATGAAATGAGTGAAAAACTAGCGAAATATGGTTTCACAATGGCGAGTGAGGGAAGTATTTATCCGTTATTAATACGAATGCAAAAGGAAGGATTAATAACAAGTGTAATGAAGGAATCTCCATCTGGCCCAAAGCGAAAATATTATACATTAACAGAAAAAGGCGAGGAAGCACTGGATGAATTTATGGATCGCTGGGAAGCGATGCAAAGTAGTGTAGAGCGTCTAATTGAGGGGAAGGGGAGAAAGAAATAATGTTATCAAATGAAGCGCGAAATTTTTTATTGGATATGAGATTATTTTTAACTGCAAAGAGTGTGAAAGAAAGCGATATTGAAAGCTTTTTAGAAGATGCAGAGTTGCATTTAATAGAAGGTGAGAGTGATGGGAAAAGTGTAGAAGAAATTTTCGGAAGCTCGCCGAAAGAATATGCAAATGAACTTGTAAAAGTAATGGAAAGAGATAGACAGGAAACGTGGAAGCAAATTGGGTTTACGGTAATGAATATCGTTTCGTTTTGGATTATTGCCTCTATTTTAATAGTTAATAATGGGATTTTACAGATTTCGCTTATTCAGTGTATTGGCTATAGTTTTACATTGATTTTAGCTGTTGTGGGTCCAAATTTTCTGCTTCGTAAAATGACCTTTGTAACAAGTTTTACAAAAACGTGGTTCTCCATGCGGTTTTTAGTCATGATAGCGCCAATGTTTTTATTAGGAGCTGTTACGATATTAGATGTGATATATCCTACAACGATGTTTACGTTGACTCTAGTCCAAAGTTATATATTAGCTGGAGGGATCTTTATCCTCACGGTATCTATGAATATATATTTTGAAGGATGGTTTAAAAACTTATATTTAATTATTCCGCTTTCTATTATGTTAGTGTTTAAAACATTTACATCGGAAGATCTTATGCCAATGTTATTTCAAATTGTATGCTTGTATGGAAGTTTATTTATTTTAATTTTCCTTGAAATTATGATGAAGGCGAATAGAAGAGAAACGGTTAAATAAGGGAGGGGGGAATGGGATGCTTTCTCAAGATTCACGAGATTTTCTGGAAAATACAGGTACTTATTTAACAGCAAAAGGGATAAGTGAAAAAGATATTGAATCCTTTTTAGAAGATGCAGAATTGCATTTAACTGAAGGTGAAAAAAGGGGCAAGAGTGTAGAGGATATATTTGGTGATTCACCAAAGGAATATGCAAATCAACTTGTAAAAGAAATGCAAGTGGATTATAAACGGAATTTAGGATGGCTAGCTACAGCTATTATGAGCATATTATGCTATTGGACTGTTCCAGATCTTTTATTTCGAAATTTAAATGAGCCTTATACCATTTCTTTAATAGGGTTGATTGGATATCCGATTATCTTAGTGTTAATGATTGTGGGAGGAATTTTATTTTTAAGAGGTGCTAGTTTTCAAAGGAGTATGTTGAAAAAGGGTTTACTGCTATTTGGAGCAGTAATACTTACTTATTTACCAGTATTAATAATGTTTTTAAAAGATTGGTATAGTTTTCCTTCCTATGAAGTCCCTCAATTAGGAAGATATTTAATTGGAGGGGTTATGCTAGTGATAACAACGATTGTGAATGTTCGGTCTCTTGGTTGGAGTGGTTTGTTTGTGTTAGGAATTCCAATTTTTATGATAGTGATGGTTGAACAACTAGTAAGAGTATTTTTCTAATGAGAAGCTCTAGAAATAAAAGAAGAGGATGAGCATATATGCAAATCATACTTATATGTATATTAACTATTATGTTTCTAGGATTAATGACTTTAGGAATTTATACTGCCTTCACCAAAAGAGCATAATGAATATTTTAAACGTTACGATATATTTTATTCTTCAGTTTAATAGGAAAGTGGCTGCTCTGGATATACAAAAAATTATTTCCAAAGAAATACTATATTTTGATTTTTAGAAGGATTATGCTTAGGTGTATAGTGTATCCTTTGCAGCCGAAATCTGGTTTGTTGATTTGAATATATTGTTTTAAACAGTAACAATATCGTTACTGTTTTTTTCTTTGTAATAAAGGACTTTGTAAAGAGAGCGCTTTTTGTTCATTTGTTAATAATGAATTGATGTGAACTTTATTAGGACTAGGCACTATAGGGTACATCAGGTTCGATGGTGAATGGTGATGTTCAGAACCGGTTGGAGAGTGGGGGTCTGCGTGCGTAAGTTTTCCATGAATTCGTCTTGTGAATAAAATATGACCAATTTCGTGAGCGAGGGTGTATATATTTTTCATTGGAGCAGCTGAGTTTGTTAGAACGATGTAACCAGTAAGTTGCTGTTGTTTTGCTAGAGAGTAAGCGCAAGCGATTACTGCGGTTTCTTTGAAATAATCACTGCCAATATAACAAATATAAAGGTCACATTCAGGAGCTTCGTTAACACAAGTTTGAAAAAAGGATGATAATTTTTCCTGACTTTGAATGGAGTTTTTATAACTAATTTCCCGATTAGAAAAACGGAAAAGTTCGTTTAGTACAATTACTTCTTTAATTTGAAATGTAATGGGATGCCAAATTGATTCTGCAACTGCTAAATCTTTTGCAATACGGTCGTCAGAAATATCGGCGCCTGGAGTAATGCAAACACATATATTAACGTATGAATTCATAAGAAACACCTCAAATGAAAAAATTCTTTCTATAATATATGTGGGGGAAAGGTCCTATGTATGGATAAACGCCTCGTTTATTACACGAATATATAGACTACAAGTCGAAAAAATTTCATAGTTCTATAACGTAGTGTGGTCATCTTTTTGATATAGTAAAGAAAAGGGGGAGAATATATGTATACATTAAAAATCGTTTCAGACAGAGAAGCTCTGTATCAATTTGCGAGCTATGTAAGAGTTGCGCAAGGGGTTGAAGGTGTATATGTAGAGGTGGGAGAACCTTTATATGAACATCCATTAATGAAGTTTTATGTACATATTACAATTGAAGAAACATATGATCAGCATAAAGCATTGCAAGAAATCGCTAGATTAGTAGAATTAGGGCGTTTTACATATGTCCATTATCATAATGAGGAAATTGAAGAAGCTTTTGAAGCTGTAAAATACGAAAGCTTTAAGAAATAACGGGAAAAAAGGAAGCGAAAGCTTCCTTTTTTATTGAAAATTACAGCAACAAAAGGAAGAGAATTTTGTTATGATAAGGAAGGGTGAGGAAAGGAGAGTTTACATATTGGGGTATATTGAAGAGTTACGCAAAGTAGTTGGTACGAGACCACTTATTTTAGTAGGATCAGCAATTATTATATTAAATGATAATCAAGAAGTATTGCTTCAATATCGTTCAGATACATATGATTGGGGTGTGCCTGGCGGGGCAATGGAACTGGGAGAAACGACAGAAGAAACTGCTCGTAGAGAATTATTCGAGGAGACGGGACTAAGTGCAAAAATAATGCAATTTCTTGGTGTTCTTTCAGGAAAGGAAGTTTATTTCCGTTATCCAAATGGAGATGAAATTTTTAATGTGATTCATCTGTATCAGGCACATCATGTAAGCGGAGAATTAAAGCTCGATCAGGAAGGGTTACAACTTCAATATTTTCCAGTAGATAAATTGCCGAAATTGAATGAAACGACAGAGAAGATATTACAAAAATTCTTATATGCATTGACAGAATAGAAGGTTAATTCCTTCTATTTTTATTATATTAAATATTTTGATTTTTTGGTATGTTTATAGTATGATAACTGTAGATATACATCTTATGGAATTCCATCTAAAAACTTACTAGGGTACATAAGAGAGGGGCAAGTACAAAATGCATAATGTTGTCATTACAGCTGCAGTTCGTTCACCAATTGGAACTTTCGGAGGAGCACTAAAAAATATAACACCAGTAGAATTAGCTGTTCCTGTACTTCAGGAAGCTGTAAAAAGAGGCGGAGTAGAGCCACATGAAGTTGATGAAGTAATTTTAGGTCATTGTATTCAAAGAACTGATGAAGCAAATACGGCAAGAACAGCTGCATTAGCGGCAGGATTTCCTGACACAGTTACTGGTTATACAATTCAACGTCAATGTTCTTCAGGTATGCAAGCAATTATGTCTGCTGCAATGCAAATCCAATTAGGTGTAAGTGATATTGTTGTTGCAGGTGGAGTAGAAGCAATGAGCTCGAGCCCTTATGCATTAAAACAACACCGCTGGGGACAACGTCTACAGCACGGAGAAATTCGTGATACGGTGTGGGAAGTTTTAGAGGATCCGATTCACCATATTATGATGGGTGAAACAGCGGAAAATTTAGTTGAACAATATGAAATTACAAGAGAGGAACAAGATGAAGTTGCGCTTCGTAGTCATACATTAGCGTTGCAAGCAATTGAGTCTGGATACTTTGACGATCAAATTGTTCCTATTTCGATAAAAGAACGTAGAAAAGAAGTTGTATTTTCGAAGGATGAACATCCACGTGCAGATATTACAGCGGAAAAATTAGCAGGATTAAAACCAGCTTTCCGTAAAGATGGATCAGTAACTGCAGGGAATTCATCTGGTCTTAATGATGGAAGTGCTGTTTTAGTATTAATGAGTGAGGAAAAAGCGAAAGAAAAAGGTTTACAACCGTTAGCTCGAATTGTTGGATATTCAGTAGCGGGTGTAGATCCGAAAATTATGGGTATTGGACCAGCACCAGCAATTCGCAAAGGATTAGAAAAAGTAGACTGGTCATTAGAAGATGCAGACCTACTTGAAATTAATGAAGCTTTCGCTGCACAATACCTAGCTGTAGAGAAAGAGTTAGGGTTAGACCGTGAGAAAGTGAATGTAAACGGTAGTGGTGTAGGACTTGGACATCCAATTGGTTGTACAGGAGCTCGTATTACGGTAAGTTTAATTCACGAATTAAAAAGACGTGGATTAGAGAAAGGTATTGCCTCTCTATGCGTTGGAGGCGGTATTGGAGTAGCTTTATTTATAGAAGCATTATAAAAAAGAGGCAGCGATTGCTGCCTCTTTTTTATGACTCAAATAAGTGATGAAATAATCGATCGCGATTTTCAAAGAAAAGTTTCGTTGTTTGGTAATGCTCTGTTTCTTCTAATGTCGATTCGTGAATCCCTTCTTGAGTTAAAGAGTATATAATAGATTCAGGATAAGCCATTAAAATGGGAGAATGCGTCGCGATAACAAATTGTGAACCTTGTTCAGCTAGCTCGTGCATGCGAATGAGCATTGAAAGTTGTCTCATGGGTGATAATGCTGCCTCAGGCTCATCTAAAATATATAAACCTTGTCCTGAAAAGCGGTTCATAAATAATGAGAAGAATGATTCGCCGTGTGATTGTTTGTGTAGTGAGATACCACCATATGAGTCAATAACTGGATTTCCCCGTGCTTCTGGATCAGCATCCATTTCATCAATATAAGAAGCGACGTTATAAAATGATTCAGCACGAAGAAAGAAGCCGTCGTTTGGTGTATTGAAACTTTTTGAAATTCGAAGATATTCATGTAAAGATGAATGTGAATCGTTGGTGCTAAAACGGAAATTCTTCGTTCCACCTTCTGCATTAAAACCTAAAGCAACTGCAATCGCTTCGAGTAATGTTGATTTACCTGTTCCGTTTTCTCCAATAATGAATGTTACATTCGGGTGGAAATCGAGTGATTGTAATGTTCGAATAGCGGGTAAACAGTATGGATATACGGAAAAGCCAGGGATATCTTCTTTTTTTAATGTGACACTTTTTAAAAAGGGTACGTCAATCAATATATAAACCTCGATTCATAACGGATTTTGATTCTAAAAAAGGAGCAAATACAAGTGTAAGAAAACTAGTTAATAAAATTGTATATTGAAGTGCGCCAAAACTGAGACCTTCCCATCTGAAAGTAATTCTCTTCCATATAAAAAGGAAAAGAACGCTCATAAATCCAAACAGAGCAGGCATATATTTTATAATTTTCAAGTGCTTCCATAGAAAGAAGCCAATGTATATACTTAAAAATAAGGTAAACAGAACAAGAAAAAATACAAGTGTTAACGACACATGACTCCTCTTGTTTTCTGAATATTTTATGTGGATTATAACATTTAAACTATCATATTCCAATGTGAAAATAAACATTGCATAGAGATTGTTCATATCGTTATGATAATATGTATTCTATTGGGAATATGAAAAGGAGTTAAAATATGCCATTTACATTCGCACATCCAGCAGCTGTTCTCCCTTTTGCTAAGAAACATTCTAGTTATATTTCCGTGACGGCTCTTATATTAGGTAGTATGGCACCTGATTTTGAATATTTTTTACATTTTAGGCCATACGGTATTATTGGCCATACATGGGCTGGTTTCTTCTATTTGAATTTACCACTCGTCTTTTTATTAGCATATGCATATCATTGTATTTTAAAAGGACCATTTATAACACATTTACCTAAGCCTTTTGCTAGTTACTATAAATATGTAGTAGATGAGAAGTGGGGGCTTTATACTTGGAAAGATATTTTTGTATTTTGCTATTCTGCTTTATTCGGTATGGTAACGCATGTCGTTTGGGATGCTTTTACTCATAAGACAGGCTATTTTGTTATGGAAATGCCGCTGTTACAGCAAGAAGTATATAGTATTCCGATTTATAAATTTTTACAGCATGGGAGTACGTGTTTTGGTCTACTATTACTAATATATGTACTATGGAAATATAGGAGAGAAACTGATAAAGATACTAGTTTAACTTCGGAAAAAAAGAAATATTGGGCTTCATCTATCGTTGTGGCGGCCATTATATTTATCGTTCACGCGTTATTAGACCCCTATTTTCATATTTTCCAAATAGGGGGTATAATAGTATCTGGACTGACAAGTTCGTTTTGTGGACTTCTCATTGTTTCTATAGTTTACAAAACAAGGGACTAATATATTTTAATGAATGATAGTGTTAGGAGAAATTAAATGATGAAAGCATGGAAAAGTATTTTTGTTTTATGTAGTTTTCTTCTTATGTTAAGTGGTTGCTTCCATCAAGAAGAAAAGAAAGCAGAACCTAAAAAGAAAGAATCTATTCCTGAAACAAAAGAGTATGGTGGGCGTGAGCTTAAAAAAGTAGGACAAAAAGTGAAAGAAAAAGGGTGGGGGACATTTGAATTAGAACAGATTCATTCTGTGAATCAGACATTTGAAGTAGCCCCAATGAAAATTCACGTACAAGACGTTAAAGTTATCTCATTATCACAAATGAGCAAAGATGCAAAAAATACATTGAAAGTGTATACTGCATTAACTCCTGAAGAAGTAAAGCGTAGATTAGGAGATAAAGTGAGTCAAGAAGACGCTGAATTATATGCATCGTTAAGTGGAACAGAGATTAGCGATACGATTCGGTATGTTGAAATTACATATAAGGTAGAGAATAGTGGAAATAAGAACATGCAATTCTTCTCTATGAATGATGTTATTATTAATGACAAACAGCATTTTAAGGTAGCGACTCAAAACTTTTTATATGAAGAAGACACACTTGTAGGCACAAAGAGTGTATCTAGGGAAGATTATAAGCCTGGTGAGACACGAGAAGGAATTATCGGTTTAATACTTGATGATGGAAAAGAGAAGGTAAAGGATATTAAGTTTACAACAGATGATTTAGCAGCAGGAGATACTCATGAAGCTGTTAAAGAGCCACAAACTTTCAATATCTCATTTCCTAAGTAGTGTATTTAAATGAAAACAGTCAGCATAAAAAGTTATGCTGACTGTTTTTTTAGCTCTTTCACATATGAATCTACACTTTGAAAAGGTACAGTAATTTTAAAAGCATCTTTCTGCTCGTTAAATTGTTTTTCATTATAAGGACCGAATCGTTTATTATGCTTTACATCGATAATCCAATAATGTTCACTTTTTTTATTTGTAATTGCTGCGTCAGGATTATTTGGATCTGACTTTTCCTCAATTTGTTTTGTGATAATGTATTTATCGTCCCAAGCAATTTCTGTAATTTTTGCAGGGATGTATTGTGTAGCATATACAGCATCCTGCGAGGGGAAAAGTTCAAATGCATCTCCAGAAGTATGTATGAGTTCATATTCATCGTTAATTGTATAGGTTAAATGGTTTGTATTACCTGTACAACCTGTTAATAAGAGTGCGGCAAATAGGATTATCCATCTTTTCAATATGGGAACCTCCTTTACAATGCTGTTGTAACACATTGTACAAGAAAAGTAAGCGAAACGCCAGTTTACAATGTTTTTTAGAAGTGGTACGATGAAACGGGTAAAGAAGGATATGAAGGAGTCGACACAAAATGAAGTTAAAGATGCATCGTCCAGCGCTTGTAATGAATCGCATAGGTGCTTCCCTTATTGACATGTTTTTAATCTCGGTTACGTACGGTGCAGTAGTAGCTATTATTACCGGAAACTATAGTGCTATTTTCAATCGTTTTAATATAAGTTTAGGTGACTATAGATATGACCTTACACTTGTTTTCGTATTAATGGCTATAAATTTTATTGTGTTACCTTTTCTTTGGAACGGTTCTACACTTGGTAAAAAGGTAACAAGAACAAAAATAATCTCGTTAACAAGTGAAAAATTAACGTTAAAAACATTAATAATACGATTTTTAGTATTATTATTACCAAGCATATTATTACTTGGAGTTCCATTAATATGCAATGTATATATGATGTTATTCCGCAAAGATAATTGTGGCTTCCATGATTTAATTGCAAAGACGAAAGTGATGAGTCTTGTATAATTAATAATTAGATTATATGTGCTACTAATGAATAAGACTTTTTATTGTTTGTATATAAAAAGTCTTATTTTTAATTTCGTGAGAAATTTCATCATTCTCTTATTTTTTGAAAAATTAGATAAATGGAATTGATATAGGGCGGATATCTCCTATTATAGTACCCCCCATATTATTGATGGATGTTTAAAGAAGCGGTAGCTAATACGAACATCCTATTTTTGTTTTGAATAGATTGAAAATTAAGAGAATGATATAATGGGTATAAATAATATCGTTATATAACAAAGGGGGATTTGGAATGACTGGAGGTAGCTTAATATTTTGGGGAATTCTTATTTATATTGGTTTAACCTTCGATCAATATAATAGTAAAAAAAAAGAAACAAAAAAGTAATCGCTTACAAGTTATAGCGTGAACTTTTCCTGCTTGCAGACTAATCTAATAAAGGAGTATACTGAATGACGGTAAGACTTATAGAAGGGGTAATGAAAATGAAGCTTGCAGGAAAGGTTGCCATTGTAACTGGTGGTGGCATCGGTATTGGACGTAGTACAGCTCTTTTGTTGGCTAAGCAAGGCGCAAAAGTAATTGTGACGGACATTGATCAAGAAAGTGGACAAGCAACAGCTGAGGAAATTACGGATTTAGGCGGAGAAGCACTTTTTGTATCCTACGATATGGGGAAACAAGGAGATTGGCAACGTGTTATTAGTTTTGCTATGGAGGCATATAGTCGTATTGATATGCTTTTTCAAAATGCTGGTCTATATAAAATAGATTCTATTTTTTCTCGCCAACAAGAGAACGATTCCAATGTACTTTGTATTAATGACGTTTGGATAGAGATAAAACAATTAACGTCATCTTTTATGAAACAGCAAGAAGAAGTGGTGCTTAGTGATTTGCCGGTTTTTGGTATTATTAGCACGAGAGGACAATCATTTCATACAATAGAAGCCCTAGTATAATAATGGAAAACCGCCCCCAGTATATATGTGGACGGTTTTTTTGTATGTTTTATAATAGAACTTTATTTTTTAACGAATACGTTGTTCGGTTTGGCTATCAAAGAAATGTGCTTTATTCATATCAAAAGCAAGTTTAATTTGGTCACCAGGTGAAAAAGTATGTCTTGCATCAACACGTGCTGCAAAATCTTGATTTCCAAGTTTCATATATAAAATGGATTCAGCCCCTAACAACTCTGCAACTTCAATTTTTGTTGTGAAAGTAGTAGCTTGTGAAGCTTCTAAAAATAATAGTTCATCATGAATATCTTCTGGACGAATACCTAAAACAATTTCTTTATTTACATAGCCTTGTTCGCGTAATAACTTCATTTTTCCTTCAGATACTTTAATCTTTAGTGAACTGTCTATAACGAAATCGGTTTCAGTTAATTTTCCACGGAAGAAATTCATTGCGGGTGAACCGATAAAACCACCAACGAAAATATTTTCAGGTGTTTCATATACTTCTTTTGGAGTTCCAATTTGTTGGATTTTGCCGTCTTTCATAACAACAAGACGTGAAGCCATTGTCATTGCCTCAGTTTGATCATGTGTTACATAAATTGTCGTTGTGCCAAGGCGGTGATGTAATTTAGAAATTTCTGATCGCATTGCAACACGTAGTTTAGCGTCTAAGTTTGATAATGGTTCATCCATTAAGAAGACTTTTGCGTCTCGAACAATTGCTCTACCTAATGCAACACGTTGACGTTGTCCACCTGATAAAGCTTTCGGTTTTCTATCTAAGTATTGTTCAAGTCCTAAAATTTGAGCTGCATGTTTAACTCGACGGTCGATTTCATCTTTCGGTATTTTTCGAAGTTTTAATCCAAATGCCATATTATCATACACACTCATATGTGGATAAAGAGCGTAGTTTTGGAAGACCATTGCGATATCTCGATCTTTTGGAGGAACATCGTTCATTAGCTTACCATCAATTGAAAATTCTCCTTTTGAAATATCTTCAAGTCCAGCTACCATTCGTAGTGTTGTAGATTTTCCACAGCCAGAAGGACCAACGAATACGATAAATTCTTTATCTTGAATGTGTAAGTTAAAATCTGTTACGGCTGTTACGTTATTATCATATATTTTATAAATATTTTCTAATTTAAGTTCTGCCATGATATTTCCCCCTAGAAAGTTTATGCAAACGTTTTCTTTGAATTTATTATAAACGAATAGATTCAAAAAAGAAATAAAAACACTATAAAAAAATAAAACGTTTTCATTATCCCTATGAATATATAATAAGTTCCACATGTTTTATTAGAAAAAGAAAATAAATATTGTAAGCGCTATTTTAAATTTTGATAGAATCTGTTATCATTCAGTAATGAAAACGTTTGCGCCTTAAAAAGAAAAACGAATCAATAGTATAGATGAAATGGGGTAGCATAATGGGAAAACAATGGTGGAAAGAAAGTGTAGTATATCAAATTTATCCTCGTAGTTTTATGGATAGTAACGGTGATGGTATAGGGGATCTTCGTGGTATTCTTACGAAGCTAGATTACTTAAAAGAATTAGGTATTGATGTAATTTGGTTATCACCAGTCTATGAATCTCCAAACGATGATAATGGTTACGATATAAGTGATTATTGTAAAATTATGAACGAGTTCGGAACAATGGAAGATTGGGATGAACTATTACATGAAATGCATAAACGTAATATGAAACTTATGATGGACTTAGTTGTTAATCACACTTCAGATGAACATAATTGGTTTATTGAATCATGTAAATCAAAAGATAATAAATATAGAGACTATTATATATGGCGCCCTGGAAAAGAAGGGAAAGAGCCGAATAACTGGGGAGCAGCATTTAGTGGATCTGCATGGCAATATGATGAAATGACAGATGAATATTATTTACATCTGTTCTCTAAAAAACAGCCAGATTTAAACTGGGATAATGAAAAGGTAAGACAAGATGTTTATGACATGATGAAGTTTTGGTTAGAAAAAGGAATTGATGGGTTCCGTATGGATGTTATTAATTTTATTTCTAAAGAAGATGGCTTACCAGCTGTTGAAACGGATGAAGAAGGATATGTTTCAGGGCATAAACATTTTATGAACGGTCCGAACATTCATAAGTATTTGCATGAAATGAACGAAGACGTATTGTCTCAGTATGACATTATGACGGTTGGGGAAATGCCTGGTGTAACGACAGAAGAGGCTAAATTGTATACAGGGGAAGCTAGAAAAGAACTGCAAATGGTATTCCAATTTGAACATATGGATTTAGATTCCGGAGAAGGTGGGAAATGGGATGTAAAACCATGCTCACTCCTTACTTTGAAACAAAATTTAACAAAGTGGCAAAAAGCATTAGAACAAACAGGATGGAATAGCCTTTATTGGAATAACCATGACCAGCCTCGCGTTGTATCTCGTTTTGGTAATGATGGGGTTTATCATACTGAATCAGCAAAAATGTTAGCGACAGTACTTCATATGATGAAAGGGACACCATATATTTATCAAGGAGAAGAAATCGGAATGACAAATGTTCGATTTGAATCAATTGATGAATATCGAGATATTGAAACACTAAATATGTATAAAGAAAAAGTTATAGAGCGCGGCGAAGATATTGATAAAGTGATGCAGTCTATATATATAAAGGGCCGAGATAATGCTAGAACTCCGATGCAGTGGGATGATAGAGAACATGCTGGATTCACAACGGGTGAGCCTTGGATTACGGTAAATCCTAACTACAAAGAGATTAACGTGAAACAAGCGATTCAAGATGAAGAATCAATTTTTTATTACTATAAAAAATTGATTGAATTACGTAAAAAAAATGAAATAGTTGTGTATGGAACATATGATTTAATATTAGAAAATAACCCTTCTATTTTTGCTTATGTAAGAACATATGGAGAAGAAAAGCTGCTGGTGATTGCAAACTTCACTGCGGATGAATGTGTATTTGAATTGCCAGAGGATATTGTTTATAGTGAAGCAGAGTTATTAATACACAATTATGATGTAGAAAATGTATTGATAGAAAACATTACATTACGACCATATGAAGCAATGGTATTTAAATTGAAATAAGAAAAGCCTTATGCTACCCTGGCATAAGGCTTTTACTATTACCATTTTAAAATAGAGAATCCATACGGTGGAAGTGTAACTTGTAATACACTTGCTTCCGCTGAAAATTCTTCGTTTGTATAAATGTTAATTATTTTCTTCCTGGTAATATGAAGAGGGAGTGAAGTTGTAACTTCACTGTTAGTAGGATTTAAAACGAAAAAGATAGTTTCATCTTCATATGTTTTTGTATAAGAAATATAATTATGTTCATCATTTGCCTCAATGAATTGAAAAGTACCATTTCCTCCAAATGCTTTATGTTGTTTCCGTAATGAAATTAATGTTTGTATATGTGTAAATAAAAGAGTATCTTGTTCTTTTTCATCCCATATCATACATTTGCGGCAGTCAGGGTCCATTCCACCATCCATACCGATTTCATCGCCGTAATAAATACAAGGAGAACCGATGAAAGAAAGGTGAAATACATAGAGTAACTTTAACTTATTTTTATCCCCGTTACATGTTGCTAAAATTCTAGGTGTGTCATGACTGTCTAATAAATGAAATGCCGCTTCATTTACATTCATAGAGTAGGAATGTAGAGAATCGGTAATTTGTTTCATAAATTCACTTGCATGAATGGATTCGTTAGCAAAGTAAGAAAGTAGAGCGTTTGTAACAGGATAGCTCATTACAGCATCAAATTGGTCACCTTGTAGCCATGGGAGTGCATCGTGCCAAATTTCGCCTAAAATATATACTTCAGGATTTAATGCTTTTATTTCACTTCGGAATTCTCTCCAAAAACTGTGATCGACTTCATTTGCTACATCAAGGCGCCAACCGTCTATATTGAATTCTCTTACCCAATAACGCCCTACTTCAAGTAAATATTCTTTTACATCTGGGTGTGCTGTATTTAATTTAGGCATATACGGTGTAAATGCGAAAGTATCATAATTAGGAAGTGGCTCGGTTATAATTGGGAATTCATGAATGTGGAACCAATCTTTATAGGCGGAATTCTCACCTTGGTTCAGCACGTCTTGAAATTTATCAAAGAAGTATCCGCTATGATTAAAAACAGCGTCGAGCATTACTTTTATACCATGTTTATGACACGCCTGAACGAGTTCTTTGAAAGTTTCTTTCGTCCCAAATTGTGGATCGATTTCCATGTAATCAATTGTGTCATATTTATGATTCGAATGAGCTTTGAAAATAGGAGTGAAATAAATGCCAGAGATTCCAAGCTTAACAAGGTAATCAAGATTTTGAATAATACCAGCAAAATCTCCGCCGAAAAAATTAGTTGGAGTTGGTTCGGTACTTCCCCAAGGGAGGGTGTTTGCCGGATTTAATGTGTTATCCCCGTTAGCGAATCGTTCCGGGAAAATTTGATACCATACTGTGTCTTTAATCCAGGATGGTGCCCTGAAAACGTCTTTTGCATGAACAAATGGAAAGCAGAAAAAGTTACCGACATCGTCATTTGGGATATTAGAAAAAAATCCTCGTTCTGTATAAATAAAAGTTTCTACGTCGTTTTTTAATTCGAATCCATAACGTAAGCGTTTAAATTTTGGTTTGATTGAAACGGACCAATAATCAAATAACTCAGTAGATCCGGTTTTTTTCATCGGTGTACTAGCTGTAATCCATTTCCCGTCCTGCCATTCGTACGGATCACCGTAGATGAGAGCGGCGTTGTGAACATCATCTCTTTTGGTGTGTATTCGGATGTGAATTGTTTTTTCGTCGTAAGCGTATGCATAATTATCTTTTGGCCTATGATAGATCGCTTCTTTAAGCATATAGAAAATCCCCCTTTAATATCTCTATACATATAGTTCCCTTAAACGAAATAATAAAGATTATGTTGCAAACGATTGCCTTCCACATAACTTTAATATTGCTTATAAGAGTAGTATTCATTTTATATAAAGTCAATGAATAAAAAGTCAATGAATAAAGAGTATGATAAGATTGTTTTGAAAATTAATATTTGCAAAATGAATAAAAGGATGTATAATGATAGACAAATAGCGCAAACGTTTTCATAGATTTAGATATTGTTTGCGCTTCTATTAAACTATTAAATGCAAACGTTTTCAATTGAAGAGGTACATAGACAATTTAGGGAGGTTTTTGGGATGAAGAAAGCATTATCACTATTAACGATTTCAGCATTGTCAATCGGCATGTTATCTGCATGTGGACCGAAAGATTCAGGGAAAAAAGAGGAAAGTAAAGCGAAGAAAGACTATGATCTTCTCGTTTGGGAAGATGATAAAAAAGGTGTTGGTTTAGAACCAGCAGTGAAAAGCTTTGAGGAAAAATATAAAGTAAAAGTAAAAGTTGTTGAAATGCAAATGACAGATCAAGTGAAAAAGTTACGTCTTGATGGACCAGCGGGGACGGGACCAGATGTTGTAACATTGCCACACGATCAAATCGGAAATGCAGTAACAGAAGGCTTACTTTCTGAAGTAAAAGCAGATGATGCTGTGAAGAGTAAATTCACTGACTTATCAATAGAAGCACAGACATACAACGGGAAATTATATGGTTTACCAAAAGCAATTGAAACACCAGTTTTTATTTACAATAAAAAATTAATGCAAAAAGCACCAGAAACGATGGACGAGCTGTTTAACTTCTCAAAAGACTTTACGAAGGATGGCAAGTACGGATTTTTAACATTAGGAGATAACTTCTACTTTGCTAACGCGTTTATGGCAGGTATGGGCGGATATGTATTTGGTGAGAAAGACGGAAAGCCAAATGCGAGTGATGTTGGATTAAATAATAGCGGAGCAGTACAAGGTGCTGAATACCTTCAAAAATGGTACAAAGAAAAGTTATTCCCGAAAGGTATTATCGGTGAATCTGGTGGCCCTGCTGCTGATGGATTATTTAATGAAGGAAAAGCAGCATCTATTATGAACGGACCGTGGGCGTTCCAAGCGATGGAAAAGAACGGAATTGATTATGGTGTTGCTCCAATGCCGAAATTACCAAATGGTCAACCGATGAAAACATTTGTTGGGGTAAAAGGATGGCATGTAACAAGCTTCTCTAAACAAAATGATTTAGCTACAAAGTTCACTGAGTGGGTAACAAATGAAGAAAATGCAAAAATTCGATTTGAGAAGACAAAAGAAATTCCTCCAGTAAAATCAGTAATGGAAGATCCAATTATTAAAGATAATGAAGCTGCAAAAGCAGTTGCAACTCAATCAGAAAATGGAATTCCAATGCCGAATATTCCAGAAATGCAAGAAGTATGGAAACCAGCTGGAGACGCTCTTCAGTTAGTTGTTACAGATAAAGAGGCACCAAAATCTGCGCTTGATAGTGCAGTGAAACAAATTAAAGGAAATATTGAGGCAAACCACAGTAATAAAAAATAAGGTGAAGTTCGTGCCTCTAATATGAGAGGCACGAATTCTCTCCCTTCCAAGTAGGAAGAAAAAAGGGGGAAGGAACATGCAAACATCTATGGAACCAATGAAAGATATGAACGGTTCGAAACATAGGAAAATGGCGACCATGTTATCTATTATTCCAGGCATGGGCCAAATATATAATAAACAATTTGTAAAAGGTCTTATTTTTCTAGTATTAACAGGTTCATTTATTGTAGCATTTGCTGATTTGTTAAATATGGGATTATGGGGAATTGTAACGCTCGGTACAGAAGTTCCACGTGACCATTCTGTCTTTCTATTAGTAGAAGGAATTTTGGCACTTATCGTCATAGCGTTCGGTTTGGGGATATATGGAATTAACTTATATGATGCATACCAAAATGGGAAGAAACGTGATATAGGAACACCATTAAACTCAGTAAAAGAGCAATACCGTAACTTATTAGATCAAGGTTTTCCATATTTAATGGTTTCACCAGGATTTCTATTACTTATCTTTGTAGTTGTATTTCCAATCATTTTTGTAATTTTAATTGGATTTACGAACTATGACTTATATCACTCTCCTCCAGCTAAATTAGTAGATTGGGTGGGCTTTAAAAACTTTATTGATATTTTCACATTACCAATGTGGAGAGAGACATTTTTAAGTGTATTTTCTTGGACTGTCATTTGGACATTTGTTGCAACAACATTACAAGTTGCACTTGGTATTTTCTTAGCAATTATCGTAAATCAGCCTGGTATTAAAGGTAAGGCAATTATTCGAACAATCTTCATTTTACCGTGGGCTGTTCCCGCGTTCGTATCTATTCTTGTCTTCTCGGGTATGTTTAATGAAACATTTGGAGCAATTAATAATCAAGTATTAGCTTTATTCGGGATTGAAAAGATTGCTTGGATGACAGATCCGTTTTGGGCGAAGATTGCTTTAATTATGATCCAAACGTGGCTCGGTTTCCCATTCGTCTTTGCAATGACAACAGGTATATTGCAATCGATTCCAGGAGAATTATACGAAGCGGCTACAGTAGATGGAGCAACTGCTTGGCAACAGTTCCGCAAAATTACATTGCCACTTGTTTTATACGCAACAGCACCAATTTTAATTACACAATATACGTTTAACTTTAATAACTTTAGTATCATTTATCTATTTAACGGCGGAGGTCCTGCTGTAGCGGGGCAAGATGCAGGTGGAACGGATATTTTAATTTCATGGATTTATAAGTTAACGATGACTTCAGCGCAGTACGGAAAAGCAGCAGCTCTTACAATGATTTTATCGTTAATCGTTATTACAGTTGCGTTATGGCAATTTAAGAGAACAAAATCATTCCAAGAAGAGGATATGATGTAAATGAATATTAAACGACAAAAGATGTTACGTCTTTCATTAAGTTATTTGGTTATCTTCATAATGTGTGCGATTATTTTCTATCCATTACTATGGATTATTGGTTCATCGTTTAATCCAGGAGATAGTTTGTCTGGTTCTAGCATTATTCCGAAAAATGCTACGTTAGATCATTATCGTAAGCTACTTGATCTTGATTCAAGTAAGTACTTACTTTGGTATAAAAATACGTTAAAAGTTAGTGTTATGACGATGATTTTTTCGGTGTTAGCAATTAGCTTTACTGCTTATGCATTTTCGAGATATCGTTTTGTCGGAAGAAAAAATGGTTTATTAACATTTTTAATTCTACAAATGATTCCGAACTTTGCGGCGTTAATCGCACTATACGTATTAGCGCAGTTAACAGGATTAATTGATACACATCTTGCATTAATTTTAATTTATGTGGGTGGAGCAATTCCGATGAATACTTGGCTTATGAAAGGGTATTTTGATACGATTCCGAAAGAGTTGGATGAGTCAGCCCGCATGGATGGAGCAGGACACTTCCGTATTTTTTGGCAAATCATTATGCCGCTTGCAAAGCCAATCGTAGCGGTTGTAGCATTATTCACTTTCATCGGTCCATTTACAGATTTCATTTTAGCAAGTATTATTTTACGCACGCCGGAAAATTACACTTTAGCAGTTGGATTATATGAAATGGTAGCGAAAAAATTTGGTAATGAATTTACGACGTTTGCAGCGGGTTCAGTATTAATTGCAATACCAATTTCAATTTTATTCCTATCATTACAAAAATACTTCATTTCTGGTTTAACAGCTGGAGGTACGAAAGGGTGAAAATGGGACATTACGTCCCATTTCTCTTTTCATCTCTCTATAAAAGCCTTTGTAGGGAGATGAAAAGAGATTTGACATTAAATGTGAAAAAATGTGAAATAAATAGTATATTATAGTATAGGAAAAAAGAGCTATATCCCTTACAATACATGGAGAGGGAGAATAAGATGATTTTTGCAAGATAGAATAAAGTGATGAAAGTTTACGACTTCTCCTATTACTTGCACCGATTGCAAGATAACAATATATGAAATATGGCAGAGAAGTGAGAGGGGGGATTTTTATGACAGTTACAATTAAAGATGTGGCGAAGAAGGCAAATGTTGCACCATCGACAGTTTCCCGTGTAATTGCTGATAATCCAAGTATAAGTGAAAAGACAAAGCGTCGTGTTCGAAAAGTGATGAGTGAACTAGGCTATCACCCAAATTTAAATGCAAGAAACCTTGCAAATCAAACAACGAAAACACTTGGGCTCGTTATGCCGAGCTCAGCAAGTAAAGCTTTTCAAAACCCATTCTTTCCAGAAGTTATAAGAGGAATTAGCTCATTTGCACATATGGAAGGGTATGCACTCTATATGTCGACAGGTGAAACGGAAGAAGAAATTTTTAATGGTGTTGTAAAGATGGTACAAGGGCGTCAAATTGGTGGAATTATTCTTTTATATTCAAGAGAAAATGACCGGATTATTCAGTATTTGCATAATCAAAATTTCCCGTTTGTATTAATTGGAAAACCATATGATCGAAAAGATGAAATTACATATGTAGATAATGACAATTATACAGCAGCAAGAGAAGTAGCGGAATATTTGATTTCATTAGGCCATAAACAAATCGCATTCATCGGCGGTGGATCAGATTTACTTGTAACGAGAGATCGTTTGGCGGGAATGAGTGATGCTTTGAAACTAGCAGATATTATATTACCGAAAGAGTATATTTTACACTTTGATTTTTCAAGAGAGAGTGGTCAACAGGCTGTTGAGGAATTAATGGGACTAAAGCAACCACCGACGGCAATTATGGCAACGGATGATTTAATTGGACTTGGCGTGTTAAGTGCGCTTTCTAAAAAAGGATTTGTTGTACCGAAAGATGTTTCGATTGTAAGCTTTAACAATGCTTTATTATCAGAAATTGCTAGTCCACCACTTTCGACAGTTGATGTGAATATTTATCAATTAGGGTATGAAGCGGCAAAAGCTTTAGTTGATAAGGTAGAGCATTCTGAGTCTACTTCAAAATGCATTATTATTCCGCATAAATTATTGAAGCGTCAAACTTGTGATCAGTATGCAACAAAAAGCTAAGAGTTTAACTCTTAGCTTTTTGCTTTAGAAAGGCTTCTAAACGGTCACAGCCTTCTTTTAAAGTTTCGATACTATAAGCATAGGAAAGACGAAGATAACCCTCACCATATTCAGAAAATGCGGTTCCAGGAACGACGGCTAGCCCAGCTTCTTTTACAAGATCAAGTGCAAAATCAAATGATGAAGATGTTAAATGTCCAACATATGGGAATAAATAAAATGCACCTGTCGGCTTCTCAACCGTTAAACCCATTTGAATGAGTCTATTATACACGTAATCACGGCGTTTTTTGTATTGATAGCGCATCATCTTCGGTGCATCTTTAGCAGCTGTTAACGCTTCAATTGCAGCATGTTGTGCGATTGAATTCGCACATGTCACATTATATTGATGAACTTTTAAAATATGCTTTGCTAAATAATCCGGAGCAAATAAAAATCCAATACGCCATCCTGTCATAGAATGTGATTTGGCTAAGCCATTAATGACAATCGTTTTGTCACGCATTTCTGGGAATTGAGCGATAGATGTATGTTGTCCTTCATATACTAGCTCGCTATATATTTCGTCAGAAAGAACGAAAATATTTTTATCTTTTAAGACAGATACAATCGTTGCTAATTCTTCTTTTGGCAATGTAACGCCAGTCGGATTAGATGGATATGGTAAAACGACGCATCTTGTTCGTTCTGAAATTGCATTTTGCAGAGCTTCAGCTGTTAAACGAAATCCAGTTTCACGAACATCTATAAAGATAGGTGTTGCACCGCATTGTCGAATAATAGGCTCATAACCTGGATAAATAGGAGCAGGTAAAATCACTTCCGTTCCTGGCTCTAAAATTGTTCGGAATGCAATATCAATCGCTTCACTAGCACCGATTGTAACGATGGTTTCGTTTTCAGGTGAATAGTGTAAATCGTAATTATCTTTTACAAAGTTACAAGCCGCCTCGCGTAATTTTAATAAACCAGCGTTATGTGTATAGCTTGTATAATTTTCTGTAATGGCCCGTTTAGCAGCTTCTTTTACTAGAGAAGGTGTAGGGAAATCGGGTTGCCCAATTGTTAAAGAGATGAGATTATCATAGTGTTGAATCATGTTAGAGAACTGACGGATTCCAGAAATTTGGATGTCCTTCACTCTAGGATTAATGAATTGTTCCATTGTATCTCCCTTTCTTCCGTTTGAAAATTAAGTTCATTTTATCATATTTTTAACTATTACGCTTTGTTTATAAAATTTCCCCGGCTATTTGTGAAAGATAAGAATCGTATCTTAAAATTCAGTGGAAGTAAGAATTTATGTGAGGATTCAAATGTCCATAAGAGTATAAGCTGTGTGAGTTACTTAAAGTTTCACTCCATTTGTTTACGCATAAACACAAAAAAAGCCGCTGCAAGCGACTTTTTAATAACCGTATTCCCAATCTATTTCATCTTCGTTCCAAAGTACGGAAGATACTTTGCCAAGATGGACAACGGATTCATTTACAGCACATGTACAGTCTTCGTCCCCTGCTTTATGTTGCAATTCTTCGTATACTGATTTTTCAACGTTTTCTAGCACAACCAAATTTTCTTCTTTTAAAACAAGCGTAGTACCCGCCATATTTATCTTCCTCCTACTAAAGTAATGATCACTTATTTGTAAACATAGATAGTATGGATTATATGCTGTATTTTGCGATAGTTGTCCGTCTAGTGAAGTGTTTTTTATTTTCTTTGTAATCCGTATTCATTGTATACTGCACGAAGGAAATTTGGTACAGGGTTTACAATCATTTCGGAAATTTGTAACATTTATTATTAGTTGTTAACAAATAATTAACAAAAATGTTAAGAAAAATCAAAATTTTAAAACAAATAGACTTATAAAATGATATAATCATATCAAAATACATATAGGGGATGAGAGGCTATGGAGCTGATTCGTGATTTAATGATCCAAATTGCCATCATTATTTTACCACTATTTTTATATGAAGCGATTCGTTTAAATCGTTATCAAGGAATGCTTCCGAAGCCTAATCGCTACTTTATTATGTTTTTATCTAGCGTTACACTCGTTCTCTCCATGACATACTCTATTTGTTTTGGTACCGTTTGCGGATACAATTTTCATCCAATTCCAATTGTGAGTGGTTTTTTATATGGTGGGATTGTTGGGCTCATCCCTGCCATTATTTTTGTTGCATATGAATGGATTTTTAAGGGGCTCAGTTGGTTGCCTATCGTAGAAGTTATATTTCTTTCGATAATTCCATTGTTTTTGTCAAAGAAATGGTCTCTTTTTTCAAGAGATAAGAAGCTAATATTAGCTTTTATGATTGCATCATTTTATGTTCTTGTTTCATTAGTAGTCGGGATGTTGAATGTCCTTTTAGAAACAGGTTTTACACCGTACATATCTAATCTATATAGTGGGTATATATTTGCATCACTTATTATGGTTATGACAATGGTATTTCAAGTGTATTTGACTGAGTATTTAAATGAAAATGCATTATTGCGTACAGAAATGCAAAAATCAGAAAAACTTAATATTGTAAGTGAGTTAGCTGCAAGTGTTGCACATGAAGTTCGAAACCCTCTCACTGTTGTACGAGGGTTTATTCAATTGCTAGAGAGTACGGAAGACGTAAAAAACAAAGATTATATGCGTCTCGTATTAGCTGAACTGGATCGTGCTGAACAGATTATTTCAGATTATTTAAATTTAGCAAGGCCTCAAATTGAAAAAAAAGAACATATTTGTTTATCAGCACAATTAATTGAAATGACAACTCTTATGTCATCATTTGCAGCGATGCAGGGCGTTTATTTGCAAGTTGAGATTTCTGAGAGCCTTTATACTATCGGCGATAAGACGAAATTGAAGCAAGCTATTATGAATGTCGTTAAAAACGGTATTGAAGCAATTCAAGGAAACAAAGGGTATTTAAAAGTAACAGCTATTCAAAAAGATGAAATGATAATAATAAGAGTTAAAGATAGTGGTGTTGGAATGACAAAAGAACAGTTAGTAAGGCTTGGACAACCGTATTATTCTTTAAAAGAAAAAGGAACAGGATTAGGTCTTATGGTAACGTTTAGTATTTTACAAGCGCATAATGGTACATTGGAATATAAAAGTGAAAGCGGAAAAGGAACTGAAGCTATTATTATATTGCCAGCTGTACGATATAAGGAATAAAAGTTACCGGTAGAAGGTAACTTTTTATTTTATCTTACATCAGAAAAATATACAAAGTTTCATTCATTTATTTTTTCTTGTTTTGTTCGAACGAATAAACTTTTAAATGATTGAAAGAAGCTTTGCTCTTTTGAGGCGGCGACTAATCTTTTTGTTTCTTGAATTTCACGAATAACTTGCATAAGTTGTGTATCACGGTTGCTGTCTTTATTGTAAATTTGATTGACAAGTTTATTCATTTTTTCTTCTTGCTTGGATTCTCGCTTATACATATGATTCATTAATAAGTCCATCTTTTCTTTTTGGAGTGCATCTGTTTGAGCGGCGTGAACAACTAGCTCTTGTAACATTTTTTCCTGAGACCCTTCTTTTACATAAACTTGTTGCATTAGTTCATCTAATTTCTCGTCTTTTAAACGGTTTTGTGTAATGAGAGTAGAGTTTTGATGAATAATTGCTTCATTTAATTGAGCAAGCATTTCAAGTTTTAACATGAACTCCTCAAAATTACGCCCATCTTCTTTTGGTTGCACTTCTTGTTTATCTTGAATAATAGGTACAGGTGGGGCCTCTTTTTCTTTTAAAATAATAGGTATTGTTTCTGAAATGTCTTCTTGTAATGTAGCAGCTCTTTCATGTATAGATTTCAATAGTTTTAAATCATCCAATTTATAAATACGAGCATCAGCTGTTTTTGAAATGATATAACCGTGTTCCTCTAAGAGTTGGCTATATTTTCGGACTATATGTTTTGGGATACCTGTTTTATTTGTAACATCTTTCGTTTTATACATAGCTTCCATGATAGTTCCTCCCCAAAAAGTATCGTATATATCATTTCAATCTTTTATGAGGACTTCCTTTGAAAAAGAATGTCGGAAGGTTATTAGTTTTCTACAGCATTAGTGAAAAGATGAGGAAAAATGAATGTTTTTGGCGGAATGGGGAGGAAGAGCTAAAATAATGTCTGAGAACATACATAGAAGAAGTTTGTTATAATAACTGAGGAAAAGAAATTGGTAGGAACACGGAGGTACACATGAAGCAATTTAAAGGTATTATCATTTCAATTATTGCAATTCTTTCTCTTTTGGTAGCGGTATATGAAGTACTTGTGCCAGAGGAGACAAGTACTAAAAAAACAACTACGTATGATCAAATTCTAGAGTTCCCAAAAGAACGATATCCAGAGACCGGGAAACATATAACGGATGCTATAAAAGAAGGGCATTCAGAAATGTGTACAATTGATCGTAATGGTGCAGCGGATAGAAGGAAACTATCGTTAGCGCCATATCCGACGAAGAAAGGTTATGACCGTGATGAATGGCCGATGGCGATGTGTAAGGAAGGCGGAAAAGGAGCTCATATTGAATATATAAGTCCAGCAGATAACCGTGGTGCAGGTTCTTGGGTAGGGAATAAGCTAGACAAATATCCAGATGGTACGCGTGTGAAATTTGAAGTGAAATAGTAACTAGTATACATTTCATAGTGGAGGAGAGGGATAGTTATGGAATTAACAATTTCATATTCGCAATTAATGATAATGAATTATGATGGTCAGCAGCCTTATGTAGATTGGACTCCTGAAGATTTTGAAAGAGGATATGCTGAGGTGGATGGAGCTATTATTTTTGAAGCAATCTCTGACTATACTTGTGAAGTGGAAGTTACTTGCGGAAATCATATTGAGAAAGAAGAAGTGGTTAGAACGATATCAGTTCCTTTCACAGTAAAGAATGAAGAAGTATATATAACAAGTATTCTTTCTAATAAATTGCATATTCCTATTCCGAACGGGGAATATATGATAGTCTTGCAGGCAACTCCTCTTGAAGAGCCAACAGACGATGAATTATATAAAGTACAATACGACTTCTATTTTGAGAGTGTAGAATAAAAAACGTGTTATCCTTTTTGAAGGATAACACGTTTTTTATTATGCGTTTGTTGTTAGGAGAGAACGAGCGTCTTTTGCTGCCTGAACCATGTGCTCTAAAGCAGGTATAACTTCCTCAGTTCTTCGTGTTTTTAAACCACAGTCTGGATTAATCCAGAAATATTTAGGATCACATACTTGTAAAGATTGTTCCACGATTGTGAACATTTCATCTTTACTTGGGACACGTGGGCTATGAATATCATATACACCTAGACCAATTCCTTTTTCATATGTTGTATGTTTTAATGTATTAATAAATTCTCCATGACTTCTTGATGTTTCGATAGAAATAACATCTGCATCTAACGCGCGAATTGCATCTACAATATCTTCGAAGTTACTGTAACACATATGAGTATGAATTTGTGTTTCATTTTCTACAGAAGATGTTGCTAAAAGGAATGATTGAACTGCCCATGTAATGTATGCATCCCAATCTTTTTCTTTTAACGGCATACCTTCACGAAGTGCAGGCTCATCGACTTGGATTACTCTAATTCCGGAAGATTCAAGTAATTCAATCTCATGACGAAGTGCTAATGCAATTTGATATGAAACTTCTTTTCTTGAAATATCATTTCGAACGAATGACCAATTTAAAATAGTGACAGGTCCAGTTAGCATACCTTTTACTACTTTCTCTGTTAAGCTTTGTGCATATACAGTTTCTTTAATAGTCATTCCACTTATAAAGGCAACATCACCATAAATAACAGGTGGTTTTACGCAGCGAGAACCGTATGATTGTACCCATCCGTTTTTAGTAAAGGAGAAACCAGCAAGTCTTTCTCCAAAATATTCCACCATGTCAGTTCTTTCGAATTCACCATGTACTAGTACATCAAGACCAATATCTTCTTGGTAACGAATCCATTTAGCAGTTTCTTGTTCAATGAATTGATTATATTGTTCATTTGTAATATCGCCGTTACGCCACTGTTTACGTGTTTGACGAACTTCAGATGTTTGCGGGAAGCTACCGATAGTTGTTGTTGGTAACAACGGTAATTGTAAAGCTACTTGCTGTAGTTCATATCGTTTTTCAAATGGAAGAGGACGTGAGAAATCATCTTCTTTAAGTGATGTACGTGCCACTTTTACATCTTCACGATTACGTGCAGCTGATGAGCGGATTGCATGATGTGCATTACGATATGTTGTCAGATCGCTACTGATGCTTTCTACACCTTTAGTAAGAGCAGAATGGATAAGGACTAGTTCTTCTAATTTTTGATTAGCAAATGCAAGTGCATCAAATAATTCACTTGCTAAGTGAGTTTCTTCCGTTTTATCAATTGGAGTATGCAATAAGCTACAAGAAGGTTGAACAATTAAACTTTTTGCTGTGATTTGATTTTGTAATGTTGTAAATAAAGAAAGTACATCATCAAGATCAGCTCTCCAAATGTTACGGCCATCTATACAACCGATAGCTAAAATTTTATCAGCTGGGAATCCATATTTTGAAATAGCATTTACATTACCTTCTTTGCCATGAACAAAGTCTAATCCAATACCAGAAACAGGGAATGTAATAATTTCTTCATAGTTCTCTTCTACACTATCAAAATATGTTTGTAGAAGAAGATTAGCATCCGGAAGTTCTTTATGAATAGCTTCGTAAAGTTCTTTCGCTTGATTAATTTCATCTTTTGTTAAAGATGCGAAGATTGGTTCGTCAACTTGAATAATTTGTGCTCCAGCTGCGTGTAATTCAGAGAATAATTGTACATAAGGTGCAACTAGCTCTTTTAAAATAGTGGAAAATTGCTCTTCGTTATAACCTTTTGCTAGTTTTAGGAATGTATAAGGGCCTAAAATAACTGGTTTTCCATCAACGCCTAACTCTTTTTTCGCTTCTTCATATAAACGAAGAGGACGATTGTCTTTTAAAGAGATTTGTAATCCTTCTTCATATTCAGGAACAATGTAATGATAGTTTGTGTTAAACCATTTTGTCATTTCAGAAGCAACGTGATCTTTAGAGCCGCGTGCCATTGCAAAATATACATCAAGGTAAGAGGTAAACTCTGAAAAACGTGACGGGATGAATCCTAACATGTAGGCCGTATCCAGAACGTGGTCATAATATGTAAAATCGCCAACTGGAATTAATTCAATTCCTTTTTCTTGCTGTACTTTGACGTGTTGAAGGCGAATTTCTTTCATTGTCGTTAAAAATTGTTCTTCATCAATTTTATTGGACCAAAAAGCTTCCAATGTTTTTTTCCACTCTCGTTGTAGTCCGATACGTGGATAACCTAAGTTACTTGTTTGAATTGCCATTTTAAATTCCTCCCTAATTGAAAGTAAGCATTTCCGTTTACTCGGAAATACCTATAACAAAAAGCATAAAGGCATAGAAAAATAAGCCTTCCTTCTTGTTCTTAACACCTCATCATCATCCGTGAGTCTATCAGTGTTGTTAAAATAGGCAGGTCTCCTGACTTATGCTTCATATAATTTCTTTCACCTTCCCGTTTTCACAGTGGCACAAAAAAGAAATCTCAGCATTTACAGTGGCGGGACCGTGTTGGAGTTTCACCAAACTTCCCTTTTAAACACGAAGTGAAATATTCGTGTACCTATTTTCCTTTTGAAAGGAATTTAACAAGCGATATGATATTGAAACAAATTCTAACACAATTTTCGGAATTTTGTCCACTGTTTTAAAATAAGAAAATTCTAAAGTTTTTTTATTTCTTTTTATTCATAAAATTAAGAATTTTAAATGGTTATTTATTATTAAAATGAGGGTGTTTTGAGTTGCGAGGAATAATTATAGTGTTAAGTTTTTCTAAAAGAGGAGGCACCTCTTTTAGAAAAACTTAATCATTATCTACACCTATTTCTGAAAGGCGACCTGCAGTTGCATCTTGTAAGAGTGTGTTTAGCCAACGTAATTCAACATTAATATGCTCAATGACGCTTTGTAGAATATATAGTTGAGCACGAGGAACTAGTTGTTTATTATGATCGTATATCGTTTGCATTGTATGTAAATATAGCACTGTATCATCTCTCTTTTTTTCCAAAATGGGAACTAGTGCTTGTTCGTCGCTAAAGTGAGCGAAAGAGAGCGCAGAATAAATAGGTTTATATATTTGGTTTTTCGCTTCAAATTGTTTTAATAATAAGGTGTGGAAAAGCCCTTTTCCTTCTTCAGTTATATGGAAGATCGTCTTATCTGGTCTATTCGTATCTCGAACAATATTAGTAACGCTAATCGCACCTTGTTTTTCTAATTGCTCGAAGGCGTAGTATAGCGATCCTTTGGCATATTTAATATAACAATCCATTTGTCGTTCTTTCATTATGTGCTGCACTTCATATGGATGTTTATCTCCTTCAAGTAACAAGCCGAGAATGACTAACTTCATGCTCATGCTGTCTCAACTCCTGTATATAGAAACTTTATATATATTATAAACGGTATATCCTCTTACATAAAGGGATATACCGTTTCGTTTTTCTATATTAGCTTACTTGTTTTTGTTTTTGCTTTGTTTTCGGTCCTGTTAAAAGACGTTCATTTCCCATAAGTAAAATACAAATTATACTTAGAGTAGCTGGGATAAGTGCCCAGAAAAATGTATTAGCAATAGATGTTGCAAGAGCCTCCTTAATTCCGCTCAGTACTTCAGGAGGTAGCTTTTCAGTAGCATTTGGTGATAATAAAAAGCTTGTGTCGCCACCTTTAGGAGCCATTTTTGCTAGTTCAGGAGGGAAGACTGCTTTTAATTTATCAGTGAAAACATGATTTTGAATCGTACCGAAAATCGTGACGCCAAGGGTCATTCCAAGGGAACGGAAGAATGAGTTCGTTGATGTAGCAGAACCCCGATCTCTCATTTCTAGTTTGTGAATAGATGCCATACTTAAAACTGAGAAGGAGAATCCTACTCCAAGTCCAGCAAGCACCATAAACATTGTTACGAGGCTGCGAGGTGTTTCCATAGTTAAAGTACTTAGTAAATAAATACCAAGAACGAAGAAAACTCCAGATACTATCATGATGTTACGATAACTTGTTCGTGAAACTAACTGTCCACCAGTTTGACTTCCAATTACAGATCCTACCATCATAGGTGTCAAAATTAATCCAGCATTTGAGGCTGAACCACCGAGAACACCTTGAACGAAGATTGGAATATAAACTGTACAGATGATAAAAGCTGCGCCATAGAAAAAGGCAACACCTTGGCTAGCTGCAAATAAAGGTTTTTTAAATAAGTGGAAAGAAATAATAGGCTCGGTTGCGTTTCTTTCTACGAAGAAGAAAATAATAAGCATAATAACAACAGTTGAAAATAAACCAATAATCACATTAGAGTCCCATGCATACTCCTTACCGCCAAGTTCTAGAGCAAACATTAAGCAAACAATACTAATGACAAGTGTAATGGCACCGGCCCAGTCGATTTTTTGTTTTCGATATTCTAGAGACTCGTTATAGTATTTAGTAATGAAGAAGAAGGAAATAAGTCCTAATGGAATATTAATATAGAAGACCCAGTGCCAACTTATATAATCTGTAATGTAAGCACCTAATAAAGGTCCGAAAACACTAGATGTTCCGAAAACAGCACCAAATAGTCCGGTCATTTTTCCGCGTTTTTCAGGTGGGAATATATCATACATAATTGTAAATGCGATAGGCATAAGAGCGCCGCCACCAATTCCTTGAATGGCTCTATAAATACTTAGTTGTTCAATACTTGATGCTGTCCCACAAAGTGCAGAACCAAATAAGAAGAGAATTAATCCGCCAATATAAAAGCGTTTCCGTCCGTACATATCAGACAGCTTACCGAAAATAGGCATTCCGGCCATTGTTGCTACCATGTAGGCAGATGTGACCCAAACGAATTTGTCGAACCCTCCTAAGTCTCCGACAATCGTTGCCATCGCAGTTGCGACGATTGTGTTATCCATTGCTGCCATTAGAATACCAAGTAGTAAACCAGCAACAACAAATTTTGTTTTACTTGAATCGTTTTTTGATAGTTGTGCTTCCAAAAGTAGCCCTCCTTTAATAAAAACTAAACTAACTTAAGTTTTTAGATGTAGTGAATAAAAACCTTTGTGTACAGTTTGTTTCGTTCCCTCTTTATTTATAAAAATTGATTTTACATGATATAAAGAATGGAAATCATAGATTATATTATAGTCAAATTTGACTAAAAGGTAAATATTTTCTTAAGCCAAAGTATTTTATCCCGCTTTAACGGGCAGTAAGACTCCCACCCCAAAATTTGGCGAATGCGAGGAAGTTAGGTAGGAGATTAACTGTCGGTAAAAGCCCGATTGGTGAAGGCTAATAATCAGTGGGGGATGGACAAAACCCCCACTGATTAAAGTTTCACTTTATTATATTGACCAAAAGAGAGAGTAAGAATTTATTTTGTTATGTAGTCAAGGAAGGAAATTGTAAAAAAATATTTAATAAAGAATAACCTGTGTCAACCTATTAAAAATGGTTTTTTCTTTATATTGTCGAATAGGATAAAAGGAAAAGAAAAATTTAATATGGTTTGTAACAAGCTCAATATTTTTTCTAAGTGTAGTTTATTGCATCGAGAGGCAGAATAAAGTTGTATAGATGATATATCTGGAATGAGGTGAATATATTATGAAAATATGGAAACGAATTTCGGATCAAGGAAGGTTTTCTATACCGTTACAGCCGGTTTTGTGGATTGATGGTTCTAAAAAGGAAACGGAAGCATCCAATGTAGCAGTCACATTGCAAATCCGTAGTATGTATAAAGAAAAATTTTCATATGAGATGATCTATGATGTTAATGACATACTAATTATTCGACTTGAAGTTGAAAATAAAGGCGTTGAAATCATTTCGCGAGTAGTTGTAAGTCATATGATTCGTGATTATTTTGCGTATATCCCAAACTCTTTAAAAGCAGATAAGGGAATCAGTGAGTTTTTATTTCAGCTTGTAAGGTGGCGAATCGATAATTTATCGCCGAGTGAAAAGGTAGAATTAATTTGTCAAATAAAAGCAAATAAAGATAAAGCTCCTCCCAATTCATTATTTCAGGCTACATATACATTTCAATATAAAGGAGTATCATATGGACCGCTACAAACAAATGAAGTGGTTGTCAGAAAATGATAAGAAGGAACCTGTGCGAAAGGTTCCTTCTTTAATGAAGATTGTGCTTCTTGAGTAATTTTTTTTGTTCCACTCCCTTTTTTCCAACATAGTTATTTTTGTATCCAAAATATAGAATGAATAGAAATGAAATAATATTTACTATAGCGTCAATTTGATCGTTTGTAATGAAGTTTATCCCGAAAGAGTTAAATAGTAATTTTAATGATAACAAAAAGCCAGCTAGTAAGCGCATAATATCTGATAGATTTTCTTTTTGAAGCATATAGGTCACTCCTTTCTAAAAACGATATATAGTATATATATGAAATAAAATAGAAAAGGTATACAAGCTTAAGTAGAAATGTACATTAGATATGTACATTTTTTATTTTGTAGAAAAACATTATTGTTATAGAAGCATATATTAGTATAAAAAGGGGGGAGAGTATGAAACATAAAGGGAAAATTAGTGGATTATTACTTGGAAACACAGTTGCGGTTACAGAATGGATTGCACTTCAGGATGTAATTGCTAAGCTAGATTCGCGATCGTTTTTTACCGTCTTTATTATTTATATATTGCAAATGATACTAAGCTATTATTTTGGACATTGGTACGATAAAAGAGCGAATACGCGTGTGAATAGTGAATTAGGAGGAATGACGAATAACGATTTTGTCGTTGATTTTTTCGGGAAGGTAGCTGCTTTATCAGAAAGAGATTCTCGTAATATTACAGTGTATATTCTTTCCGTAAAAGAATGGGATGTATTAAAGGATACAGTGCAAGAAAAAAAGTTAGATGAGCTAGTCCAAAGAGTAGAACGTACAATTGTAAAGACAGTTCGAAAAGGCGATGTAGTTACAAGGTGGGATGAAAATAAATATGTGATCGTAGCTGTTGATAATGGCTATGAAAAGTCAACAATAACAAATCGATTAATCAAAAATATTCAAAATGAAATAGCGAATGATTTATTAAGTGTCACACTATTATTTGGGGCTGCAAGTTATCCGATAGAAGGGAAAACTTTTGAAGATTTGTTTAGAAAGGCACAAAACCAATTGTATAATTATAGAAACTTGCAAAGTCATGAATGAAACTTTGATTTGAAGAAGTATGATATAAAGATTTTTTTGTAACATTTTTTTGTCTTTTGTTACAAGAAAACTTTTTTTTGTAACAAAAGTATTTAAAAATATATGAAAACAGCATATAATTGTGTGTGGATGTGTCAATGCATTTTGCACAATGTTTTCAGTTTAAAAGTGTAGAGGAAAACATGCTCTACACTTTTCCTTTTTAAGAAATTAAAAGAATCTTTGTAAGAGTTGCGAGGTCACCTTTGCACTATGTAAAATGGACAAAGAGGTTATTTGATAGAAAGTGAGAAAGGGAATGATAGACGTGAGAGGTCAAAGAAGATCTTTTATCAGGTGAAACATTATAGTATTTCTTGCAGTGGGTAAGATTAAGGCAAATACCTTTATGTTTTAAGACATTACATAATTTCAAGTACGAAAATTGTACAAGCAGTATAAATAATTATTGATGATCTTCGTAAAAAGATGCGAGCGTGAAATAGATAACGAAGTTACATGTTTTTCATGGGATTTTTGGCACGATGGTCGTCTATTAATAGGAGGAAAAGATGTTGAAATATAATAAATTAGCAATTGTAACTGCATTATCAATGACTTTACTAGCTGGTTGTTTTGGCCCAAAACCAGAAGAGGAGCTATATGTTGCATTTGAAAATGCTGCCAAGCAAGAAAAAACAATGTTTGAAGATGCGAAAAAATTAGAGTCATTAGAGAAAGAGGGTCAAGTATTATATAATCAAATCGTCCAAGAAGGAAAAGATAATAATCAGGCTGTTAAGGATAAGCTTGATCAAGCGGTGAAAAATACAGCTGAACGAGAAAAAGTTCTTATTAAAGAAAAAGAGGCGTTAAATAAAGCACAAGAAGAAGTGAAGTCAGCTGATAAGCATGTGAAGAAAATTGAAGATAATAAATTAAAAGAACAGGCGGATAAAGTAAAGAGTACCTATGAGAAACGACATGATTCATTCCAAAAGATGTACGATAGCTATAATAAATCTTTAAAGCAAGAAAAAGAATTATATACAATGCTACAAGATAAAGGTACAAAATTAAAAGATATTAGCGAGAAAGTAAAGGTAGTAAACCAAGCATATAAAGATATTGAGACAGAAAAAGATAAGTTTAATGAATATACGAAATCATATAATACAGAAAAAGTTGCATTCTATAAACAAGCGAATATTAAAATTAAGGAAGATAAAAAATAAAACAGTTTGGCCTAATATTAGGCCAAACTGTTTTATTTTTTTGTATAGGTACGGCTATACCATGGAACTGGTTCGCTTAATTTTTTTTCTTGTTTTAATGCTTCAGGACCAATATAATCTTGAAGTGTTTTTTTTGCTATTGTTAAAGATAAGGTTGTTTTCGGATTTCGATAGGAGGATTCAAGGTGACCAAGATGCGGTAGGGTGCGAAAATCATCTTTCGTAGGAGGGATATGGAAAAAATAATCACCTAAACGTATAAGAACATCGGATTGTTGTTGACTAAAACGTGGATTTCTAGAAAAATGTAATCCTTCTTTGATAGCCTTTTTTTCAGTAATTAAGCGTTCTAAAGCAGTCTTTTTTAACCAATATAAGTATTTAGGGTTAGTTGCAGCTTTAGCATGACGATTCACAACGAAAATAGATTGAGCTAGTCTATTAATAGAATGTTGATTATGCAATGGAGATTGTGGTTGTGAAGGTTTCATATTGACTCTCCTTTCAATTTTTCCTTATTATAGCATAAATAAAATGGGTTTTTATTATATGCAAAAAGTAATTGTATATATTTTCAATATTAAAGCAATATTGTTACAAAAAACAACTATTTTGTATAATAGTGATAGAATATGTTTCAGAAATTTGATAATGAAAGAGTGAGAAGTTTGAAAGAAATATTAAAATTACAATATGCCATTATAGACATTGGTTCTAATACAATGCGCTTAGTTATTTATGAAAAACAAAGCGGGGGTTTTTATAAAGAGATTGAAAATACGAAAGTGGTCGCTAGGTTAAGAAATTATTTAGTAAATGGTGTATTAAGTGAAGAAGGAATAGAAGTATTATTACAAACATTATTTCAATTTCAAGAAAGTACACGATTCCATAAGCTGCATCATGTACTTTGTGTTGCAACGGCAACAATTAGACAGGCTGAGAATCAAGTTGAAATTAAAAAACTTGTTGAAGGGCAAACAGATTTTACTCTTAGAGTCTTATCAGAATATGAGGAAGCGCGTTACGGTTATTTAGCAGTTATGAATTCCACTTCATTTTCAGAAGGAATTACAGTTGATATTGGTGGGGGGAGTACAGAAGTTACATACTTTCGAAATAGAGAAATTTTAGAATATCATAGCTTTCCTTTTGGAGCACTTTCTTTAAAGCAACAATTTATTCAAGGGGATATTCCTACTACAGAAGAGTTAGAGGAAATAAAAAACTATTTATGGTATCAATTTCGAACGCTACCGTGGTTAATCGATAAAAAATTACCCCTTATCGCAATTGGGGGGAGTGCGAGGAATATGGTAAAAATCCATCAAAATTTAATTTGTTATCCTATAGCCGGATTACATTTATACAAAATGAAAGAAGAAGATATTAAACATGTAAAAGAGGAATTAAAAGAATTATCGTTCATAGAGCTTCAAAAGATGGAGGGGTTAGCGAAAGATCGAGCAGATACAATTATTCCAGCGATCGAAGTCTTTCATATGCTTGTTAACCTTATAGAGGCACCGTCATTTGTATTGAGTAAAAAAGGATTAAGAGAAGGTGTTTTTTATGAAGAATTAGCGAAAGATTTGGGGATTTTTTACTATCCGAACGTAGTAGAAGAAAGTTTATATTTATTATCATATGAATACGAAATGGATATGGAATTTGTAATTCAACTTATTAAACAAGGAACATTGATTTGTAAACAACTTGAAGGATCAGGACTTATTTCTATGTCGGAAAAAGACTGGGAAATATTCCATCAAGCGGCGAAAGTATTTAATATAGGGAAGTACATTGATGAAGAGGCGAGCCGCTTACATACGTTTTATTTACTAGCGAATAAAACAATTGATGGTATGATGCATAAAGATCGAGTTAGATTAGCACTTATTGCTTCGTACAAATCAAAAATGTTATTTAAACAACATTTAGCCCCATTTGAAGGATGGTTTGATAAAAATGAACAAAAAAAAATCCGGCTATTAGGAGCTGTTTTGCAATTTTCAGCTGCTTTAAATGTGAGACAAAGAGCGCTTGTTGAAACGATATCTATAACAGAAAGTAAAGAAGGATTAACGTTTAGAATTGTATGTGAGCAATCGGCATTAGCGGAAAAAGTACAAGCTGAAAAACAAAAAAAGCAGCTAGAAAGAGTATTGAAAACAAATATTCACTTATCATTCGAATCAAAACGTTAAGTTGTACGGATGTCTTTACGAAAAATTAACACTTTGGAATATTGTAATTTGATAAAATAAAAGTAACTAAATTATAGTGAAAAAGTTTCAAAGGGAAGTGTGAAGAGAATGGAATTGCTAAAGGGGAATTTAGTAAATTTAAATGATACAGCGTATTATAATAACCGCGAGTTGAGCTGGCTAGCTTTTAATGAACGTGTACTACAAGAAGCGCAAGATGAAAATAATCCACTTTTAGAAAGATTAAAGTTTATTAGTATTTTCAGTTCAAATTTAGATGAGTTTTTTATGGTGCGCGTAGCAGGTTTGAAAGATCAAGTAAGTGCCGGATTTAATCAGCCAGAAAATAAAGCAGGTTTAACACCGAAGAAACAGTTAAATAAGATTGCGATAAAAGCGCATGACTTAATGACTGTACAGTACGATACGTTTAAAGGTTACATATTGCCAGCGCTTGAACTAGAGGGGATTGAGCGTCTAACATTCCATGATTTGACGAAAGAGCAGAGGGGATTTATCGAAGAGTATTTTGATGAACAAATCTTTCCAGTGTTAACTCCTGTAGCTATTGATGCGTATCGTCCATTTCCTATGTTATTAAATAAAAGCTTGAATTTAGCTACTATTTTATACGATGAGAAGCAGGCAGAGGAAGAAAATCGCACGAAGTTAGGAATTGTCCAAGTGCCTTCTTTACTGGAGCGTTTCATATTTTTACCGAGTGAAGGACAAAAACATAAATTTATTTTATTAGAAGATGTAATTAGTGGTTTTACCCATAAATTATTCACAGGATATAACGTATCACCTGTTACTCGTTTCCGCATTACACGTAATGCGGATTTAACAATCCATGAAGAAGGTGCACGCGATTTATTAAAAGTAATTGAAAAAGAATTAAAAAAGCGTAAGTGGGGAGCTGCCGTTCGTTTAGAAGTTGGTAAAGAACACATTGATGAAAGAGTGCTAGCGTTATTGTATGAAGTGTTGGAAGTAAAAGATGAAGATGTGTACATGATGGATGGACCGTTAGATTTAACATGTTTATTTTCCTTATATAAAAAATTAGCGCCTTTATATGAACATCTTGTATATCCAGCTCTTATTCCACAACCTCCTCAAGATTTAGGTGATGAGGAAGATGTATTTGAAAAAGCGATAGAACATGATATTTTATTACACCATCCTTTTGAGTCGTTTCAGCCAGTCGTTGATTTTGTTCGTGATGCGGCAGATGACTCGAATGTACTTGCGATTAAACAAACATTATATCGTGTAAGTGGAGATTCTCCAATAATTCAGGCGTTGAAGGTAGCAGCCGAAAAAGGAAAACAAGTGACGGTATTGGTTGAGTTAAAGGCAAGGTTTGATGAAGAGAATAATGTTCATTGGGCTAAAGAATTGGAACAGGCCGGATGTCACGTTATTTACGGAGTAAGTCACTTGAAAACGCATAGTAAAATTACGTTAGTTGTAAGAAGAAGAAACGGGAAAATTGAAAGGTTTGTACATCTTGGGACCGGAAATTATAATGATGCAACAGCGAAGTTGTATACCGATTTTGGATATATTACATCGCGAAAAGACTTTGGTGTAGATGCAACAAATTTCTTTAATTATTTGAGTGGTTATACAAAAAAACCGCATTTTCATCATTTATCTGTTGCCCCGTTTGATATAAGAGAGCAGTTTATGGAGTTAATAGATGAGGAAATCCGTTATCATAGACAATATGGAAATGGATATATTATCGCTAAAATGAATTCGTTAACAGATAAACCGTTAATAAAAAAAATGTATGAAGCATCACAAGCTGGGGTGAAGGTAGAGCTCATTGTTAGAGGGACATGTTGTTTAAGGCCAGGGATTCCGAATGTAAGTGAAAATATTCGTGTAGTTAGTGTTGTTGGAAGATATTTAGAACATAGCCGTATTTATTATTTCCATCATAATGGAGATGAGAAAATATATTTATCTTCAGCTGATTTGATGACGCGAAATATGGAAAAACGAGTAGAAATATCCTTCCCAATTTTAGATATTGAAATGAAAGCGAGAATAAAGGCAATTTTACAGCTGATTTTAGCTGATAATGTGAAAACACGTGAACAAAATAAAGATGGTGACTATTATTATATAATTAATAGTAGTACAGAAGAAATTGATAGCCAAGTGAATTTATTTAAGATGGCGTATCAAAATACAGACGCTGAATAATAGAGAAAAAGTAAAAACCTCTTAATCGAAATTAAGAGGTTTTTATTTTTTTCTCTACTCATATGTTCCGTAAATGGAAGAATGAGTAGAGAGAATAGTTTTTATTATAAGCGTATGATGCGTCGGTTCATTGAGAGAATAATATTTGGAAGAATCGTTGTTTTAAATTAGTAATAGTATGGTTGTTGACAAGGCCCGCCGTAACAAGGATAAGGTGGTGGGTAAGGCGGTGGATAAGGCGGATAAAACGGTCTAGGGCCGAAAGCTAATGCTCCACCGATTAACCCTCCAGCAATTCCAGCTAGAAATGGAACCCCGAAAAATGGAAAGAAGCGTGAGTCGCCTGCTGGGCCAATAGGTGCTGAACGAACTGGGATCTGTTGATAATATGGATACATGAACAAACCTCCTTTACTGGACTCATTTTTATCATATGGTGGACCAAGCGTGGATGAGCGCGTACAAGAAAGGATATGTAAGAAAATAGGCGAATTCTTACGAATGTTGTAGGATGAAGAGTGTAATTTCAGGTTTTGACATAAAGCGGAATGGGACACGTGTTCTTCCAATACCTCGATTGACATAGAGAGTCAAACCTTGAATGTTATAGAAACCTTCAGTATATTCTTTTGCAAGCGACGGGGTAATAATAGCACCTAAAAAAGGAATTTGTACTTGTCCGCCATGGCTATGACCAGAAAGTTGAAGATTGATTGGATATGTAGCGATTTGTGGCGCGATATCTGGTTCGTGAACGAGAACAATGGTATAAATATTTTGTTTTGCATGTTGTAAAGTTTCCGCTATTTTTGGTTTACCTAGTAGCATATCATCGAGCCCGAAAATAGAAATTTCACTATTATCCAGTAAACGAATTCGCTTTTCGCTATTGTGCAAAAGTTCAAATCCAGATTCGCGCATGATGTGGTCATAGTATTCAGTTCCATATCCGCCATGGTCGTGGTTACCATAAATAGAAAATTTACCGAAGGGTGCCTGTATATTCTTTAAAATGGATGCAACAAAAGGAGCCTCGGTATATGTTTGGTAGTCATCAATGAGATCACCAGTAAAAAGGACAATATCTGGTTTTTCAGCATTAATCTTGGAAACGATTTGAGATAAATGTTGGAGAGAGAAATAGTATCCGAGATGTAAATCGCTAAATTGAAGGATCTTCATACCATGAAACCCTTTTGGTATAAGCTGTGATTTAAGTGTGTGTTGCGTAAAAGAAAGCAAATAGGGCTCTATATATTTAGCATAATAATAGCCGATACTAGCGGTTATAAATGAATATAGACAAGTGCGTATTCCAGATTTCAAAAAATTTCTTCTTGTAATTTTCTTCATATACAGGTTACTTGAATCTCCCTTCAGTTTTTTAAAAATATATTTTAAACACTAAAAAAGTAGTATAGATTATGAAAAAAATGAACGAAAAGAAACCTCTTTACGTTAAAATATCAGAAAAATTGAAAAATATAAAGATTTCTATCAAATAAAGTGATAAAATGAATGTGTATTCATTTTTGGGAGGGATATATGTGAAAGAGAAGGTAGTAATTATAACAGGTGGATCGAGTGGAATGGGAAAAGGAATGGCAACTCGTTTTGCAAAAGAAGGGGCACGAGTTGTTATTACAGGGCGTACAAAAGAAAAATTGGAGGAAACAAAGTTAGAAATCGAACAGTTTCCAGGGCAAGTATTGCCTGTACAAATGGATGTACGAAATACTGAAGATATTCAGAAAATGATTGAACATATTGATGAAAAGTTCGGACGAATTGATATTTTAATAAATAATGCAGCTGGCAACTTTATTTGTCCAGCAGAAGATTTATCTGTGAATGGCTGGAATTCGGTCATTAATATTGTGTTAAATGGTACATTTTATTGCAGTCAAGCTGTCGGGAAGTATTGGATTGAGAAAGGTATAAAAGGAAATATCATTAATATGGTAGCGACATATGCATGGGATGCAGGTCCAGGAGTTATTCATTCGGCTGCAGCAAAAGCTGGCGTATTAGCAATGACTAAAACGCTTGCTGTTGAGTGGGGGCGTAAATATGGAATACGAGTTAACGCTATCGCACCAGGGCCGATTGAACGTACGGGCGGTGCCGATAAATTATGGATTTCAGAAGAAATGGCTAAGCGTACACTACAAAGTGTGCCACTTGGAAGACTAGGTACGCCAGAAGAAATTGCGGGTCTAGCTTATTATTTATGTTCAGATGAAGCTGCATACATAAATGGAACATGCATGACAATGGATGGAGGACAACACTTGCATCAATATCCATTTTAAGAGGGATGACTAAATGAATGTTTGATTCATTTTTTCGTGGAAAAATGTGACGGAATTGTGACATGTGAAAGAAAGGTATTTACAAGAGGTCATATATACGGTATATTTAAGACCTCTTTTTTCTTCATAGTAGAATTGCTAATTCCCCTTAGCATTTTACCCCTCTAATCCCTTCAGGAAAACTGAAGGGATTTTTTATTATTTTTCCGTAAATATCGTGTTATAATTTTTGAAAAGTAAAGGGAGGGAAGCACGTTGATAGATGCATTAGATGTAATGAGTAACTTGGATAAAGTCCTTCCTTATTATCAAGCTATTTTTAGTGCTGATGAACATACAGTAATTGGATATGAAGTAGTAGGACGTATTCAAACAGAAGAGGGCATACAAAGTTTAGCTTCGTTCTTTCACGATGATTCTATTCCAAGTGAGTTTCAACTGGAAGCGGATAACATTATAGTAGAAAAAGCTTTAAACCGTTATTTAGAAAGCAATCAAAAATTGTTATTATTTATACATCGGAATGCTAACGTATTAATGAATGACGAAGATGAAAGTTTACTTCAACTTTTATTGATGTATGAAAAACAAGGTTTAAATTTGAACCACATTGTTTTAGAGATAACAGAGCATGAATGTAAAGAAGATATTGAGCAATTTAATCATTTGCTGATGTATTATCGTACATATGGTATTCAAATCTCGATTAATAAAGTTGGAACGGGTACAAGTAATTTAGAACGTATTAGCGTGTTAGCACCTGATATTTTAAAAGTAGATTTAACAAACTTAAGGCAAACTGCACTTATACAATCTTATCAAGATATTTTATATTCCTTATCTTTACTTGCAAGAAGAATTGGTGCAACATTGTTATATGAAGAAATTGATGCTTTTTATCAACTACAATATGCTTGGAAAAACGGTGGTAGATACTATCAAGGTAATTATTTAAAAGAATGTTTACCTGATTTTATTGAAACGAATGTTTTAAAAGAGCGACTTGGTAATGAATGTCATCAATTTATTCAGCATGAGAAAAAGAAGTTGCAAAAAATTTATCATTTAACAGAGATGTTACGTGATCGAATTGGTGATGTTCTGTCAAAACAAAAAAAGAATGAAGATATAAATGATTGGTTATTACAATTTAGTCAAAGTATATCACAATGTAGTTTTCGCATATTTATTTGCAATGAAGATGGTTTTCAACAATCAGGTAATGTTATGAAAAAAGATGGGGAATGGATTGTGATGCCGGAGTATTATATGAAGAACTGGAGTTGGCGTCCGTATTTTCTTGAGAATATTATGAAAATGCGTTTTGAAAATAAGGCGAGACTTTCAGATTTATATGCCGATATTGAAACTGGTGAAATGGTACGAACATTTTCCTTCCCAATTGATGATGAAAACTTTTTATTTATAGATTTATCTTATGAATATTTATATGAAGAAGATGTTTTATTTTAATGCACGAAGAGATTCGTGCATTTTTTTGTTTGTTTTTATCATAAATTGGTAATAGTGAAAATGATGATGAAAATGCTGTCTATCGTTGTAAAGATTTTACGAACGAAATCATCCCTTTCTTTGCATAATCATTGTTACAATGAATACTACAAAGACAAGCTCTTTTAAAAGGAAGGTGAAAAAATGAAGAAATATGGAATATGGTTTGTTCTATTTATATGTGTTGCCTTTCTAGTTGGTTATAGTGTTACAACTGTTTTAGGAAAAGAAGAAGTGAAAGTGGATCGGAAAGAAGTGTTTACAACGATACAAAAAGGTTATGAAACGCAATTTTCAATTCGCGGGAAGCAAATATCTATGAATAAGATGATAGCGACGTTATCACCATATTTTACAAATAATTTCCTTCAAGTTTTTACAGATGAAAACAGTAGAAATGAAAAACAAAGTGGTGAATATTTACTTCCAGCAAAAGAAGCTCCGTTTTCCTTTAATTCAGAAACAAAAATGTCTTATGATGAAGAACATAAAAATTTATATGTCTACGAGCGGGCAAAGAGTGGACAATATCAAATTGTGACATTGCAAAAGGATAATGGAAAATGGAAATTAGCAGGGTATCATGAAAGTCAGGAACTGTTGACTGAAATAAAAAGGTTACAACAATTATGAAAATAGGAATAGGTGTCCCCTATTCCTATTCTATACCGAGTAGCTGTTGTAATTTTTCAATTTGAAACCCTGCGACAACTTCTCCGTCAATTACAACTGTTGGAGTTGAATAGGATTCATAGTCGGATAAAAGACGATTGCGTGCAGCAGCGTCTTTTTTTACGTCAAATTCTTCGTATACAACGTTATTATGTTTTAAAAATTCTTTTACAATGGTACAAGGCGGACAATCAGGTTGTGTATAAACCTCAATTTTTTTCATTGTAATTCCTCCCTTTTTCTGTGTTTTATTATATTCTGCCAGTATAAAAAGCGCAATAAAGAAGTAAAAAGATGCTCTTTCATCTTTTTACTTCTTATTTCGACAAATTTTAGTTGAGTTTCTGGCCAAGAACCTTTATCCTAGATTGTGGAACGTTTTTTCTGTTATGACGGATAGAATGAGTATAGCTGTAAAACCTATTGGTAGGAAGATCAGAGAAAGGAGAGATTTCATGTCTCTACTCCAAGGAATTTTAACTCGACTTGTTAGTCTACAAGAACAAGCTGAAAGCGGTGAAGTAGCACAACGCTATTTTGAAGTGAACGGTGAGCGCAAATGTAGCGTGAAATTTTTCGATAAAAGTGAAATGTATGAGTTAGAAGTGTATCAACCAGGTGAAAAGCCTCAAGTGTATCAATTCGATAACATCGATATGGTTGCAATTGAGATTTACGATATCATTTCTTGATACATATAAAAAGGGTACTGCCAAATGGTGGTACCTTTTTTAGTTATATTAATTAATGGGCTATACAGGTAGTAGAAGTTTCAATTTAAGTCGCGATTAAATAAAAGAGTTTTTATAAATGTATATGTATAGGAATTTTTCATTTTTCCTACAATGATAGTAAATATTAATAGGAGGTGCAAAGGATGGAACGCTTACCGATTGTTATTTGTCCTAATTGTCACAGTCATGCTGAAATTAATCATGTATTAACTGCCCAGTCTAATCAAAATGTAATTTATACATGTAAGTTTTGTAATTATGTAATTCGAAATATTGAAACGAATAAAGGGTAGTAAGTTATAATTTTTGTTTTTGTCCCATACAATGAGAATACGAAAAGTCTGTCTAATTGAAAGGACGTGACTATGTGGACGGTGAGCATACATTTTATAATGTTTCAGAGAGACATTTGAATTTTGATATGGTATTTAACCGCATTTGTAATTTCATTGAAAAGGATCCACGAAATTTATATCGATTATCCATTGGGACAGACTCACAAGCGCATCAAAAGGATACGAGGTTTATTACAGCGATACATATTCATCGGGTTGGCAAAGGAGCATGGGGATGTTTGCATCATAAATCAGTGAAAAATAAGCCAGCAACGTTGCGAGAGAAAATATATTTAGAAACACAGTTTAGTCAAGAAATCGCCTATCTATTTACTCCCAATCATATACAAACAATATGGGATTTATTGCACCCATACGCTCAAGAGGGAGCAGGATTCATAATGGAAATTCATTTAGATATCGGGAATGATGGTTTAACAAAAGAATTTATTTTAGATATGACGATGAAAATTCAAGCAATGGGATTAACAGCAAAAATTAAACCAGATGCTTATGCGGCATTTAGTTATGCGAACAGATATACGAAATAATGTGAAATGATGTCTATATATTTGCAGTCGTTAAGTGTTTTTAACAAAAACTGAATATTACATCTATTAAATGAGTTGAAAATTTTATATAATGAGAGTGATGATGTGAGTGCAAGGAGAGGGGCATATGGAAAAGGAATTTGTTTTAACAAGAGAAGAAGAAAATTTATTGTTGGATATTCTGTTTCAGCAAAATTACGCGAGCGAAATTTTAGCGGTGGAGCTTACAGACATTGAGAATGGTTTAAAACAGACAGATGTGACGCAATATAAAAAAATCACAAGATTATTTTACCGATTAAAAAATAAAGGGTATTAAGTGCTACCGGAATGGTAGTCTTTTTTTTATGTTATATGCTAAAATAGCTGTGTATCTTTATTTTTATTAGAAGAATGTTAGGACAAAATAATAATATGAAAACGCTATCATAAAATGTGAATAGGATTGGAGAATATAAGCAAGGGAAATGGGGGATGTAACATGATTAGTATTCCGAAAGATGAGTTTCAACAAATTCTTGTGAAGGATTTAATGATTTCATCAGAAAAAGTAGCACATGTCCAAATAGGGAATGGTTTAGAACATGCTTTACTCGTTCTTGTGAAATCTGGATATTCGGCGATTCCTGTTTTAGATCCTATGTATAAATTACATGGGTTAATTAGTACTGCTATGATTTTAGATGGTATTTTAGGATTAGAGCGCATTGAGTTTGAAAGACTTGAGAATATGAAAGTGGAACAAGTGATGAAGGAAGAGATTCCAGTTCTTATGTTAGAAGATTCTTTTGCAAAAGCTTTAGAAATGACAATTGATCATCCTTTTATTTGCGCTGTCAATGAAGAAGGTTACTTCGAGGGTATTTTAACACGTCGGGCTATTTTAAAATTGTTGAATAAAAAAGTGAGACAGCATAATCGATAACGTAGGGAAAGTGACTTCACAGAAAAGGCGAAGTCACTTTTTTTCGTGCATATCAGTTGTGTATGTATTATATTTAAAAAGACATAAAACATAAGAAAAGTTTGAACTAACAAACCGCTCTAATGTATAAAAGTATTCAATTAAATTAAGGATGAAATGTTTATTAAAATTAGGTGTATGGAAGCTAAGGAAAGAGGGAGAAAGTTGCAAATTGATGATTTTCAAATGATGGTTGTGTTAGCGCAGGAATCAAATATGAGAAAAGCGGCGGAACGTTTATTTGTTTCCCAACCTGCGCTTAGTCAACGATTACAATCTATGGAGAAACAATGGGGAATGAAATTTTTTATTCGTTCACAAAAAGGATTGACAATTACACCTGAAGGGGAAAAAGTTGCAAATTATGCAAAAGAAATGTTACAACGGGAAGAGAATATTAAAAGTGAACTGGCTCTTTTTAGAACGGAAACATACGGTACGTTAAAAATAGCTGTTGCATCAGTCATTGGCCAATATTGGCTTCCACCTGTTTTGAAAAAATTTGTGCAAAAGTATCCTTCTGTGAAGATATCTCTGTTTACTGGCTGGAGTAGTGAAGTGCAAAAGCAATTTTATGAAGGAGACGTTCACGTCGCCATATTAAGAGGGACACAAGAATATAAAGGTCAGAAGCAACAATTATTTGAAGATGAATTATACTTAGTTGATAAAGAAATAAAAGATATTACAATGTTGAAAGAGACAAATAGACCTTTTATTCAATTTAAAAGTGATTCGACTTACTATGGACAAATACAAAATTGGTGGTATGGATTATTTTCCAATCCACCTAAGCGAACGATTGTAGTTGACCAAATTGAAACGTGCAAACAGCTTGTTTTAAATGGTATAGGCTATGCTCTTTTACCTTCGACTGTTTTAAAAGAAGTGCAGGAAAACATGTATAAAACACCTGTTCAATTAACGAGAGAAACATGGTTATTGACGAGTGACTCGGCAAGGCAGTTGAAGCAAGTGCAAGCATTTTTAGAAATTATAGAAGAAATTCAAATGGAAAAATAAGATTATTGTCTTGCTACTCGCTCTATCGTTTGGTAGAGTAACATTATAAATGGATTTAGGAGGCAACAAGAATGAAAATGATGGACGCTAACGAAATTATTTCGTTTATTCAAAACAGTGAAAAGAAAACTCCTGTAAAGGTATACATAAAAGGGGATTTAAAAGAAGTAACATTCCCTGAAACAGTACAAGCATTTGTAAATAAAAAATCTGGTGTATTATTCGGAGAATGGTCTGAAATTAAGACAATTCTTGATGAAAATAATAAGCACATTGTTGACTATGTAGTTGAGAATGACCGTCGTAATTCTGCAATTCCAATGCTTGATTTAAAAGGTATTAAAGCTCGTATTGAGCCAGGCGCGATTATTCGTGACCAAGTAGAAATTGGTGACAACGCTGTTATCATGATGAATGCAACAATTAACATCGGTGCTGTAATTGGTGAAGGTACTATGATCGACATGAACGCAGTGCTTGGTGGACGTGCAACGGTTGGTAAAAACTGTCACGTAGGTGCAGGTGCTGTACTTGCAGGTGTTATTGAGCCACCTTCTGCAAAACCAGTTATCGTTGAAGATGATGTCGTAATTGGTGCAAATGTAGTTGTTCTAGAAGGTGTTACAGTAGGTAAAGGTGCAGTTGTAGCAGCAGGAGCTGTTGTAACAGAAGATGTGCCTCCATATACAGTTGTTGCGGGAACTCCGGCACGTGTAATTAAAGAAATTGATGAGAAGACAAAAGCAAAAACTGAAATTAAACAAGAGCTTCGTCAATTAAACCCAGAGAAATAAAAAACAAAAAGCGTAAGAGCATGAATGTGCTCTTACGCTTTTTATAGATAGAGGTGCAAAAATGACAGTAAGCAAATTTGTCCAAGTTCGTAGAGATTTACATAAAATTCCGGAAATCGGATTTAAAGAGTGGAAAACACAACAGTATATTTTAGATTATATAAGAACGCTTCCTAACGAATATTTGGAAGTGAGAACATGGAAAACAGGTGTAATTGTTAAAGTAAATGGAAAAAATCCAGAAAAAATAATAGGTTATCGTGCAGATATAGACGGTCTACCTATTACAGAGGAAACTGGATATGAATTCTCTTCTGTCCATGAAGGAATGATGCATGCATGTGGACATGATTTACATACAACAATCGGTTTGGGCCTTCTAACAGCGGCTGTAAGCGAAAGAATAGATGATGATCTTGTGTTTATATTCCAACCAGCTGAAGAAGGTCCAGGTGGTGCACTTCCTATGTTAGAAAGCGATGAGTTAAAAGAATGGAAGCCTAATATGATTCTTGGACTTCATATTGCGCCTGAATACTCTGTGGGAACAATTGCTACAAAAGAAGGCTTATTATTTGCGAATACATCAGAGTTATACGTTGATTTAAAAGGAAAAGGTGGACATGCTGCATATCCGCATACAGCAAATGATATGATTGTTGCAGCGAGTCATCTCGTTACACAACTTCAATCAGTTATTAGTCGTAATGTGAATCCTCTTGACAGTGCGGTAATTACAATTGGGAAAATTACAGGTGGTACAGTTCAAAACATTATCGCAGAAAAGTCTCGTTTAGAAGGAACAATTCGAACGTTATCAGTGGAATCAATGAAACGTGTTAAAAGTCGAATTGAGGCAATTGTTGCGGGAATAGAAGCTTCCTTTCAATGTGAAGCTGCTATTGACTACGGAGCGATGTATCATCAAGTGTATAACCATGAAGAGTTAACGAGAGAGTTTATGCAATTTACACGTGAACAAACGAATATGGACGTACTTACATGTACGGAGGCAATGACAGGTGAAGACTTTGGGTATATGCTTCGAGAGATACCTGGATTTATGTTTTGGCTTGGAGTAAATTCAGAATATGGTTTACATCATGCGAAATTAAAACCAGACGAAGAGGTTATTGAGAAAGCGATTGTATTTTTAAATCAATATGTGAAGTGGAAGGGAAATAGAAAGTGAACTTACTCGCTAATTGTGCAACAGTTTAGAGTGGGGATTTTTTAGTTCCGAGACGAAAACATCTTTTGTATTTGTTAGTGTTAGACATCTTCATACAAATGAGTAGAGTTAAATTTGACGTCTTAATAATGAGCAGGGGTTTTTAGCCACTGCTCATTATTAATTAGTACTAATAGGTAAGATAATTATTTAACTACCTTATACAGGTTTACTTTTAGTATGAAAAGTGTGTAAAATCAATGTGATACATAGAAAAAAGGGTGGGGAATTACGTGCAAATTAGCAGTGCGATTTTATGTTTCGTCTTATATGCATATGTTATAATTGCGGCGGTTTATTTTGGGATAAGTTTTTACGCCTATCGTTTAGCAAATAATAGTGAATATGAAGAAACATACAAATGGGTGAAAAGATATTTGTCACCTGTACTAGAGATTATGAATGGATTTGTTCTTTTTTTATTTATTGGATTAATTGCTTTCTCAACGAGTTTAGTAGGGAATAAGACTACGTTATTTGTACTAGGTATCATTATTTTTATGCTATTAGGAATTCGGATTGGTAATACGGTGTTTTGGAACGAAAGAAAAATAGATGGTTGGACAGGGATGTTTATTCCATGTATGTTAGCTGCAATTGTGACGAATATAGAACATGAATATTATCAATTACATTTTTGGCTTATCATTGTTTTAACAATCCTCTCTGTTTTGTATATAAGTACTGTCGTGCTAACATACATCGCAAATGAAAAAGGAGATGCAAAAGGTGCGCGCTTCTTTAGAGGGCGTGCATTATTATGGAGTGTGCCGACGATGGCAGTTATAGGAATTATTGCGATATTAGTAAATGGATATCAATTTACTAATTGGCAATTGTTTTTAGAAACTTGGTGGATCTTCATTGTTTCGCTTGTAGCTTTTTTAGGCGCAACACATTATTTATTCCATCAACATCATTACATATTGGCACTGTTATTCGCATTTACACAACTGTTATTTGCTTTTTTCGGACAAGAAACGCTATTGTTCGTTTTTGAAACATTTAGTTCATTTGGAAATATATTTGTATTTGGTATGTTGATTTTCGGTATCGCGTTTTATTTACAACAGTATTTTTATATGCAAAAACAAAAATAAGAAGTATATACAGGTTTTTGTAGCGAATTTAAAGTATGTTACAATAAAAGTACATAGTACTTGATGTTATTGGAGGAATTCCTGTGGGCGAAAAAGAGAAAGAATTTGCTGTTATTGGGCTTGGTCGTTTTGGTGGAAGTATTTGCCGTGAATTAGCTCAATTAGGTATGGAAGTAATGGCAATTGACTCAGATGAGGATAAAATTAATGAGTTTGCAAATATAGCTTCGCATGCTGTAATTGCAGATTCAACAGATGAGATGGTATTAAAAAGTCTTGGTATTCGTAATTTTGATCATGTAGTCGTTGCTATTGGAGATAATTTGAATTCAAGTATTTTAACAACGTTAATTTTGAAAGAATTAGGTGTGAAAAATATTACTGTAAAAGCTCAAAATGACTATCATGAAAAAGTGTTAAGTAAAATAGGGGCAGATCATATTGTGCATCCAGAACGAGATATGGGAAAAAGGATTGCTAATAATATCGCATCAAGTAATGTGTTAGATTACCTAGAGCTTTCAGATGAGCATAGTATTGTAGAGATTATCGCAAATAAAAAAATTGATGGGCACTCTTTAATTGAATTAGATATTCGTGCGAAGTTTGGTTTGAACATTGTAGCAATTAAACGTGGGAAAGAAGTTATCGTATCTCCTCGAGCTACAGAAAACATTCAGGCGGGAGATATATTAATTGTAATTGGTCATGACGATGAAGTAGATCGTTTTAAGCATTTTTTAAGATAAGAGAAAAGGACAATGCCGAGGAGGCATTGTCCTTTTTCTTATATTTCCATAATGATTGGTAAAATCATTGGACGACGTTTCGTTTTTTCGTATAGGAATGGTGCTAATGTGTCTGTAATCTCATTTTTAATTTCAGACCATTGTGTTGTTTTTCGCTCCATTACTTTTTCTAAATGTGTTGTAATTAAAGTTTGAGCATCGTTGATTAAATCGCTGCTTTCACGCATATAAACGAAACCACGCGAGATGATATCAGGTCCTGCTGCAACTTTAAATTCTTTCATATCAATGCTTACAACTACAATAACAAGTCCTTCTTCAGAAAGAATGCGACGATCACGTAATACGATATTACCGATATCTCCAATACCATTTCCATCGATATAGACAGAGCCAGATGGGATTTTCCCAGCTACGCTTGCTTCATCAGAACGTAAAGCGAGAACATCCCCGTTATCCATAATGAAACAATTTTCTTCTGGAATACCACAATCATTCGCTAATTTCATATGCATACGTTGCATACGATATTCACCATGAATTGGCATGAAATATTTCGGCTTAATAAGACGTAGCATTAACTTTTGTTCTTCTTGTCCACCGTGTCCACTCGTATGAATATTTGAGAGTTTACCATGGATTACATCAGCGCCAGCGCGGTACAACATGTTAATTGTACGACTTACACTAATTGTATTGCCTGGGATTGGTGAGGAAGAGAAAACAACTGTATCGCCAGGGATAATTTGAATTTGACGATGTGTACCATTGGCAATACGTGAAAGTGCTGCCATCGGCTCCCCTTGACTACCTGTACATAACATAACAACTTTATTAGCTGGTAGGCGGTTTAGCTGAGATGAGTCTATGAATGTATCCTTTGGACACCGGATATAACCAAGGTTTTGTCCGATTTCAATAGCTGCTTCCATACTTCGACCGAATACAGCTACTTTACGATTGTTTTCAACAGCAGCCTCAACAACTTGTTGTAAGCGATGGATATTCGATGCAAAGGTTGCGAATATAATACGACCGTCTACTTTGCGGAATATATCTTGAATACTATCACCAACGCGGCGCTCAGACATCGTAAAGTTTGGCACTTCACTATTTGTACTATCAGATAAGAGACAAAGTACACCGTCTTTTCCGATTTCGGCCATTTTTGTTAAATCTGCTGGCTCGCCGACTGGTGTGAAATCAAATTTGAAATCACCAGTATGAACGACTTGTCCTTGAGGTGTTTTCACAACAACTCCGTATGAATCCGGAATACTGTGAGTTGTACGGAAGAAGGAAACAGATGTCTTTTTGAATTTAATAACATCATCTTCTTGAATTTCATAAAGTTTTGCTTTACGAAGTAATCCGTGCTCTTCTAATTTGTTTTTTATTAGGGCAATTGCTAATTTTCCGCCGTAAATTGGAATGTTTACTTGACGTAATAGATAAGGAATTCCACCGATATGATCTTCGTGACCATGTGTAATGAATAACCCTTTAATTTTATCTTCGTTTCGCACAAAATAAGTGTAATCTGGTATTACATAATCGATCCCGAGGAGTTCGTCTTCTGGAAATTTAATTCCAGCGTCAATTATAATAATTTCATCTTGAAATTGAACAGCATATGTATTTTTACCGATTTCACCAAGACCACCTAGGGCAAAAACGGCAGCTTGATCATTTTTTAGGAATTTCATATGACTATACGATCTCCGCTAATATTAAATCAGCGTTTTGTTTTTCATATTCAAGATGAGCACCAGTAACAGACTGAACGAACTCGATATTATATGCGAACTTTTGTAATTTTTTACGAACATCCTTTTGAGACGTAGCCTCTAAATATAAAACTTTTGTATTTTCACGTACTGGGACCTCAGTTAATTTTTCTTGATAAAATACTTTAAAAATCATTTGGAAAACCTCTCCTTGTCTATGTTTTGCATTATCTGTTACTTATTATAAAGCAAACAGTCACGATTTTCATGTTTTTTCGAATGAGAATGAAGAAAAAGCCCGAAATGGGCACAATTTAAGCGATTGTCTTCTTACGGACTAAATCGTTTAAATAACGCTTGAGCTTTTTCTTCAGCTTCTTCAGCATGATTACTCCTTCCTTTCCTTATTTTAAACATGCATATTACTAATGGTAACTCCGTCCCCGTATAAGAAAGAAGGTTTAGAAGTTGATTGTGAATCTTGTCCTTTCCAGTACAGTACTAGTTATCCTGTAGTAACGATTAGTAGCCGTTAGTTATAGGCATAGTATGAGAAAGAATAGAAAAGAAAATTCATCCGAACAAGTATCCACATTTGTTACTAATATATATATGCACGTTTCATAAATAAGGTCAGAAAGTGAACGCTTTCTTCACAGATGTTTAATATGTTATACTTTTTTTTGAAATTTGAAAAGTGATAATCAAAATAGGAATATAGAGTGCCAGAAAGGATTTTGACAAATGAATGATAAAATTGTCTTTTTTGATATTGATGGAACATTATTAGATCATGATAAAAACATTCCGCAATCTACAAGAGATGCAGTAAGAGATTTACAAGAAAAAGGTGTGCATGTAGCGATTGCGACAGGGCGTGCGCCATTTATGTTTGAAGATATTCGTGAGGAACTCAATATACATAATTATGTTAGTTTTAACGGACAGTATGTTGTATTTGAGGATGAGGTATTATTTAATAATCCATTACATCCTGATGCTCTACATAAGTTTACTCAGTTTGCAAAACAAGAAGGATATCCACTTGTATATCTTGACCATCAAGAAATGAGAGCGTCAGTGGAATATCATGATTATGTAAAAGAAGGTTTTGGAAGCTTACAATTTGAGCATCCGGCATATGAACCTGATTTTTATGAGAAACGCGATATTTATCAAACGCTTCTTTTTTGTGAAGTAAACGAAGAAGAAAAGTTTATTCATCATTATCCAGATTTTCATTTTATACGCTGGCATGCATATTCAATGGATATTATTCCTAATGGTGGTTCTAAGGCAAAAGGGATTGAGAAGTTTATTGAGAAAATAGGATTTAATCGTGAACAAGTATATGCATTTGGGGACGGATTAAATGATTTAGAAATGATTGAAGCAGTAGGAACGGGCATTGTGATGGGGAATGGTCATGAGGATTTGAAAAAACTTGCTAATTATGTGACAAAAGATGTTAATGAAGACGGTATTTATCACGGATTAAAGTGGGCTGGCTTGTTATAAGTAAGTGTGGAACCCATTTCATATAATAAAAAGGCGGAAGGTTAACTTCCGCCTTTTTACTATTATCGCTCGAGAGGTTTTGAATCATCGGGAGCCACAAATGGATTGTCTTTATTAATATGGTCATAGAACATAACACCGTTTAAATGGTCGATTTCATGTTGGAATACAATTGCTGGTAAACCTTTTAATCGCAGTTTTACGTCTTCACCGTTAATCGTTGTTGCCTTTACTGTAATTCTTGTGTAACGAGGGACATAACCAGGTACGTCACGGTCTACAGATAGACAACCTTCACCATTTTGTAAATATGTACGTTCAACAGAATGACTAATGATTTTTGGGTTGAATAATGCGTAGCTATATAACGTATCGTTCGTATCAGTTACATGAACCGCAATCATTTTCTTTGAAATACCGATTTGCGGAGCCGCTAATCCGATTCCGGGGCGTAAATTATATTTTTCAGCCATTTCAGGGTCCTGGCTATTTATTACAAATTCAATCATTTCTTTAAGCGTATTTGTATCTTCCTCGCTAGCAGGTAAGGAGACCTCTTCTGCGACGTCGCGCAAAATAGGATTTCCTTCACGAATTACCTCATTCATTGTAAGCATATGTAATCTCTCCTTTCTTCTTTAGTCTACCAAAGGAGATAAAAAAAGTCATCGGCAAGTAAGGAAGAGCTACTTGGAAACAAATCTTCTATAGATAAGTTATGTAATAAAAGAAAAGACGGCAAAGCCGTCTGTTTCTTTCCATAGTTGTTTCATTTTACATTAATTAGCGAATGCAAGCAGCACCAACGATAATTAAAAGGATAAACAACACAACGATTAAGGCGAAGCCGCGTCCAGATCCGCCACAAGAACCGCCATAACCGTAGGAAGGATATGAACAAGTTGTTGGATAGCAATATGAGTATCCGTACATGAGATGACCTCCTTTATCATTTCCCGCTAATACTGCGGTTACTATAATGTATGGAGGAATGATCAGAAATGTATAGGTATTTACCTATAAAAGGAAGAAGTGTTTGTATAATTTCATTGAGAAGAGAGAAAAACTAAAGAGAATTAAATCGTTTACATATTATTCTAAGAGAAAAAACAAGTTAAAAAGGGAATAATATAACAGTAGGTTATTGCTTACTAATACAGATGTGAAAAATAAAAACACGTTTGTGTAGAGGAGACCTGCATATTATTTATAAAAAAACGTATTCAAAGTAATTGACATCGTAATTAGAATAGTTGTAAACTAAAAAACGTGATCAAGATTGTATTAATATGTTTTTGAAAAAACATTAGTACAGATTGTTAGGTACACAAAATTATTCTCAACCGACAGACAAACTTGTTGGTTTACATTGTTGCGCTTTCAGTCTAGTTAATAGGTAGTGAAAGCGTTTCAGAATATGGTTCAAGAGAGGAAGAGGTGAACGGAATGGGTACTAAAACAAAAAAGACCCTATTTAATGTTGATGAGCAAATGAAAGCTATCGCAGCTCAATTTGAAACATTACAAATTTTAAATGAAAAAGGCGAAGTTGTGAATGAAGCAGCTATGCCTGAATTATCTGATGATCAATTAAAAGAATTAATGCGCCGTATGGTGTATACTCGCGTACTAGATCAACGTTCTATTTCTTTAAACCGTCAAGGACGTTTAGGTTTCTACGCACCAACTGCTGGACAAGAGGCTTCTCAATTAGCAAGTCATTTCGCACTTGAAGCAGAAGATTTCATCTTACCAGGATATCGTGATGTTCCACAATTAGTGTGGCACGGTCTACCATTATATCAAGCATTCTTATTCTCTCGTGGACATTTCATGGGTAACCAAATGCCTGAGAATGTAAATGCACTTGCTCCACAAATCATTATCGGTGCGCAAATCATCCAAACTGCTGGTGTTGCGTTAGGTATGAAACTACGTGGTAAAAAATCTGTTGCAATTACTTACACTGGTGACGGTGGTGCTTCACAAGGTGACTTCTACGAAGGTATGAACTTTGCGGGTGCATTCAAAGCTCCAGCAATCTTCGTTGTACAAAACAACCGTTATGCAATCTCTACTCCAGTAGAAAAGCAATCTGCAGCTAAAACTGTAGCACAAAAAGCAGTAGCAGCAGGTATTTACGGAATTCAAGTAGACGGTATGGATCCATTAGCTGTATACGCAGCAACTGCATTCGCTCGTGAGCGCGCAGTAAACGGCGAAGGTCCTACTTTAATCGAGACTTTAACATTCCGTTATGGTCCACATACAATGGCTGGTGATGACCCAACTCGTTACCGTACAAAAGATATCGAAAACGAATGGGAACAAAAAGATCCAATCGTACGCTTCCGTGCATTCTTAGAAAACAAAGGCCTATGGTCTCAAGAAGTTGAAGAGAAAGTAATCGAAGAAGCAAAAGAAGATATCAAACAAGCAATTGCTAAGGCTGACCAAGCTCCAAAACAAAAAGTTACTGATTTAATGGAAATCATGTACGAAAAAATGCCTTACAACTTAGCTGAACAATATGAAATTTACAAAGAAAAGGAGTCGAAGTAAGCCATGGCTCAAATGACAATGATTCAAGCAATCACTGATGCTTTACGCGTTGAAATGAAAAATGATCCTAACGTACTTGTGTTTGGTGAAGACGTTGGTGTAAACGGCGGAGTATTCCGTGCTACTGAAGGTTTACAAGCTGAATTTGGTGAAGATCGTGTAATGGATACTCCACTTGCAGAGTCTGGTATTGGTGGACTTGCAGTTGGACTTGCACTTGAAGGCTTCCGTCCAGTTCCAGAAATCCAATTCTTCGGTTTCATTTATGAAGTAATGGATTCAGTTTCTGGTCAATTAGCTCGTATGCGTTACCGTTCTGGTGGACGTTGGACTGCTCCAGTAACAATTCGTTCTCCATTCGGTGGTGGCGTTCATACTCCTGAACTACATGCTGATAGCTTAGAAGGATTAGTGGCTCAACAACCTGGTCTAAAAGTTGTTATTCCATCTACTCCATACGATGCAAAAGGTCTTTTAATCTCTGCGATTCGTGACAACGATCCAGTTATCTACTTAGAGCATATGAAATTGTACCGTTCATTCCGTCAAGATGTACCAGAAGGCGATTACACAATTGATTTAGGTAAAGCTGATATCAAACGTGAAGGTACAGATGTATCTGTTATCGCTTATGGTGCTATGGTTCATGCTGCATTAAAAGCTGCTGAAGAACTTGAAAAAGAAGGTATCTCTTTAGAGGTTGTTGACTTACGTACAGTTCAACCATTAGATATCGAAACAATCATCGCTTCTGTTGAAAAAACAGGTCGCGTAGTTGTAGTTCAAGAAGCTCAAAAACAAGCTGGTATTGCAGCTAACGTTGTAGCGGAAATTAACGACCGTGCAATCTTAAACTTAGAAGCTCCAGTTGTACGTGTTGCAGCTGCTGATACAGTATTCCCATTCTCTCAAGCTGAGAGCGTATGGTTACCAAACCATAAAGATATTGTTGAAGCTGTTAACAAAGTAATGAACTTCTAATTTTTAGTTTTTCATGTGCAAAAGAAATCAGCACATGCTGGTTTCTTTTGTACATATTCCATAATAATGAAATGAATCAGGGGGCTGAATTCCGTGGCATTTGAATTTAAACTACCAGATATCGGTGAAGGTATCCACGAAGGTGAAATCGTAAAATGGTTTATTAAACCAGGCGATGAAGTAAATGAAGACGATGTACTTCTTGAAGTACAAAATGATAAAGCAGTAGTAGAAATCCCTTCTCCTGTTAAAGGTAAAGTACTTGAAGTACTTGTAGAAGAAGGAACAGTTGCAATTGTAGGAGATACATTAATTAAATTTGATGCTCCTGGATACGAAAACCTTAAATTTAAAGGTGACGATCATGATGAAGCTCCAAAAGCTGAAGAAGCAGCAGTAGAAGCTCCAGCAGCGGAAGCTACTCCAGCAGCAACTGCAGAAGTAGTAAATGAGCGTGTAATCGCTATGCCATCTGTTCGTAAATATGCTCGTGAAAAAGGTGTAGATATTCATAAAGTAGCTGGTTCTGGTAAGAACGGCCGTGTTGTGAAAACTGACATCGATGCATTTGCAAATGGTGGACAAACTGTAGCAGCAACTGAGGCTCCAGCAGCAGTAGAAGCTACTCCAGCAGCAGCAGCGAAAGAAGAAGCACCAAAAGCACAACCAATCCCAGCTGGTGAATATCCAGAAACTCGTGAGAAAATGAGTGGTATCCGTAAAGCGATTGCAAAAGCAATGGTTAACTCTAAGCATACAGCTCCTCACGTAACATTAATGGACGAAGTAGATGTAACAGAACTTGTTGCTCACCGTAAGAAGTTCAAAGCTGTTGCAGCTGACAAAGGTATTAAATTAACTTACCTTCCATACGTTGTAAAAGCTTTAACATCTGCATTACGTGAATTCCCAATGTTGAATACTGCTTTAGACGATGCTTCTCAAGAAATCGTTCATAAACATTACTTCAACATCGGTATCGCAGCTGATACAGACAAAGGTCTATTAGTACCAGTTGTTAAAGATACAGATCGTAAATCTATCTTTACTATTTCTAATGAGATCAATGAACTTGCTGGTAAAGCACGTGACGGTCGTTTAGCTCCAACTGAAATGAAAGGTGCTTCTTGCACAATTACAAACATTGGTTCTGCAGGTGGACAATGGTTCACTCCAGTTATCAATCACCCAGAAGTAGCAATCCTTGGTATCGGCCGTATCGCTGAGAAACCAGTTGTGAAAAATGGTGAGATCGTTGCAGCTCCAGTATTAGCATTATCTCTAAGCTTTGACCATCGTTTAATTGACGGCGCAACTGCTCAAAAAGCATTAAACCAAATTAAACGTCTATTGAATGACCCACAATTATTAGTAATGGAGGCGTAATAACAATGGTAGTAGGAGATTTCCCAATTGAATTAGATACAGTCGTTGTTGGTGCAGGTCCTGGTGGATACGTTGCGGCAATTCGTGCAGCACAATTAGGTCAAAAGGTAGCAATTATTGAAAAAGCTAACCTTGGTGGCGTATGCTTAAACGTTGGATGTATTCCTTCAAAAGCGTTAATCAATGCAGGTCATCGTTATGAGAATGCAATGCATTCTGATGACATGGGTATCACTGCAGAGAACGTAAAAGTTGACTTTACAAAAGTTCAAGAATGGAAAAACGGCGTAGTTAAGAAATTAACTGGCGGTGTTGAAGGCCTTCTTAAAGGTAATAAAGTTGAAATCATTCGCGGTGAAGCTTACTTCGTAGATGCTAACACATTACGCGTAATGACTGAAGATGCAGCTCAAACTTATACGTTTAAAAATGCTGTTCTTGCAACTGGTTCTACACCAATCGAAATTCCTGGATTCAAATACTCTAAACGTGTTATCAACTCTACAGGCGCTCTAAGCTTACCTGAAATTCCTAAAAAACTTGTTGTAATCGGCGGCGGTTACATCGGTATGGAATTAGGTACTGCATATGCTAACTTCGGTACAGAAGTTACTGTAGTAGAAGCTGGCGACGAAATCTTAGCTGGTTTCGAAAAAGCAATGAGTTCTGTTGTTAAACGTGCCCTTCAAAAGAAAGGTAACGTAAATATCCATACAAAAGCTATGGCTAAAGGCGTTGAAGAAACAGAAACTGGCGTAAAAGTTAGCTTCGAAGTTAAAGGTGAAATCCAAACTGTAGAAGCAGATTACGTATTAGTAACTGTAGGTCGTCGTCCAAACACTCAAGAAATCGGTCTTGAGCAAGTTGGAGTTAAAATGACTGACCGCGGTATCATCGAAATCGATGAGCAATGCCGTACAAACGTACCAAACATCTATGCAATCGGTGATATCGTTCCTGGACCACCATTAGCTCACAAAGCTTCTTACGAAGGTAAAGTAGCTGTTGAAGTAATTAGTGGCCATGCATCAGCTATCGATTACATCGGAATTCCTGCAGTATGCTTCACTGATCCAGAATTAGCATCTGTTGGTTACACTAAGAAACAAGCTGAAGAAGCAGGAATGACTGTAGCTGTATCTAAGTTCCCATTCGCTGCAAACGGTCGTGCGTTATCATTAAACAGCACAGACGGTTTCTTACAACTTGTAACACGTAAAGAAGATGGTCTTCTTGTAGGTGCTCAAGTTGCAGGCGCAGGCGCTTCTGATATTATTTCTGAGATTGGTTTAGCTATCGAAGCTGGTATGACAGCAGAAGATATCGCTCAAACAATCCACGCTCACCCAACATTAGGTGAAATCACAATGGAAGCAGCTGAAGTTGCTCTTGGAATGCCAATTCACATTGTAAAATAATTTAAGTAATGTAAATAACCCATCTCTTATTTAAAGAGATGGGTTATTTTTATTTTCATAAAATGACTTGCAAGGTCTTTATATGTACTTGTCGAATGAATATATAATACTTTAAATGAATCGTTAGAATATATGCAGTTGTATAATATGTAATTGATTCAAACTTAATCCCATATATTAATAAAATAGAGCATGTCAAAGGAGAAGGTTCCATGAAAATATTACATGTTATATTTTATCATTTTTTATTATGGAGTGGTTTTTCCGTTGTATTAACATTATCGAATGGTGATAAGTTTCATTATAAAGTAATTCTCTTTTTCGTATTTCTTTATTTAGCATATGTAATTGCATGTTTTCTATTACACGTAAGGAAGCAGGCTTTATTACTTACATGTTCGAATTGTATACTCTTTTTAATTCTATTCTCTATTTTTTAAATTAACGTTTATAGAAATACATTGTTCTTCCATTAAATAGTTGTAACTCTCCTTCTAATTTCTTCGCTAGAAAACGGCTAAATTCATTTGCTTTTCCCTTATCACCAAATGTTGCTGTAGTAGGTAAAGAAATTTGAATGAAAGATTGTTCCTTTTCTATTCCAATCCCCACATAAATAGAATCATATCGATCGTGACTCGATTGGAGCTTTAATGTTGTTGCTGATGTATCTAATATTTCATAAGGAAAAGCTGTATTTGTATAAGCATAATTAATTTGATCACCAGTCTTGGAAGTAACGGTTTTATAATTATGAAAAAGGTGTTTTACATCCTCTATTGAAACAGATTGTTGATTGGATTTAGGTACAAGTGTGATAAAGGCGTGTTGCATACAAATTCCCCCTAGCTTAGTAGAATAATATTATTCTACATCCTACTGAATTTTTTGACAATTAAAAGGAGTATTCCTTTTTTTGTTTAATATATTATTGAGTAGGAAGTGTTGTTTAGAAAGGTGGAAACTGATGTTTGAAAAATTGTATGATGAGCATGAAAGTGTGAAGGTACGATTTTTAGGATTCATGACGCATGATACACGTTATGATTTTGGTGTTATTTATACAAATATGTTTTTTGGAAAGCCGCTTATTGTTTGTATGCAAACAGGGAGATCTACTTTGCTTGGGCGAGATGATGTAGAAAATGTTCCATATATACAAGAAACTTTTAAGTTAGGATCGGAAGAGGAGGCGGAGGAGTTAGCTCAGTTTTTTAAATTTCTTGTTCCGTCTACTTCCTTGCATGCGGAGTATGAAGAATAATTAACAAGAAACAGTCGTACGTATGAGATATGGCTGTTTTTTTGCGTCAATATCGCATACTAATTTAAATTTAAAATATTCAATGTGTTATACTAAAAACCTATTGACGTAAAAAGTATAACATATTACAATAAAGACAGAAAGTTAAGCGGTTACAAAAGTTTTTGGGATTATAAACTTAGGGGGAAATGAAAAATGGGAACAATCGTATGTCAAGATTGTGAAGGTACAATTGCACACTTCGAAGATGAGAAAGTAACGGTACTTTACGGGAAATGTGGATCTTGCGGATGTGAGCACACAGAACATACAAATGCCCAATAATTGATAGGAAATGGACAGCTAAAAGTTTTTAGGACCATAAACTTAGGGGGAAATGAAAAATGGGAACAATCGTATGCCAAGTATGTGAAGGAACAATCGGACATTTTGAGGATGAGAAAACGACAGTACTTTACGGAAAATGTGGTTCAAATTGTGACTGTGCTAGTAGAGACAATGCGAAAGCTTAATCATATATAAGTAGATTATTCTTAAAACTAAGGGGGAAATGAAAATGGGAACAATCGTATGCCAAGTATGTGAAGGAACAATCGGACATTTTGAAGATGAAAAATCAACAGTACTTTATGGGAAATGTGGATCTCATTGCGACTGTGAGCATAAAGAACATTCTAAAGCTTAATATTTAAGAAAAAACGCCTACACATGTAGGCGTTTTTTTAATAGATTGTAGTTGTATGTCCGACTGTTGCAACGATTGCATCATCTCTAATAGGAATAAATCCTATTGATGTTTGTGGTGTGTTAGGCGAACTGTAGTGGCTCATCATACGACTATCGATACGAGTAATAGTATCAGTCAAGAAAGCCGAAATAAATGCATAAGGGACTCGTCGTTCATTTAATGAGTAGATAATTTCTTCTTTTGTTTTTACACCTACGCCATGTCCGTAAAAAAAGAAATTTCCTAAATAGATTGTGTTTTCTCCTTGCCACTCGATCGTAGCTGGATTCACTTGTGGATTTTTAAAGTAAACGAGATCGCCTGGAACAAGATCGCCACCCGTTTTTGTTATGAGCTTTAAATCATGATCGTAGTCCCATGTATAAAGTAACAGGTTTGCAAATAGACGGTTGAAAGTTTTTTCCTCATACAATGATAGTAATGCTTTGTAAAAAATAATTATCATAGCGGTTGCGCATTCAGTTCCATATAGTTTTCCGTTTTTGAAAATATCTTGGATGGCAATGGAAGGGGCTATGTTTGGGAGTAGTTGAAATCCGCCAAGTGATGTTCTTTCCCAAAACTGAGGGTTGCAAAAAGATTGTTGAAATGTACGAAACTGAAATCCACTTTGAAAAAGTTCTAGCGCGGAAGTAATAATATTAACTCGTAAATTAAGATCAAAGCTGAGTTCATCAGCTGTTCGGAAGGAATAAACTTCTTGATTTCCTGCCATTATGGATAAAATTTGTTGTTTCTCAGCTGCAAATGGCTCATATTCGTTTGTGATATAAGGATGTACAATAGAACGGCCTATTACAATCATAATAGTATCCCCACCTATACGTTACATTCTTAAATATCGTATGAGAAAAGGAAAAAAAGGTGAAAGAAAAGCCTATCAACTGATAGGCTTGTACTCTTTAATAACACGTAATGTTTGTAATGTCATATCTTCAGGACCTTGTACAGGTAACCCAGCTTCTAAATTTTTAAGAATATACTCTAAGTTATCTTGTGTAATAATTTCCCCCGGAGTAAAGATTGGAATCCCTGGCGGATAAACCATAACAAAATCAGCTATAATACGACCTGCTGCGTTTTCAAATGGAATGACTTCTGTTTCTGAATAAAAAGCATCTCTAGGAGAAAGTGCTAGCACAGGTATTTCTGGTATTTCTACTTGTACTTGAACACCTTTGTCTGCTCTATTTCTATACGTTGCTGCTAAATCTTGTAATGCTGTAATAAGTGTATCTGTTTCACTTTCTGTATCTCCAAATGTGATAAGACAAAGTATGTTATATAAATCAGAGAGTTCTACTTCAATGTTGTAATGTTCTCTAAGCCATACTTCAGCCTGATGGCCTGTAATACCTAAATCTTTTACAGATACAATTATCTTTGTAGGATCATAGTTAAAAGTAGCATCTGTTCCTAGCATTTCTTTTCCAGGACAATAAAGATGCTCAATAGCATTAATAGCATTACGAACATGCTCAGCTAATTGTATTGTTTGTTCTATGAGAGCTGTTCCTTCTGTAGCAAGACGTTTTCTAGCAACATCAAGGGATGCTAACAAAATGTAAGAAGTTGATGTAGTCGTAAGCATGCTAATAATGGATTGGACATGCTTTACGTTCACAAGACCTTCTTTTACATTAAGAATAGAGCTTTGGGTTAAAGACCCACCTAATTTGTGAACACTTGTTGCTGCCATATCTGCACCTGCTTGCATAGCTGACATTGGTAGTTCATCATGAAAATGGATATGAACACCGTGAGCCTCATCAACAAGTACAGGAATATCGTAAGAATGAGCTAATTCTACAATCTGCTCTAAATCTGCAGCAAACCCAAAATATGTTGGATTTATAACAAGTAAGCCTTTCGCATCTGAGTGCTCTTCAAGAGCCTTTTTGACAGATTGAATTGTGATCCCATGTGAAATACCGAGCTTCGGATCAATCTCAGGATGCATGAAAATTGGTTTTGCACCTGAGAAAATAATAGCTGACATTACTGATTTATGCACATTCCGTGGCACGAGGATTTTATCCCCAGGACCGCACACGCTCATCACCATTGTCATAATTGCACCACTTGTACCTTGAATAGAAAAGAACGTATGATCTGCACCGAAAGCAGCGGCTGCTAAATCCTGTGCTTCTTTAATCATACCTTTTGGATGATGTAAATCATCGAGCGGCGCAATATTAATTAAATCAATTGCTAATGCATTATGCCCAATAAATTCGCGAAATGTAGGATCCATGCCCTGTCCTTTTTTATGACCAGGAATATGGAATTGAACTGGATTTCGCTTACTGTGCTCAACTAAAGCGGTAAACAATGGTGTTTCGTATTGGGACAATCTATACACCCCTTCTTCTTCGTAATATTTATTAGAGTTTGTTTTATATGATTTCATCTCATTCTAAAAGGAAATTAAGATGACAAACTTTTAGAATTTGACTTGTTTTTCTGCCATTCGCAAAAGTCTTTTTGGGGATGGTAGTCTCACTTTATTCTCTATAAAACAAAAGCATTATATCACCAATAATTATAGATGTATAGAAAAATTTCATTTTCAAGGTGAGTATGTTTAATAGTTATATTTTAAATACCACGAAGAGGAAGACAATTCCATTGAAATGGATAAATGGTGTATAATGCAGAGTGGCTATAGTGAAGAATAAAAGGTTCTTTTAAAGGTAGCATAATGGAAAAAGAAAGAATACTGAATGAGGTGCAAAAATGGAATATCAATATCCACTTGATTACGATTGGTCAAATGAAGAAATGGTAGCAGTTGTAAAGTTTTATGAAGCGATTGAAAAGGTATATGAAAAAGGGGTTTTGAGAGAAGATTTGATGGAATTATATCGTCGTTTTAAAGAGATTGTGCCATCGAAGGCAGCGGAGAAAAAAATTGATAAAGAATTTCAAGAAGTAAGTGGATATTCTATATATCGTACGATTCAAAGAGCAAAAGAAGTAGCAGAAAAAAAGATTGTAAAAATGTAAAAAGATTTTGAAAATTAAAATACAAAGTGCTATAATGTGATAACAACTAAAAACGGACAATATAAATTGTCCGTTTTCTACTATCGATTACAAAGTGCATATAAAGGAAGGAGTGGTTGCATCGTAGATTCAATCTTAGCAAGGAATTGTTCGTTGGTCATTGCTGAAAACTCCTCTGGTGATATATGAATACCGACTAATAATTCTGCTTTTTTTACAGTAGCTAAACGTTCAATCATCTTTTGTAAGTCTTCCGTTTCAAGCGTTTCATGTAATTTTACACCTGGTTTAGTATGGTCAATGGACCAAACGAAGTCATTTGGAATATTTGTTTTTAAATCATTTAAATGTTCTAAGAAGGCGTGAGCCGTCTCCACTTTTTGTGGACACTCATAGATTAAACCAAAGTATATGAAGGCATGAGTACCCCATAAACCAATTTGGAAGTGTGGTAACATTTTATATCCACGTTTATTTGTTGAAAAAGCAACCCAAGTATCGTTTGGTGGATTGACTTTGCGGCGTGCATGTTTTGCTACATGGTAGAAAAAGTTTTCGTCAGTTTGTTGTGATAAATATGCTGCAAACTGTTCCCCTAAAGCGTCTAGCTTAGGATGAATATTCGTTTTAATTGCGCTCATTCGTTCTTCAAGACCATCAACAGTAAAGACTTCAAAATCAGTTGATGTGAATGTTTGTAGTGTCATGATTGTTCCTCCAACTCCTATTTTGTTTTAATTTTAGCATAGCTTGTACTATTCATAAAAAAAACAGCACAAAAAAATTTAAATAAAAAAATATAATTTTGTTGCATAGATGATTTATCCAACATAGTATAGTATAAAACAAAAAATCAGAAAATTGAATCAATTCTAGTCCGAGGGCAGACGAATATTGGGAGGAGGCAAAAAAATGAGACAGGTGATTAATGCGTTAAAGAGAACAGATGCTGAAAAGAGAATTCCGGTGCTACGTTTGGAGCTAGATTATGAATTAGCAACTTTATATGATGCTATGATGGATAACGACAAACAGAAAAAAGAAGAGTGCGTACAAAAATTAGAAGTGTTAAGACTTGAAATGATCCGTTTAGAAGCGTAATAATAGTATATGTATAAATAATTAGTTGGTGCGAACCTTATAAAGGGTTCGTTTTTTCTGTGAACAGTATAGATCGGAGTGTTTAAACATGCAAGAAGTATGGAAAGACATCGATACACACGCGAAACAGTGGATTAGAGAAGCCGGAGAACATTTAATGGCGTCACTGAAAAAAACACTTATTATAGAAACAAAGTCAAATGCAGCTGATCTAGTAACAAACATGGACCGAGAAACGGAGCAGTTTTTAATTGGGAAAATTAAAGAAACATTCCCGGCTCATAATATTTTAGGAGAAGAAGGATACGGAGATGAGGTTACCTCTTCTAATGGGGTTGTTTGGTTAATTGATCCAATTGACGGCACGATGAACTTTGTTCACCAAAAAAGGAATTTCGCAATCTCAATCGGGATTTATGAGAACGGTATCGGAAAGATTGGTCTTATTTATGATCCAGTTCATGGCGAACTATATCATGCGGTAAAGGGAGAAGGAGCTTTTTGCAATGATTTAGCCATTCCCATGTTGGAAAAAGGAACGGTAGAGCATGGAATTATAGCTTTGAATGCGATATGGCTTACTAATAATCCATTGCTTAATATGGAAAAAATGATGATGCTCGTTAAGAAGGCGAGAGGTACGAGGTCATATGGTTGTGCAGCGTTAGAAATGGTATATGTTGCAACGGGAAGATTAGATGCATATGTAACACCGCGCTTATCGCCATGGGACTTTGGCGGGGGACAGATTATTGTAGAAGAAGTTGGCGGTAAAGTGACAACGTTCTTGGGAACGCCTCTGTCTATTGTAGAGAAAAGCAGTGTGTTAGTTGCAAAACCAGGAGTATACGAAGAATTATTACCATTTGTATCGCAATAATGAAAAAAAGTAAGAGGCATAAAGAAGCTTCTTACTTTTTAATGTTATTGCGATTTACGCATTTTTCTTTTTGTTACAAAACCGTATCCAACTGTAACAAATGTGCCGATAATGCAAATAATAATGCCGATGGGACTATTTTCAGCAATCATAATTCCGATACCAATTAAGAAGATAACACCGATGATTGCTGTTAATAAAAAGCGATATTGAATGTGTTCCATTTCTTCACCCTCCAATTTCATTTTACTTTCACAAAAGTAAGAATACAACTATATTTTCATTCTTGATTTTATTTTGATTGCCATTGTATCCCCTTCGCTCTTATAATAGAGAAGGATTAAAAAGACATTAGGAGTTGGACATGTTGAAAAAACGACAAGATTTACGAAATATAGCAATTATTGCCCACGTTGACCATGGTAAAACAACACTTGTTGACCAGTTATTACGTCAAGCGGGGACGTTCCGTGCGAATGAACATATTGAAGAACGCGCAATGGACTCAAATGATCTAGAAAGAGAACGTGGTATTACAATTTTAGCGAAGAATACTGCGATTCACTATGAAGATAAAAGAATTAACATTTTAGATACACCTGGTCACGCTGACTTCGGTGGAGAAGTAGAACGTATCATGAAAATGGTTGATGGTGTTCTACTTGTTGTTGATGCATATGAAGGTTGTATGCCACAAACACGATTTGTTTTAAAGAAAGCTCTTGAGCAAAACTTAACTCCAATCGTTGTTGTAAACAAAATTGACCGTGACTTCGCTCGCCCTGATGAAGTAGTTGATGAAGTAGTTGACTTATTCATCGAACTTGGTGCAAACGAAGATCAATTAGAGTTCCCAGTTGTATTTGCATCAGCAATGAACGGAACAGCAAGCTTAGATTCAAATCCAGCAAATCAAGAAGAGAATATGAAATCATTGTTTGACACAATTATTGAACATATTCCAGCACCAGTTGATAACAGTGAAGAGCCACTTCAATTCCAAGTAGCACTTCTTGATTACAATGACTATGTTGGTCGTATCGGGGTTGGACGCGTATTCCGCGGTACAATGAAAGTAGGACAACAAGTTGCATTAATGAAAGTTGACGGAAGTGTAAAACAATTCCGTGTAACTAAATTATTTGGTTACATTGGATTAAAACGTCAAGAAATTGAAGAAGCAAAAGCTGGAGATTTAGTAGCTGTTTCAGGTATGGAAGACATTAACGTAGGTGAAACGGTATGTCCGGTTGAGCATGAAGAGGCTTTACCATTATTACGTATTGATGAGCCAACGCTACAAATGACATTCCTTGTAAATAACAGCCCATTTGCAGGTCGTGAAGGTAAATTCATTACATCTCGTAAAATTGAAGAGCGTCTTCGTTCACAATTAGAAACAGATGTAAGTTTACGTGTAGATAATACAGATTCTCCTGATGCATGGATCGTATCTGGACGCGGGGAATTACATTTATCTATCTTAATTGAAAACATGCGTCGTGAAGGTTATGAACTACAAGTATCTAAGCCTGAAGTAATTATCAAAGATGTCGATGGCGTAAGAAGTGAGCCTGTAGAGCGCGTACAAATCGATGTGCCTGAAGAATACACTGGTTCTATTATGGAATCAATGGGTGCACGTAAAGGTGAAATGTTAGACATGGTGAATAACGGAAACGGTCAAGTTCGCCTTACTTTCATGGTTCCAGCACGTGGTTTAATTGGTTACACAACAGAATTCCTAACATTAACTCGTGGTTACGGTATTTTAAACCACACATTTGATTGCTACCAACCAGTACATGCTGGACAAGTGGGTGGACGTCGTCAAGGTGTTCTAGTTTCACTTGAAGCAGGAAAAGCATCACAATACGGTATTATGCAAGTTGAAGATCGCGGTGTAATCTTCGTTGAACCAGGTACAGAAGTATATGCTGGTATGATCGTTGGAGAACATACACGTGAGAACGATTTAACAGTTAACGTTGTAAAAATGAAACAACAAACTAACATTCGTTCTGCGACGAAAGATCAAACTTCAACAATGAAAAAACCACGCTTAATGACTTTAGAAGAGTCATTAGAGTACTTAAACGATGACGAGTTCTGTGAAGTAACTCCAGAATCAATTCGTCTACGTAAAAAGATTCTTGATAAGAGTGAGCGCGAAAGAGCTGCTAAGAAAAAGAAATCTGTTGAAGCATAAAATAATAGAAAAGCTACCTTTATGAAAGGTAGCTTTTTTTTTGTTTTATGTTTATTTTTTAGAATATTTACTCTTTTTTGTGGACAGTATTTTTTTTGCGAGTTACTCTTGTATTAAGTACATAAAGAGAATTTGTTTCATGAGAAGAGGTGAAAGATAGTGTTAGAAAGAATGTCATTTTTCGCGAAGCTTTGTAAAGTTGATGAAAATCCAGAGTTAGGGATGTGGTTGCTTTATGGAACAATAATTTTATTAAGCGCACTTGTATATAATTTAGGATTTGCAAGGAAGCTATCGGTACTAAAAAATATAGTGATATATACATCTTTAGCAATTGGATGCACGGTATTAACTTTTTTTGCAGTTTTTTTACCCGTTGGAGAGGGGCTCGTTGTAGCGGCAATTGTACTTGGAATTTATAGACTGCGTTTACGTCAAGCTAAACAACAAAAAACAGGGTGAAAAAGGAGGGGCTTTCATGCGCTCAGTACAAGATGCACTATATAATTGGTTAACAATTAAAACGGTTGCGGAAGCACGTCCAGATGATAGCGCTGCACAAGAAACGTATGTATTATTTCAAAATATAATATATGAAGAGCATAAATTACGAAATGTAGAAGTTGAAAAGAAAGAAGAAATGTATTTGATTACATATGAAATTGATGGAGAAATAAGGTGTGCAAGATTTCCGGTAGAAGCCATTGATTGTTTTTTGGATCAGATGAATCGTGAACCAGAAAAATACAAATAAGTCCTTATCTATATGATTAAGGACTTATTTCCGGTTTACCAATCGTCTTCTACTTTTTTATCACGATATAATCGGAAATTACCACTCGCATGGCGTTCCATAGTACGCTCTGCAATTCGTTCCGTACATTCCATGCACATATATGTATGAATAGGGCGATTACGCAGTTTTTTTGCCATAGGATTTTCGTCATCTAACATATCTTTTTTATCACAAATCATACATTTGACTCTCATTTCGTCACCTCAATACGAATTCTATCAGTATAAGTATATCATGGAAGTATAATGTTTTTGAATAATAGCGGGAAAAAATAATATTTTCGCAATTCGAAAAATAGGTTATGATAAGGATATATAAAGAATATTTGGAGGTGGGAATATGGCGAATGTAGTTGAGCCTACATTGACAGATGATTTAGTACAATCTTTGCGTAAAGAGTGTATCGTTATGATAGCAACAACAGATTTTGAAAAACAAACCCCTAACGTAAGTGCTATTTCTTGGGTATATGCAGTGAGTGAAACTAGTATTCGATTTGCGGTAGATCAACGCTCACGTATTGTGGGAAATATACGGCATAGTGCAGGGGTTGTATTGACTATAATGGCGAATGAATCCGTATTTTCCATAAGTGGTGAAAGTGAAATTTTAACAGATAGAATGGAAGGGATTCCTCTAAAATTAACGGTAGTAGAAGTGAATGTGCAAGAAGTTCGTGATGTTATGTTTTATGGTGCGAAACTTGCCACTGAACCAACATATGAAAAAACATATGATCTTCGAGCTGCTAAAAAGCTTGATAATCAAGTATTAGTAGGAATGAAAGAATTATAAAGAAGATGAATAGGAACGTTGTTCATAAACTTTTATAAGTGAGTATAGTGATTTAATGTGAAAAATTATAATTAAAAGTAATATATTGAATAGAAATGAATAAAAAATAAAGAAAAGGTTTAATTTCTATGAATTTCGATTCTACCTCGTTTTTACGGTACATATAATTATAACAATGGTTCGTCCATATTTTATGGATGAAACCCTTGTTCTACAAATTTAAAAGTGGAGTCAGGGGGTAACAGGTTGGATAAAATTTATGTGTTAGATACGAATGTACTTTTGCAGGATCCTTTATCTATTTTTTCATTTGCAACAAATGAAGTAGTAATTCCAGCAGTTGTATTAGAAGAGGTTGATTCGAAAAAACGTTATATGGATGAAGTAGGACGAAATGCTCGTTATGTGTCTAAGTTAATAGATAAATTTCGTGAAATAGGAAAGCTGCATGAAAGTATTCCGTTAGAAAACGGCGGTACATTTCGTATTGAATTAAATCATCGCTCATTTGTTCAACTGCAAGATATTTTTGTAGAAAAAACAAATGATAATCGAATTTTAGCGGTAGCGAAAAACCTATCTTTAGAAGAACAAGAAAAAGAGGACGGGAAGTCTGTTATTTTAGTAAGTAAAGACGTGCTCGTAAGGGTAAAAGCTGATGCAATTGGTTTGAAGGCTGAAGATTATTTAAGTGACCGAGTAATCGAAGTGGAAAATATATATTCAGGATTTTTAGAAGGATATATATCAAAAGAACAATTGGATTATTTTTATGAAAAAGGTGAACTGCCTTTATCTGAAATCGCAAATCATCCTTTTTATCCAAATCAGTTTGTTATAATGAAAGATGCATTAGGGGGGTCTAGTTCTGCACTTGGAATTGTGGATCACTTAGGTAAGAAGGTAAAGAAACTTATTTTTCACAATGAGCAAGTGTGGGGGATACGACCGCGAAACGTGCAACAAATTATGGGATTAGAATTGTTGCTGCGCGAAGATATTCCGCTTGTAACGTTAACAGGGAAAGCTGGTACAGGAAAAACGCTACTTGCGTTAGCTTCGGGACTTATGCAAACGGAAGATTTAGGGTTATATAAAAAACTACTTGTTGCAAGACCAATTGTTCCAGTCGGAAAAGATATCGGTTATTTACCAGGAGAAAAAGAAGAAAAGTTAAGACCGTGGATGCAACCGATTTTTGATAATCTAGAGTATTTATTTAATACGAAAAAGCCAGGGGAGTTAGATGCTATTTTAGCTGGAATGGGTTCGATTGAAGTAGAAGCGCTTACCTATATACGTGGGAGAAGTATTCCAGACCAGTTTATTATTATTGATGAAGCACAAAATTTAACAAAGCATGAAGTGAAAACGATACTAACTAGGGTAGGGGAAAAGAGTAAGATTGTATTAATGGGAGATCCTCAGCAAATTGATCACCCGTATTTAGATGAATATAATAATGGCTTAACATATGTTGTAGAGAAATTTAAAGAACAACGTATTAGTGGTCATGTAAAGTTTGTTAAAGGAGAGCGTTCTAATTTAGCACAACTAGCAGCGGATTTATTATAAAAAGGAGTGAGCTTAAGCTCACTCCTTTTTTGCTTTTTAATTATACAATTTAAATGATTGTAAATTTACGGATGTTACGAATCGGATTTTGTCTATTAGATCCATCATGGAAATATAGATGAACAGGCCCGTCTTCTCGTAATGGTTTACCTTCTTTTGAAAAACCGAGAATTGCTTTGTGGGCTGTTTCTAACGGAAGTGTAATTGAATTGTCTGTGGTTTCAATTTCGACTTGAGTAGCATCTTCTAAAATTTCAGCATTTTTAAGAAATGGATGAAGTGGTATGCCAAATGTCCCGTTAATAAGCTGTTCTTTTTTATATTTCTTTACACTTTGTTGTATTGGTGGGAAGGCAGCGCCATCACGGATTTCGCGATCCCAATGCTCTGAAGTATGTTTTAAGTATGTTTCTAATTCGGATGATTCTTCTCTAGTTTCATCAAAGTAAGTTGTCAAATCTACTTTTCGATCATCAAAAATCCAAACAGTTGGATCAATAGTGATTGGAAAACGTACTTTTCCATTAATAAATAAAATTTCGCTCATTGTTGTTCCCCCATTTGTGTTATACTCCCACTTTTCAGTATAATAGTATTAGACACTGTTGTCACAAAAAATGTTTCTATTGCAATTTATTAAAACTATCGCTAATATTAATAGATAGGTGAGAGTAGGACGGAAACGGAGGGAATCAATTTGGCGTCTGAGACAGTATCAAATCATCAGGAAAAGGCACTAGCCCTTCTACAAGCGGATGCGGAGAAAATCTTAAGACTTATTAAGGTGCAAATGGACAATCTTACAATGCCGCAATGTCCATTATATGAAGAAGTGTTAGACACACAAATGTTTGGACTATCCCGCGAGGTCGATTTTGCAGTTCGCCTTGGTCTTATTGCAGAAGAACAAGGGAAAGCAATGTTAGGAGAGCTCGAACGTGAGTTATCTGCACTTCATGAAGCATTTACAAACAAACAACAATAACGGGTTCAAATAGGGGGGCTCAAACTGAAATAGTTTGGGCTTTTTATTTGTATAATAAAGCAGGAAGAACCTATATACATATGGAATACAACAATAATTAAATTGAAACAGAGAGAGGAAATAAAATGAAAAAAGTATGGAAATCAATGGATTATTCCTTATTACTTCCTCTTGTTATCTTATGTGTGCTGGGAGTAATAATGGTATATAGTTCTAGTTCCATTGTTGCGATTTCGTCGAGACATAACTGGCCAGCAGATTACTTTTTTAAAAAACAATTAATAGCTTTAGCTATTGGAACGATAATGTTAGCTATTATCGTTTCCATTCCTTATACATTTTGGAGAAAGCGAATAGTTTTGATCTCAATTGGAATAGGGAGTATTGGTCTATTATCAGCAGCCTTGCTTTTTGGCCAGGTCATAAATGGTGCAAAAGGATGGATATTAGGTATACAACCAGCTGAGTTTGTGAAAATAACGGTTATTATTACGCTAGCAAACTTTTTTGCTAAGAAACAAGAGACACAAACAGCTTTTGTACAAGGGATAATTCCTCCTCTAGCTGTTGTCGGTGGAACGATGGGATTAATTTTACTTCAAAATGACTTAGGGACCGATATACTAATAGGTGGAACTGTACTGATTATGTTCTTTTGTTCAGGAGTTAATGTTAATTTAAGTATAAAGCGATTCCTCTTAACATCTATAATATGGATTCCAGCGTTATATTTTATTGGGAACTATAAGTTAAGTCCGTACCAAAAAGCTCGGTTTTCAGTTTTTCTTGATCCATTTAATGATCCTCAGAATGATGGATTCCAATTAATAAATTCTTTTATTGGAATTGCTTCAGGAGGGCTAAATGGTCGAGGGTTAGGGAACAGTGTGCAAAAATATGGATACTTACCAGAACCACAAACAGATTTTATTATGGCAATTATATCTGAAGAGCTTGGTTTTATAGGTGTAGCTGTCATTTTAATCTGTTTATTACTTATTATTGTTCGGGCATTTAGAGTTGCGCAAAAGTGCAAAGATCCGTTTGGAAGTTTAATGGCAATTGGGATTGCAAGCTTGTTTGGAGTGCAAACGTTTGTTAATGTCGGTGGTATGTCTGGGTTAATACCGCTTACAGGGGTACCATTACCGTTTGTGAGTTATGGAGGAAGTTCTTTGTTAGCCAATTTACTTGCAATGGGTATACTGTTAAATGTTGCCAGTCATGTAAAACGACAAGAGAAATTACAGAATGAAATGAATACAGAAATAGGGCAAGGTGGACCGCATCTTGTTGTTGTAAAATAAAAAACACATTGAGCTCTAGAGTTCAATGTGTTTTTTAATTTGTTAGGTTTTAAATGTGATATAATATTGATTCTTTTAAAATAAAAAGTATATTACATTTAAGTTAATGTGATATACAATAGTGTTGTTAGAAAAGGAAGAGGTATGCTATACTATTTTTGTGAAACAAATTGATCAGAAAACTTATCATTTGTTGAAAAATAAGGTATGATGGATAAAAATAAAGTGAAGCTTTCTAAGTATAATATAATGTGGAAAGTGAAGAACTTCACGCTCTTTAGAGTGTGTATGTATTTTATCTCTAGAGTGGTAGGAAAATAGAGGGGGAAAATCATGACAAAGCTGCAACGTATTCAAAAAGTATTGGTAGCTAACCGTGGAGAGATAGCAATTCGTGTGTTCCGAGCATGTTCAGAACTTGGACTAAACACAGTTGCGATCTATTCTAAAGAGGATAGCGGTTCTTATCATCGCTATAAAGCCGATGAGTCCTATTTAGTTGGGGAAGGGAAAAAGCCAATTGATGCTTATCTAGATATTGAAGGCATTATTGAGATTGCGAAAAGTAATCATGTAGATGCAATCCACCCTGGATATGGTTTCTTGTCAGAAAATATTCAATTTGCAAAACGTTGTGAAGAAGAAGAGATTATCTTTATCGGTCCAAAAAGTAAGCATTTAGACATGTTTGGAGATAAAGTTAAAGCAAGAACACAAGCGCAGCTAGCACAAATTCCAGTTATTCCTGGTAGTGATGGTCCAGTAAATTCACTAGAAGAAGTCGCGGAATTTGCTGAAAAGTATGATTACCCGATTATTATTAAAGCGTCTCTTGGCGGTGGCGGTCGCGGTATGCGTATTGTACGTGCTAGTGAAGAATTAAGAGAATCGTATAATCGCGCGAAATCAGAAGCAAAAGCAGCCTTTGGTAATGATGAAGTGTATGTTGAAAAATTCGTTGAAAAACCTAAACATATAGAAGTGCAAATTTTAGCAGATGAAGAAGGTAATGTTGTTCATTTGTATGAGCGTGATTGCTCTGTACAACGACGCCATCAAAAAGTAGTCGAAATCGCACCAAGCGTGTCGCTTTCAGACGATTTGCGTCAACGTATTTGTGATGCTGCTGTTAAGTTAACGAAAAATGTAAACTATTTAAATGCAGGAACGGTAGAATTCCTTGTAAAAGGTGATGAGTTTTACTTCATTGAAGTAAACCCACGTGTTCAAGTTGAACATACGATTACAGAGATGATTACAGGAGTCGATATCGTTCAATCGCAAATTTTAATAGCTGATGGACATGCATTACATAGTAAAATGGTAGGTGTTCCTAAGCAAGAGGAAGTGGTTGTGCATGGATTTGCAATACAATCGCGTGTAACGACGGAGGATCCACTAAATAATTTCATGCCGGATACAGGGAAAATAATGGCGTACCGATCAGGTGGTGGTTTTGGTGTGCGTCTTGATACAGGTAATAGCTTCCAAGGTGCAGTTATTACACCTTACTATGATTCTTTACTTGTAAAAGTTACAACATGGGCGCTTACTTTTGAACAAGCTGCTGCAAAAATGGAACGGAACTTAAAAGAATTCCGTATTCGTGGTATTAAAACAAATATTCCATTCCTAGAGAATGTAGTAAAACATAAAAACTTTTTATCAGGAGAATATGATACTTCGTTTATTGATGTGTCACCTGAACTATTCTTGTTCCCGAAACGTAAAGACCGCGGAACAAAAATGTTAAATTATATTGGTTCAGTAACAGTAAATGGCTTCCCAGGAGTAGGGAAAAAAGAGAAACCAATTTTCCCAGATGCTCGTATACCGGATGTGAAGCATTCAGAACCAATCCAAAATGGCACGAAACAAATTTTGGATGAGCGTGGAGCGGATGGGTTAGTAAAGTGGGTACAAGATCAAAAACGTGTACTTTTAACGGATACAACATTCCGTGATGCACATCAGTCCTTACTTGCAACTCGTATTCGTACAAAAGATTTACATCATATTGCAGAGCCAACAGCGAGAATGTTACCAAACCTATTCTCAGCGGAAATGTGGGGCGGTGCAACGTTTGATGTCGCGTATCGTTTCTTAAAGGAAGATCCATGGGAACGATTACTAGATCTTCGTGAAAAAATGCCGAACGTTTTATTCCAAATGTTACTTCGTTCTTCAAACGCAGTAGGTTACAAAAACTATCCAGATAATTTAATTCAAAAATTTGTGGAGTGTTCTGCTCAAGCAGGAATTGATGTGTTCCGTATTTTTGATAGCTTAAACTGGGTAGAAGGCATGAGAGTTGCAATTGATGCTGTGCGAGATACTGGTAAAATTGCAGAAGCAACAATGTGCTACACAGGAGATATTCATGATCCATTACGTAGTAAATATGATTTGAATTATTATAAAAACTTAGCAAAAGAGTTGGAAGCATCAGGAGCTCACATTTTAGGTATTAAAGATATGGCTGGCTTACTAAAACCAAATGCAGCATATGATTTAGTTTCAGCATTAAAAGAGACGGTATCGATTCCGATTCACCTGCACACACACGATACGAGTGGAAATGGTATATTAACGTATACGAAGGCAATTGAAGCAGGTGTTGATATTGTCGATGTAGCAGTAAGTTCTATGGCTGGTCAAACGTCACAACCGAGTGCGAACACGCTATACTATGCACTAGGTGGAAACGAAAGACAACCAGATGTTAATATTGATTCTTTAGAAAAGCTATCTCATTATTGGGAAGATGTACGCAAATACTATGCACCGTTTGAAAGTGGTATGAATGCACCTCACACAGAGGTATATATGCACGAAATGCCGGGCGGACAGTATAGTAATCTTCAGCAACAAGCGAAGGCGGTTGGTTTAGGAGATCGCTTTGATGAAGTTAAAGTGATGTACCGTCGTGTTAATGATATGTTTGGAGATATTGTAAAAGTAACACCATCATCTAAAGTTGTGGGTGATATGGCATTATTTATGGTTCAAAATCATCTGACAGAGCAAGATATTTTAGAACGTGGACATGCTATGGACTTCCCGGGATCTGTTGTTGAAATGTTCTCTGGAGATTTAGGACAACCATATGGTGGTTTCCCGAAAGAATTACAAAAAATTATTTTAAAAGGGAAAGAGCCATTAACAGTAAGACCGGGTGAATTATTAGAACCAGTAGATTTCGATGCTTTAAAAGAAGAGTTATTCCACAAACTTGGACGCGAAGTAACAATTTTTGATGTAGTCGCATATGCATTGTATCCAAAAGTATTTATGGACTACGAAAAAGTTGCTGGGATTTATGGAAATGTATCTGTGCTTGATACACCGACATTCTTCTATGGTATGAGACTTGGTGAAGAAATTGATGTGGAAATCGAGCAAGGTAAAACATTGATGGTTAAACTAGTTTCCATTGGGGAGCCACAGCCAGATGGAAATCGTGTGCTTTACCTGGAATTTAATGGACAACCGCGTGAAATCGTAGTGAAAGATGAAAACGTGAAAGCAACTGTTGCACAGCGTGTGAAGGGGAATCGTGAAAATCCAAATCATATTAGCGCAACGATGCCAGGAACAGTTATTAAAGTAGTTGTAAAAGAAGGCGATGAAGTGAAAAAAGGTGATTCCATGGCAATTACAGAAGCTATGAAAATGGAAACGACGGTTCAAGCGCCATTTAGTGGTAAAGTGAAAAAAGTATATGTAAATGATGGGGATGCAATTCAAACGGGAGATTTACTCATTGAATTAGATCATTAAAATAAAGAAAAAGAGCTGTGCGAAAGCAGCTCTTTTTTGTGTGTAAATAATACCTTGCCGAATTGGCAAGGTATTAAAGTTTTACTTTATTTTGTTTGCTTCGAATTTGATTCAGTCTCTTTTGCATTGACTGTACTTCTTGTACCTATCATAACTAAATAGCATAGTACAGCAAACAGGCAAGAAATGAAGAGTGAATGTAATAATGCCATTGCTAAACTAGCATTTGTAAATACGACTAAAATCCCTACTATAGCTTGAAGTGTAACAAGGATAAATGAAATAATCCATCCCCAGTACACTACACGCTGCTGCTTGTAATGACGAATAGCTATAAACATTGCGTATAGTATCCAAACGAATATTAACATAGCTGCAACTCTATGCCCCATTTGTACCCACTCATGTAGTTGAGTTGGCATAGGTCTATTTTTACTGCATAAAGGGAAGTCTGGACAGGCTAAGGTAGCTCGTTCGTGACGTACTAAAGCTCCTGTGTAGACAACAATATAACTGTAAATTGTTACACCATAAATATGAAATTTCATTTTTTTGTCCATAATAAGTGAACGTGCATCAAATTTCTGATCAATTTCAAAAATAAGACACGTTAACAAGATGACAGAAGCAAATGAAATTAAGGAAATACCGAAATGAATAGCTAATACAGCAGGCATTTGACCCCAAACAACCGCCGCCGCCCCCATTAATGCTTGTGCAACTAAAAATACGAAGGATAAAATTGCTAACGTCTTTGTTTCGCGCACATGTTTATAATATTTCCAGGACAAGATACAAAGAAGAGTAACAAGAATTCCTGCTGATCCAGATGTTAAGCGGTGACTTAGCTCAATAATAGTTTCCATTGATAAATTAGATGGAACAAATTCACCGTTACAAAGAGGCCATGACTTGCCGCATCCTTGGCCTGAACCCGTTTTTGTAACTAAAGCGCCTCCTAGTAAAACTACTAATAAATCGAGACTTGTAATGACTGCTAACCATTTAATAAAGCGTTGCAATCTCTTTCACCATCTTTCTGCTATGAAGTTATTGCGAAATATTTTCATTCCATTATGTATAGAATAAAACGTGCTACAGTCCTATGATATATAAAAAATAATAAAATAGCAAAGAAATGGAGGGCGAGGACAACGTACGTATTATAAAGAAAAAAACGGGGTTTAAAATACATATTTTAGGAGGAAATTAGGCTATTTTGAAAAGAAATGGGGAGAATACATGCTAAATATGACAAAATAGTTTATTATAGAAGATAACATCATGTTATGATAAGGATAAATTAGAATAAAGTTTTTTAATGTTCGACACAAAAAGTTCATGTTTTCTTCACAAAAAGTTCGGGAAATATGATTTAATATATTGGAGTATGGGCGTAGATTAGTAGTAGAATGGGTTAACAATATTTCTACTGTAATAATATTGCTATATAGAAGCGAAATATTTCACATGAAATATGCGCTTAGAAAGATGATAGGTTTAAGAGGGGGTTAAAGTGATGAACCATGCAACAAGTGAGCTGCATGATGAGTCAGCTGTTTCAATTGTACCGGAAACAACTCGGTTACAAGATTTATCAGCGCTCGTTAAAATGGGGATTGTAAACTCAAATACACTTACTGTATTTACAGGATTTTGGTTGGCTTTACATTTTAATGGATTGAGTGTTATGGACTATCTAGATAAGCTATTTTTCACAATAGTTGGTTCTGCATTAATTATGGCTGGGGTATGTTGTTTAAATAACTACATTGACCGAGATATCGATCCATTAATGGAAAGAACAAAAAACCGTCCAACGGTAACAGGTAAATATAAACCTGGCTTTGCACTTGCATTTGGACTTGTAATTTTACTTCTTGGCTTTGCCTTTTTATTACTTACTACACCGATGGCAGTGTTAATCTCATTTATTGGTGCCTTCACATATGTTGTTTTATATACGTTATGGACGAAGAGAAAATATACGTTAAATACTGTTGTAGGTAGTATATCAGGAGCAGTTCCACCTTTAATTGGATGGGCGGCAATTGATCCGTCTTTAAATCATCCAATTGCTTGGATGTTATTTTTAATTATGTTTATTTGGCAAATCCCACATTTCCTCGCATTAGCGATGAAGCGTGTTGATGAATATCGAAATGCAGGAATCCCAATGCTTCCTGTTGTACAGGGATTTGATATTACGAAACGTCAGATTATGATTTGGACAGTATGTTTATTACCACTACCATTTTATATGAGTGGGCTTGGAATAACATTCATGGTAATTGCAACATTGCTTAACATCGGATGGATCGCATTAGGGTTTTATGGCTTCCGTAAGCAAGATGACATCAAATGGTCCGTAAAAATGTTTGTTTATTCCCTGAATTACTTAACAATCTTATTTGTGTCAATGATTGTAGTTACATTCTTCTAAGACAACGACATGATTGGATTTCTTTACGTTGAGATTTACTTTACTTAACTATAAAGTACAATCTAATTCACAAAGAAAGTGGGGGTTGTTTGTATGAAGAAACAGTGGCGACTGCTTTCGTTCGTTTCACTGCTGGCTTTACTGTTAGGGGGATGCGGTAAAGCTTTTCAGTCTACTTTAATTCCGCAAGGGGAAGTAGCAAAAATGCAATATGATTTGCTCTTGCTAGCGAGTGCAATCATGGTAGGAGTAGTACTTGTAGTTACTATTATTTTCTTATATGTAATTGTGCGTTTCCGACAAAAAAAGGGTGAGGAAGATTATATTCCAGAGCAAGTTGAAGGAAATCACAAACTAGAAATTATATGGACAGTTATTCCGATTATTCTTTTGTTAATCTTGGCTGTTCCAACTGTTACATATACATTCAAGCTTGCTGATGTAAGTGCGATGGAGAAAAAGAATATTGATAAAGATACTATCGTTGTTGATGTAACAGCGAATCTTTATTGGTGGGAATTTTCTTATAAATCAGAAAAAATAGTAACTTCTCAAGATTTAGTTATCCCCACAGGTAAGAAAGTGTATTTGAATTTGAAGGGTGCCGATATTAAACATTCGTTTTGGGTTCCATCTTTAGCTGGGAAAATGGATACAAATACAGATAATGTAAACAAAATGTGGTTAAAGGCAGATAAATCGGGCACTTATAATGGTTTTTGTACAGAATTTTGTGGCCCATCACATTCTTTAATGCAGTTCAAAGTGAAAGCTCTGGATGAAAGCGAGTACAAAAAGTGGCTTGCTGACATGAAGAAGATTGATGGGAAAAAAGAAGTAGCTTCTACAAAGGCGCAAGAGGGTCAAGAAATATTTAATAAAAGCTGTATTGGTTGTCATGCAGTGGGATCAAATGATAGTAGACCACCTTCTGCTCGTATCGCACCGAACTTAGCAAACTTTGCAGATCGCGATATGGTTGCTGGTATTGCCGAAAATAATGAAGAGAACTTAAAAAAATGGCTCAAAGATCCTGAAAATATGAAACCAGGTAATAAAATGACTGGTAAATATGGCAACTTAACGGATGATCAAATTAATGCATTAAATGCATATTTACAAACGTTAAAGATTGAAAAGTAAAGAGGGATCATTTGCGAAGGGGAGGTTGAAAACGTGAGTTCTGTAGCAAAAAAACAGGGGATGGGTGCTGTCATATGGGATTATTTAACGACAGTAGACCATAAAAAGATTGCCATTCTCTATTTAATTGCAGGTGGATTGTTTTTTGTAATAGGTGGAATAGAAGCATTATTTATTCGCCTGCAGTTAGCGATTCCTAACAATGCTTTTCTTGTTGGGGATGCTTATAATCAAGTATTAACGATGCACGGTACAACAATGATTTTCCTCGCAGCTATGCCACTCGTGTTTGCATTTATGAACGCCGCTGTACCACTTCAAATTGGAGCACGTGATGTGGCGTTCCCGTTTTTGAATTCGCTCGGATTTTGGTTATTTTTCTTTGGTGGATTATTTTTAAATTTAAGTTGGTTTTTAGGAGGAGCGCCTGATGCAGGGTGGACATCGTATGCATCTTTAGCTTTAGCCTCTAAAGGACATGGTGTTGATTTTTATGTACTCGGCTTACAAATATCAGGTATTGGTACATTAATTGGAGGTATTAACTTCCTTGTTACAATTATTAATATGCGCGCGCCAGGGATGACGTACATGCGCATGCCGATGTTTACATGGACAACATTTGTAACATCTTCACTTATTTTATTTGCATTTCCACCATTAACTGTAGGATTAGGACTTTTAATGTTAGATCGTTTATTTGGAACAAGTTTCTTTAATCCGGCATTAGGTGGAAACACAATTATATGGGAGCATTTATTCTGGATCTTCGGTCATCCGGAAGTATACATTCTTATACTCCCAGCTTTCGGAATATTCTCAGAAATCTTCGCCACATTTTCGAAAAAACGATTATTCGGTTATTCCTCGATGGTGTTCGCGACAGTATTAATAGGGTTTTTAGGATTTATGGTATGGGCGCATCATATGTTTACTGTTGGTCTTGGGCCTGTTGCAAATGCTATCTTCTCGGTTGCAACAATGGCGATTGCGGTTCCGACGGGTATTAAAATATTTAACTGGCTCTTTACAATGTGGGGCGGAAGTATTCGTTTTACGACACCGATGATGTGGGCAGTAGCTTTTATTCCATCATTCGTAATGGGTGGAGTTACAGGTGTTATGCTTGCATCTGCACCAGCTGATTATCAATTTCATGATAATTATTTCGTAGTAGCGCACTTTCATTATGTAATCGTCGGCGGTGTTGTATTTGGTTTACTTGCAGGGGCTCATTATTATTGGCCACTGATGTTTAATAAAGTATTAAATGAAACATTAGGTAAGATAACATTTTGGTTATTCTTTATCGGTTTCCATTTAACATTCTTTATTCAGCATTTCCTTGGATTGATTGGTATGCCACGTCGTTACTACACATATCTTGAGGGCCAAGGGTTGGAAATGGGGAATATGATTAGTTCTATCGGAGCTGTGTTTATGGCTCTTGGAACGATTGTTCTTCTATTCAATGTAATTAAAACGACAGTATCAAAAGAGAAGGCTGGTCGTGATCCATGGGATGGACGTACATTAGAATGGACAATGCCAGCACCTACACCGGAATACAATTTTAAACAATTGCCATTTGTTCGCGGGTTAGATCCGTTTTGGATTGAAAAACGTGAAGGTAATAAAGAGATGACAGCAGCGGAACCAGTTGGTGATATTCATATGCCAAATGCTTCATTTTCACCATTTATCATTTCTCTAGGCTTATTCATAGCAGCATTCGGTGCAATGTATATGCAAGGTGGGAAAGATAAGTTCTGGTTATTAGTAGCAATTATCGGTTTAATCATTACATTTGGCACAATGTTCCTACGTTCAGTAATCGATGATCACGGATATCATATTCATAAGGAAGATTTAGAGGATAAGGGGGGCAAGGCATAATGCATGTAGATGAAAAATTAACGAATGAAACATTTCCAGCAGAGCCTGAAAAAGCAACCCTTGAGGGGAAAAATAAGTTTGTCGGTTTTTGGCTATTTCTTGGAGGCGAAACAGTGTTGTTCGCTTCCTTATTTGGCACATATTTAGCATTAAAAAACTCTACAAATGGTGGACCAACATCTCAAGAGATGTTTCAAATGCCGCTTGTTTTCATTATGACGATGCTTTTATTAACGAGTAGTTTAACGAGTGTGTATGCGATGTACCATATGAAAAACTTTAATTTTAAGAAAATGCAACTTTGGTTACTTATAACAGTGTTGCTTGGCTTAGGATTTTTGGGATTTGAAATATATGAGTTTTATCATTATACACATGAATTTAAGCATACTATGAGAAGTAGTGCATTTGGCTCTGCATTTTATGCTCTTGTTGGTACACATGGACTTCACGTATTGTTTGGACTTTGTTGGATTTTAACATTAATCTTTAGAAATGCAAAGCGGGGCTTAAATTTATACAATGCACCGAAGTTTTATGTTGCATCAATTTATTGGCACTTTATTGACGTAGTTTGGGTGTTTATTTTCACTGTAGTATATTTGATGGGAATGGTGGGATAAACAATGGCGGTTAAGCAAACGAATAATCCTAAGGTGGATCTTGTTTATCGGAAGAGAAAAAGTGCAGAGGAAATGAAGCACCAAGTTATTACATTTTCACTAATGATTTTTTTAACATTAGTTGCATTTGCAGCGGTGGCATATCCGAAAACATTTAGTCCGATTTTTTCGGTTCCATTTATATTATTGTTAGCAGTCGTTCAAGTTATATTTCAGCTATATTATTTCATGCATATGAGTCATAAAGGGCATGAAGCGGCGAGTTTCTTCTTGTACTCTGGATTGTTAATTGGTTTATTAACAATATTAGCCTTTATGACAATTGTGTGGATTTAAACAGTGATAGTAGGGGGCTCTGATTTATCATAGCCCTCTTTTTATATGAAATATAAGAATTTTGAAAAGGTAGGTGTGGAAATGGGAAACTTATGGGTATTTGGTTTTCAAGCTTTATGGAGTCCGATTTTTTTATTATTTATGATCTCGATTCTTATTAGTTATTTTTTAATTATTGGACCATATAGAACGCGATTTGAAAATGCGACGAAGGTAAGTAAGAAGCAAATCTTTTATTTTACGACCGGGATTGTTCTTTTGTATTTTGTAAAGGGAGGACCTATTGATTTAATTGGTCATATTATATTTAGTGCACATATGTTTGAGATGGCAGTAATGTATATTGCGGTGCCTCCGTTATTACTGCTTGGTATACCTGTTTGGTTATATCGTTATATTACTTCTTTTAAGTTCGTTCAAATTGTGATAAAGTTTTTTGCTAAGCCGCTTATTGCGTTGTTTGTATTTAATGGCCTGTTTTCCTTTTATCATTTGCCAATTGTTTTTGATGCAGTAAAACAAAGTCAAATAGCGCATCCTATTTGCCTTGCTATATTGTTTTTTGCAGCAATGATGATGTGGTGGCCGATGTTAAATCCGCTGCCAGAATATCAAACTTTAAGTGATATTAAGAAGCTTGGTTACATGTTTGCTAATGGTATTTTATTAACGCCAGCTTGTGCGTTAATAATTTTTGCAACTGCACCATTATTTGCAACATATACAGATTCGGCCGCTTGGATGAAGGCAATGGAACTCTGTGTACCGGCGGGTACTTTATCAGATTTAAATATAACTGGACCAGAATTTTTACATTGGATGCCGGTAGTACAAGACCAGCAAACAGGTGGTATCATTATGAAAATTGTCCAGGAAATAGTGTACGGTACGATTATCGGTTATGTATTCTTTAAATGGGCACGTAGAGAGCGTGAAAAGGATAAAGAGCAGCTGCAAGAGTTACCTCCTTATTTGCAGACGAAATAAAAACTAGCGCATCGTGTTAATGCGCTAGTTTTTTTGTTATTCAATAATTTGAAATTCTTTTAACTCTTTTTCAATATTTTGTAGGAGTTGTTCGCTTTTTTGAATTACATTCGTTGGGAAAATCTCATCATCTCCATATTCAACGCCATGAGGATAATAATGTTTTCCTAATAAGGGTGGCAATAGTTTTACTTGAGCGTGTCTGCCACCGATGTCACCTTCAACAGCAAATCCTTGTACACGTAAATAATAAATATCCTTTAATATTTCAAATTTATAATCATATGTAACGCGTTCGTAATCCCATTGTCCAGCAAGTACGAAATGATTGTTTTCCATAATCGCAGTTAAAAGAGTTAAATCAACGACTGCATCATTAAAGTTTGTATTTGTAAATTGCATAGAATACCTCCTTCTTTTAATGTTAGTTCATTATTTTTATAATAGTATGAATAATAAGAAAGTGCAATTCATATTGCGAGAAAAGGGATAATCCAGACTTTTTTCGTGAAAATATGATATAGTGAAAAGAGTACGGTACACACAAAAAAAGGAAAGAAAAGGATTTGTGTATATCTCGATTTTATGCTTTGTTCAGGAGGTATATCGTTTGAAGAAATTATTGCGTATCGTAATGATTACATTTTTAATTTTAGCTGTTGATTTATACGGGAAGTTACTCGTGTCACAATATATCTTAACCCCATCTCACTCTAAGCAAGAAAATAAAATTGTGAAAAAGAAGAAGCAAGTAAATGAAGAATCCACAGACACTGTTTTAAATATGATTGGTGGGGACTCTGAGAATTTATTAGCGAAGTGGGGCGAACCGTCTCGAATAGAGCCGTCTGCTTATGGATATGAATGGTGGGTGTATAATCAAGATTTAGCTCAGTATGTTCAATTTGGAGTTGCTGAACGTAAAGTTGTAACGGCGTATGTTGCTGGTGAGCAAGTTAAGGTGGCTCCCTATTATATAAATGAAAAGTATGAAGAGGTATATAAAAAGAATCCACTTTCACATGAGATTTCATTAAAAAGAGGAAAGAATAGTTATCAATTTGAGTTATCTGATACGGAAATAATGGAACAACCGCTAGTACCTGTAGAAGATGGATGGGCACAATTATATTTTGATCACTTTACACATGAGCTTGTTGGTCTTCGGTATATGGATGATGAAACGTTATTACGACAAAGACCATATCAACTTGTTTATTCGGGTGAATTAATAGCGGAACAGCCGCTGACGCCAGAAAAAATGAAGCAAGTAGAAAATGGGAATATGCAACAAATTCTCGATTTAACAAATATTATTCGAAGTCGTCATCAATTACCGTTGTTAACATGGGACCAACAAACTGCAGATGTTGCATTTGGCCATAGTAAAGATATGAAGGATAATAATTATTTTTCGCACGATTCACCTACTTTTGGTACGTTAGGGGATCGTTTGCAGCGTGGGCAAGTGGCTTTTCAACTTGCTGGTGAGAATATAGCGGCGCAACATAGTGATGGAATTGCGGCGGTACAAGGTTGGTTAAATAGTGAGGGTCACAGAAAGAATTTATTAAATGAACAATTTACTGGATTAGGTGTTGGGGTATATGATAAATTTTATACTCAAAACTTTATCCGAAAATAAAATGAAACTTTAATCAGTGGGGGCATCCTTCGCTGATCATTGGCCTTCATCAATAGGGCTTTAACGGGCAGTAAGACTCCCGCCTAACTTTTGCGTATTCGTAGAAGTTAGGCGGGGCTTATGTCCACAAATAGGGAAGTAAAAAGGTGCATGAATCGTCTAAAAATAGGCGAACCATGTGCCTTTTTTTTCTTACAATATAGTAGATATACATGAAGAGGTGAGGATTATGCCAACAACAAAAGGGCCGTTACATCCATCGGTTCAACAGTTTAAAGAGTTTGTAAACCATCACCCTAAAATGGTTCATGAGGTTAGAAGTGGTCAAAAAACTTGGCAGCAATTTTATGAAGAATGGTACTTACTTGGTGAAGAAGATCAAATATGGACAGCGTATAGACCTGATGGAGCACCTGCTTTTTCTTCGGTAAAAGAAAATAAAGAAGAAAAAGAAAATCGAACAGAAGAGGAAAAAACTGCTGATGTGATGGGGCAAATGCTTTCTTTCTTTAAAAAGCTAGATGTAGAACAAATGCAACATCATTTAGCAAATGTAACGAGTGCGATTGGTAGCGTGCAACAAGTTATCCAACAATTTCAAGGGAACCGTGCGCAACAAGAACAAAGTACTTCTGAAAATAATCCTTTTTTCTTTCAAAAGGATTAGGGGGAAAGAGGATGAGAGCAGAGCTTATGGAGTTTATAAAAGCTGATGAGGATTTAGCTCGCTATATTCGGGAACAGCCATACTGGTACCGGAAATTGACGCGTAACCCAGAAGAAAAAGAAGCTTTTGAGTTAGCTGCCATGCAGCATTTCAAAAAAACGATACCAGATAAAGTGGAAAAATTTCAAAATCAATTGGCGGTTGCTTCAATTATGATTGATATGTTCCAGTATATGAAGCAGCAAAATACGACGTAATTGGAAGGGAAAACTATGTCCGTTGTGCAAAACTTTTGTTACAATAGAATCGGATTATTTAAAAAAGGAGTTGCAGCATGACGGAAATTTGTTTAGTACGACATGGACAAACTGATTGGAACTTTCAAGAGATTATTCAAGGGCGCGAAGATATTCCACTCAACGAAGTTGGGAAGAAGCAAGCGAGTCAAAGTGCAGCTGCTTTGCAAGCGGAATCGTGGGATATAATTATAAGTAGCCCGTTAATTAGAGCGCAAGAAACAGCTAAGGAAATTGCTGGGGCTATTGGATTACCGTCTATTTTATTAGATGAGCGATTTATGGAACGTAATTTTGGGGAAGCTTCTGGGAAACCAGTTGCGGCCGTTAGAGAGTTAATTACAGAAGGTAATGTAGAAGGAATGGAGCAGGATGAAGAAATTGTAGAGCGCTGTTTTACGGCTTTACAAGAGGTTGCAGCAGCGCATGGAGATAAACGTATTATCATTGTTGCGCATTCACATGCAATAAAAGCTATTTTACACGCAATTGCACCAGATGAAATTACATTTAAAACGCCGTTAAAAAATGCATGTATTAGTTACGTGAAAGAGAATAGCGGGAAATGGGATGTTCTTAAATATAATATTGCGGAGCATATTAGTGTATAAGAGTGCAAGGAGATTGTATGAAAAGTAGTTAGAATCATATCTTTCTTTTAGGTGAGACACTTCAATTAGTAGTTCTGTTCCAAATGTGTTATGATGAATACTCGGAGGTGTCTCTCATGATTGTAGCGACGCTGGAAAGCGTATTGATTTTAGATAAGGCAGAGCAGCTTGCAAAAGCGATCATCTGTTCAGATATAGCAGAAGATTATCGTAAGTATTATAAGGATTTACAAGAAGATATAGAAGTCCAGACGTTAATTCAGCAATTTACAGCGATGAAAGAGCGATATGAAGAAGTGCAACGTTTTGGTAAATATCATCCTGATTATACTTTCGTTTCGACGAAAATGAGGGAATTAAAGCGTTCTGTAGATATGCATGATAAGGTTGCAGCCTTTAAAAGAGCAGAAACTGCTTTACAAAAGTTATTAGATGAAGTTAGTGTAGCAATTGGTTCTGAGGTGTCTCCTTCCGTTAAAGTTCCAACAGGAAATCCGTTTTTTGATGCGGGTGGCTGTGGCGGTGGTTGTGGTACCGGAGGCGGTTGTGGTTGTAAAAAAACGGGGTAATTTACCCTGTTTTTTAGAATATAGAAGAAAACGTATACAGAGTTTGTTCTTTAATGTCATAAATTTCTGATTGGTTTTCATAAAATATAAGAATATAAGTTTTTAAAAGGAGAAGATGGAGAAAATTATGTTCGGGCAACGACAAAGTATGATTGTTTATTTACATTCATTGAAACATGCCAAGATTTTAAGGAAATATGGTAATATTCATTACATATCAAAACGTTTGAAATATGCCGTTGTATATTGTGATATGGAACAAATTGAGCATATGATGCAAAAATTGAATAAACTTCCTTTTGTAAAAAAAGTAGAACAGTCGTATCGCCCATTTTTAAAAACGGAATTCGAAAATTCGCGTCCTGATCGGGCAAAAGAATACGATTATAGCTAAGTAAAAAAATCCCCTGCTAAATTTAGCAGGGGATTTTTTTACTTGAAATAACGTATTATTTCATTGGAGGAATGAAATTGTTCATTCGTAAAATACCAATTAGATGATTAAAAAATAGTTCTTTTTCAGGGAAAGTTGTTGATGGTTTTACAGTAAAGGGAGTAACTTTTTTCCCTATTTGTTCCGCCATTTCTTCAAATAAAACGACACGTTTACTTTTTTTATTTTCAAGTACAGGAATGCCTTCACGACATATGTATAATGGTTGGAAATCACCAGTAGTTGTCGGTTTTAGTATTACAACAAGTGAACACACTTTTTTTTCGTTTTTTACAGTTTCGAATTGTAGCATATGTGTTACACGTTCTTGGTTTGTTTTGGCAATTTCAAGTAATTCATATAAGTCAGAGTAGCCTTCTCCGAGTTCTATAAAGCGTTGAATCATATTTTTTCCTCCTCTTTCTTTTACTGTACCACCTCACTTTTTAAATGAAAAGTAGACAAATAAAAAAACCCTGCAAAGCAGGGCCCTTCTAATACTAGTATGTACTAGTAAGAAGGCAAAGGGAGAGGAGAAACCGGAGGAAGAACTTATGGGGAAACGTAAGTCTTCTCCGCGGTTGGCAACAACATCGAAGATGATGTTGTTATATTTATTTATGTCCAATCTAAATGAAGATATACATAATGAAATTAAAATTTATGTTAGGCTTTTTATTTTTCTTTTTTTTATTTTATGATAGGATAAAAAAGGTAAAGTGGAACTGATGTACATAAAGGGTTTTTGTTCGCAAATAGTGAGATGAATATGCAAGAAATAGCGAACGGTTATTTTAACTAAAGTTCTCTATAGGTTAAGTAACGAATTAGTGAAGAATTGTATGGTTTGGTAGCGGTTACCGACTTGAAATGCATTTACAGTAATCGCTCGATAGATTGAAATAAAGGTAGTGACAACAGATGAGAGTAGTTTCAGGAAAATGTAAAGGGCACCCACTTAAAGCGGTACCTGGTAATACAACACGTCCAACGACAGATAAAGTGAAAGAATCTATTTTTAACATGATAGGTCCTTATTATGATGGTGGTATCGCTCTTGATTTATTTGGTGGTAGTGGTGGTCTTGGAATTGAGGCCATAAGTAGAGGGATTGATAAAGCAATTTTTGTTGACCGAGATAGTAAAGCGATAAAAGTCATTCATCAAAATTTAGAAAGCTGTAGAATACAAGAACAAGCTGAAGTGTATCGAAATGATGCGGAACGTGCGGTAAAGGCGCTTATAAAGCGTGAAATATCATTCGATCTTATACTAATAGACCCTCCATATAAAGGTCAAAAAATTGTGTCTTTAATTAGTGTGATGGATCAACATGGATTGTTAAATAAAGATGGCATCATTATGGCAGAGCATGGGGATGACGTGGTTTTACCTGATTCTATAGGAGAACTTGTAAAAGTACGGGCAGAAAACTACGGGATTACAGCAATTTCGATTTATAAGTATGAAGGTGAGGGGACAGAATGACAAGTATAGCTATTTCTTCAGGGAGTTTTGATCCAATTACCCTTGGACATTTGGATATTATTAAAAGGGGAGCAAAAGTATTTGATGAAGTATATGTAGTTGTTTTAAACAATTCATCAAAAAAACCATTCTTTTCGGTAGAAGAACGCCTAGAGTTAATTCGAGAGGCGACAAAGGATATTCCGAATGTAAAAGTTGATTCACATAGTGGATTATTGGTGGAATATGCAAAAATGCGTAATGCAAATGCAATATTACGTGGTTTGCGAGCGGTTTCTGATTTTGAATATGAGATGCAAATTACTTCAATGAATCGAAAATTAGACGAAAGTATCGAAACCTTCTTCATTATGACAAATAATCAATATTCATTTTTAAGTTCAAGTATTGTGAAAGAAGTTGCGAGATATGGTGGGAGTGTAGTAGACCTTGTTCCTCCGATTGTAGAGCGTGCTTTAAAAGAAAAGTTTAAAACCCCGTTAAAGTGAACGGGGTTTTTCTTTATAAATGCGTAAAAACAATAAGATGATATATAAATATAAACAAAATAAGGTGAAGATTGGTCCGTAGTGTATAAATGATGTCCAAATATCAGTTAGTGTATAAGAATGATTCAATAAAAATACGGGAAGATCTTCTTGCGTAGGCGAGAAAGAATGAACTTTTTCATAAAATGGTCCCCAAAATATAAAAGTGAAAATAGGAGCGAGAATACTTTGGATAATTCGAGCTAAAAAATATGGTTTAAAGCGGATATCTGTCTCCGCTAATATACTTGCTACTTGTGCCTGAATAGAAAGACCGCTAAATGCTAAAATGAAGCTTGTTACCATCGCTTGTTGAAGAAGTGTTGTTTCATTAATTTGACTAATCATTTGGCTTCCAAGCGTCATTTCAAAAATACCGGATAATATCGGAATACTAAATTGGGATGTAAGTTGGAAGAATGATAAAATATGTTGCATAATAAAAGAAAGCGCTTCTGTAATTTCGAAAACAGTAATCATTTTATTTAAAACAGAGAATAAAATAATAAACCCACCAATCATGAGCAATGTTTGAATAGAAGAAACGATAGCGTCACCGAGTAGTTTCCCGATTGGTCTTTTTTCTTGCATACGTGTTTGGTGGAGGATGGAAAAAGGGTTTTGGAAGGCACGCTTTTGATTCGTATGTTTGTCTTTTATGTAAGTATCGTTATTACCATAAAAGCGCATAAGTAATCCGACGATAAAGTTACTTATATAATGTGCTGCTGCTAATACGAGTCCTAATTTCGGATTATTAAAAAAACCAATAGAAACCGCTCCGAAAATAAAAAGTGGATTAGAAGAATTTGTGAAAGATACGAGTCGTTCCGCTTCAATTTGTGTTAGTTGATTGCTCTTGCGTAGTCTAGCGCTTAATTTGGCGCCAGCGGGGAATCCTGAAGCCATTCCCATTGCCCAAACAAATCCGCCTATCCCTGGAACACGAAACAGTGGACGCATTAGTGGTTCTAATATAACACCGATAAATTTTACAATACCAATACTGATTAGAAGTTCCGCAATGATGAAAAAAGGTAGTAGTGAAGGGAATACAACTTCCCACCATATATTTAACCCGCGAATTGAAGCTTGCAAAGCAGCTTGGGGGTGAAGTACAAGAGAAAAGGTTAAAAACAACATTGATATGGTAAGAAAAGCAGTTTTCCATTTTTCGTACATGTAAGAAAATCCCCCTTTGTCCCAAAAACGTTCATTTCAGTATACGTGGATATGTGGTGAATTTAGACCATAAGTATGAAAAAGGAATGAAAAAAATTAAAGGGTGAGAAAAATGAAGGAACCAAAAATCGGTTTAGCGCTTGGATCCGGAGGTGCAAAAGGTTTTGCTCACATAGGGGTAATAAAAGTGTTAAGGGAAGCTGGTATCCCTATTCACATGGTAGCAGGTAGTAGTATAGGAGCGTTAATTGGTACATTTTATGCAGCGAGTTGTAACGTTGAAAGACTGTATAAATTGGCAGCTGTTTTTAAAAGGAAATATTATTTGGATTTTACAGTTCCTAAAATGGGATTTATTGCTGGAAAACGTATTAAAGATATGATTAAAATGTTTACATATAATAAAAATTTAGAAGAGTTAGATATCCCGACAGCTGTTGTGGCTACTGACATTTTGAAGGGGGAAAAAGTTGTTTTTACAAGTGGTCCGATTGCGGAGGCGGTTCGAGCTAGTATATCTGTGCCAGGGGTGTTTGTTCCAGAAAAAATAGATGGCCGCTTATTAGTGGATGGAGGGGTAATTGACCGTATTCCCGTATCGGTTGTAAAAGATTTAGGTGCTGATATTGTTATTGCTGTTGATGTATCTCCAATTAAGGTGAATGGAGAGGTTACATCGATTTATGATGTCATTATGCAAAGTATTGAAATTATGCAGCATGAACTTGTGATGAATCGGCAAATAGCATCAGATTTGATGATGCGGCCAGCAGTGGAACAATTTAGTTCGCGTGCTTTTACACATATTGAAGACATTATTAGGGTCGGAGAAGTGGAAGCAGAAAAACATATTTCAAACATTTATTTACTAATTGAGCAGTGGAAGGAGAAACATAATGTTTAAGCGTTTTCGGTTTATATATGCAATTTTAATAGGGGTTATATTGGCGATGTTACTTGTTTATGTGCGCTTGCCGTATTATGTGACAAAACCAGGTATGGCCGCGAAATTAGCGCCGTACGTGCAAGTTGACGGTGGAACTAAAGAGTCTGGTGATTTCATGCTTGTCACTGTCTCAATGGGACCTGCCAATGTGGTGAACTTAATAGCCGCGCAATTTAATAAATATACACACGTTTCGAAGGCGGAAGAAATATTGCAAAAAGGCGAGAGTGATGAAGAGTATCAATTTCGCCAAAATTATGCAATGAAAGATTCGCAAAATGCAGCGATCTATAATGCTTATAAACGTGCAAATCGCTCTGTTTCTTTTGAAAATAAAGGTGTACTAGTTGCTGGTGTAGCGAAGGGTATGCCGTCAGAGGGAAAGCTTAAGCTTGGAGATGTTATTATAGCTGTCGATGGAAAAACATTCGACAAGACGGAACAATTTATTGAGTATATGACAGGGAAAAAAGAAGGGGACACAGTAAATATTGAATACAAGCGGGGCGGAAAACAGTTTAAAGAAAATTTAAATGTAAAGACGATCCCTAATGGGAATGGACGCGTCGGTATAGGGGTCTCTATCGTTACGGAAAGAGAGTTAGTAGTAGATCCGAAAGTGAAAATTGATTCCCATGAAATAGGGGGTCCATCAGCGGGGTTAATGTTTACACTAGAAATTTATAATCAGCTCGTTGAAGAAGATTTAACAAACGGACATGAAATAGCTGGAACAGGTACAATCAATGATAAAGGAGAAATTGGTCCAATTGGTGGTATTCAGCAAAAAGTAGTAGCTGCTAGTGATGCGGGAGCTGAAGTGTTTTTTGCGCCAAATGAAAAAGGTGTAGAGAAATCGAATTATAAAGATGCTCTTGAAGCTGCGAAAGATATTAAAACAAAGATGAAAATTGTGCCGGTGGACACACTGGATGATGCATTAATGTATTTGGAGAAAATGGGTAAAACAAAGTAAACCTCTCTGAAGAAGAGAGGTTTTTCTTATAGGAATTTTTTCGTTATTTCATCATAACGAATTGGATGATGCGTTGCGTCTTGTTTTAGCAGTTGTGTCCGCAAAGGTTCTTGCATTATGGAGAAATATACAGCATTTGATTTTCGTTCTATATCTAAAGTTGGATGTTCGAATGTTTTTGTATGAGTAAGGATTGGGAGTTCTATTTTTTTCTTATTTTTAGAAAGATAAGTTTGTCCTTTTTGTGACATTCCGAGAAGACGGATATACGGCGCATGTTGCTCTATATTTGCTTTATGTATTTCTTCCTTCGTTGTATTTGTTAAAATATGTGTACAAGCTCTTTGTAATCTAGTCCATGTATAACGTTTTGTTTTTAATGCTTCCATGAATGAATAGAAAGATGAACTGTTTTGTATTTTTGATAAAATACGATGCTCTAAACCTTCTTCCATTTCATATATATGTTGTAAGTCCTCTGAAGACATCGTCATAAGTTTGTATTTAAAAAATGAAAAGTATTTTTCCCAGTTATGTAACGTCCCGTAGTTTTGCTTGTAGTTTTCTAAAAGAGAAGCAGTTATTTTTGGGATAAAAGGCTCAATAGTTGTAGAGGAACTGTTTTCATTAAATAGCTGTTTGCGAATACTTGTTGCACTTGCAATATGTTGATCATGAAATGTTTCATCATGATAATGAGAGGCGAATCTTTTTATAGTTTGCGCTTGCATGGAACTATTTTGTAAGAGAATTGCTTTAATGTATTCTAAGCCTAAAATGTTATTTGGTTGTGACATATCTACGTTTTTTTCGGGTGGTAAGATGTGTGAAAAGGCTTCAGATGTAGCTTTTGCATAACTATTACCTGCATTCATAAATTGCTTTACAAGACGATTAAAAGTCTCTTCTTCATTTTTTTGTATAGCGATGGTAGTGTAGAAATTTTCAGCTTGTCCATCTTCACTGCCGAAACAAATGTCAGAAACACCAAGGGCGTTTAAAATCGAAATTGCGCCATTTGCGAAGGTTTCGGCCTTTTGGGTTGCGAATGCATAAGGAAGCTCTACAACAAGGTCTACGCCGTTTGTTAAGGCCATTTTAGTACGATACCATTTGGAGATGAGTGCGGGCTCACCACGCTGCAAAAAAGGACCACTCATAACGGCGATAATAATATCACACTGTGTTAACTTTTTTGTTTGTTGCACATGATAAGCATGACCGTTATGAAAAGGGTTATATTCAACAACAATACCACTGGATTTTATGGTAATCTCTCCTTTCGATGTAGCATCTTTTTGGAAAACGTGATAATCTATATATTATTTCCTATGATGACTTCATTATAGTGTAAAGAAAAAACATTGACAAATATAAAATGGCTAGCTATAATTTTGTTTGTTGCCTTGAGGTGATATGATATGAAATGGTCCATCCATCAATTGAATAAATTGAGAAATAAAGGATTGACATTAAATGAAATGGTAGATGTAAGTGAGCTAAAAGAGGTCGAGAAAGATATTCGTGAAATTAATCCTGTTCATGTAACAGGAAGAGTTGATTTTGGCTCCGGTAAGTTTACGTTTCATCTACATATAACTGGAAGCATGGTTTTACCATGTTCTCGCTCTTTAGTAGATGTGACATTACCATTTGACATTAAAACAACTGAGGTGTTCCAAACTTCAGAAGAAGAATTTGAAACAGAAGCTGAAATTCATTGTTTAGAAGGAGAAGTACTTGACTTACTGCCCGTAATCAAGGAAAATATACTTTTGGAGATTCCAATGCAAATTTTCAGTGATGATGTTTCTGGTGGAGCACCGATGCAAGGTCAAGACTGGCAAGTGATTTCGGAAGAAAACAAAGAAAAGACTGTTGATCCAAGATTAGCAGGACTTGCAAAGTTTTTTGACAAATAATCGGAAGACTGGTTTAGGCCTTCATATGAAAATAACTATTTCTTTTAAGGAGGTGGGAAGAATGGCTGTACCTTTTAGAAGAACTTCTAAAACAGTAAAAAGAAAGCGTCGTACGCATTTCAAATTATCAGTACCTGGTATGGTAGAGTGCCCAAGCTGTGGTGAAGCGAAATTAGCTCACCGTGTATGTAAAGCATGCGGTACTTACAAAGGTAAAGAAGTAATCAGCAAGTAATTGCGAAAAATAAACGTAGAAGATATCTTCTACGTTTATTTTTTTTGTCTTATTCTTTATTTGTTGTATTCTATCTTTTCTAGTAACTGCATATGCTTAATAAAAAATGCATAGGGAGGACTAGAGAGATGGCGACAACAAGACAAGATGCTTGGACTGATGATGAAGATTTGCTTCTGGCAGAAGTAGTACTCCGGCATATTCGTGAAGGTGGAACGCAACTTTCCGCTTTTAAAGAAGTGGGGAGGCATTTGTCTCGTACACCTGCAGCTTGTGGATTTAGGTGGAATTCTTACGTTAGAAAGCAGTATAAAGAACGTATTGAAGAAGCGAAGCAACTTCGAAAGGTAGAAAATTATGAAGTGAAAGAGACAACGGTATTAGAGCCAAAATCTATTACGTTGAATGATGTTATTGAATTCTTGCGAAATTATAAAGATGAAAGCTCTTTAATGGTGTTGCAACAACAAATTGAATCGTTACAAACAGAGAAAGAGCTTCTTCTGGAGCGATTATCAGTATATGAGGAAGAATATAGAACATTACTTGATTATATCGATCAAAAAAGAAGTGTAATGGTAGCTGAAAGAAATGGCGCTCGCTCGAATGGAGAATTAGAAAAATTAAAGAAATAAAAACAGCTGCGTAACAGCTGTTTTTTTGTTTCTTATGCAGATTCTTCATTTGTAACCGCATTCAAATTTGTTTCTGGATGCCAAATATAAAAATCACCATCAGTTACTGATACTGGCTGGAAACTTAATTTATCCCAAAAACCAGCTGACTGGATACGTGCTATCGTTTTAATTGGGAATTGTAGTTGTTGTGCATAATTAACAAGCATTTGCCCGAATCCTTGTTTTTGAAAAGTCGGCAATACTTCAAGTTTATAAAGTTCTAGGTAAGTACCTGTAATTTCAAATGGTTCCCCGCCGTTCCTTTTCATATATAGACTCATACGTGCGATTAGCGATCCTCCATAATAAATACCGTAAAATGGAGACTCACTATCATTTTCAATAATGTTTGCTTGTAATTCTTCCAACATGGATAGTTCTTGAGCTCCGCACCCTTTAAAATTTTTAAATTCATCTAATGTTTTATAATTGATGAGCAAGCGTTCAACTTTTGGGAATCCCATTACATCACGTCCTTTTCTTATCTTGTTGAATGCAGAAAAGTTAAAATATTTATAATAATATTATAACTCATTTTTAAATTTTTATGAAGAAGATAGAATATTTCTTTCATTATTTTTTTGAGGATTTGCTAAAATAAGAATAGAACTATGTATATAGGTAGTATATACATAGTGAAAGAAGAGGTTGCATTTGTTAAAAGATAATTGAATCTTCAACTATGTAATTGTAATTTAATAAGATGTAAAGGGGGAAGGGCAAGGGAACTTATATCACTTGTTAATATGAGTTCTTTGTGTGAAGATGAAAATTGGAATTGTTGGACCAGGAGCTATTGGTCTCCTATATACATTTTATTTACAAAAAAGCAATCAAGATGTTACGTTGTTTACAAGAAACGCTAAGCAAGCAGAAGAATTAAACTTAACGGGTGTAAGTTGTATTAGGAATGGAGAACGTGAAACAGTATTTCCATCTATTTTACCGATAGAAAGTATGCTGGATAAACAGTTAGATTATACATTTATTGCTGTAAAGCAATATCATGTAACTGATATATTACCTTTTGTGCAGGGAGAATCGTCATTAATCTTTTTGCAAAATGGAATGTCGCATCTTCACGTTATGCAAAAAATAGGAAATGAACGTATAGCAGTCGGGATTGTGGAGCATGGTGCAAAAAAAGAGGATGGACATACAGTTCGTCATACTGGAGTAGGTGTTACAAAGTTTGGTGTAGTGCGTGGTCAATCTAGTTGTTTTAAAAAGGTATTTAATTGTTTTCCTTTTGATTATTTTCCGATTCAGATAGAAGATGATTGGAAGGGGATTATGCGTAATAAATTAGTAGTCAATGTATGTATTAATCCATTGACGGCATTATTGCGGGTTGAGAATGGGGAGTTAATTTCAAACCCGTTTTTTTATCAAATGATGGAGCAAGTATTTCAGGAAGTTGCATTTCTTGTTAAAGAAGAAGATAAGGAAATGCTATGGCAAATGGTATGCCAAGTATGTGAAAAAACATCTCATAATACTTCATCTATGTTAGCGGACGTAAGAGCGAATAGACAAACAGAAGTTAATGCGATTGTTGGATATGTATTAGAAGAAGCTAAGGAGCAACAACAATCTGTTCCGACACTTCGATTTTTGTTCAATGCAATAAAAGGAATGGAATTATAAGTGTTTTTCTTTGCTTTTACGTGAAACATTGACTACAATGTGGGTTGGTGAGAGAACAGGATACGAAAGGAAGAATTATATGGAGATAAAAGAAATCTCTGTTCCACTACAAGGTGTTGTAGCGGACTATATGAACGTTAAAAAAGAGATACAGTCATGTTTTGATTATCTGTTAACAGAGGATGCTTTTAAACAGCGTTTACATGATTTGCGTGAGAGAGAGTTCTTCCGTCAAGATTTAGTAACGCATTTATTGGAATATAATACACAATTGCAAGCGGGAGAATTTACAATTCAAAATATAAAAGCGCTTGAAGATGAAAATACATATGTTGTTATAGCTGGACAACAAGCTGGGTTATTAACTGGTCCGCTTTATACAGTGCATAAAATCATTTCAATTTTACAGCTTGCAAAAGAAAAAGAAGAGAGCTTAGGGATTCGAGTTGTTCCTGTCTTTTGGATTGCTGGTGAAGACCATGACATGGATGAAATTAATCATACGTTTGTAACGAAAAATAAAAAAATAAAAAAGACCATTTTTCATGATCGTTATCCGAAAAAGGCGAGTGCTTCTGAGTCTGAGCTTTCTATTGAAGACTGTAGGAAATGGGTCGAAGAGATCTTTAAAACATATCCGGAAACGAATTTTACAAAGGATGTATTACAATTTGTTGATGATGCTTTAGGTAAATCGCATACATATGTAGATTTCTTTGCGCGCCTTATTATGAAAATGTTCGCAAATTCTGGTTTAATTCTTGTAGATTCACATCATGCTGCATTAAGAAAATTAGAAGTTCCGTTTTTGCAACAAATTATAAGTAAATATAAAGAAATTCAAGTAGCACTTCATAATCAACAGGAAGTAATTAAGGAATTAGGATTTAAACCGATTATTGAAACGAAGACAAATGCAGTGCATATATTTATGGAAATTGATAATGAGCGAGTATTGCTTGAAGAGAATCAAGGGAAGTTTATTGGAAAAGATGGAGTGTATTCATTTTCGTATGAAGAATTGATGGAAGAGATGGAAAGAAGTCCAGAACGTTTTAGTAATAATGTTGTAACGCGCCCTCTTATGCAAGAATATGTGTTTCCTACGTTAGCGTTTATTGGCGGTCCAGGGGAGTTAGCTTATTGGAGTGAATTGCAACAAGTGTTTCATACGGCCGGTTTCCAAATGCCACCTGTCGTTCCGCGTCTTACGATTACTTATATGGAGCGAGATATAGCGACAGATTTATATGATTTAGATTTGCAAGAAATTGATCCATTTCTAAATAATATAGATAATCTGCGTGACAATTGGCTTTCTAATCAAATAGAGGAACCGATAGACGAGCGATTTATAGAAGCGAAAAAAGAAATAATGGATATTCATACATCATTACAACAATTCGTGAAAAAAATAGATCCAGGGTTAAATGAGTTTGCTGGGAAAAATGAACTGAAAATTAATGAGCAAATTGAACTGTTAGAAAGAATGTTGAAAAGAAATGTTGAGAAGAAACATGAGGTTCAACTGAATAAATTCCGCCGTTTACAATTTGCGCTTCGTCCATTGGGAGCACCACAAGAACGTGTGTGGAATGTCTGTTATTATTTAAATCAGTTCGGTCTTGATTTTATTGACCGAGTAATGGAACAATCTTTTTCGTGGGACGGAAAACATCATGTAATAAAACTATAGAATCTTGCTCTTTTGAGCAGGATTTTATTTTTATTCTGTTGAATTAACTGTGAAGTGAAATATTTCTGAATTATCCATCTTATGTTAATGTAATGAATCGCTATGTATCAGGTATATATATATGACAAAATAGCACAAAATGTAAACGGATTATTATCTTTTTCGACAGGTTTTTGTTTAAATTCCCGCAAAAAATGATAAAATTTAGTATATAATAAAATAAAATAGCGATTTGTATAGCATGCTACCTTGTTGGAAGTTAAATGAGTCGTTCTTTAGTAGCATTTCATCCTCTAGTAGTAAATTTTGTTTGTAGAGTGAGAAATGTATTTAACATAATTAATTGGAAAAAGAGTAGGTGCAGCAATGTTCAAACACGTAACAGTACTTTTGAAAGAAACAGTAGATGGCTTAGATATAAAGCCGAGTGGTACATATGTAGATTGTACACTGGGTGGAGGAGGACATAGTTCTTATTTATTATCTCAGCTAACAGATGGTGGAAAATTAATAGCATTTGATCAAGATGAAATAGCGATTCAAAATGCGAAGGAAAAATTTTCTTCTTATGGTGAACAATTTGTAACAGTGAAGAGCAACTTCCGTTATTTATCTGAAAAACTACATGAATTAGGTATTACAGAAGTAGACGGGATTTTATTCGATTTAGGTGTTTCATCCCCACAATTAGATACACCAGAGCGTGGCTTTAGTTATCATCATGATGCACCGTTAGATATGCGGATGGATCAAGATGCCCCATTAACAGCATATGATGTTGTGAACAGCTGGTCATATGAACAACTCGTAAGAATTTTCTTCCAATACGGAGAAGAAAAATTTTCAAAGCAAATAACAAGGAAAATTGAAGCTTATCGCGAGAATAAGGCTATTGAAACGACAGGAGAATTAGTGGGATTAATTAAAGAAGGTATTCCAGCTCCGGCACGTAGAACAGGTGGACATCCTGCGAAGCGAGTATTCCAAGCGATTCGTATTGCTGTAAATGATGAATTAAAAGTATTTGAAGAAGCGTTGGAATCTGCAATTGATATGGTCAAGCCTGGTGGAAGAGTTAGTGTTATAACATTCCATTCTTTAGAAGATCGTATTTGTAAAACGACATTTAAGCGAAATAGCACAACGCCGCAATTACCACAGGGGCTACCGATTATTCCGGATGAATTTAAGCCGAAATTAAAGCTTATTACAAGGAAGCCGATTTTACCTTCTGACATTGAATTAGAAGAAAATAATCGAGCGCGTTCTGCGAAGTTGAGAATCGCTGAAAAACGATAAAAGGAGAGAGAGGTATGACTAATTTAGCTGTAAAGTATAAACAACAGGCGCAAGAAGAGGTACAAATTCAAACGCCGCCGCAGCAGATGGTTAAGCCAAAAGTTAAAACGAAAATTACAAGAATTGAAAAGCTATTGTACGTAACGTTTATTGGGTTTTTATTATATGCTTGTGTAGCTTTTATTGGGAATAAAGCGGGTCTATATCAAGTTAATGTAGAAGCAGCGACGGTAGAAGAACAAATTGTGAAAAAACAAAAGGAAAATCAAGAATTGCAGGCTGAAGTAGAGAAGTTAAGTCGTTATGAACGTATCGCTGAAGTTGCAAAAAAACACGGGCTAGAAATTAATGCGAATAACGTGAAAGGCCTAAAGTAAGGCAAATAGGTGTGAAGAAAAGATGAAGAGAACTATGAACAAATTTCATACCAATAAGGGAGCAGGTTATTTTATGATATTTTTCCTCCTGCTCTTTTTGCTGTTATTAGCCCGATTTTTTTACATACAAGTAACAGGAACAGTGGACAATCATGATTTAAAGAAACTTGCTGAGCAGAAACATAGTAAAAAGGGAGTTCTCGAAGCGAATCGAGGAACAATTTATGATCAAAATGGTCATGTCCTAGCGCAAGATGCAAATTCTTATAAACTTGTAGCCGAGTTAAAAGGAGCTAACGCCGTTAAGGATAAAGAGGATACTGCAAAGAAAATTGCAGGAGTACTCGAAAAAGATGAAGATGAAATTTTAGCTACTTTAAATAAAGAAGGCAGAAGTCAAGTGGAATTTGGAACATTAGGTAAGGACTTGACGAAAGAAAAGAAAGAACAAATAGAAGCATTGAAATTGCCGGGAATCTCTTTTATTACCGAAAATGCGAGAGTTTATCCAAACGGTGATTTCGCATCTTACGTCATAGGGCATGCCAGCCCTGATGAGAATGGAATCGCAGTAGGTCAATTTGGCTTAGAAAAGAGTTTGGATAAGTATTTAGGTGCTTCTAATGGTGAGGTAGCTTATACAGGGGACCGTAAAGGTGTATCTCTTGACGGCGGGAAAGTGAATGTAAAGGCGCCTAAAAATGGAGATAACGTGTATGTAACACTTGATCAACGTATTCAAAGTTATTTAGAAGACGCAATGAAAGAAGCTAGTAAACATTATGAGCCGGAAAGTTTAATAGGGATTGTTGCGGATCCGAAGACGGGGAAAATATTAGCGATGTCTAGTAAACCTAGTTATGACCCTAATGATCGTCAAATTAAATATTTCTTCAATGACGCAATTGCAAATGCATTTGAACCTGGATCAACAATGAAAATTTTCACATTAGCGGCGGCTATTAATGAAGGTGTATACAATGGGCAAGACTTTTATCAGTCTGGTACATATCAAGTTGGTAATCGCAAAATAAAAGATCATAACGGCGGCGCTGGATGGGGTTCTATTACTTTCGATGAAGGGGTAGAGCGCTCTTCAAACGTAGCGTTTGCAATTTTAGGTGATCAAAAACTTGGTCCAGATCGTTTCCGAAAATATATTCATAATTTTGGATTAGATGAAAAAACAAACATTGATTTACCTGATGAAGGGTCAAATACAATTTTATTTGATCAACAAATACAACAAGTAACAACAGCATTTGGACAAGGTTCTACAGTTACACCAATTCAACTTGTACAAGCTGCAACAGCGATTGCAAATGATGGGAAAATGATGAAACCTTATACAATTGATAAAATTGTGGATCCAATAACAGGTAAAGTACAGCTAGAGCATAAACCAGAAGAAGTAGGAAAACCAGTTTCCAAAGAGACAGCAGCGCAAGTAAGGCAATTACTAGAACGTGTTGTTACATCACCGAAAGGAACAGGAACTGCATATAAAGTTGATGGGTACTCAGTCGGGGGGAAAACAGGTACAGCACAAATTCCTGACGGGAAAGGTGGCTATATGACAGGAAAAGAGAATTATATATTCTCATTCTTAGGTATGGCACCGATGGACGATCCGCAACTTGTTGTGTATGTGGCCGTTAAACAACCAAAATTAAAAGATGATGAAAACGGGGCTAAACCTTTAGCTGATATCTTTAAATATGTAACGAAAAATAGTTTAGAGTATTTAAAGATTAAGCCAAATGAAATAAAGGATCCGAAAAAATATGTGAAAGAACAACAAACTGTCGTTCCAGATGTAACCGGAAAAACGATGGAAGAAGCGAAAAAAACAATTGATAAAGCAAAACTTCGTCCAATCGTATTAGGTGAAGGGAAAGTGCAGCAGCAAGTGCCGAAGGCAACTGAACAAACATTAAAGGGTGATCGAGTCTTCTTAGTAGGAGATAAACCTACAATGCCAAATATACAGGGATGGGCACTGCGTGATGTTATGAATTTAGCAAAAACATTAAAGCTTAACTTAAAACCTTCTGGTACAGGATATGTAACGGAACAAAGTGTGGCGGAAGGAACATTGTTGCAACCTGGTACAGAATTAGGTGTAACACTCGTACCACCACTTGAACCGCAGCAAGAAGCGGAAAAGCCATAATGGTAATAGGGAAGAAGTTCTAATTAAATAAGTACAAGCATATATTGGAACAAGCTAGGCGTAAGGGAGGCTTGTTCCAATATGCGTGTATCAAATGTAACGGTTAGGAAACGGCTTATTTTTATACTTATATCGGGTATACTCATTTTCACCATCATTGATATTCGTCTTGGATATGTGCAATTTTTTCTTGGAAATATGTTAACGGATCGTGCGAAGGATTCATGGAGTCGTAATATTACTTTTGAACCAGAGCGAGGGAAAATTTTAGATCGAAATGGTGTGGAGCTTGCTACGAATAAAAGTGCACCGACCGTCTTTGTTGTGCCGAGGCAAATTGAAAAACCAGCAGAGACTGCAGAGAAGTTAGCTGCAGTATTAGGTGTGGAAAAAGATGATGTTTATAAGCGGATTACAAAAAAAGAGTCGATTGTAAGGCTTGATAAAGGCGGAAGGAAAATATCGCATGACAAAGCGAAAGAAGTACGCGCATTAAGTTTAAAGGGTGTGTACATCGCAGAGGATTCTATCCGGTACTATCCATTCGGTAATTTTTTATCACACGTATTAGGATTTGCGGGCAGTGATAATCAAGGGCTTATGGGACTAGAGAAATATTATGATAAAGAGCTAAATGGTGATAAAGGTCATGTGCGATTTTTTGCAGATGCAAAAGGACAGAGAATGCCTAACGTTGGAGATGATTTCAAAAAACCAGAAGCCGGCTTGAATTTAGGATTAACAATTGATTCACGCATTACGAGGATTATGGAAAGAGAAATGAATATTGCGGAATCAACGTATAATCCTGATGGTATGATAGCAATTGCAATGAATCCGAAAAATGGTGAAATTTTAGGTATGTCAAGTCGGCCAAGTTTTGATCCAGCAGATTTCCAAAGTGTTTCTCCCGAAGTATATAACAGAAACTTACCTGTATGGAGTACGTATGAGCCGGGGTCAACATTTAAGATTATTACATTAGCTGCAGCCTTGAATGAAAATTTGGTAGACTTAGAGAAAGATACGTTTTATGATGATGGAGCAGCTGAAGTTGGTGGAGCTAGATTGCGATGTTGGAAAGCTGGAGGCCATGGTAGCCAAACGTTTTTAGAGGTAGTTCAAAACTCTTGTAACCCAGGATTTATTGAACTCGGTGATCGTCTTGGTAAAGATCGATTGTTTAAATACATTCGCAATTTCGGGTTTGGACAGAAGACCGGAATTGACTTACAAGGTGAAGGTAGCGGGATTTTATTTAATTTAGATAAAGTTGGTCCAGTCGAGCAAGCGACGACTTCATTTGGGCAAGGTGTTTCTGTTACACCGATTCAACAAGTAGCAGCTGTAGCGGCCGCTGTAAATGGTGGAACTTTGTATCAGCCATATATAGCGAAGGAATTTATTGATCCGAAGAATAATCAAGTTGTCAGCAAAAAGACACCTGTTGCGAAAAGGGAAGTTATTTCCAAGGAAACTTCAGAGAAAGTTCGTTACGCATTAGAGAATGTTGTAGCGAAAGGTTCTGGTAAAGGGGCTTATATTGATGGATATCGTGTAGGTGGAAAAACTGGGACTGCTCAAAAGGTGAAAGATGGAAAATATTTAGATAATAACTATATTGTATCATTTATCGGTTTTGCTCCAGCCGACGATCCGCAAATTGTTGTTTATGTAGCAGTGGATAATCCAAAAGGAGTCACTCAATTTGGTGGAGTTGTAGCAGCACCTATTGTTGGGAATATTCTTCGTGACGCACTTCCTGTAATGGGAGTGGAACCGAGAAAAGAGCAAGTTGAGAAAGAATATAAATGGGGCGATACACCAACTGTGGAAGTTCCGAATTTAATTGGTATGAAAAAGAAAGATTTACAAACGCAACTTGTAGACTTGAAGCTTGATATAAGTGGTGATGGTGGGAAAGTAATTAAACAATCACCAGAAGCAGGAGCTAAAGTAAAAGAGGGTTCAAAAGTTAGAATTTACTTCGGGAATTAAAGGTAACTGATTGTATTTTATGGTACAATTGGTGGAAGTGAGTTTTTTATAGAAAAATTGCTTTATTTGAGACGATAAGTGTCTCATTAATAAATAAATCTATTGATTAGACTATAGTAGCACTTACCTCCTATTTTTATATAACTAGGAGGTAACGTGTTACTTGCTAAAATAAGAGATAAATAAACAATGTAGAGAGGGTTTAGTGAAATGAAGTTGCATACACTTGTATCATGTTTGCATGATTTTCCAGTTGTTCCAAAAGAAAATCCAGAAATAACATCTATTGAAGCGGATTCACGTAAAGTGAAAGAGGGAAGCTTATTTATATGCATGAAAGGATATACGGTTGATAGCCATGACTTTGCTAAGCAAGCAGCCGCACAAGGAGCGGCTGCTATTGTTGCGGAAAGACCAATTGATGTTGACGTTCCAGTTGTACTTGTGAAAAATACTTTTCGTTCGCTAGCGGTTTTAGCTGATTATTTTTATGGCCAACCAACACACAAGTTACATTTAATCGGTATTACAGGTACAAATGGAAAGACAACAACATCGCATATTATGGATGAAATTATGCGCGCACATGGTCATAAAACAGGGCTAATTGGAACGATTAATATGAAAATCGGTGATGAAACATTTGAGGTGAAAAATACAACACCAGATGCACTAACACTTCAACAGACGTTTTCAAGAATGGTTGAACAAGGTGTGGATAGCACAGTAATGGAAGTTTCGTCTCATGCTCTAGATCTTGGCCGTGTACACGGGTGCGATTACGATGTTGCAGTATTTACGAATTTAACACAAGATCATTTAGACTATCATAAAACGATGGAAGAATATAAGCATGCGAAAGGATTGCTTTTTGCACAGCTTGGCAATAGTTATCATCATAATCGCGAAAAATACGCTATATTAAACAGTGATGATCCAGTAGCAGAAGAGTATATGAGAAGTACAGCAGCTACTGTTGTAACATACGGTATAGATGTTGTAAGCGACATTATGGCACGAGATATCGTAATGACGAGTGGCGGTACAACATTTACACTTGTAACACCGTATGAAACTGTAAATGTTACGATGAAATTAATTGGTAAGTTTAATGTATACAACGTGTTAGCAGCTACAGCAGCAGGTCTTGTTTCAGGAGTGAGCTTACAAACAATTATTGATGTAATTAAAGAGCTTGCTGGCGTTCCTGGACGTTTTGAAGTTGTTGATGGTGGACAAAATTACACAGTTATTGTTGACTATGCACATACACCTGATAGCTTAGAGAACGTACTAAAAACAGCAAAACAGTTTGCAAAAGGTGATGTATATTGTATCGTTGGTTGCGGTGGTGATAGAGATAGAACGAAAAGACCAATAATGGCAAGTGTTGCAACCGAATATGCAACTCATGCAATTTATACATCAGATAATCCAAGAAGTGAAGATCCGAAGGCTATTTTGGATGATATGGTAAATGATGCAAATGGGAATAATTATGAAGTAATTGTTGATAGAAAAGAAGCGATACGTTCCGCTATCTCGAAAGTGAAAGCAGAAGATATTATTATTATTGCTGGTAAAGGGCATGAAACGTATCAAATTATTGGTAAAGAAGTTCATCATTTTGACGATCGTGAAGTCGCTAAAGAAGCAATCACGGAGCGTTTAAACAACGAAGTGTAACAGCATGAGAGGAGGACTACATGTGCTTGAACAAGGTTTATTAGTAACGGCTGGGGTAGCATTCTTAATTTCTGTTGCCCTTTCGCCATTATTTATTCCATTTTTAAGAAAATTAAAGTTCGGACAGAGTATTCGTGACGAAGGACCGAAGTCACACCAAAAGAAATCAGGGACACCAACGATGGGTGGTATTGTCATATATGTATCTATGATGGTGACTACGCTTATTATGGCGATTAAATTTAACAATTTAGGTGCAGAAGTATCATTGTTATTATTAGTTACATTTGGGTACGGATTAATCGGATTTTTAGATGACTACATAAAAGTAGTAAAGAAAAGAAATCTTGGTTTAACATCAAAACAAAAATTGATTGGTCAGCTTGTAATTGCTATTGCGTTCTTTTTAATTGGAAAAGGGCAAGCATTTCACACTTATATCATGATTCCGGGAACTGATGTTAAATTTGAATTAGGCTGGGCATATTTTGTTCTTGTATTATTTATGCTTATTGGTGGATCAAATGCGGTTAATTTAACAGATGGTTTAGATGGCTTATTATCAGGAACAGCTGCTATTGCATTCGGAGCATTTAGTATTATTGCTGTAGCTCAAGAACAATTTGGGGTAGCTATTTTCTGTATGGCAGTTGTAGGAGCTGTACTGGGCTTTTTAGTGTTCAATGCGAATCCAGCGAAAGTATTTATGGGGGATACAGGTTCTCTAGCTTTAGGTGGTGCTATCGCAGCTGTAGCGATTTTGTTAAAACAAGAATTGTTACTCGTTATTATTGGCGGTGTATTCGTAGCGGAAACTTTATCTGTTATTATCCAAGTTATTTCGTTCAAAACAACAGGAAAGCGTGTCTTTAAAATGAGCCCATTACATCATCATTATGAATTATGTGGTTGGTCAGAGTGGCGCGTTGTTGTAACGTTTTGGTCTGTAGGATTTTTATTAGCTGTGCTAGGAATTTATATCGGGGTGTGGATGTAATTGAAAACTGTAACTGAATATCAAAATAAAAATGTTCTTGTATTAGGTATTGCTAAAAGTGGTTATGCAGCAGCTACTTTATTAAAAAAATTAGGTGCAAACGTCATTGTAAATGATGGGAAACCATTAGTGGGTAATATGCTTGCTGCTGAGTTACAAGCGGAAGGAATGGATGTTGTATGTGGTGGGCATCCGTTAGAATTGTTGGAGAGAAACATTTCACTTGTCGTAAAAAACCCAGGAATTCCATATTCTAATCCACTCTTAATGGCGGCGAAAGAAAAGCAAATTCCAATTGTAACTGAGGTTGAATTAGCATATCGCATTTCAGCAGCACCGTTTGTTGGGATTACGGGATCTAACGGCAAAACAACAACGACAATGTTAACGTTTGAAATGTTAAAAGAAGGACAAAAGCACCCAGTTATTGCGGGGAATATAGGTACTGTGGCTTGTGAAGTTGCACAATTGGCGAAAGAAAATGAAGTTGTCGTTACGGAACTTTCATCGTTTCAATTGATGGGAGTGGAATCGTTCCAACCAAAAATTGCAGCCTTTTTAAATTTATTTGAAGCGCATTTAGATTATCACGGGACGAAGAAAGAGTATGGTTTGGCGAAAGCGAATATTTTCAAAAACCAAACTGAAACAGATTATAGTGTAATTAACGCAGATGATGCAGATGTAATGGCATTATCGGCATATAGTAAAGGACAAAAAGTATTATTTTCGACGACGAAAGAAATTGAAGATGGTGCGTGTATAAAAGGTAACGCTCTTTATTTTAAAGGCGAAAAAGTAGTTAAAGTAAGCGATATTGTTTTACCTGGTAAGCACAATCTAGAAAATATTTTAGCAGCAATGAGTATTGCTAAATTACTAGGTGTTTCTAATGAAGCAATTACTGCTGTGTTAAAAAGTTTTACAGGTGTAAAACATCGCTTAGAATATGTAACAACGATTAATAATCGAAAATTTTATAATGATTCAAAAGCGACGAATATGCTAGCGACAGAAAAAGCATTATCTGCATTTACACAACCGATTGTATTATTGGCTGGTGGACTTGATCGTGGTAATGAATTTGATGATTTAATTCCATACTTTAAACATGTCAAAGCGATTGTAACATTTGGACAAACTGCACCAAAATTAGTAAGAGCGGCAGAAAAAGCAGGATTAGATGTAATTGAAAGTGTCGATACTTTAGATGATGCAGTAGTGAAAGCTTATGCTCATTCTGCCGATGGTGATGTTATTCTTCTTTCACCAGCATGTGCAAGCTGGGATCAATTTAAAACATTTGAAGAAAGAGGAGACATTTTTATACAAGCTGTGCATAAACTTATATAAAGTAAATCAAAACATCAGTAGGCTAACACCTACTGATGTTTTGTTACATAGGGCAAAAGGCTCTGCCCAAAGAGGTGGTGTTTATGGGTAATGAAGAAAACGCCTGATTTTATTCTCATCATCGTTACACTTACGTTGTTAACAATCGGAATGATTATGGTTTATAGTGCGAGTGCGGTTTGGGCCTCTTATAAAATGGGGGATTCATTCTTTTTTGCAAAAAGACAATTGTTATTTGCAAGTCTTGGGGTAGTAGCTATGTTTTTTCTCATGAAAATTGATTATTGGGTGTGGCGTACGTATTCAAAAGTAATTTTACTAGTTTGTTTCGTTCTGCTTATTCTCGTTCTTATTCCTGGAGTAGGTCTCGTTCGTGGGGGAGCGCGAAGTTGGATTGGAATCGGAGCATTTTCTATCCAACCGTCAGAGTTTATGAAATTCGCGATGATTATTTTCTTAGCAAAATTTTTAGCGGAACGACAAAAATTAATTACCTCGTTTAAACGTGGTTTGCTACCGGCTCTTAGTTTTGTCTTTCTTGCTTTTGGGATGATTATGTTACAACCAGATCTTGGTACGGGAACGGTAATGGTTGGGACATGTATTATTATGATATTCATTTCGGGAGCAAGGGTTTTTCACTTTGCAATGTTTGGTTTGCTTGGTGCAGCGGGATTTGTAGGGTTAATTGCATCAGCACCGTATCGAATGAAACGCATCACATCATATTTAGATCCATGGTCGGATCCGCTCGGAAGTGGATTTCAAATTATCCAATCGTTACTCGCAATTGGACCTGGTAGTTTATTTGGGCTTGGACTTGGACAAAGTAGACAAAAATTTCTTTATTTACCTGAACCACAAACAGACTTTATATTTGCGATCTTATCCGAGGAATTAGGTTTTATTGGTGGTTCATTTGTGTTATTATTATTTAGTCTATTATTATGGCGCGGGGTTCGTATAGCATTAGGAGCGCCAGATTTATATGGTACGTTTTTAGCAGTAGGTATTGTGGCGATGATTGCGATTCAAGTAATGATTAATGTTGGTGTTGTAACAGGACTGATGCCTGTTACGGGTATTACTTTGCCGTTTTTAAGTTATGGTGGATCAAGTTTGACCTTAATGTTAATGGCAGTAGGTGTATTATTGAATATAAGTCGCCATTCTCGCTATTAAACCCTGTTTAAAAGACAGGGTTTTTCGTGTGTGTGTGAAAATACAATATGTATATAGAAATAAATACGATTGAATAAGAACAGGGAAGTGGAGGAATCAGTAGTGCGAGTATTAGTAAGTGGTGGGGGTACTGGAGGACATATTTATCCAGCTCTTGCTTTAATTAGAGAAATAAAAAAACTAAATCCAGAAGCAAGGTTTTTATACATTGGTACAGAGAATGGATTAGAGAGTACCATCGTACCGAAAGCCGGTATTCCGTTCCAATCTATTGTTATAAGTGGATTTAAACGAAAAATATCTCTTGATAATGTAAAAACAGTAATGCGTTTCCTAAAAGGTGTTCAAGATAGTAAACGATATATTCGTCGTTTTAACCCTGATATTGTGATTGGTACGGGTGGATACGTATGTGGGCCAGTTGTATATGCTGCGGCTAAATTAGGTATTCCGACTATTGTACATGAACAAAATAGTGTACCTGGTGTAACGAATAAATTTTTAAGTCGTTATGTCGATAAAGTTGCAGTTTGCTTTGAAGCAGCTGCAGAACATTTCCCACAGTCAAAAGTGATTATGACAGGTAATCCACGTGCATCAGAAGTAATGGACCAAAATGGAATGAAAGGAAAACGTTCGGTAGGACTATCCCTTTCTAAAAAATCCGTGCTTATTTTTGGTGGGAGTCGCGGGGCTAGACCGATTAACGATGCTTTTGTAGAAGCGATTGAACAATTTGGGAATAAAAGTTACGAAGTATTATATGTAACAGGCGAAGTACATTATGATAAAGTTATGGAAGCCGTGAAACAAAAAGGGAATCCGAATAATGTTATTATTAAACCTTTTATTCATAATATGCCAGAGGTACTGACTGGTGTAGATCTTGTTGTTTCAAGAGCAGGGGCTACAACGCTTGCAGAATTAACAGCGTTAGGAAAGCCAAGTGTATTAATTCCAAGTCCGTATGTAACAAATAACCATCAAGAAAAAAATGCACGATCAGTTGTTGATAAAGGAGCAGCTAAAATGCTACTTGAAAAAGATTTAACATCTGAAACGCTTATTCGTGACATTGATGAGATTTTATTGGATACACAAACATTACAAAATATGAAACTGGCTACTAAGCAACTTGGTATTCCAGATGCAGCAAATAAGCTATATGAAGTAATGAACAAGCTTATTAAAAAATAACATTAGGTGAACGCCCTGCATATTACTGTAATAAGGAGACTTAATATGGGGGAGATTGTCTATGGAACAATTAGTAAAAGAGCTTTTAGAAGCCAATGTTGGCCGTGTGTTAGTTAATGAACCGTTAGCGCGTTACACGACTATGAAAATAGGCGGACCAGCTGATATTTTAATTGTGCCAAAGCATGTTGCTGGTATTGAGAAGACGCTAGAGTTAGTAAAGAAGTACAAGACAGGGTGGACTGCAATTGGTCGTGGTTCAAATCTTCTCGTATCTGATCGAGGTATAGAAGGTGTGGTTATTCGTTTAGGAGAAGGATTAGACCACTTAGAAGTCGAAAAACATAGAGTAAGAGTTGGTGCTGGATATCCCCTTATTAAATTGTCAACTTTACTTAGTCGACAGGGATTAGCTGGCTTGGAATTTGCAAGTGGTATTCCAGGAAGTGTTGGCGGTGCGGTGTATATGAATGCAGGTGCTCATCAGTCAGATATATCGAGTATATTAACGAAAGCTTGTATTTTGTTTGAAAATGGAACAATTAATTGGTTGACGAATACCGAAATGGGGTTTTCTTATCGTACATCTGTATTGCAAATGAAACGCCCTGGTATTGTTTTAGAAGCTGAATTCCAATTGGAGGTAGGCGAACGCGAGGAAATTGTAAGAAGCATGCAAAAGAATAAAGAGTATCGCCGTGAAACGCAGCCTTGGAATCATCCTTGTGCAGGAAGTATATTTCGAAATCCAGCCCCATATTTTGCAGGAGATTTAATAGAAAAAGCAGGGCTTCGTGGCTATAAAATAGGTGGAGCTCAAATTTCTGAAATGCATGGGAATTTTATTGTTAATACTGGTGTGGCTTCAGCGCAAGATGTATTAGACTTGATCGCATTGATAAAGCGTACAATTAAGGATAAATTTGGTGTCGATATGCATACAGAAGTAGAAATAATTGGAAGATAACGCTTGTTCGTTCCGCTCATTATCATTTATGTTATAATAAGAAGATAAGAACGGCATGAGGAACATGCCGTTCTTTATGTTACATAGGGGGATCGTACATGAAAAATAGTAAAGTGATTAAACTACAAGATCGTGTACCAAAATTAAAGAATCAAAAGAAAAAGAATAAGAAACCTGTTAATCATAGGTTGATTTTATACATATCGATTTTATTTTTATTAGTACTCTTTTTAATTTATTTTCGGTCTCCGCTTAGTAATATAAAAAAGATAAGTGTGTTTGGAAATCATTATATGACAGATGAACAAGTTATGAAGGAATCAGGTGTGACATATGATACGAGTTATTTCCGAGTAACAGCACATAAAGCAGAAGAAAACTTAACGAAACGAAAAGAAATTAAAGCGGTAAATGTAAAAAAACGTTTCCCAAACAAAATTGATGTTCATATCGAAGAATATTTAACAATTGGCTATATAAACAAAGATGGGAAATTACAACCGTTATTAGAAAATGGGAAAACACTCGATGTACTTCCGAATGGAAAACTTCCAGTTGCAGCACCAATTTTTGAACCGTTTAAAGAGGAAAAAATGAAGGAATTAATTGCAGAACTAGAAAAATTAACGCCGACTATTTTAAGGTCTATTTCTGAAATTCGTTATACACCAACGAACGCAAATGAAGATCATCTTACTTTATATATGAATGAAGGATATGAAGTGAGCACCACTATTCAAAATTTCGCAAAGCGAATGGAAGCTTATCCACTTATTTTAAAAACAATTGAACCTGGCAAGAAGGTTTTAATTGACTTAGAAGTGGGTGCATATACGAAGGAACTAGGTGCTGAAGAAAAGAAAGAATAGAATGATAGTTTTTACTGCGTCATTACGTATGAAATAAAACAAACGTTCTTTTATATGGATGCTAATTTGCAAGAATGCTTAATTTGATGAAAAAAATGTAAATTTTCTTAGATTCATACTAGGATTGGTACAAGTTTCACTTTTCTACAAGTACATCTTAGTGTAGACTTATACTTGGCGGTAATCTTTACACTTGAAATATAATTATTTCAAGATAAAGCAGTTATTCACAGGTTACTGCGATATTCTTAAATGAATGTTAAATAAAAATAAGAAAAATATAGGGTTAAAAAAGGGAAACGTATAAAGACGTTGAATATTTTTCTTATAAATAGTAAAGTTGCGATTGTTGTTCCATATATTGAGTTGTATGGTATAAATAAAGAAGGAGGTGCCAAAGAATGAACAGCAATGAAATATATGTTAGTCTTGACATCGGTACATCCAATGTTAAAGTCATCATTGGTGAAATGGTTAATGATAGCTTAAACATTATTGGTGTTGGAAACGTAAAATCAAATGGTTTGAAGAAGGGATCGATAGTTGATATAGATGAAACTGTTCGATCAATTAAAAAAGCAATTGAACAGGCTGAGCGCATGGTGGGTATCCACATTGAGCAAGTTGTAGTAGGTGTCAATGCAAACCAGGTACAGTTGCTCCCGTGTCACGGAGTAGTTGCTGTTTCAAATGAAGATCGTGAAATCGGGAATGAAGATGTCTTACGCGTTCTAGATGCAGCGCAAGTTGTGTCAATTGCTCCTGAACGTGAATTTATTGATGTGGTACCTCGACAGTTCATTGTAGACGGTCTTGACGAGATTAACGATCCACGCGGGATGATCGGTGTAAGATTAGAAATGGAAGGTACACTTATTACAGGCTCGAGAACTTTACTACATAACCTACTTCGTTGTGTAGAAAAAGCAGGTCTTGAAATTGTTGATATTTGTCTGCAACCTTTAGCGGCAGCGACAGTTGCGTTATCTTCGGATGAAAGACATAGAGGGGTAGCCCTTGTTGATATGGGTGGAGGATCTACAACCTTATCTATTTTTAAAGATGGAGAGTTGCAAGCAACGAGCGTATTGCCATTAGGTGGAGATCATATAACGAAGGATATAGCGATTGGGCTGAAAACTTCAACAGAAAATGCAGATCAAATTAAGCTGAAATATGGACATGCTTTTTATGATACAGCATCTGAAGAAGAGATGTTCACGGTTCCTATTATGGGAAGCGATCAAACAGAACAATATTCTCAGTTGGAATTATCGGATATAATAGAGGCTCGTGTAGAGGAAATTTTAATGTTTGTTCAAGATGAAGTGCGTAAGTTAGGAGTAAAGCAAGTAGCTTCTGGATATGTACTAACTGGTGGAATAGCTTCTATGCCAGGTATTCTTGATCTTGCATACGATATTTTACATGAAAATGTTCGTATAGCAACTCCTGATTATATTGGTGTGCGTGAGCCTCAATATACAAGTGGAGTTGGATTAATTAAACATTCTTATCAAAAAGCTAAATTACGTGGGAAAAATGTGCAGGAAAAGCAAGAACATTTTGAAACAGTACCAGCACCAATGCCGGTACAACAGCAACCTGCGAAACAAAAAACTCGTAATCAAAACAATACTAATCAAAATGATGACCGCATGATGTCAAAAGTAAAACGTGTATTCCGTTATTTATGGGATTAAAATTGGACACGAAAAATGAGGTTCTAGGGGGATTTCGACATGTTAGAGTTTGATACTACTCAAGATCAATTAGCGAATATAAAAGTTATCGGTGTCGGCGGTGGCGGAAACAATGCTGTAAACCGTATGATTGAACACGGTGTACAAGGTGTAGACTTTATCGCTGTGAATACTGATGCACAAGCATTAAATCTATCAAAAGCTGAAACGAAAATGCAAATTGGTGGAAAATTAACGCGTGGACTTGGTGCAGGCGCAAACCCTGAAGTAGGGAAAAAAGCTGCAGAAGAAAGTAAAGAACAGATTCAAGAAGCGCTTCGTGGCGCGGATATGGTCTTCGTAACTGCTGGTATGGGCGGCGGAACTGGAACTGGTGCAGCTCCAGTTGTTGCTCAAGTTGCAAAAGAACTAGGCGCGTTAACAGTTGGTGTTGTAACACGTCCATTTACATTTGAAGGGCGTAAACGTGCAACTCAAGCTGCATCTGGTATTGCGTCATTTAAAGAAAATGTAGATACACTTATTGTAATTCCAAATGATCGCTTATTAGAGATTGTTGATAAAAATACGCCAATGTTAGAAGCGTTCCGTGAAGCAGATAACGTATTACGTCAAGGTGTTCAAGGTATTTCTGATTTAATTGCTACACCAGGTCTAATTAACTTAGACTTTGCAGACGTAAAAACAATTATGTCTAATAGAGGTTCTGCTTTAATGGGTATCGGTTCTGGTAATGGTGAAAACCGTGCTGCCGAAGCTGCGAAAAAAGCGATTTCTAGTCCATTACTAGAAACATCTATTGATGGAGCTCAAGGTGTTATTATGAACATTACGGGCGGCGCAAACTTAAGTTTATATGAAGTACAAGAAGCAGCAGATATTGTAGCTTCAGCTTCGGATCCAGAAGTAAATATGATCTTCGGTTCTGTTATTAATGAAGGATTAAAAGATGATATAGTTGTCACTGTAATTGCAACTGGTTTTGATGATAGTGCTTCGACGCAGCCACCAAAACCAATTATCCGTCCGACTGCGAATCACACGCAACAGCAACAACAGCCAGTAGCTCAACCTTCAAAACAACGTGAAGTTAAGCGTGAAATGAAACGTGAAGAGCCGGTTGTGCATGATCGTCATACAGATTCAGATGACATCGATATTCCAGCATTCTTACGTAACCGTCGTAGACGATAAAAGAAAAGGAGCTTTCATGCTCCTTTTTTTGTTGTCTAAATGGAAAAGATCTGCTAAGCAGATCTTTTTTTATTTTGCATATGGAGAGTCCAGTCCTACTTTTAAGCGATAAGCTGTGATAGATAAAATGAAACTTTAATTAGTCGGGGGTGTTCATCCAAAAATGATGGTTAGCCCGACGCCCACTTAACTTCTGTACTTTTTTATAACTGAATTTTGAAGAGGGGTCTTACTGCCCGCAAATAGCAAGATAAACTTTGTATATGTATAATTCAATTATTATGTATATAAGTAAGGGATTTATATTATTCTATGAAAAATACACTTTTATTTTTTACCGACAGATTATGTCTAGAAATCACAAAATAACAAAAAAACCCCTCCACCAATTGACACACTTTCCTATTGGATATGCATTATACTAGTCTCAACTTAAAAAAAGAGGTGAATTGTTTGGTTGTTTACGCCGACATTGTTTGGTTGTTAAACGCCTGCATTGATTTTCTTTTACTTTTATTAACAGCCACCGTGTTAAAAAAGAGAATCAAAAGATGGAGGCTTGTGTTAGGGGCATTTATAGGTTCAACTATTGTTATTTTCGCCTTTACGCCTTTTGCTTCTATGATGACACATCCAATTATGAAACTATTGTACTCGTTACTTATTGTGTATACAGCATTTGGGTTTTCGACATTTAGAAATTATACACAAACTGTTTTTACTTTCTATTTTGTAACCTTTATGGTTGGTGGAGGATTAATTGGAACGCATTACTTTTTGCAAACGAACGAAATGGTAAATGGATTAGTTCAATCTAAATCAGTTTCTTACGGCGATCCAATTAGTTGGTTGTTTGTTATTTTTGGTTTTCCAGTAATTTATTATTTTTCTAAAAAGCGTATAGAAAGCGTAGAGGTCACAAAGATACACTATGATCAAATCGTGAAAGTGAAAATTCAATTAGCTGGAGAGGAACTAGAATTAGCAGGTCTAATTGATAGTGGGAACCAACTTTATGACCCGTTAACGAAAACACCCGTTATGATTATGCATATTTCATCATTAGAACATTGTTTGCCAGCTTGGTTAACAGAACAAATTTATTCCAAAACAGAAATTCCTCAAATACCAGAAAATGATTCTGGATGGGCGACGAAACTACGTTTAATTCCTTTCCGAGCAGTAGGAGTAGAGAACCAATTTTTATGGGCAATTAAGCCAGATTGTGTGCGAGTTTATCATGAAGGTAGTTCGGTTGTTGTAAACAAAGTACTGATTGGATTAAATACACAGCAATTATCTACCAATGGAGAGTATCAATGCATTGTACATCCGAAAATGTTGATTTCGCAAAAGATGGTAATTGCTTAATTATGAGAGGCGGGATAATATGGTGAAATTTAAATTTTATTTGGTATACCTTTGGTATAAAGTATTGCTGAAATTAGGAATTAAGACCGATGAAATTTATTATATTGGCGGAAGTGAAGCGTTGCCACCGCCGTTAACGAAAGAAGAAGAGGCAGTTCTTTTAAATAAATTACCAAATGGAGATCAAGCTGCGAGGTCGATGCTTATTGAACGTAACCTACGGCTTGTTGTATATATAGCAAGAAAATTTGAAAATACAGGGATCAATATTGAGGATTTGATTAGTATAGGAACAATTGGTCTTATTAAGGCAGTGAACACATTTAATCCAGAAAAGAAAATTAAATTAGCAACATATGCATCTCGTTGTATAGAAAATGAAATTTTAATGCATTTGCGTCGAAATAATAAAAATCGTTCGGAAGTTTCTTTTGATGAACCGCTTAACATTGATTGGGACGGAAATGAACTGTTATTATCAGATGTTTTAGGTACAGATGATGACATTATTACAAAAGATTTAGAAGCTACTGTAGATCGTCATCTTTTAATGAAAGCATTGCATCAATTAAACGATCGTGAGAAACAAATTATGGAGCTTCGGTTTGGACTCGCTGGTGGCGAAGAGAAGACACAAAAAGATGTGGCTGATATGCTTGGAATTTCACAGTCTTATATTTCTCGTTTGGAAAAAAGAATTATAAAAAGATTACGAAAAGAATTTAATAAAATGGTGTGAAGAATAAGACCAGTCGGTATCTAGACTGGTCTTATTCTCTTTTTGTGCATTAGGAAATATGATGTTTGTGAAAAACGATGGGAAAACCGTATGCATAAAATCCCCTTCAAAGGAAATACTTTACACTGTACAGCAACTCCCGATAGGAGGGAACACTTTGACGAGAAACAAAGTAGAAATTTGCGGTGTTGATACAGCTAAACTTCCAGTACTAAAAAATGAAGAGATGCGTAAATTATTTCGTGAAATGCAAAGTGGAGAGATAAGCGCCAGAGAGAAATTAGTGAATGGAAACTTACGTCTTGTACTGAGCGTCATCCAAAGATTTAATAACAGAGGAGAATATGTTGATGATTTATTTCAAGTTGGTTGCATTGGACTTATGAAATCCATTGATAACTTTGATTTAGGCCAAAATGTAAAATTTTCAACGTATGCTGTGCCGATGATTATTGGGGAAATACGCAGATATTTGCGTGATAACAATCCAATTCGCGTATCTCGCTCATTACGAGATATTGCGTATAAAGCGTTGCAAGTAAGAGAAAAATTGATTGCTGAAAATTCAAAAGAACCAACAGCAATGGATATTGCCAAAGTTCTTGAAGTGACACATGAAGAAATTGTTTTTGCGTTAGATGCTATTCAAGACCCAGTTTCATTATTTGAACCGATTTATAATGATGGAGGAGATCCTATCTTTGTTATGGATCAGTTAAGCGATGAAAAACAAAAGGACGAGCAGTGGGTTGAAGAACTAGCGTTGAAAGAAGGGATGAAGCGTTTAAATGATCGTGAGAAAATGATTATTCGAAAACGGTTCTTCCAAGGAAAGACACAGATGGAAGTTGCCGAAGAAATTGGGATTTCTCAAGCACAAGTATCACGTTTGGAGAAGTCTGCTATTAAGCAAATGAATAAGACGATTCAAGGATAAGGTCCTCACCAGTTATGGTGAGGCCTTTTTTATATATAATATTTTGCGCTCATAGTAGAGTGGGTAGGGTCATATAATGAAAATAAAATGGATGTTCTATTAGTAGCGGTTATATACTGTTTATTCGCTTCAAAATTCGGCTGAAGTAAAAAGTTAGATGGAAGCGGGACTGCCCGTAAAAATCCGATTAGCATGGATTAATAATCAGTAGGGATGGGGAAAATCCCACTGATTAAGGTTTCACTTTATTTGAGAGCGTAATTACGATTCATGATATAAGGGAGAGGATGAATATGATACGAATTTCGGAGTTTCAAATGAAGGATGTTGTAAATATTTCAGATGGAAAAAGGCTTGGGAATATTGGAGATATTGATTTTGATATAGACACAGGGAAGATTAGGGCAGTTATTATTTCCAAGCAGACACGTATGCTAGGACTCTTTGGAAAGGAAGTAGAATTTGTGATTCCTTGGGAGCAAATTATGAAAATTGGGGAAGATGTCATACTTGTCAGAGTAGATAATATTAATTCTGTAACAGAATCAATACAAACACCGACAATTTCATAAAGAATATTACAAATTCCTCTTTTTTTTCAGTTGTCATTATGAAAAAATAAAAGTATGGTAAAATAGACAGGAAGTACCATGCTTTTTTACGTTATTTTAATTAAAAGGAGCCGCTTTATGAGAGAACCATTTAAATATGTGGACGGTATACTGTATTTACAAGCGTGGAAAGAACTTGGAAACATTACTGTTGGATTTACGACAAAAGATGGTGGAGTAAGTACAGGCTCCTTTCATGCGATGAATTTAGGATTACATGTGAATGATATCGTGGAGAATGTTCATGAAAACAGACGCATTTTAGCGAATAAGTTACAAAAACCATTAGAAAAATGGATTTGCTCTGAACAAGTTCATGACCATCATGTTGAGAAAGTAGGACTGCAAGAAAAAGGAAAAGGCGTTTATTCATATGAAGATGGTATTCCAAAAACGGATGGCATTTATACGACTAACAAAGATGTTCTCTTAACATCTTGTTACGCTGATTGTGTTCCGCTCTATTTTTATGCACCATCACATGATATGATAGGACTTGCGCATGCTGGATGGAAAGGGACTGTAACAGAGATTGCGAAAGAAATGATTCAAAAGTGGAATGCAGAAGGTGTTTCAAGTGATGAAATTTATGTCGCAATTGGTCCTGCAATCGGATCGTGTTGTTATGTTGTTGATGATCGTGTATTAACAGCAGCACAGCAAGTAGTAAACGGATCTGTTCCTCATAAAATAATTTCTGATGGTCAGTATGCAATTAATTTAAAAGAAGTTAATCGTATATTATGTGTACAAGCAGGTATAAAAGAAGAACATATTGTAATGTCATCTCTTTGTACAAGCTGTGAAGAACAATTATTTTTCTCTCATCGTCGTGATCAAGGTAAGACGGGGAGAATGTTGAGTTTCATAGGTTTTAAGGAGGAGTGAAGCAAGTGACAGTGCAAGGGAATTTAGCAGATGTAAACGAAGCACTTAAAGAATCTTGTGCACGAGCTGGACGTTCGATGAAAGATATTAAGCTCGTTGCAGTTACAAAAACTGTAGGAATTGAAAAAACAAATGAAGTAATTGAAGCTGGAATTATTGATTTAGGTGAAAATAGAAATGAAGGTTTCTTGCAAAAATATGAGCATTTCGGTTCAAAAGTGAATTGGCATTTTATTGGATCATTGCAAACGAGAAAAGTAAAAGAAATCATTAATGAGATTGATTATTTACATTCATTAGATCGTCTCTCGCTTGCAAAAGAAATTCAAAAACGTGCTGATAAGAAAGTTAAATGCTTTATTCAAGTGAAAACGTCATCTGAAGAATCAAAGCAAGGATTGGCGATAGAAGAAACAATTTCTTTTATTCAAAGTTTGCAAGAATTAGATAAGGTTGAAGTGGTAGGATTAATGACAATGGCTCCGTTTACAGGAGAAGAGGAAGAGATTCGTCGCTGCTTTAAGGAATTGCGTATGCTACAAACAGAGGTGCAGGAGCTAGAATTATTACATGCACCATGTAAAGAATTATCAATGGGAATGTCAAATGATTACACGATTGCAATTGAGGAAGGCGCTACATATATTCGTTTGGGAACGGTTTTAGTAGGAAAAGCGTAAGAGGAAGGAGAAAGTTATTATGAGTTGGTCAAAAGTAAAATACTTCTTTTTTGACACACCGGAAGAAAAAGAAGCAGCTCAATATAGTTATGAAAAGGAGCAAACAGACATGAAAAAGCAACAAGATCCCCCGGAACAACAAGATGTTTCGTTTGCGAAAGTGCAACCGAAGCAAAATGTAGTGAGTATTGAAACAGCGAAGCAATCTTCAAAAGTTGTTTTACTAGAACCACGCACATATTCGGAAGCGCAAGGCATTTCGGATCACTTAAAAGGTAGACGAGCTGTTGTAATTAATTTGCAAAGAATGTCTACAGATCAAGCTGTACGTATCGTTGACTTTTTAAGTGGTACTGTATACGCTATAGGCGGGGATATTCAAAAAATAGGCCCGAAAACATTTATGTGTACACCTGAAAATGTTGATATCGTTGGTGCGATTTCAGAGTTATTCGGTGAAGAAGAAGAGACCAATATAAAGAGGTGGTAATACGCCATGACAACAATTTTAACAGTGTTAGTTACTGCTATCGAGATTTACTCGTGGGCACTAATTATTTACATTCTCCTATCATGGTTTCCTGGCGCGAAGGAATCAGCTTTTGGAGATTTTCTTGCGCGTATTTGTGAACCGTATTTAGAGCCGTTTAGGAGGTTTATTCCACCATTTGGTATGATTGATATTTCTCCACTTGTTGCTATTATTGCCTTGAAACTTGCTAGAGGTGGTTTAGTGAGTTTATTCAACTATTTTTTATAGTGTGAGGTTAAATACATGAGCATTTACGAGCATTTTAGACCTGATGAAGAGGTCTTTGTGGATAAAGTATTAGAGTGGAAGCAGGCTGCTGAGTACCATCAAGTCAAGTTAACAGATTTTCTTGATCCAAGACAGCAACAAATTGTTTCTATGGTAATAGGACAAGGAGATGTAGCTGTACAGTTTGATGGTGCGATGCCTGAATCCGAACGAAAAAGAGCACTAATTTATCCAGACTATCTAGAATTAAATGAAGAGGAATTTCAAGTAGAAGTATTAGAAATTGACTATCCTTCCAAGTTTTTTACGCTAGAACATAGGCAAATATTAGGTGCATTCATGTCGCTTGGTTTAACAAGGGAAAAATGTGGTGATATTTTGCTTCAAGAAGATCGTGCCCAAATTGCAGTTGCCAAAGAAGTTGTATCGTATATTGAAATGAACTTACAATCAATAGGGAAAATGAAAGTCACACTCTCCCCTATACAAGTAGAGCAAATATTGCAGGTAAGTGAAAAATGGGGAGAAAAATCTGGGACTGTTTCGTCACTGCGTCTAGATGTTTTATTAGCTGAAATGCTACATATATCTAGGCAGAAAATACAACCTCTCATAAAAAATGGCCTAGTAAAAGTCAATTGGAAAACAATAGAGCAAACTTCATATGAATGTTTTCCTGGGGATGTTTTCTCGGTTAGAGGGTATGGACGAAGTAAATTATTTTCTGTAGAAGGTAAAACGAAGCGCGACAAATGGAGAGTTTTGTATGGTATACTAAAATGATTGGTTTTTTAGAAGGAAATTCTCTTATTTTGTCGAAGAAAAGATATAATTGAAAGAGGAAATTTAGATAACTACTTGGAGGTGGCGTTGTGCCGTTAACACCATTAGATATTCATAACAAAGAATTTGGTCGCGGATTTCGTGGCTACGATGAAGATCAAGTAAATGAGTTTCTTGATCAAATCATCAAAGATTATGAATTAGTCATTCGTGAGAAAAAAGCTTTAGAAGAAAAGGTTGCACAATTAGAAGGAAAGTTAGATCATTTTTCTAATATTGAAGATACGCTGAACAAATCTATCATTGTCGCACAAGAAGCTGCTGAAGAAGTGAAGCGTAATGCACAAAAAGAAGCAAAATTAATTGTACGTGAAGCAGAAAAAAATGCAGATCGTATCATTAACGAAGCATTAGTGAAATCAAGAAAAGTTGCTTTTGATATTGAAGAGTTGAAGAAACAAGCGAAAGTATTCCGAACTCGTTTCCGTATGTTATTAGAAACACAACTTGAAATGTTAAACAACGATGATTGGGATAAACTAATTGAGTTAGAAGACGAAGTGGACGAGCTGTTGAAAAAAGAAGAAACAGTGTAAGCTTGACGTTTTTCTCATTATTACATATAATTTTAAACAACATATTTATTAAGAAAAACGAAGATAGGGATAAGTACCTTTTTCATACCTTATATAGCGAACTGAGGATGGTGTAAGCTCAGGATAAGGAGATAATGGGAATATCACCCTGGAGTTCCGCGCTGAACAAATAGAGTAAGCGTAGGCGTATATTCGCGTTAAGAATATAAAGAGGATTGTATACATACGTATAGGATCTACTAGGGTGGTACCGCGGGAGACTTTCTCGTCCCTTTTTGGGATGAGAAGGTCTCTTTTTTATTCCGTTTTTTAAGTGTTTCTTTTATACATGTAAGGAGGAATTGAGCATGGAGTACAAAAATACATTACTAATGCCAAAAACAGAGTTCCCAATGCGTGGGAATTTACCGAAACGTGAGCCTGCAATGCAAGAACAGTGGGCTGAAATGAATATTTATGAAAAGGTACAAGAACACACGAAAGGTCGTCCTTTATTTGTACTACATGATGGACCTCCATATGCGAATGGTGACATTCATATGGGACATGCATTAAATAAAGTATTAAAGGACTTTATTGTTCGCTATAAATCAATGACTGGATACTGTGCACCATATGTACCAGGTTGGGATACACACGGTTTACCGATTGAACAAGCTTTAACTAATAAAGGTGTAAAACGTAAAGAAATGACGGTTGCTGAGTTCCGTAAGTTATGCGCAGAGTATGCATATGAGCAAGTAGAACGTCAACGTGAACAGTTTAAGCGTTTAGGTGTACGTGCAGATTGGGATAATCCATATATTACTTTAGAGCCAGCTTATGAAGCACAACAAATTAAAGTGTTTGGTGACATGGCGAAAAAAGGTTATATCTATAAAGGACAGAAACCAGTTTACTGGTCTCCAACGAGTGAATCAGCTTTAGCAGAAGCTGAAATTGAATACCAAGATAAAAAATCAGCATCTATTTACGTGGCATTCCCTGTAAAAGACGGAAAGAACGTATTAGAAGGTGATGAGAAGTTCATTATTTGGACAACAACACCTTGGACGTTACCTGCTAACTTAGGTATTTCTGTTCATCCAGAACTTGAATATGCTATTGTGAAAGTAAATGATGAGAAATATATTATTGCTTCTGAACTATTTGAGACAGTTGCAAAAACGTTAGAATGGGAAAATACTGAAGTTGTGAAAACGGTAAAAGGTAGCGAACTGGAGTATACAGTTGCAAAACATCCATTCTACGATCGTGACTCATTAGTTATGCTAGGGGAGCACGTTACAACAGATGCTGGTACAGGTTGTGTACATACAGCACCTGGACACGGGGAAGACGATTTCCTTGTTGGTAAGAAATATGGTTTAGAAGTTCTTTGTCCAGTTGATGATAAAGGTGTATTAACAAATGAAGCACCTGGATTTGAAGGACTATTCTATGATAAAGCTAATAAACCAATTACGGAAAAGTTAGAAGAAGTAGGTGCGTTACTAAAATTAACATTTATTACGCATTCATACCCACATGATTGGAGAACGAAAAAACCAATCATTTTCCGTGCAACAGCACAGTGGTTTGCATCTATTGAAGCATTCCGTAAAGAATTATTACAAGCTGTTGAAGAAACGAAATGGGTGCCAGCATGGGGTGAGACTCGTCTTCATAATATGGTTCGTGACCGTGGTGATTGGTGTATTTCTCGTCAACGTGCATGGGGTGTACCAATTCCTGTATTCTATGCAGAGAATGGTGATCCAATTATTACAGATGAAACAATTAGCAATGTAGCAGATTTATTCCGTGAACACGGTTCTAACGTATGGTTCGAGCGTGAAGCGAAAGATCTATTACCAGAAGGATTTACACATCCAGGTAGCCCAAATGGTGAATTCCGTAAAGAAACAGACATTATGGATGTATGGTTTGATTCAGGTTCTTCTCACCAAGCGGTATTAGAAGAGCGTGATGATTTACAACGTCCAGCAGATTTATATTTAGAAGGATCTGACCAATATCGTGGTTGGTTTAACTCTTCATTATCAACAGCAGTTGCTGTAACAGGTAAAGCACCGTATAAAGGTGTTCTAAGCCACGGTTTCGTACTAGATGGTGACGGACGTAAAATGAGTAAGTCGATTGGAAACATCGTCGTACCGAAGAAAATTATGGATCAATTAGGCGGAGATATTTTACGCTTATGGGTTTCTTCTGTTGACTATCAATCTGATGTACGTATTTCAGATGATATTTTAAAACAAGTAGCAGAAGTATATCGTAAAATCCGTAATACATTCCGTTTCTTATTAGGAAACTTAGATGACTTTAATCCAAGTGAAAATACAGTGGCGGCAGCTGAGCTTCGTGAAGTGGACCGTTACATGTTAGTAAAATTAAATGACTTAATTACAAAAGTAAAAGAAGCATATGAAGCATATGACTTTGCGGCAGTATATCACGCAATCCATAACTTCTGTACAATTGATTTAAGCTCATTCTATTTAGACTTTGCGAAAGACATTTTATACATTGAAGGTGCAAATCATCACGATCGCCGCGCAATTCAAACAGTATTATATGATGTTCTTGTTGCATTAACAAAACTTGTAACACCAATCTTACCTCATACAGCTGATGAAGTATGGCCTTATGTCCCTGGTGCAGAAGAAGAAAGCGTCCAGTTAACTAATATGCCAGAAGTTGTAGAAGTAGATGGTGCTGAAGCGTTAAAAACAAAATGGGATGCATTTATGACGTTACGTGATGACGTATTAAAAGCTTTAGAAGTCGCTCGTAATGAAAAAGTAATTGGTAAGTCATTAAATGCAAGTATTACACTATATCCGACTGCAGAAATGAAAGCTATGTTAGAGTCTATTAGTGAAGACTTAAAGCAACTATTTATCGTTTCTGAGTATAAACTTGGTGGTATGATGGAAGAAGCACCAAAAGAAGCGCCTAAGTATGAGCATACAGCGGTTGTTGTAGCTCAGGCAACGGGTGACACATGTGAACGTTGTTGGGTTGTTTCAGAAACAATTGGTAAAGATGCGGAACATGAAACATTATGTGAGCGTTGTGCAACAGTTGTTAAAGAAAACTATGTAAAATAATGAAAAAACTGACTGCTCATAATAGCAGTCAGTTTTTTGTTGATGATATATCGAAATAACTTTCACTCTCTTTCCTATGAAGGAAAAATGTGTGTGAGGTAAGCATGGAAATTTCGGACACACTAATTGTACATTGCAGCTGGGAGGAATGTACACGTGAATGAAATTTATATGGAAATAAAAGAAGAATTGCAATTGATGAGAAAAGAGTTGCAAGATAGACTGGCTAAAGAAGTAATGCACACATACTATATGGAATTTGGGCAAGAACTTGGATACGAAATAAAGGAAGAGACAAAGAAAAAATTGCTATTACATGATATAAAAGAGGATTTAAAAGATGTAGAACGTGCATTGTTTAAAATGGAAATAGATATGTACGGTATTTGTGAAGAAACTGGAAGAGCGATTCCAACAAAACAAATGAAAACAATGCCGACTGCTCGTACTATTCATGAATTTTTCTATGAAAAGGTAAATGTATGAATACGCACAACGATATTATGTTACCTTTTTTTAATTTATTTTATTCTTCCACAAAGGTTCATTGTGAAAAGGTAGCAGCTATGCTAAAATTTTGAGGTACACTGTCTTTGTGGGGGAAATGAAAATGATATATTATGTAATAGCGTTATTTGTCATTGCCATCGATCAAATATCGAAATGGCTAATTGTAAAGAACATGGAATTGGGTACGAGCATTCCGATTATCGATAATGTATTATACATAACATCACATCGAAATAGAGGAGCTGCCTGGGGTATTTTAGAAAATAAAATGTGGTTTTTCTACATTATTACAGTCATTTTCGTAGTATTTATCGTATTTTATATGAAAAAATATGCGAAAACGGACAAGCTTCTAGGTATTTCATTAGGTCTAATTTTAGGCGGAGCAATTGGCAATTTTATTGATCGTGTATTTAGACAAGAAGTAGTGGATTTCATTCACGTGTATATTTTCTCGTACAACTATCCAGTATTCAATATAGCTGACTCAGCATTATGTATTGGAGTTGTATTAATTATTATTCAAACAGTATTAGAAGGAAAGAAAACGAAGGAGTAATTGAATGAGTGAAGTAGTACAAGTAACAGTTGCAGAAGAACAAAAAAGCGAGCGAATTGATAAATTCGTTGCAGAAATAAACAGTGAATGGTCACGTTCACAAGTACAGCAATGGATTAAAGATGCTGTTGTGACAGTAAATGGGAAATCAGTTAAAGTGAATTACAAAGTAAAAGAAAATGATGAAATTACAGTAACAATTCCCGATCCAGAAGAGTTAGATATTCAACCGGAAGATATGAATTTAGAAGTTTATTATGAAGATGCCGATGTACTAGTTGTAAATAAGCCGCGTGGAATGGTAGTACATCCAGCACCAGGGCATACGAAGGGTACGCTTGTAAACGGACTTATGCATCATTGTACAGACCTATCAGGTATTAACGGTGTAATGCGTCCTGGTATAGTACACCGTATTGATAAGGATACATCTGGATTATTAATGGTTGCTAAAAATGATATGGCGCACGAATCACTTGTAAATCAACTTGTAGCAAAAACGGTAACAAGACGCTATAAAGCGATTGTACATGGTGTAATTCCACATGATAAAGGAACAATTGATGCTCCAATTGGTCGTGATAAAAAAGAACGTCAAAGTATGACTGTTGATGAAAATGGTAAGAATGCAGTTACGCATTTCCAAGTGTTAGAGCGATTTAAAGATTTCACACTTGTAGAATGTCGCTTAGAAACGGGACGTACACACCAAATTCGTGTTCATATGAAATATATTGGTTATCCACTTGCAGGGGATCCAAAGTATGGTCCGAAGAAAACATTAGATATGAATGGACAAGCACTTCATGCAGGGATTTTAGGTTTCGATCACCCTCGTACTGGTGAATATATTGAGTTTGAGGCACCGATTCCAGAAGTGTTTGAAGAAGCGCTAAATATTTTACGGAAATAGTATTGACAAATCATAAGAAAACTGAGATACTGACAACAGTTAAATAATGATCCTTTAACACAGCCCCGTGAGGTTGAGAAGGTAACGGTTTGAAATACTTAGGGTATGTTGTACCCTTTTTTCAAAAGTCCTCTCGCACACGCTGAGAGGACTTTTTTTATACCATTACTCTCACGCAAGAAAAAAAGCTTGGAGGTGTAGAGCATGCAAGAGAAAGCTGTCGTTTTAGATGACCAAATGATTCGCCGCGCTTTAACACGAATTAGTCATGAAATCGTGGAACGAAATAAAGGTGTCGATAATTGTGTTCTTGTCGGAATAAAAACACGTGGAATTTTTATTGCACAACGTTTGGCAGAACGAATTGGTCAAATTGAAGGAAAAGAGATGGAAGTAGGAGAGTTAGATATTACGTTATATCGTGATGATTTAACACTACAATCGAAACATAAAGAACCACTTGTAAAAGGTTCTGATATTCCTGTAGATATTACGAAGAAAAAAGTTATCCTTGTGGATGATGTGTTATATACAGGAAGAACAGTTCGAGCAGCAATGGATGCTCTTATGGATTTAGGTAGACCATCACAAATCCAATTGGCTGTTCTTGTTGATAGAGGTCATCGTGAATTACCAATTCGCGCTGATTATGTAGGAAAGAACATTCCAACATCTAGTGAAGAGCGTATCGAAGTTGATTTGCAAGAGACAGATCAACAAGATCGAGTAAGCATATACGATAAGTAAAGCCCTTTTAAATGTAGTCCTGTGAGGCTGCCAAAGGGTCTTGGCTTTCATATGTCAAATTTGGCATACGAAAGTATAGGACTCTTTGTGCACAGGCACAAAGAGTTTTTTTATTGCAAAGATTATAACTGAAGGAGGATGTAACAATGGAACAAAAGCCAGTGTTAGACATTCATGAAGTACCGAAACCGGGAAAATGGTTATTATTAAGTATACAACATTTGTTCGCGATGTTTGGATCAACAGTGCTTGTTCCGTTTTTAACAGGACTGAATCCATCAGTAGCTTTAATATCAAGTGGATTAGGAACGCTAGCGTTTCTTCTTATAACGAAAGGTCAAGTACCAGCATATTTAGGATCATCATTCGCCTTTATTGCACCAATTATTACAGCAAAAACAGCAGGTGGACCTGGAGCAGCGATGCTTGGTGGAATGCTTGCGGGACTTGTGTACATCTTAATCTCACTCGGAATTAAGAAATCGGGGTCAGAGTGGATAATGAAATTACTTCCGCCAATCGTAGTTGGACCAGTTGTAATGGTAATCGGTTTAGCTTTAGCACATACAGCGGTGAACATGGCGATGAACGGTGCGGATGGTAAGTATAGCATTACACACTTTTTAGTAGCATTAGTAACATTAGCAATTACAATCATTTGCTCCATATTCGGAAGAGGATTTTTCAGTATCATACCAGTTCTACTTGGAATCATCGGCGGGTATATATTCGCTTACTTCCAAGGGCTAGTAGACTTAAAGCCGGTAGCTGAGGCAAAATGGTTTGTTGTACCAGATTTCACTGTACCGTTTGTAACATACACTCCGGAGTTCTCGTGGAAGATTGTACTTTTAATGGTACCAGTTGCACTAGTAACAATTTCAGAACATATCGGACATCAAATTGTACTTGGAAATGTTATTAAAAGAGATTTAATTGAAAAACCAGGCTTACACCGTTCGATATTCGGTGATGGGATAGCAACATTAATCGCATCACTAATAGGTGGACCACCGAATACAACGTACGGTGAAAACATCGGTGTGCTAGCAATTACGAGAGCATACAGTGTATACTTATTCATCGGTTCAGCAGTATTCGCAATCATGTTTGGATTTATCGGGAAGATTTCAGCACTGATTCATTCGATTCCAACACCGGTTATGGGTGGTGTATCAATCTTACTATTCGGTGTAATCGCATCAAGCGGTTTACGTATGATGGTAGATGATAAAACAGACTTAAGCGACAAACGAAACTTAATGATTGCATCAGTAATACTAGTAATCGGTATTGGTGGAGCAGTACTTCACGTAGGAGAATCGTTCCAAGTAGAAGGAATGGCACTAGCAGCAATTGTAGGCGTACTGTTAAATCTACTACTGCCGGAAACGAAACAAATAAAACAATCTAAGCAGATTGCTTCATAATAATAACCTTTTAATTCAGTCCTGTGAGACCGGAAAGGGTGGCTTCTTCCTTGCACCCTGGTCTCACACGACTAGGGTATTTTTATGCAATAGTTGTTATAAAAATGCAAAAGTGGTAACATAAAAATCAGAAAGATGAGGGATGACGATGAGCCATTTGTTAACGATGAGTGAATTATCGGAAGTAGAAATTTCAGAAATCCTAAAAGACGCAGAAGATTTTGCGAATGGGAAAGAGAGCAAAACGACAGAGCAAACTTTTGTTGCAAACTTGTTCTTTGAGAATAGTACGAGAACGAGATTTAGCTTTGAAGTTGCTGAGAAGAGATTAGGACTTGATGTTTTAAACTTTTCAGCTGATGCATCTAGCGTACAAAAAGGAGAAACTTTATACGATACGATAAGAACACTAGAATCAATCGGAACAAAAGCGGTGGTCATCCGCCATGAGCAAGATCGCTACTTCGATGAGCTAAAAGATCAGGTGAATATCCCAATCTTAAACGCTGGAGATGGATGTGGAAACCACCCAACGCAGTGCCTACTCGACCTTCTTACAATTAAACAAGAGTTTGGAAGATTTGAAGGTTTGAAGATTGCAATAGTAGGAGATGTTCGTCATAGCCGAGTAGCACGTTCTAATGCAGAAGCATTAACGAAACTGGGTGCAACAATTTACTTTGCAAGTCCAGAAGAGTGGAAAGATGAAGACAACACATTTGGAACATACAAACCATTAGATGAACTTGTTCCAGAAGTGGATGTGATGATGTTACTACGTGTACAACACGAGCGTCATGATCATTATGAAACAGACATCATGAAAGAGTATCACAAGCAACATGGATTAACAGTTGAAAGAGAAAAACGTATGAAAGAAGGAAGCATTATTATGCATCCAGCTCCTGTAAACCGTGATGTTGAAATTGCAAGTGAACTTGTCGAGTGTGAGCGTTCGCGCATATTCAAACAAATGGAAAATGGAGTTTACGTAAGAATGGCTGTACTAAAACGCGCCTTACCAAATGTATTAGGAGGAATGAAACATGAATTATTTGTTTAAAAATGGTCGTTATATGAATGAAGAAGGAAACATCGTAGCAACAGATCTTCTCGTACAAGACGGTAAAATTGCGAAAGTAGCAGAAAATATTACGGCAGATAATGCTGAAGTAATCGACGTAAATGGAAAGTTAATTGCACCTGGATTAGTAGATGTACACGTTCATCTTCGTGAACCAGGTGGTGAACATAAAGAAACAATTGAAACGGGAACATTAGCAGCAGCAAAAGGTGGATTTACTACAATTTGCGCAATGCCAAATACACGCCCAGTACCAGATTGCAGAGAACATATGGAAGACCTGCAAAAACGTATAAAAGAAAAAGCGCATGTCAACGTACTACCATACGGAGCAATTACAGTACGACAAGCAGGTTCTGAAATGACAGATTTCGAAATGTTAAAAGAGCTTGGAGCATTTGCTTTCACTGATGACGGTGTCGGCGTACAAGATGCGAGCATGATGTTAGCTGCTATGAAGCGTGCAGCGAAATTGAATATGGCAGTAGTTGCGCATTGCGAAGAAAATACACTTATTAATAAAGGTTGTGTACATGAAGGGAAGTTTTCTGAGAAACACGGACTAAACGGTATCCCATCAGTATGTGAATCTGTACATATTGCAAGGGATATACTGCTTGCTGAAGCGGCAGATTGTCACTATCACGTATGTCACGTAAGTACGAAAGGATCTGTACGTGTAATCCGTGATGCGAAACGCGCTGGAATTAAAGTAACAGCAGAAGTAACACCGCATCACTTAGTGTTATGTGAGGATGATATCCCATCAGCTGATCCTAACTTTAAAATGAATCCACCGCTTCGTGGAAAAGAAGATCATGCAGCACTAATTGAGGGTTTATTAGATGGAACGATCGATATGATCGCAACTGATCATGCACCGCATACAGCGGAAGAGAAAGCGCAAGGAATTGAAAGAGCACCATTCGGAATTACTGGTTTTGAAACAGCATTCCCGCTTCTATACACAAACCTTGTGAAAAAAGGAATTATCACACTAGAGCAGTTAATTCAATTCTTAACAGAAAAGCCAGCTGATACATTCGGCTTAGAAGCAGGTCGCCTAAAAGAAGGTAGAACAGCTGATATTACAATCATTGATTTAGAACAAGAAGAAGAGATTGACCCAACAACATTCTTATCAAAAGGAAAAAACACACCATTCGCAGGTTGGAAATGCCAAGGATGGCCGGTAATGACAATCGTTGGTGGTAAGATCGCATGGCAAAAGGAGAGTGCATTAGTATGAAAAGACAACTTATCTTAGAAGATGGAACAGTATTAATTGGAAAAGGTTTCGGAGGAGAAATTGAAAAGTCAGGTGAGGTTGTATTCACAACAGGAATGACTGGATATCAAGAAACATTATCTGATCCATCATATTGCGGTCAAATCGTAACGTTTACGTACCCATTAATCGGAAACTACGGCATTAACCGTGACGATTTTGAATCGATTCATCCATCTGTAAATGGTTTAATCGTAAATGAAATTTGTGATCACCCATCAAACTTCCGTAATGAAATTTCGTTAAATGATTACTTAAAAGAAAGAAACATCCCAGGATTAGCGGGAATTGATACGAGAAAATTAACGAGAAAAATTCGTCAATACGGTACATTACGCGGCCGCCTTTGTAACATGGATGCAGATGTAGAATACATCGTGAGCCAATTAAAAGCGACAGTATTTACAGATCACGTGAAACGTGTATCAACGAAAGATCCATACCCAAGCCCAGGTCGTGGACACCGAGTTGTACTTGTAGACTTCGGAATGAAACATGGTATTTTACGAGAATTAAATAAACGTGACTGTGATGTAATTGTAGTACCTTACAATACAACAGCAGAAGAAATTTTACGCCTTAGCCCAGATGGAATTATGTTAAGTAACGGACCTGGAGATCCAAAAGATGTGCCAGAAGCGATTGAAATGCTAAAAGACATTATCGGTAAAGTTCCTTTATTCGGAATTTGCTTAGGACATCAATTGTTCGCACTAGCATCTGGTGCGAATACAAGTAAGTTAAAATTCGGTCACCGTGGTTTAAATCATCCAGTAAAAAATCTTGCAACTGGAAAAGTAGCAATTACATCTCAAAACCATGGTTACGCAGTGGAAGAAGAATCAGTTAAAAATACAGAACTTGAAATTACACATGTTGCTTTAAATGATGGAACAGTAGAAGGTCTTCGTCATACGAAGTTCCCAGCATTTACAGTACAATATCATCCAGAAGCTTCAGCAGGACCAGAAGATGCAAATGATTTATTCGAAGATTTCTTAGAAATGATTGAAAACTTCAAGAAAGAAGGGGAAGAGTTATGCCAAAACGCCTAGACATTAACACAATTTTAGTAATCGGATCAGGACCAATTGTAATTGGGCAAGCAGCAGAGTTTGATTACTCTGGTACACAAGCTTGTCAATCTCTTAGAGAAGAAGGTTACAAAGTAATCCTTGTTAACTCTAACCCAGCAACAATTATGACAGATACTGCAACAGCAGATAAAGTATATATAGAACCATTAACACTAGAATTCGTAAGCCGTATCATTCGTAAAGAACGTCCAGATGCAATCCTGCCAACATTAGGTGGTCAAACAGGTTTAAATATGGCTGTCGAACTTGCGAAATCAGGCATACTTGAAGAGTGCGGAGTTGAAATTTTAGGAACAAAATTATCAGCAATCGAGCAAGCGGAAGATCGTGATTTATTCCGTACATTAATGCAGGAATTAAATGAACCAATTCCATCTAGTACGATTATTCATACGCTAGAAGAAGCACATGAATTTGTAAAAGAAATTGGTTATCCAGTTATTGTTCGCCCAGCATTTACAATGGGTGGAACAGGTGGCGGAATCTGTAGTAATGAAGAAGAATTAATTGAAATTGTATCAGGTGGTTTAAAACATAGTCCAGTGACACAATGTTTATTAGAAAAGAGCATTGCTGGTTGTAAGGAAATTGAATATGAAGTAATGCGTGACTCGAATGATAACGCGATTGTAGTATGTAATATGGAAAATATCGATCCAGTTGGGGTTCATACAGGTGATTCTATCGTTGTAGCGCCGAGCCAAACATTAAGTGACCGTGAGTATCAAATGTTACGAAACACTTCATTACGAATTATTCGTGCATTAGGAATTGAAGGCGGATGTAACGTTCAGCTTGCACTTGATCCACATAGCTTCCAATACTATGTAATCGAAGTAAACCCACGTGTAAGTCGTTCATCTGCACTAGCATCTAAAGCAACTGGATATCCAATTGCAAAGCTAGCGGCAAAAATTGCAGTCGGTTTAACATTAGATGAAATTATAAACCCAGTAACACAAAAAACATACGCTTGCTTCGAGCCAGCATTAGACTATGTTGTTTCAAAAATACCACGCTGGCCATTTGATAAGTTTGAATCAGCAAACAGAACACTTGGTACGCAAATGAAGGCAACTGGTGAAGTTATGTCAATCGGACGTAACTTAGAGCAATCATTATTAAAAGCGGTACGTTCTTTAGAACTTGGCGTTTATCACTTAGAATTAGAGCATTTAAAAGAACTTGATAAAGAAACAATGAAAAAACGCATTATAAAAGCTGATGATGAGCGACTGTTTGTTGTAGCAGAAGCGATTCGTCAAGGTGTAACGAAAGAAGAAATCAACGAATGGTGTGAAATGGACTTCTTCTTCTTACAAAAAGTTGAAAATATCGTAAACATGGAACGCGAAGTAAAAGCGAATGTAGGAAATATGGAAGTACTACAAACTGCGAAAGAAATGGGCTTCAGCGATCACTACATTGCAGCAGCTTGGAACAAAACAGAGCGTGAAATTTACGATATGCGTAAAGAAAGCAATATAACTCCTGTTTATAAAATGGTAGATACTTGTGCGGCAGAGTTTGAATCTGCAACACCATACTACTACAGCACATATGGTGACGAAAATGAATCGGTTAGAACAGATCGTAAGAGTGTAGTAGTTCTAGGATCTGGTCCAATCCGTATCGGTCAAGGTGTTGAGTTTGACTATGCAACAGTTCACTCAGTATGGGCAATTAAAGAAGCTGGATATGAGGCAATCATTGTTAATAACAACCCAGAAACAGTTTCAACAGACTTCAGTATTTCTGACAAATTATACTTTGAACCATTAACGATTGAAGATGTAATGCACATCATCGATTTAGAAAAACCAGAAGGTGTTATCGTTCAGTTCGGTGGACAAACGGCAATTAACTTAGCGGCGAAATTAGAAGCACACGGTGTGAAAATTTTAGGAACATCACTTGAAGACTTAGACCGTGCAGAAGATCGTGATAAGTTTGAAGCGGCTCTAACACAGCTTGGTATCCCGCAACCAGTTGGTAAAACAGCAACGACTGTAGAGCAAGCAGTAGCAATCGCTGACAAAATTGGTTACCCAGTATTAGTAAGACCATCTTACGTACTAGGTGGACGCGCGATGGAAATCGTATATCGTCAAGAAGAGCTGCTGCACTACATGAAAAATGCGGTTAAAGTTCACGCAGATCACCCAGTATTAATCGATCGTTACATGGTTGGTAAAGAAATTGAAGTAGATGCAATTTCAGACGGTGAGAATGTGTTCATTCCAGGTATTATGGAACATATTGAACGCGCTGGAGTTCACTCTGGTGACTCAATCGGAGTATATCCACCACAGAGCTTATCTGCAAAACTGAAAGAACAAATTATTGAACATACAATTGCACTTGGAAAAGGATTAAACATTGTTGGATTACTAAATATCCAGTTTGTAGTATTCAAAGATGAAGTGTATGTAATTGAAGTAAACCCACGTGCGAGCCGTACGGTACCATTCTTAAGTAAAATTACAGGCGTACCAATGGCGAATGTCGCAACGAAAGTTATTTTAGGGCAAAATCTTGTAGAACAAGGTTATGGAACTGGCTATCACCCAGAAGAGAAAGAAGTGTATGTAAAAGCACCGGTATTCTCATTTGCGAAATTACGCTCAGTTGATACAACATTAGGACCTGAAATGAAGTCAACAGGGGAAGTAATGGGGAAAGACTTAACACTTGAAAAAGCCTTATACAAAGGGTTAGTTGCTTCTGGAATTAACATCCCAACGCACGGATCAGTAATCATCACTGTAGCGGATAAAGATAAAGAAGAGGCGATGGAAATTGCAAAACGTTTCCACGAAATCGGTTATAACTTATTAGCAACAGCTGGAACAGCACAAACATTAGCAGAGCAAAACATTCCAGTACAAGTTGTAAACAAAATTGATTCTGAAGACTACAACTTACTAGATATTATCCGTCAAGGAAAAGCACAGTTTGTAATCAATACATTAACAAAAGGCAAACAACCAGCGCGTGATGGTTTCCGCATTCGCCGTGAATCAGTAGAAAATGGTGTGGCTTGCTTAACATCACTTGATACAACGAGAGCAATCTTACGAGTATTAGAATCTATGACATTCTCAGCTCATTCAATGAAAGAAATTACGCAAACGAAGCGTCACGAGGTGGTACATGCATGATGCAAAAGCAAAATATGATTGTCGTTAACCAAAAAGAAATCGCAAAAAACATTTACGAATTAGTGCTTCAAGGGGATCTTGTGCAGCAAATGAACGACCCAGGGCAGTTTGTACACATTAAGGTAGCAGAGGGCATCACGCCCCTTCTGCGCCGCCCAATTAGTATTTGTAATGTCGATCAAGATAAGAACGAATTTACAATGCTATATCGTGCGGAAGGACAAGGAACAAAAACATTAGCGAAAAGAAAACAAGGTGAACTTGTAGATGTGTTAGGACCACTTGGACAGGGTTTTCCTGTAGAAGAAGCGGAAGTTGGACAAACGGCTCTATTAGTTGGAGGGGGAATTGGTGTACCACCACTATATGAATTGTCACAGCGTCTTGTAGCAAAAGGAGTACGCGTTATTCACATCTTAGGTTTCCAAACGAAAGATGTTGTCTTCTATGAAGAGAAATTCGCAGAGCTTGGTGATACGTATGTTGCAACAGTTGATGGTACGCATGGTACAGAAGGCTTTGTAACAGATGTAATTGATAGCTATGGAATTGACTTTGACATTCTATACTCATGTGGACCTTTAGCGATGCTTCGTGCATTAGAAGGACGCTATAAAGAGAGAAAAGCCTACATTTCATTAGAAGAGCGTATGGGCTGTGGCATTGGAGCATGTTTTGCATGTGTATGCCATCTGCAAGCAGATCCGAGTGGACATTCTTACAAGAAGGTGTGTAGCGACGGCCCAGTATTTCCAATCGGGGAGGTTGTACTATGAACAGATTGCAAGTTGAATTACCAGGGTTATCATTAAAAAATCCAATCATCCCAGCATCTGGTTGCTTCGGATTTGGTCGTGAGTATGCACAGTTCTATGATTTAAGTGTACTTGGATCAATTATGATTAAAGCGACAACAGAACAGCCTCGTTATGGAAACCCAACGCCTCGTGTTGCTGAAACACCAGGCGGAATGCTAAATGCAATCGGGCTTCAAAATCCTGGATTAGAAAAGGTAATGAATTCTGAATTGCCTTTTCTCGAGCAATTTGATCTTCCGATTATTGCAAATGTTGCTGGCTCACAAGCTGAGGATTATGTAGCAGTTGCGAAGGAAATTTCAAAGGCACCTAATGTTCATGCGCTAGAATTAAATATTTCTTGTCCAAACGTAAAGACGGGTGGTATCGCTTTTGGTACGAATCCTGAAATTGCTGCTGATTTAACGAAGCGAGTAAAAGAGGTTTCTGAAGTACCGGTATATGTGAAATTGTCACCGAACGTGGCAAACATTGTGGAGATTGCAAAAGCAATTGAAAATGCAGGTGCGGACGGTTTAACGATGATTAATACATTGCTTGGTATGCGTCTAGATTTAAAAACTGCAAAACCAATTTTAGCAAACCGTACGGGCGGACTATCAGGGCCAGCGATTAAGCCAGTAGCAATTCGCATGGTACATGAAGTAAGTCAAGCGGTTAACATTCCGATTATCGGAATGGGTGGTATTGAAACAGCGGAAGATGTAATTGAATTCTTCTATGCTGGCGCAAGCGCGGTTGCAGTTGGAACAGCGAACTTCATAGACCCGTTCGTATGTCCGACAATTATTGAAGAGTTACCAGCATTACTAGATGAATTAGGATTTGATCACATTTCGGAGTGTCAAGGAAGGAGCTGGAAGCAAACATGTCACAGTCGTTAATTGTTGCACTAGATTTTCCAGGGAAACAAGATGTAGAACAATTCTTACACCACTTTGAAGGGGAAGAGTTATTTGTCAAAGTTGGTATGGAGTTATTTTACAAAGAAGGCCCTGCGATTATTACGTACTTAAAAGAAAAAGGGCATAAGATCTTCCTAGATTTAAAACTTCATGATATTCCGAATACAGTAAAAAGCGCTATGCGTAGCCTAGCTAGTCTAGATGTTGATATGGTAAATGTTCATGCTGCTGGGGGAAGCAGTATGATGAAAGCTGCGATTGAGGGATTAGAGGAAGGTAAGCAAGAAGGAAAAGAGAGACCGATTTGTATTGCAGTTACACAACTAACAAGCACTTCGGAAGCTATGATGAAAAAAGAGATCGGCATTGAGAAAACGTTAGAAGAAGCGGTTGCTCATTATGCTAAATTAACGAAAGAAAGTGGACTTGATGGCGTTGTTTGTTCAACACTTGAAGTTCCAAAATTACGTGAAGTATGCGGAAATGAATTTGTAACAGTAACACCGGGGATTCGTCTTGCAAGCGATGATGTAAATGACCAAGTGCGCGTAGCAACACCGAAACGTGCGAGGGAACTTGGTTCAAGCTACATCGTAGTTGGACGTAGTATTACAAAAGCAGAAAATCCGCTTGAAGCGTATAAAACAGTAAAACAACAGTGGGAAGGTGTAACAGTATGAAAAAAGAAATCGCATCGCATTTATTAGAAATTGGAGCAGTATTTTTACAACCGAATGATCCATTTACTTGGTCTTCTGGTATGAAATCACCAATTTATTGTGATAATCGTTTAACTTTATCTTATCCAAAAGTACGCCAAGCGATTGCAGCTGGATTAGAAGAGTTAATTAAAGAGCATTTCCCAACTGTAGAAGTTATTGCAGGAACAGCAACTGCTGGTATTGCGCACGCTGCATGGGTAAGCGATCGTATGGATTTACCGATGTGCTACGTACGTAGTAAGGCAAAAGGTCACGGCAAAGGGAACCAAATCGAAGGAAAAGCTGAAAAAGGTCAAAAAGTAGTAGTAGTAGAAGACTTAATTTCAACTGGCGGTAGTGCAATTACATGTGTAGAAGCACTTCGCGAAGCTGGCTGTGAAGTATTAGGAATCGTATCAATCTTCACGTACGAGCTTGAGTCAGGAAAAGAGAAACTAGAAGCAGCAAACGTAGCATCATATTCTTTAAGTGATTACAGTGCATTAACTGAAGTTGCAGCAGAAAAAGGTATGATCGGACAAGCTGAAATGAAAAAATTACAAGAGTGGCGTAAAAATCCAGCTGACGAGGCTTGGGTTACAGCGTAATACGGAAAAGGACGACTGCGTGGGGAAACGCGGTCGTCTTTTTATATCATTGCTAAAATTTCATGTAAAGTTCCATCGATATCAAAGAAAATCATATTACAAACTCCTTACTAATAACTACTTAGCATTTTCCGCAACTTCATATCCTCTCACAAATAATAGAGTCATATAAGAAATGATAAATGAGAAGATGCTATACATACCAACCCAAAAGAAAAATTTTGGAGTAAAGGCGATAACACCTATTATTAAAAAACTAGCAAACGTTACAATCGGCATTACATAATACGTTTTCGTTCTACGTGTTCCAATAACAGAAACGATAAAGATAAGTAATGGACAGATTAATAAGACGAAAATCAATTCATTCATAGTTATGTCCCCTTTTCTAGTAGAAGTAATATGTTTCTTGTAAACGTTTTGAAATAATTACTCTCTTAATATAATTTCGCTAACACATACATAATCCCTTTTGAAGGTCAGTATGTTTCAATACTTAACCTGAAAAAACGTAAGCAAGTATTGCCTTGCTTACGTTATAGGATAAACATCGCAACAATCGTGGTGACAATTAAGCCAATCACAACTGGTAAAAAGTTTCGGCGTGCAAGTTCAAACGGATCCACTTTACAAATGGCAGCGGCAGGGATAAGCGCCCAAGGAATTAATGTTCCGCCCCCGGTCCAGATTGCTGCAATTTGCCCGAGTGCTGTTAATGTAGCTGTTCCATGCCCAAGCGCTGTTCCGAAAAGATTGGCAATCGAACCAGCAAGTGATATACCGGAAAAGCCAGATCCGTCTAAACCAGTAATGACACCAACGATAGTTAATGTTCCCGCCGATACATATTGGTTTAAAGGAACAGTTTGAGATAAGGCGATCCCTAAGTCGTTAATGATTCCGTGTGAACCTTTCGGTAAATAGTCCCCGATAATTTTTACAAAGCCACTATCTCCTAAATAAAAGAGTGCAGCAATTGGAATAACTGGTCCGAAAATTTTAAATCCAAATTGGAGCCCTTCTATAAAATAATCGGTCGTTTTATTTAGTCCATTTCCTTTGTAAGCGATGAGAGAAATGATGATAATCATAATAACAGTCGTCCCGCCGATAAGTGCGGTTGCGTCGCTTCCTTGTAGTTTAAATTGAATCATACAAAGGATATCGATGGCATATACGATCGGAATACAAATAGCGAGCCATTTTTTTGTCCGAGAAGATAATGAAGTGAGCGTTTTAGAAGACTCAGTTGATGGAATAGATTCTTGTATAGATAAGCCTGTATGAAATTCTTTTCGTAAGAAGAAAAATGCGACGGAAGTTGTCACAATGCCCATAACAATTACGAGGGGAACACTGGCAGAAACAACGCTGGAAACAGGAAGACCAGCAGCGTCTGCAGTTAATTTCGGTGCACCTTGAATAACGAAGTCACCAGATAAGGCGATGCCATGTCCGAATAAGTTCATAGCAATGGCAACTCCAATTGGCGGAAGGCCGACGCGTACAGCGACAGGTAATAAAATAGCCCCCATTAAGGCAACAGCTGGAGAAGGCCAAAAGAAGAAAGAAATTGTCATCATCAAAAGGCCGATAATCCAGTAGGCGAGGGTAGGTGTACGAATCATTTTTGTAAATGGTGAAATCATCGTATCATTTATGCCGGTATGAACGAGTAGATTGCTCATTGATACGATAATGGAGATGATCAATATAGTTGGTAATAGCTCAGTAATGGCGTAAATGAAAATTTGAAAAATACCGCTAATGGCAAGAGGGATAGAGCTTGTAGCGGTTAATGCTAATAAAAAGATAAAAACGATACAAATAATCGTCGTATCTTTCCGGAGAATAAAGAAGGTAATAATGGTTAGTAAGCAAAGAACATAGAGAGCATGTAAAAGCGTTAATTCAACTCCCATAACATTCACATCCTTAGGCGTTCGTGTAGTTCATTGTATGAAAGCAGTGAAAGTATGTGAGTATAAGGAAAAAGAAAAAAAGTGAAATTTCATGTACTGTAATGGTAAGAATAAAATATGGATGTTACAATACAATTAATCCTAAAAATGGAATTAAAGGAGGACTTATGCACAAGAAAATTGGTTTTTGGGGATTTATTATTTCTTGTAGTCTATTAATCATTTTAAATCTATTTACAAACAATGAATGGGTAAGTATCATACCTGTTTTTGGGTTTGTTTTTGTACTGTTATATAACTGGGATGATATGAAACAATATAGTAAGAAAAGTATTGGAATTATGATAGGTATCACTGTTATTTGCTCATTTTTCATAGGGTTTATTTTAATAGAAGGGCAGAAACAGATGGAGAAAATGTCTATTTTTCAAGATTGGATGTCTTCTACGAAAGGTCTTTATCTTGTAATTGTAGTCGTTATTTTTCTAAGAGTCATGATAAGAATAGGGAGTTACATATTAAAGAGAGGATAGAATGGAGGTAGTACGAATGAGAGAAAAAATAGGGTATTATGGTGTGCTCGGTTGTTTACTATTATCTATCATTTTAGGACAATTTCTTAAAAGTGAATGGGTACCAGTAATATTATGTATAGGAGTATTGATTTTTGCTCCCTTGTACCGCTGGAAAGAGTGGAAAACGTATAGTCGGAAAAAGAAAATTATTTATAGTATCGAGTTTGTCATAATAATTAGTACGATTCCGTTCTTGCTAATAAAAGGTTATGAACAAATGAATGACATAGCAATTTTTCAAGGGTGGTTACTTGTTGCAAAATGGTTATACTTACTATTCATTTTAATAGCGATAGCAGTGATTGCTAAAAAAGTAAACGGAAAAATATTTGTTAATGAATAAAAGAAAGTGCCACCGGATAAGGTGGCACTTTCTTATTTTACTGAATGTGCTTTTTGCATCTTTTTAACTAAACGAATTTGTCCGCGATGATTGATTTCATCTTCAAATACGTGAAACCATTTAAAGTAGTTATTTGCTGGCTTGTCATGCCAAAAGTCTGTCGTTTTAAATAGCCATTCATCAGGTAATGATTGAAAAGTTTTAATCGTTTTGGAACGTACTTCTTGCAACGTATTTATGTAAAATTCTATTGAGTTTCCTTTTATTTTCTCACGGCCAAGATTTCCTAACTCAACAGCAGGTAACCAGCGTTCTAATTCAGCATCTGTTGGTTCACGATCTTCAAAAGTATGAATCTGGTAGTAAAATTCAATAGCGGCCATATGGTACAATAACATGCCAATTGAATTTGCTTCATCATCATATAAATAATCAAGTTCTTCAATTGTTAAGCCTTCGACCGCTTGCATTGTTGTATAACGAGCGTAATTCATCATGGAAACAAGTTTTGAAAATTCTACGTTTAAACCATCTATTTTATCAATTACAAAGTTCAATTAAAATTCCCCCTCTTTAAACGAATACTCCAGAGAAGGAATTCTATGTGCAGAGAAAAACTCCTGTTAAAAAGTTCATAATTTTTAACAAGGAATAACAATTAGCTCTCTATTTGCTTTTGTAATAACTTCATAGCCATCTTTTGTAACGACAATATCATCTTCAATTCTACAACCACCCCAGTTTGGGATATAAATACCTGGTTCAATTGTAACAACCATACCTTCTTCTAAAGTAGCCTTACTTTCTTGGGATAGACGGAGAGGTTCATGAATTTCTAACCCAAGCCCATGACCAGTAGAGTGACCAAAATATTGACCGTATCCATGTTCTGTAATGTAATCTCTCGTTATATCATCGATACTTTTCGCAGTTTCTCCAGGTTTAATTGCTTCAGTTCCACGCTTCAATGCTTCTAATACAACATTATATATTTTTTTGAATTCTTCTGATGGTTCGCCGATTGCTACAGTACGTGTTAAATCGGAACAATACCCGTTATAAAGTGCACCGAAATCTAATGTAACGATATCGCCGTGCTCGATTATTTTATTCGATGCAACGCCATGAGGAAGGGAAGAACGAACGCCAGAAGCTACAATAATTTGAAACGATGAGGATGTAGCCCCTTTTTTTCGCATGAAAAATTCTAATTCATCTCTGACATCAGTCTCACTTATTCCTGGTTTTAGAAATTGGAGGATGTGGTGAAATGCTTCGTCCGCAATAGTAGCCGCAATTTTCATTGTTTCTATTTCAGGCGTGTCTTTAATAATACGGATATCTTCGATGATTTCGCACACCTGAACCATTTCCACGTGTATGTATTTTTGTAAGTTTTTATATTGTTGCAATGTCATGTTATTTTCTTCAATTCCAAGTTTTTGAATGTTTAATTTCGATACTTGATTTGCGATTTCTTTTTCTAAATTTCCTTTATGCATAATAATTTCAGCTTCTTCTATTTGTGATTTTGCTTGATCTACATAGCGGAAATCAGTTATAAAAACAGCGTTATCCGCAGAGATTAAGACGACGCCAGCACTACCTGTAAAGCCTGTTGCATATTGGCGATTTTCTTTTTTTGTAATAAGTAATCCGTCAATTTCATAGTTTTTTAGTTGATTTTGGATTTTATTAATTCTTAAAGTCATGTTAATTCCCCCTTTTCACAGTATTGAATAAAGCAAATAGCGTGCCAAAAAATATATTTAGAGAAAAGATAGTGGGAATTACATATGTTTTAGAGAAGATAAGAAATGTAGTCCGTTATTTGTGGGCGGTGGGCTGCTCGTGAAATACAGATTACTTCAATTAGCAGTGGGAGAATGAAAAAAACATCAACTCAAGATTCAATTTCTTTACACACTGTAAAAAAATTTATACAAATACGAAATAGCACTGTCAAATTTTTTGACAACATTGAAGTTAGAAAAGGAAAGTAAAGTTAAAGCAATTGCTACAGATGAAAATAATGGAACGATGAGATATATCGAAGCTGCAGATGAAAAATATAAGATGACAAAAGAAAGATGTTATGAATTAGTGAATGGGTATATGAACTAAGCTGAAAACATAGAAAAATGCGTTGCTTGCTAGCAACGCATTTTTAAGTATTTACGCTTTTAATTTCATTACTGTATCAGCATCTGGTGTTACATATAATGTTTGCTGATTGTCATATGTAACAAATCCAAGTTTTGCACCGCTCGGTTTTTTGACATTGCGTACCTTTGTGAAATCTACAGGAACAGAGCTAGAATCTTTTGCTTTACTGTAATAAGCAGCGATTTTAGCGGCCTCGTGTAAAGTCTCTTCCGTAGGTTCAAGAGAACGAATGACAACGTGGGACCCAGGTATGTCTTTCGTATGTAACCAAATTTCATCACGACGGGAGAATTTCGTTGTTAAATAATCATTTTGCTTATTGTTTTTACCGACGAAAATTTCTGTACCATCACTAGCTAAATATTTGTCCAATACTGGTTTTGTCGGTTTTTTCTTTGCGTTTTTCTTCTTACGATTGCGTACATAACCTTCTTCGGCTAACTCTTCACGAATCTCTTCAATATCTTTTGAAGAAGCAGCCTCCATTTGTTGAAGTAAGCTATCGAAATAAAGAATTTCTTCATTTGTTTTTACGATTTGTTCTTCTACAATAGCAACTGAATTTTTCGCTTTTTGGTACTTTTGGAAATAGCGTTGTGCATTTTCAGATGGTGTTTTTAAAGGATTTAATGTGATTTTTACAGTCCCACCATTTTCGTCGTAATAGTTAACGACTTCTATCTCTTTATCACCTTTTTTCAAAGCGTACATATTGGCTGTAAGTAGCTCTCCAAATAGTTGATATTTATCTGCTTTTCCGGCATCTTGTAATGTTTTTTCTAGTTTAATTAGCTTCTTTTCGTTTTTTGTTTTTTCATTTTGCATAAAGCGTTCTAAATCGTGAGCTTGTTGTTTTACACGATCGCGCTCTGCTTTACCAAAGAAGAAACGATCTAATAATTCACTAACAGATGAAAATGTTTTTTCATTTCCTTGTAAGTGAGAAAGAGGGAATAGGTAAAAGAACTCTTTTCCATTTGCTGTTATCATTGCTGGCACGTACTGATGTGTTAGCAATGGTTTTTGCAAGCTGAAGAAAGCTTCAGATAATGCTTTTTCATTTGCCATACCTGCTTTTTTTACAACTTCTTTTGCAAATAATGGGGAAATTCCCATGAATGCTCCGACAAGTTGTTTGTCCATGTTGCCAGATAAAAAGTCTAGCGGTTTAATAAAATCATCTTCTGTTTCGATAAGAAGCGGATTAACTTTATGTTGTGCTGGTGGAGCAACATATTCAGCTCCAGCATATACAGTACGATGTCGGTTTACCGCTAAAGAAATGTGTTTTAAGCTATCTAAAATAACATTTGTTTTCGTATCTAATAAGATAATATTACTGTGTCGTCCCATTATTTCGATTACTAATGTTTTTACTGATTCGTCACCGATTTCATTGCGACTGCGGACTGTAATTTGAATAATACGTTCTAAGTCAATTTGTTCAATTTTTTCAATAAATCCACCTTCTAAATGTTTGCGAAGAAGCATACAAAACATTGGCGGTAGCGCTGGTGAATCGTAGTTTTGATTTGTTAAGTGCATACGCGCATATGTAGGGTGAGATGAAAGAATTAGCTTTTGATTTTTTCCGTTTGCTCGAATATGTAATAAAACTTCATATTTTGAGGGTTGATATATTTTTGAAATTCTTCCTGTTTGAAGAGAATTTGCAATTTCATGTGTAATTGCTCTTGTAAATAATCCATCGAATGCCATGAATGAACACTCCTTTCTAACTAAAAGTTAATTATAGCATTTTTTTGGACGAGGCTGAATAAGCTTTCATTAGAGTATGTCTGGAATCAGGAGGTCGATGGCAGGATGAATTGGTATGAAATGCGAGCACATGAAGTGGAGGAAAGAACGAATACGAATGTGGAGGTAGGTCTTACAGAACAAGAAGCAGAGGGCCGATTAAAGAAATTTGGTACAAATGAATTGCAAGAAGCAAAGCGGCCTGCTGCGCTTATGGTGTTTTTAGCGCAATTTAAAGACTTTATGGTACTTGTTTTATTTGGTGCTACAATTATTTCAGCTTTTTTAGGAGAGTATATTGATTCGATTGCAATTGTTGCAATTGTTATTATCAATGGTGTCCTCGGTTTCTTTCAAGAGAGGAAAGCTGAAAAATCGTTGGAAGCTTTAAAAGAATTGGCAGCCCCTCAAGTTACTGTACTAAGAAATGGGAAGTGGATAAAAGCGCCGTCAAAAGCGCTTGTACTAGGTGATATCATTAAGTTTTCTAGTGGTGACCGTATTGGCGCGGATGTTCGCCTTGTGGAATCTTCAAGTTTATATATTGAAGAATCGGCTCTTACAGGAGAGTCATTGCCTGTACAAAAGAAGGTAGAGGCGTTACAAGGCCAAGATGTTTCAATTGGTGATCAAAAAAATATGGCATTTATGGGAACGATGATAACGAGAGGTGCTGGAACAGGGGTAGTCGTAGCGACTGGAATGAATACAGCTATGGGGCAAATTGCAAATATGTTGCAAAATGCTGAGCAAATGGAAACGCCATTACAAAGAAGATTAGAACAGCTTGGGAAAATTTTAATTATTGTTGCTCTTATTTTGACGGCTCTTGTTGTATTAGCTGGTGTATATCAAGGGAATGAAGTGTATCACATGTTTTTGGCTGGGGTTTCGCTTGCTGTTGCGGCTATTCCAGAAGGATTGCCAGCTATCGTTACGGTTGCGCTATCACTTGGCGTACAGCGTATGATTAAAAAGAGGGCAATTGTGCGAAAATTGCCAGCTGTAGAAACGTTAGGTTGTGCTTCTGTTATTTGCTCAGATAAAACAGGAACAATGACACAAAATAAGATGATGGTAACACATATGTGGTCAGGCGGAGAATTGTGGAAAGTAACAGGTCAAGGCTATGAGCCGGCAGGTTCGTTTATGAAAGGTGAAGAGGTAATTGACCCTACTAAGACGAAATCACTGTATCAACTACTTACATTTGGCTGTTTATGTAATAATGCGAACGTTATTCAAAAGAAAAAGACGTATGTGTTAGATGGAGATCCAACAGAGGGAGCTCTCGTTGCTGCTGCAATGAAGGCGGGAATATCACGTGAAGCTCTTAAAGGAAAGTTTGAAGTCATTCGTGAATTTCCTTTTGATTCAACTAGAAAAATGATGAGCGTTATTGTTCGTGATCGTGAAGGTAAAAAATTTGTTATTACAAAAGGAGCACCAGATGTTCTTTTGCAAATGAGTCAAACAATTTTGTGGGGAAATAAGCAGCAGCCTTTAAGTGAAATGTATCGAAAAGAAGTGCAGGCAGCGATTCATAGCTTAGGAAGTCAAGCTTTACGAACGATTGCGGTGGCATTTAAACCGTTAAAAGCTACAGATTCAATTGAACATGAAAGAGAAGTCGAGCAGGATTTTATGCTTGTTGGAATACAAGGAATGATAGATCCGCCAAGACTAGAAGTGGCGCAAGCGGTGAAAGAGTGCAAGGAAGCTGGTATTAGAACGGTAATGATTACGGGAGATCATAAAGTGACAGCAATGGCAATTGCGGAACAGTTAGGGGTTTTACCGGCGGGTGGACGCGTTGTTGAAGGTGTAGAACTTGCGAATATGGATGTAGAGGCATTAGAAGATATTGTAGAAGATACGTATGTATTCGCTCGTGTGTCTCCTGAGCATAAATTGAAAATCGTTAAGGCGCTGCAAAATAAGGGGCATATAGTAGCTATGACAGGTGATGGAGTGAACGATGCCCCGGCCATTAAAACAGCTGATATAGGGATTGCAATGGGAATTACAGGGACAGATGTTGCAAAAGAAGCTTCTTCACTTGTGTTGTTAGATGATAACTTTGCTACGATTAAATCGGCGATTAAAGAAGGTAGAAACATATATGAAAATATTCGGAAGTTTATTCGGTACTTGTTAGCATCTAACGTTGGTGAAATTTTAGTTATGTTATTTGCGATGTTACTTGCACTGCCATTGCCGATGGTTCCAATTCAAATTTTATGGGTGAACTTAGTTACTGACGGTTTACCAGCGATGGCATTAGGTTTGGATAAGGCTGAAGGTGATGTGATGAAGAGAACACCACGCCATCCGAAAGAAGGGGTGTTCGCTAGAGGGCTTGCGTGGAAAATTATAAGTCGTGGTTTTCTAATCGGAGCAGTGACATTAGTAGCGTTTATTATTGCATTTAACCAGCACCCGAATGAATTAAAGTATGCACAAACGGTAGCCTTCGCAACATTAGTACTGGCTCAGCTTATTCATGTATTTGATTGTCGTAGTGAACATTCTATATTTCACCGCAACCCGTTTGGAAATATATATTTAGTAGGGGCGGTTATTATTTCTTTACTGTTAATGCTTGTAGTTATATATTATCCACCATTACAGCCGATTTTTAGCACAATGCCGATACAAGCGCGAGATTGGTTGTTAATTGGGGGATTATCATCTATTCCGACCTTCTTATTAGTAGGATCTTTATTAACAAGAAAAAAGGAGAAAAAGAAAAAGCCACTGTTATATAAGAAGGGATTAAACTTGAAATAGTCAATGATATGAAAATATGATATAATTTACAGAAGGTAGTAGAGCCTTGTCTCTATTACCTTTTTCATTGAGTTATTTCATGGCTTGGATGTGATAAAGATGATTTGTAGTATGACAGGATTTGGAAGATCGAAAGTAGAAAACGATATTTTTCAAATAACAGTAGAAATGAAGTCGGTGAACCATCGTTTTTTAGAAATGAGTATTCGGCTTCCGAAGCAAATGATGGTGTTTGAAGACAAGATTCGTAAAATAATTGCAAAGCAAGTTCGCCGTGGACGTATTGAAGTGTCTATTAGTATAACAGGTGAAGGGCTTGTTGAAAGAAAATTAAGTGTGAATTGGGAGCTTCTCAAGCAGTACCAATCCATTATGGAAGATATAAAAGGGAAATTTCAATTACAAGATTCTATTACACTCGGGCAACTAATGGGAATGCCAGAAGTAACGGCAATTGAAGAAATAGAAAATGTAAATGAACAATTTGAAAACAGTTTATATGAGGCTGTTCGCCAAGCTGCTCATATGTTAAAAACGATGAGAGATGGCGAAGGAGAACGATTACATAAAGATATAGCGTATCGTTTGCAAGAGATTCACAATTGTGTAAATGCAATTATTCCACATGCACCAATTGTTACACAAAAATATCGTGAACGATTAGAAAATCGCTTAAAAGAATTACATAATCAAGATTTAGATGAACAAAGATTGCTAACAGAAGTCGCAATGTTTGCAGAGCGTTGTGATATTCATGAGGAGTTAGTTCGTTTACAAAGTCATTTAGATCAATTTCGTGAAACACTGCAGATTGAAGAGCCTGTTGGAAGGAAAATGGACTTCATCGTGCAAGAGATGCATAGAGAAATTAATACGATTGGTTCTAAGGCAAATGACTTAACAATTTCAAAATATGTTGTAGAAATGAAAAATAACCTTGAAAAAATTCGTGAACAAGTACAAAATATTGAGTAGCTTTCAAAAAATATATAAAGTTATACGTGGTGGAGAAATCGGATAGACTTACTAGGAGGCGCAAACTATGGCCATGCGGTTTTTAAATATTGGATACGGAAATATTGTATCTGCTCATCGAATTATTGCTATTGTAAGTCCGGAGTCAGCTCCTATTAAACGAACAGTACAGGAAGCACGTGAACATAATGCTTTGCTTGATGCTACGTATGGGAGAAAAACAAGGGCGGTTATTGTTATGGATGATGGGCATGTAGTATTAAGTCCAATTCAGCCAGAGACGATTGCACATCGTTTGAATAATAAAGAAGATTTAAGTGAGGAAGGGTAGGTTTTACATATTTATGAGAAGTAGAAGAGGATTGCTCATCGTTCTTTCGGGACCTTCTGGTGTCGGGAAAGGAACGGTTCGAAAAGAGCTGTTTAGCCATGAAGACACACGTTTTCAGTACTCTATTTCAGTAACGACACGTAAACCGCGTGAAGGTGAAGTAGATGGTGTGGATTATTTCTTTAAAGAGAGAGAAGAATTTGAAGAAATGATTCGTAATGAAAGGTTACTTGAATGGGCTGAGTTCGTTGGTAACTATTACGGAACACCGATTGATTATGTTGAAAAAACGTTACAAGAAGGAAAAGATGTGTTCTTAGAAATTGAAGTGCAAGGAGCAATTCAAGTTAAGAAAGCCTTCCCTGAAGGTGTATTTATTTTCTTAGCACCTCCAAGTTTATCTGAACTAAAGAACCGAATTGTCGGCCGTGGTACAGAAACTGAAGATGTTATTGAAAATCGTTTAACTGTAGCGAAAGAAGAAATCGAAATGATGGACGCTTATGACTATGTTGTAGAAAACGATCAAGTTGAATTAGCTTGCGACCGAATTAAAGCAATTGTGGTTGGTGAACATTGCCGCCGCGAAAGAGTGGCAAAATACTATAAAGAAATGACGGAGGGTCTATAATTATGTTAAATCCATCAATTGACTCATTATTAACAAAAATCGATTCTAAATATACACTTGTAACAGTAGCTGCAAAGCGTGCACGCGAAATGCAAATTGCTGACAATTGTGTTATTGAAAAGCCTGTTTCTCATAAATGTGTGGGTAAATCATTAGAAGAAATCGATGCAGAAGTATTAAAATATGTACCAAGCGATGACAAAATAATTGATTAAGACATTCTTTTCGACAAATTAAAACATAGACTTTATAATTTTCTATGTAACGGTAACAACCTATTTACAAGTAGGTTGTTATTTTTTTACGACAGAGCCGAAAAGAACTTGGATAAAGATGAAACGAAATGCTAGCACTGACGAGCTGAAAAAATTCCATTTCAGCAGAATAAGTTTGAAAAAGAAAGAGGACGAGTCATATGCTAAAAGGGAAAAAAATACTTCTATGTGTAACAGGAGGCATTGCGGTTTTTAAAGCAGCGGCGTTAACAAGTAAATTGACACAAACGGGGGCAATTGTAAAAGTAATGATGAGTGAGTCAGCAATGAAATTTGTTACGCCTCTTACATTTCAAGCACTTTCTCGCCATGATGTATATACAGATACATTCGATGAGAAAGACTCGGCTGTTATCGCTCATATTGATTTAGCGGATTGGGCAGATGTTGTGCTTGTTGCACCTGCTACAGCTAATTGTATTGGAAAATTAGCTGGTGGTATTGCTGATGATATGATTACAACTACTTTGTTAGCTACTACAGCTTCAGTATGGATTGCACCTGCTATGAATGTGCATATGTATGAAAATAAAATTGTTCAAAAAAACATGATGACGTTAAAAACATTAGGATATACATTTATTGAGCCTGGGGAAGGTTTTTTAGCATGTGGTTATGTAGCAAAAGGAAGACTGGAAGAACCTGAAGTGATTATTGGACGATTAGAAGAGGCCTTCTCCGAACAAAAACCATTGCAAGGAAAGCGAATATTAATAACAGCTGGACCGACACGTGAAAAGATTGATCCAGTTCGTTTTATGACGAATTTCTCTTCTGGAAAGATGGGATATGCGATCGCAGAAGTTGCAGCAAGCTTAGGTGCTGATGTCATACTTGTGTCAGGACCGACAGCATTAGAGTCACCATTACATGTAACAACAATACAAGTAGAATCTGCACAAGATATGTTAGAGGCAGTCCTTCAACATTATCAGAATGTGGATGTTGTCATTAAAACAGCAGCCGTTGCAGATTACCGTCCGAAATATGTTCATGATAATAAAATGAAAAAGAAAAACGGCGATGCTGTAATTGAATTAGAAAGAACAGTGGATATTTTAAAAACGTTAGGTGAGAAGAAGGACCGACAGCTACTTATCGGTTTTGCAGCTGAAACGACAAACATAGAGGAATACGCAACGAGAAAATTACGTGAGAAAAATGCAAATATGATTGTTGCGAATGACGTGAAAGTGCAAGGAGCTGGATTTGGTACAGATACAAATATTGTGACAATGTATAGAAAAGATGGAAAAATTATCGAACTGCCACTTTTAATGAAGAAAGAAGTAGCTCGTGAAATATTAAAGCAAATAGAAATGATGTTAGAAGATGATCGTGTATGAAGTTTGCAAGTGTAGTTGTTGATGTACCTGCACGTCAAACAGATCGACCGTTTGATTATATTATCCCTAAAAAATGGGAAGATATCGTGCAAACAGGAATGCGTGTAGTAGTCCCATTTGGTCCGAGGAAATTGCAAGGTTTTATTATTGGAATAAAGGATTCGGTTGACCTAGAAAGTAAAAAGTTAAAAGCGTTGTATGAAATATTAGATGTCACTCCGGTTTTAAATGATGAATTATTAAAGCTTGGGTATTGGCTTACAAGTGAAACGTTATGCTATATGATTTCAGCTTTTCAGGTAATGCTTCCGACAGCGATAAAAGCAACATATAAAAAGCGTCTGCAACTTCGTAACCAAGAAGAAGTAGCGCCAGAAATTCTTTCTTTATTTCAAGGGAAGGAAACGATAGATTGGGAAGCTATCGAAGCGCAGCCGCACCTATATCGCACTATTCAACAAGAAATTAAAAATGGTACGACTGAAGTGGTTTATCAAGTAAAGGATAAAGTGCAAAAGAAGAAACAAAGAGTAGTTCAACCGGAGTTGCCGGCAGATAAATTGGAATTAGCAGCATTTGAACTGAAAAGTAAAAAACAACAAGACGTACTCTATTATTTTGTAGAAAACTACAACAGTGTACCGTTAAAAAATTTAACAGAAGAATTACAGATAACAGATGCTCCAATAAAATCACTTGTTAAAAAGGGTCTAATCTCAGAAAAGTATGTAGAAGTATACCGGAATCCGTATGACGATGATGATTTTGAACAAACGAAACCATTTCCGCTTACTGAGGAACAAAAACAAGTAATTACACCGATTTTGTCATCAATTACAAATGAAACTTACAATCCATTTTTACTATATGGTGTTACAGGAAGTGGTAAGACTGAAGTGTATTTACAATCTATAGCAGCGGTGCTCGAGAAAGGAAAAGAAGCAATTGTGCTTGTTCCTGAAATTGCGCTAACGCCCCAGATGGTAGATCGCTTTAAAGGTAGGTTCGGTTCGCAAGTTGCAGTTCTTCACAGTGCACTTTCTGTTGGAGAAAAGTATGATGAATGGCGCAAAATTTTAAGAAAAGAAGTGAAAGTGGTAGTTGGTGCACGTTCAGCTATTTTTGCTCCCTTTGAAAATTTAGGAATCATTATTATTGATGAGGAACATGAATCGAGTTATAAGCAAGAAGATAACCCGAAGTATCATGCGAGAGATGTAGCAGTGTGGAGAGGACAATACCATAAGTGTCCAATCGTTCTCGGAAGTGCAACGCCGACACTTGAATCGTTTGCTAGAGCGAAAAAAGGTGTCTATGGGTTGCTTACAATGGAAAAACGTATGAACAAACAAGCTTTGCCGACTGTAGAAATTGTTGATATGCGTGAAGAGCTACGTGATGGAAATCGCTCAATGTTTTCAAAGGCACTGCATGAAAAAATAGCAGATCGATTAGAAAAGAAAGAACAAATGGTTCTCTTTTTAAATAGAAGGGGTCATTCTACGTTTGTGATGTGCCGTGATTGTGGGTATGTCGTACAATGTCCGCATTGTGATATTTCGTTGACATATCACAAAATGAACCATCGTTTAAAATGTCATTATTGTAGTCATGAGGAAAATATGCCAACGGAGTGTCCTGCTTGTAATAGTACGTATATTCGTTTCTTTGGTACAGGGACGCAAAAGGTTGAAGAAGAAATCACAAAACTATTCCCTGAGGCGCGGGTCATTCGAATGGACGTGGATACAACAAGCCGTAAAGGAATGCATGAAAAATTATTAAAGGCGTTTGGTGAAGAGAAAGCAGATATATTACTTGGAACACAAATGATTGCAAAAGGGCTTGATTTTCCGAAGGTGACGCTTGTTGGGGTTTTAACGGCGGATACGATGCTTCATCTACCTGATTTTCGGGCGAGTGAAAAGACATATCAGCTATTGACACAAGTGAGTGGACGTGCAGGAAGACATGAATTGCCAGGGGAAGTTGTAATTCAAACGTATACGCCGGAACATTACAGTGTAGAATTAGCAAAGAATCAACAATATGATGTATTTTATGAGCAAGAAATGCAAATGAGACAAATGAGACAATATCCGCCATATTACTACGTTGTACTTGTAACTGTATCTCATCCGGAATTATTAAAGGCAGTCCAAGTGACGGAAAAAATTGTCGGTCATTTACGAACGCATTGTTCAAGGCAAACAATGGTGTTAGGGCCGGTTGCTTCAGCAATTCCAAGGATAAAAGATAGATATCGTTACCAATGCATGATAAAATACAAACGGGAACCAAACTTAAAGAACGTGCTCAAAATGGTAAATGAACATTATCAAGCAGAAATGCAAAAAGAGCTACAAATCTCAATTGATTTTAATCCAACAATGTTAATGTAGCGGAGGGAAATATGGCAGTTTTAGAAATTGTAAAGCATCCAAATGAAGTGTTAGAAACACCATGCGAAAGAGTAATTAACTTTGATAAAAAGTTAGTGAAATTGTTAAAAGATATGCATGAAACAATGTTAATTGCAGATGGCGTTGGTCTAGCTGCGCCACAAGTAGGTGTAAGCTTACAAGTTGCTGTTGTTGATATCGGTGATGATACGGGTAAAATTGAATTAATTAATCCTGTTATTTTAGAAAAACGTGGTGAACAAGTAGGTCCCGAAGGCTGCTTAAGCTTTCCGGGACTTTATGGTGAAGTGGAGCGTGCAGATTACATTAAAGTACGTGCGCAAAATCGTCGCGGTAAAATATTTTTATTAGAAGCGGATGACTTCTTAGCGCGTGCAATTCAGCATGAAATCGATCATTTACACGGTGTTTTATTTACATCTAAAGTGAAAAGATATTATGAAGCAGGCGAATTAGAATAGGTTTAAAAGGAGCGGTTTTTGAATGATGAAAGTAGTATTTATGGGGACACCGGACTTTTCTGTGCCGGTGCTTCGTCGTCTTATCGAGGACGGATATGACGTAGTTGGTGTTGTGACGCAACCTGATCGTCCAGTTGGTAGAAAAAAGGTTTTAACACCTACTCCTGTTAAAGTAGAAGCGGAGAAACATGGTATTCCAGTATTACAGCCGTTAAAAATTCGTGAAAAAGACGAATATGAAAAAGTATTAGCACTAGAGCCAGACTTAATTGTAACAGCGGCATTTGGACAAATCGTGCCGAATGAAATTTTAGAAGCGCCAAAGTATGGATGTATTAATGTCCACGCGTCATTACTTCCAGAACTTCGCGGTGGTGCACCAATTCATTATGCGATCATGGAAGGTAAAGAGAAAACAGGTATTACAATTATGTATATGGTAGAAAAATTAGATGCTGGTGATATATTAACGCAAGTAGAAGTAGAAATTGAAGAGCGTGAAACAACAGGTTCATTATTTGACAAGTTAAGCGAAGCAGGAGCACATCTTTTATCTAAAACGGTTCCTTTACTAATTCAGGGTAAACTAGAACCAATTAAACAAAGTGAAGCTGAAGTGACGTTTGCATATAATATTAAACGTGAGCAAGAGATAATTGATTGGACAAAAACAGGTGAAGAAGTATACAATCACATTCGCGGATTGAATCCATGGCCAGTTGCTTATACGACTTTGGCAGGACAAGTTATTAAAGTATGGTGGGGAGAGAAGGTCTCTATTACAGAGAAAGCTGAACCAGGTACAATAGTAGCTCTTGAAGAAGATGGATTTGTTGTTGCAACAGGGAATAAGACAGGTGTTAAAATCACTGAATTGCAACCGTCTGGTAAAAAGCGTATGAGTTGTTCACAATTTTTACGTGGAACAAAACCTGAAATTGGTACGAAGTTAGGAGAAAATGCATGAGACAAAATGTTCGTGAGTTAGCTCTGGATGGCTTAATTCAAGTAGAAAAAAGTGGCGCATATAGCAACCTACTTTTAAATAATCTGATTGAAAAAAATACAATAGACAGAAAAGATATTGGTTTATTAACTGAAATGGTATATGGAACGATTCAACGTCGTGACACACTAGATTATTATTTACAACCATTTTTAAGAAAAAAGGTTGAAGCGTGGGTAAGAGTGTTGCTTCGCCTATCTTTATATCAAATGCTATATTTAGACCGAGTTCCAGAAAGAGCGGCTATTCATGAAGCTGTTGAGATTGCGAAGCGTCGTGGACATAAAGGGATTTCAGGCATGGTGAACGGAGTATTGCGTTCAATTCAGCGAGAAGGTGTACCTTCGTTAGAAGAAATCAATAATCCAGTAGAACGACTTGCGATTGCAACAAGTCATCCGATGTGGCTTGTACAAGAATGGGCATCTGAATATGGTTTAGAGACAGCAGAGAAAATGTGTGAAGTAAATATGTTGCCACCTGTACCAACAGCGCGTGTAAATGTTGATAAAGTAACGGTAGAAGAAGCGGTTGCGTTATTAGCTGATGAGGGTATAGAAGCAAAACGTGGCGAATTGTCAGAGGATGCAATTCAAATTGAAAGAGGAAATGTCGCACATACAGAAGCGTTCAAAAAAGGTTTCCTTTCTATTCAAGATGAAAGCTCAATGCTTGTAGCACGTGCTTTAGAACCGAATAAAGGAGATGCAGTTCTAGATAGTTGTGCTGCTCCTGGCGGAAAAACAACTCATATTGCAGAGCGTTTGGACGGAACAGGTAAGGTAATGTCGCTTGATTTACACGCACATAAAGTACGTTTAATTGAACAACAGGCGAAGAGACTTGGTTTAGAAAATGTAGAAACGATGGCTTTAGATGCTAGAAAAGTTCAAGAGCATTTTGCAAATGAATCTTTTGACAAAATATTAGTAGATGCACCATGTTCTGGATTTGGTGTTATTAGACGTAAACCTGATATTAAGTTAGGTAAAGATAAGGGCGATAGTGAAAGATTATCAACGATTCAACTTGCGATACTAGAAAAAATAGCACCATTGTTAAAACAAGGTGGTCGCCTTGTTTATAGTACGTGCACAATTGAAAAAATAGAGAATGAACAAGTAATAAAGCAATTTTTACAAGAGCATCCTGAATTTGAATGGGATACTACGATAAAAGATCGCATGCCAGAAAAGTTAAATCCGTATATTGATGAAGGTCAAGTACGAATTTTACCGCATTATTTTGCAACAGATGGCTTTTATATTGCTTGTTTAAGAAAGAAGGTGTAGCATCATGGAAACGACTGTAAAAAAACAAAAGAAAAATCTAGAAACAAAGAAACCATCAATTTATTCTTTACAACTTCATGAAATGCAAGATTGGTTAAAGGAACAAGGAGAACCTAAGTTCCGTGCAGGACAAATTTTTGATTGGCTATATAAAAAACGTGTAAAAAATTATGAGGATATGTCAAACCTTGCTAAAGGATTGCGCGATAAATTGTCGAATTCCTTTGATATTACTACTTTAAATACTTTAGTAAAACAAACGTCTTCGGATGGAACGATTAAATTCCTATTCCAGTTATACGATGGGTACTCTATTGAAACGGTACTAATGCGACATGAATATGGAAATTCCATTTGTGTAACAACACAGGTGGGTTGCCGCATTGGCTGTACGTTCTGTGCTTCTACACTTGGTGGGTTAAAACGAAACTTAGAGGCTGGAGAAATTGTAGCGCAAGTAGTAGAAGTTCAGCGTGCGCTTGATGAAACAGAAGAACGTGTAAGTTCTCTTGTTGTTATGGGAATCGGAGAGCCGTTTGATAATTATGACAACTTAATGTCATTCTTACGCATTGTAAATCATGAAAAAGGAATTCATATTGGTGCAAGACATATGACAGTTTCAACAAGTGGAATTGTTCCAAAAATTTATAAGTTCGCTGAAGAAGATATGCAAATTAATTTTGCGATTTCATTGCATTCTGCAAATACAGAGTTACGTTCAAAATTAATGCCGATTAACCGTGCTTATAAGCTACCAGATTTAATGGAAGCTGTTAAATACTATGTAAATAGAACAGGGCGTCGTATTACGTTTGAATATGGCTTATTTGGAGGGGAAAATGACCAAGTTGAGCAAGCTGAAGAACTTGCTGCGCTCTTAAAAGGTGTAAAATGTCATGTAAACTTAATTCCGGTAAACTACGTGCCAGAACGTGATTATGTACGTACGCCACGAGAGCAAATTTTCTTATTTGAAAAGACGCTAAAAGATCGTGGAGTGAATGTAACAATTCGCCGTGAACAAGGTCATGATATTGATGCAGCCTGCGGTCAGTTGCGTGCAAAGGAGCGCAAAGAAGAGACGAGGTGACGAGATGAAAGCCGTGTTTCTATCGGATAAAGGGAAAGTTCGTCAACATAATGAAGATAGTGCAGGAGTTTTTCACAATTTAGATGGAAATATTTTAGCGGTAGTAGCAGATGGAATGGGAGGTCATCGAGCTGGCGATGTAGCTAGCTCGATGGCTATTCAATTATTCCATGATTATTGGAAGCAAACGCATAATATGAATGAGCCTAAAAAGGTAGAAAAGTGGTTACATACTAACGTTGGAATTATTAATGAGCGCATATATGCTTACTCTAAGCAGCATGTAGAATGTAATGGCATGGGAACAACGGTTATCGTGGCGATTTGTACACCTAATTTTGTAACAATAGGTCATATAGGAGATAGTCGTTGTTATATGGTATCAGAGGGAGAAATATCGCTTGTAACGGAAGATCACTCACTTGTAAATGAACTTGTTAGGCACGGTGAAATTTCAAAAGAAGATGCAGAATATCACCCGAAAAAGAATGTTCTGTTAAGAGCATTAGGAACAGAAGAAAAAGTCGGACTAGATGTTAAAACATTGGTGCTCGAAGAAGACGATCAATTGCTTCTTTGCTCTGATGGATTGTCTAACAAAGTTTCTATTGCTGATATGCAACAAATTTTACAATTGAATGAACAGCTCGAGGCGAAGGGAGAGCATCTCATTCAATTAGCAAATGATCGTGGTGGAGAAGATAATATCACCCTCGTTATTATTGATTATGCGGATTCGACAAACGAAAGTAGGTGAAGTGCAACGTGCTGATTGGAAAACGCTTAAATGACCGTTATAAGCTGCTGAAAATGATTGGCGGTGGAGGAATGGCCAATGTATATTTAGCTCATGATGATATACTTGGCCGAGATGTAGCGGTGAAAATATTAAGACTCGACTATTCAAATAATGAAGAGTTTATTAAACGTTTCCATCGAGAAGCGCAATCTGTTACAACGTTGTCGCATCCAAATATTGTGAATATGTATGATGTTGGGGAAGAGGATGGTATATATTATCTTGTAATGGAATATGTACCTGGCCGAACATTGAAGCAATACATAATTGATCGAGGGATGTTACCGATAGGAGAAGCTCTTGATATAATGGAGCAGTTAACATCCGCCATGGCACACGCCCATCATTTTGAGATTGTGCATCGCGATATTAAACCGCACAATATTTTGATCCGAGATGATGGAGTGATAAAAGTCACAGACTTTGGAATTGCGACAGCTACAAGTGCAGCAACGATTACACATACAAATTCGGTGCTCGGTTCGGTGCATTATTTATCACCAGAACAAGCGCGTGGCGGTATAGCGAATAAACAATCAGATATTTATTCACTTGGGATTGTTATGTTTGAATTGTTAACAGGAAGACAACCGTTTTCTGGTGAATCTGCTGTTGCAATTGCGTTAAAACATTTACAAAATGAAATGCCATCTCCAAAAAGATGGAATGAAAATATTCCACAAAGTGTTGAAAATATTATATTAAAGGCAACTGCGAAAGATCCGTTCCATCGATATCAATCTGCTAACGCGATGAAACGAGATATTGAAACAGCACTATACCCAGAACGAATCAATGAACAACCATTTTACATACCAGAAGATATGGAAGCAACGAAAGCGATTCCAATTATTCAACAAGAACAACTATTTCAAAACGTAAGTGATGAAACGATTGTATTAAAAGGAAGTAAAGTGGATGAACAAGTAAGAAAAGAAGAGACCGAATCAGGTAAGAAGAAAAAACGAAGTAACAAATGGCTGAAGGTTTTAATTACAACATTTTTACTTTTAGCGATAGGGATAACATTAGCACTTACTGTTGTTCCAGGCTTCTTTATTCCGAAAGATGTGAAGGTTCCTGACGTGGCTGGTATGAAATATACAACAGCTGTAAATACATTAGTTGAAAAGGGGTTTGAAGTTACTGAACCTAATATTGTATATACAGATGACGTTGAAGCCGGAAAAGTGATAAAAACAGATCCTATAGCTGGAAGAGTAGTGAAAGAAAACTCTAAAATCACTATCTATCAATCAGGTGGAAAAAAGAAAAGTAAGATGAGTGATTTCACAGGAAAAGATTTCGAGAGTATAAGGGCTGAGTTAGAAGAAAAATATAAACAAGTTACAGTAAATTATATTGAAAATGATAAGCCAAAAGGTGAAATTGTAGAACAAATACCAACTCCTGACCAAATGGTTATAGAGGCAGAACAGGAACTGAAAATTTGGGTAAGTAAAGGGCCTTATCAGATTAGGTCAGGTGATTTTTCAGGATGGACTGAAAATAGCGTGAAAGGTTATTTAAATGAAAGAAAGCTTGTTTCTGATATAAAAAGAGAATATTCAGATGCAATTGATAAAGGCCTTGTTATTTCACAATTTCCAAAGCCTGGGACACCTTTAAAAGAAGGAGATAAAGTAACGATTGTTATCTCTGATGGCCCGAAGCCTAAAGTGACGAAAACGGTAAAAGTGGATAATATTTCTATCCCATATGAGCCTTCTGCAACAGGTGAGAAAAAACCGCAAACAATAGAAATTTATAAAGAAGATATGCAGCAAAAAATGGATAGACCAGTTGAAACTAGAACAATTTCAGAGTCAGCGACAATTTCTTTAGAATTTGTAATTCAAGAAGGTGCAAGGGGACACTATAAAATTGTTCGAGATGGAGTAACAATTATCGACAAAGAAGTACCATATCCAGCTCAATAATAGTGAATTTCATCGTCCTTATATAGAAGATGGGATGTATTACTCTTGCCTGTTATGCTGTCTACATCGTGGACTGTATAACAGGCAAAAATATATGATTCAAAAAGCTGTAAAAGTGATACTGTTGTAAATAATATTTCAAATTTGATGGTAGATTAAATATATGAACCTGGATATATATTTGGTGGGCTTTGAAATAATTGTTTAAAGAACTCTAGTCTATTCATATTTAATTGCAGTTTCATTTTATACAAAATAAAGGAGAATTATATGCCAGAAGGAAAAATTGTAAAAGCTCTAAGTGGGTTTTATTATGTGCAGAATGAGGAAGGGATTACACAATGTCGCGGGCGTGGTGTATTTAGAAAGAATAAAATTACGCCACTTGTAGGAGACCAAGTTGTTTTTCAAGCGGATAATCCGAATGAAGGTTATGTGTTAGAAGTATTTGATCGGAAAAATGAACTTGTTAGACCTCCTATTGCTAATGTTGATCAAGCTATTCTTGTTTTCTCTGCAGTAGAACCAGATTTTAATCCAGGACTGTTAGATCGATTTTTAGTGTTGATTGAATATCATAACATTAAGCCGATTATTTGTATTAGTAAAATGGATTTAGTAGATGAAAAAATGAGAGAAACTGTTGAATCTTATGCAAATGATTATCGTGAAATGGGTTATGATGTGTTGTTTACTTCTATAAATACTGCGGAAAGTATTGATATTCTGAAACCATTCTTAGAAGGTTGTATTTCCGTCGTTGCAGGCCAATCTGGTGTTGGGAAATCTTCAATGCTAAACGTATTACGCCCAGATTTAGAATTGAAAACTAATGATATTTCCTCACATTTAGGGCGTGGAAAGCATACGACAAGACACGTGGAATTAATTACAGTTGGAAGCGGACTTGTTGCGGATACACCTGGTTTTAGTTCGCTTGATTTCATAGATATAGAGGTAGAAGACCTTACGTATTGTTTTCCAGAGTTGAAAGAAGCGAGCCAATACTGTAAATTTAGAGGGTGTACACACCTTGTTGAGCCGAAATGTGCAGTGAAAGCTGCGGTTGAAGAAGGAAAGATTACCGAATATCGCTATAAGAATTACAAACAATTCGTAGAAGAAATTAGAGAGAGAAAGCCGAGGTATTAGTCATGATCAAAATTGCACCATCAATTTTATCAGCAGATTTTTCAAGATTAGGGGAAGAGATTAAAGATGTAGAAAAAGGCGGGGCTGACTACATTCACGTCGATGTAATGGATGGACATTTCGTACCAAATATTACGATTGGACCATTAATTGTAGAAGCAATCCGACCGATTACATCATTACCGTTAGATGTACATTTAATGATTGAAAATCCTGATAACTATATCCCAACTTTCGCAAAAGCGGGAGCTGATATTATTACTGTTCATGTAGAAGCTTGTCCACATCTACATCGTACAATTCAGTTAATTAAATCTCATGACATTAAAGCGGGAGTTGTATTAAATCCACATACTCCAGTTTCAACGATTGAGCATGTATTAGAAGATATAGACATGGTATTACTTATGACAGTAAATCCTGGATTTGGCGGACAAAAGTTTATCCATTCTGTATTACCGAAAATCAAACAAGTTGCAGAAATGGTTAAAGAGCGAAATCTACAAGTGGAAATTGAAGTTGATGGTGGTGTTAACGCTGAAACGGCAAGGCTTTGTATTGAAGCAGGAGCGAATGTTCTTGTAGCGGGATCAGCAGTATACAATCAAAAAGACCGCGGTGAAGCAATTCGTGTAATTCGCGGATAAAGAATGAAAGAGCCTTTATCCTAGTGAAGCTTCTAGTTCAGTAAGACTTCACTACTTATACATGTTAGAGTGGCAAATAAGGAGAAAGGCAATCTACCGAATGGCAGATTGCCTTTTTACAATAGAAGGGGAAGGAAAAATGATTATTCATATTTTAGCGGGAGGACCTGCAGAATACTGCGCAGATTTTTCTCGGTATGAAAATGAAGAAGTAGTTTGGGCGGCTGTTGATAGAGGAGTGTACCGTTTGTTGAAAAGAGGAATCACTCCGGCTGTTGCGTTTGGGGATTATGATTCAGTTACTGATGAGGAATTAGCATGGATGGGACAGCAGACAAATGAATTACATATTGTCCCGCGAGAAAAAGATCAAACAGATTTAGAGATTGCAATTAGCTGGGCTTTAGAACAGAAACCAAAATTAATTCGTATTTTTGGTGCTACTGGTGGAAGGCTTGATCACGGTTTAGCGAATATACAGATGCTTTTAAAGGGATTAGAAGCACAGATAGAAATGTGTATTGTGGATAATAAAAATGAGATAATGGTGAAAAAGATAGGTGCATATATAATTGAAGGAAATGAATATTTTCCATATGTATCATTTGTACCAGTTACTGAAAGGGTAGAAGGCATTACACTTCAAGGCTTTAAGTACCCTCTTACTAATAAAACAATAGAGTGGGGATCGACACTTTGTATTAGTAATGAACTCATTGAGGAAAAAGGTACTTTTTCATTTACCTCTGGCATATTAATGATGATAAGAAGCACTGATTGAAGAAACAATTTTGCTCCTTGCATCATATAGTGAACAAGTGGAGTAATGGGGATTAGGAGGGAAACCATGAGATTTTATACAATTAAGTTACCTAAATTTCTTGGTGGAATTGTTCGTGCGATGTTAAATACCTTCAAAAAAGACTAAAAAAAGCACCTATTACCGGTGCTTTTTCCATTGGTATAATAAAAAAAGAGCCTAGCGGCTCTTTTTTTTATTATTAAACACGTTCGATTTTGCCAGATTTTAATGCTCTAGCAGAAACGTAAACACGTTGAACTTTTCCGTCGATGCGTACGCGAACTTTTTGAAGGTTAGCGCCCCATTTACGTTTTGTAGCGTTCATTGCGTGAGAACGAGAGTTACCAGAACGAGCTTTTCTTCCAGTGATAGCACAAACACGAGCCATTTATATTTCCCTCCCTTAACTACCGTAACATACGTAATTTTTCAATGTTAGTCTTTTATGCGATGCTAAAAACACTACTATAATTTAACACAACTAAAAAGAGAATGCAACACCGTAGGAAAAAGAAATCAAGAAAAAATACTTGACACTATATGTCAATGAAGAAAAGGTGAAATCAAGAAAAATTGCTTGACATATTATAGTGGTACATGTTGTATAATAACAATGGACTATTTTGCTCATCATAAGAAAATGTAATTAAAAACATAAAATATGAGAGTGAAAAAGAAAGAACGATGGAATTTTCTTTAAAAAGATTATATGATAGTAACTAAAGTAGTCTAGCTCACTTTCACCATTTATGAAGGGGGAAACGAGATGTCAATTGAAATTAAAACAAAGTACGGTCAAATTGATATTAGTACAGATGTAATTGCAACAATTGCTGGAGGTGCCGCAGTAGATTGCTACGGTATCGTAGGTATGGCATCAAAAAATCAGTTAAAAGATGGATTAACAGACATTTTACGAAAAGAAAACTTCACTAGAGGCGTTATTGTTCGTAAAGATGAAGATGAAGTACATATTGATATGTATATTATTGTGAGCTATGGTACGAAAATTTCAGAAGTAGCACATAACGTGCAGACTAAAGTGAAATATACATTAGATCAAACTGTAGGACTAGCAGTAGATTCTGTAAACATCTACGTACAAGGAGTTAAAGTAATAAACTTGTAATGTGCATTAAGGAGGAAAATCTGTGTCAATTCAAAAAATTGATGGAAAACGTTTATCACAAATGATCATTCAAGGAGCCAATAATTTAACAAATAATGTTCAGCTTGTTGATGCATTAAACGTATTTCCAGTTCCAGATGGCGATACCGGTACAAATATGAACTTATCAATGACTTCAGGAGCACGTGAAGTGAAAGCAAATCCTTCACAACATGCTGGTAAAGTCGGCGTAAGTTTAGCCAAAGGATTATTAATGGGAGCTCGTGGTAACTCTGGGGTTATTTTATCTCAGTTATTCCGTGGTTTCTCTAAATCCATTGAACAAAAAGAAGAATTAACGACAGTTGATTTCGCTGCAGCTTTAGAAGCTGGAGTAGAAGCAGCTTACAAAGCGGTTATGAAACCGATTGAAGGAACGATTTTAACGGTTGCAAGAGAAACGGGTAAATATGCAGTGACAGTTGCGAAAAAACAGCGCGACTTTGTTTTGTTTATGGAAGACGTTGTAAAAGAAGCAAACGCATCGTTAAATCGTACGCCAGATTTATTACCTGTATTAAAACAAGTTGGCGTTGTAGATAGCGGTGGTAAAGGTCTTGTTGTTGTATATGAAGGATTTTTAGCTGACTTAAAAGGAGAAACGATTTCTTCTAATGTGCCTGCCCAACCATCTATGAATGACATGGTACGCGCAGAACATCACCGTAGTGTACAAAGCCAATTGAGTACAGAAGATATTAAGTATGGATATTGTACGGAATTCATGGTGAAATTAGAGCCTGAAAAAATGAAGGAACATAATTTCTCTGAACAAAAATTCCGTGAAGATATTAGTGTGTACGGAGATTCACTACTTGTTGTATCGGATGATGAGGTTGTAAAGGTTCATATTCATGCGGAACATCCTGGAGATCCTATGAACTATGGACAACGTTACGGTAGTCTAATTAAGATCAAAGTAGAAAATATGCGTGAACAGCATACTGCTTTATTAGATGAGCCTACCATGGTGCCTGAACAAACGAATCAGCCAAAAGAGAAACAACCGTATGGTATTGTAACTGTAGCTATGGGATCTGGTATTAAAACTTTATTTGAGAGCATTGGCGCAACGAAAGTTATCGAAGGTGGCCAAACGATGAATCCGAGTACGGAGGATATTGTGAAGGCGATTGAAGAAGCAAATGCGGAAAAAATCATTATTCTACCAAATAACGGAAATATCGTGATGGCAGCAGAACAAGCAGCGTCAGTTGTAGAACAAGAAGTTATTGTTGTTCGTTCAAAAACAGTTCCTCAAGGTATGGCTGCAATGTTAGCATTTAATCCAGTTGGAACGCTAGAAGAGAATGAAGAAAACATGAAGGAAGCTTTATCTCATGTGAAAACAGGTCAAATTACGTATGCTGTTCGTGATACGGAAATTGACGGTGTGGAGATTCAGAAAGATGATTTCATGTGTATTGCAGATGGGAAAATCGTATCAACAAACGCTGAAAAAGTAGGAGCTGCGAAGCAATTACTAGAAGCACTAATTGATGAGGATTCTGAAATCGTAACGATTCTACAAGGTGAAGATGCAACAGATGAAGAAGTGGCTGAATTAGTTGCGTTTGTTGAAGAGAACTTTGAAGATGCAGAAGTAGAAGTACATACAGGGAATCAACCGGTGTATTCTTTCATCTTCTCTGTAGAATAAGACAAGATTCGTTTTGAAAATAGATGGATTACTTACTTGCTAATGGATAAGAAGTAGTGATATGGAACTTATTACTACTTCTTATTCAAAAGGCTAGCATATTGATGATAGAAAAGAGCCTTGCTGCTAATAGTGAGGCTCTTTTCTTACGTGTTGTATATCTTTGTTTTATCCCGCATTAACTGCCCGTAAACGCCCGATTGGTGAAGGCTAATAATCAGTGGGGGATGAATAAAACCCCCACTGATTATAGTTTCACTTTATATAGAGGGATTAGAGTAGTTTCTCTTAGAATGCCTATGATAGAATATATAAGGTGAAAGAGAGCGAGTGCAGATGTCAATGATGTTAATGGATAATCAATAGAATGAATCGAAGAAAATAATGTGACGGAGCGTGAGAATCTTGAATGGAGTTGTACAAGTTCCTGTTACGGATGTAAAGGGAATCGGAGGAGAAACATCTGAGTTATTACATGAGATGGGAATTTATACAGTTTCTCATCTGTTAGAACATTTTCCGTACCGTTATGAAGACTATGCGATGAAAGATCTTGCTGACGTAAAGCATGATGAGCGTGTGACAGTTGAGGGGAAAGTCCATAGTGCTCCTCTACTTCAATATTATGGTAAGAAAAAGTCGCGTCTTACAGTTCGTGTTCTTGTCGGTCGTTATTTAATTACGGCGGTATGTTTTAATAGACCTTACTATAAGCAAAAGTTAACGTTAGATGAAACAGTAACGATTACTGGTAAATGGGATCAGCATCGCCAAACGATCGCTGTATCAGAACTTCATTTTGGACCGGTTGTGCGTCAACAAGAAGTAGAACCAGTATATTCCGTGAAAGGGAAACTGACAGTAAAACAGATGCGCCGTTTTATTGCCCAGGCTTTAAAGGAGTATGGAGATTCTATAATTGAAGTGTTACCTGACGGTTTGTTAAGTAGGTATAAATTATTACCACGTTATGAAGCGCTTCGAACGTTACATTTTCCGATGGGACAGGAAGACTTAAAGCAAGCGCGTCGCCGTTTTGTATATGAGGAATTTTTCTTGTTTCAGTTGAAAATGCAAACATTACGGAAAATGGAAAGGGAAAACTCGAAAGGGACGAAAAAAGAAATTTCATTAGTAGAATTGCAAGAGTTTACTGATGCACTTCCGTTTCCATTAACTGGCGCACAACGCCGGGTTGTAGATGAAATAATGAAAGATATGACATCTCCGTACCGAATGAATCGATTATTGCAAGGGGATGTAGGTTCTGGGAAAACAGTTGTTGCTGCGATTGCTCTTTATGCGGCGAAATTGGCTCATTATCAAGGTGCTTTGATGGTTCCTACAGAAATTTTAGCCGAACAACATTATCAGTCGCTCGCGGAGACGTTTTCACATTTCGGTATGAAGGTTGAATTGCTAACAAGTTCTGTTAAAGGTGTGAGACGTCGAGAAATTTTGTCGAGATTAGAACAGGGAGAAGTAGACATCCTTGTTGGGACGCACGCTTTAATTCAAGACGAGGTTATATTTCATAGGTTAGGTCTTGTTATTACTGATGAACAGCATCGATTTGGTGTGGCGCAGCGCCGGGTTTTACGTGAGAAAGGTGAAAGTCCAGATGTGTTGTTTATGACGGCGACCCCAATCCCGCGTACGTTAGCTATCACTGCATTTGGAGAGATGGACGTTTCTATTATCGACGAAATGCCAGCTGGTAGAAAGGTAATCGAAACGTACTGGGCAAAACATGATATGTTAGATCGTGTTCTCGGCTTTGTGGAGAAAGAGATAAAAAAAGGAAGACAGGCATATGTTATTTGTCCTCTTATTGAAGAGTCTGAGAAGCTTGATGTACAAAATGCTATCGACTTACATAGTATGCTGACTCATCATTATCAAGGGAAATGCCAAGTTGGATTAATGCATGGGAGACTATCATCTCAAGAAAAAGAAGAGATAATGGGACATTTTAGTGAAAATAAAGTGCAAATTCTTGTGTCGACAACAGTTGTTGAAGTAGGTGTGAATGTACCGAATGCGACTGTTATGGTTATTTATGACGCGGAACGTTTCGGTTTATCACAGCTCCATCAGCTGAGGGGGCGTGTTGGGCGTGGTAGTGAGCAATCATATTGTTTATTAATTGCGGACCCGAAATCAGAAACGGGAAAAGAAAGAATGCGCATTATGACTGAAACAAATGATGGATTTGTATTGTCAGAAAAAGATTTAGAGTTACGAGGTCCTGGGGATTTCTTTGGAAGTAAGCAAAGTGGTCTGCCAGAATTTAAGGTTGCTGATATGGTGCATGATTATCGGGCGTTAGAAACAGCAAGACAAGATGCGGCGATACTAGTTGATTCAGAAGCATTTTGGCATAATGATCAATATGCTTCGCTGCGTACTTATCTTGATGGGACAGGTGTGTTCCAGGGAGAGAAGCTCGATTAAAAGTAGTCTGCAAAAGTTTTTGTTGCATTCTACTTTTAATGATTATATACTACTTTTAGTACCTAGTCATAAAAATGGATGGTGCGGTATGAAAAAAAGAAGAAGTAAAAAAGAAAGACAAGAATTATTACAACAAACAATAGAAACGAATCCTTTTATAACGGATGAAGATTTAGCGGAAAAATTTCAAGTGAGCATACAAACTGTTCGTCTTGATCGTATGGAATTATCTATTCCTGAATTAAGAGAACGAATTAAGCATGTGGCTACAAAACAACATGAAGAAGATGTGAAATCTTTACCGTTAGAAGAGGTTGTCGGAGAAATTATCGATATAGAATTAGATAGACATGCGATTTCTATCTTTGAAGTAAAGGTAGAACATGTATTTAAAAGAAATCAAATTGCTCGTGGGCATCATTTGTTTGCACAAGCAAACTCACTAGCTGTTGCGGTTATTGATGAGGAATTAGCTTTAACTGCAAAGTCCACCATTCGATATATTCGTCCTGTAAAATTAGGAGAGCGTGTTGTTGCAAAAGCACGTGTTGAAGATGTAGAGAATGATAAAGGACGGACGGTTGTCAAAGTGCGTAGCTTTGTTGGAGAAGAACTCGTTTTTACAGGCACTTTTGAAATGTATCGATCTAGTAATTATAGTGAGGAAGGTAACAACTTATGAAAATCGCAATAGATGCAATGGGCGGCGATCATGCACCGAAGGCTGTAGTATTAGGAGCAATGAAAGCTATTAAGGAATACTCAGATTTACATATTACGTTAGTAGGGAAAGAAGAGGGAATTCGTCAATATTTAACGAGTGAAGAGCGAATTACTATACTTCATACGGACGAAAAAATCGAATCGACAGACGAACCAGTAAGAGCGGTTCGCCGAAAAAAACAAGCTTCAATGGTACTAGCGGCGCAGCAAGTAAAAGACGGCGTAGCGGATGCTTGTATATCAGCAGGTAGTACAGGAGCTTTGATGGCAGCTGGATTGTTTGTTGTTGGTCGTATGGAAGGAATTGAACGACCAGCTTTATCGCCTACAATGCCAACTGTTGATGGAGAAGGTTTTGTTATGTTAGATGTTGGAGCCAACGTTGATGCAAAACCAATTCATTTATATCAATATGCAGTAATGGGCTCTGTTTATGCAGAGAAGGTAAGAGGAATTAAAAATCCACGCGTTGGACTTTTAAACGTTGGAACAGAGGATGGTAAAGGAAACGAGCTTTCAAAACAGGTCTTTGCTATGCTCAAGGATGCACCAATTAATTTCGTTGGAAATGTTGAATCAAGAGATTTATTGCAAGGTGTAGCAGACGTTGTTGTATGTGATGGTTTTACGGGTAATGTAGCGCTAAAATCATTAGAAGGAACAGCACTTGCGTTATTCTCTATGTTAAAAGAACAATTAATGAGTTCGTTTACGAGCAAATTAGCAGCAGCGGTATTAAAACCAAAACTTATGGTATTGAAAGATAAAATGGATTATTCAGAGTATGGAGGAGCGGCATTGTTTGGATTGAAAGCTCCTGTCATTAAGGCTCACGGTTCTTCTAATGACCAATCGATATTTAGTGCGATTCGTCAAACGAGAGAAATGGTAGCGAAAGAAGTAATTCCTACAATTTCAAGTGTCATGGAGAAGGAGCCGCTTCAATAAGAGGAGGATTTGAAATGGGAAAACTAGCATTTCTTTTTCCAGGCCAAGGTTCACAGGCGGTTGGAATGGGTAGACAGTTAGCGGAGAATAATAAAGAGGTTGCGAAAGTGTTTGCAAAAGCGGATGAGGTTTTGCATGATTCTCTTTCAGAAGTGATTTTTGAAGGACCACAGGAAAAGTTAACATTAACGACAAATGCGCAGCCGGCACTATTAACAACGAGCTTTGCGATTTTAACAGCTTTGAAAGAGTATGATATTACACCTGATTTTGTCGCAGGACATAGTTTAGGTGAATATAGCGCTCTTGTAGCTGCGGGTGCATTAACATTCGAAGACGCTGTGTATGCTGTAAGGAAACGCGGGGAATATATGGAAGAAGCTGTTCCAGGCGGAGAAGGTGCAATGGCAGCTATTTTAGGTGCGGATCCGGATATGCTGAAACGAGTTACAGAAGAAGTAACAAGTGAAGGATACGCAGTACAAATTGCTAATATGAATAGTACGAAGCAAATTGTTATTTCTGGAACAAAGCAAGGAGTAGAACTTGCTTCTCACAGAGCGAAAGAAAATGGTGCTAAAAGAGCAATTCCACTCAAAGTAAGTGGACCGTTTCATTCTTCACTTATGAAACCAGCTGCTGAGAAGTTCCAATGTGTTTTAAATGAAATTACAATTCAAGACACAAATATTCCTGTTATTGCAAATGTTACGGCAGACGTTATTACACGTGGTACAGATATTCAAGAAAAGCTAATTGAACAGCTCTATTCGCCTGTATTATGGTACCCATCTATTGAGTATATGGTGAATCAAGGGGTAGATACATTTATTGAAATCGGACCTGGAAAAGTACTTGCTGGTCTTATGAAGTCGATTGATTCTTCAGTGAAAGCATATGCGATATATGATGAAGAGACATTAAAAGATACCATTTCAAATTTGAGAGGAGAAAGCTGATGTTAAAAGGGAAAGTAGCATTAGTAACTGGTGCTTCACGTGGGATTGGTCGTGCGATTGCCATTGATTTAGCGAAACAAGGGGCAAATGTTGTAGTAAATTATGCTGGTAATGAGCAAAAAGCGAATGAAGTAGTTGATGAAATAAAAAAATTAGGTTCAGATGCCATTGCAGTAAGAGCAGATGTTGCAAATACTGATGATGTTACAAGTATGGTGAAACAAACTGTAGATACGTTTGGACAAGTTGATATTCTTGTAAATAACGCTGGTGTAACAAAAGATAATTTATTAATGCGTATGAAAGAAGAAGAATGGGATACAGTTATTAATACAAACTTAAAAGGTGTTTTCTTATGTACGAAAGCAGTATCGCGCTATATGATGCGTCAACGTCATGGACGTATTATTAATATTGCTTCTGTTGTTGGTGTAACAGGAAACCCAGGACAAGCAAATTATGTTGCTGCTAAAGCTGGTGTAATTGGATTAACAAAAACATCAGCAAAAGAATTAGCGAGCCGAAATATTACTGTAAATGCAATTGCTCCAGGGTTTATTGCGACTGATATGACGGATGTATTAGATGAAAATATAAAAGCAGAAATGTTAAAATTAATTCCTGCAGCTCAGTTTGGAGAAGCACAAGATATCGCAAATACTGTAACGTTTTTTGCTTCTGATCAAAGTAAATATGTTACAGGTCAAACGTTAAATGTTGATGGCGGTATGGTAATGTAATAAAAGAATCGATTTCACCTAGTTTTTTTGGACAATATTTTATATAATATTTGAGGGGAGGTGAATAAAATGGCAGATGTTTTAGAGCGTGTAACAAAAATTGTCGTTGATCGTTTAGGAGTAGAAGAAACTGAAGTAGTACCAGCTGCAAGCTTCAAAGAAGATTTAGGAGCAGACTCCCTAGATGTAGTAGAACTTGTAATGCAATTAGAAGATGAATTTGAAATGGAAATTTCTGATGAAGATGCTGAAAAGATTGCTACTGTTGGCGATGCTGTGACTTACATAGAGAGTCATCTATAATGCTTAAGTGAAGTCCCGTTTTTTAACGGGGCTTCTCGGCTTATATCTGGAGGGACCTATGCCGTACCGAAAACATAGAGAAAAAAAATACGAAGCAAAATATCGTGAAGCTTTTAAAGTATTTCAAGAAAAGATAGGTATTACGTTTACAGATGAAAAATTATTGATTCAAGCATTTACGCATTCATCGTATGTGAATGAGCATCGAAAAAAACCGCATGAGGACAATGAGCGTCTTGAATTTCTTGGCGATGCTGTATTGGAACTCACTGTATCACAGTATCTGTTTCAAAAATATCCGACAATGAGCGAAGGAGAGTTAACAAAACTACGTGCAGCTATTGTATGTGAGCCATCTCTTGTTCGTTTTGCAAACGAAATGTCATTTGGTAGCCTTGTTTTATTAGGAAAAGGTGAGGAAATGACGGGTGGACGTGAACGACCAGCTTTATTAGCGGATGTCTTTGAAGCGTTTATTGGTGCCCTTTATCTTGATCAAGGGCTAGAAACAGTTTGGGGATACTTAAAAGAAGTTGTATATCCAAAAATTAATGAAGGTGCTTTTTCTCATGTGATGGATTATAAGAGTCAATTGCAAGAATTGATTCAGCGTGATGGTAGTGGCAATATTGAGTATCAAATTTTGCAAGAAAAAGGACCAGCCCACAACCGAGAATTTGTGTCCCGTGTAACTTTAAATAATGAGGCATTAGGTCTTGGAAGTGGTAAGTCAAAAAAAGAGGCAGAGCAACAAGCTGCTGCAGAAGCATTGAAAAAATTAAAAGAACAATCATAAGGAATCCCCCTCATTCAAAGGGGGATTCCTTATGCATAGAATGAAACTTTCCTTTTATTTATAAATAAAAGGAGTGGGAAATCCGTATAGTAGCTTGTTTTCGTACAGACAACGTTTACAACAACGGAGAATAGGAGGAAGGCCTTTCGTGTTTTTAAAAAGATTAGAAATAGCAGGATTTAAATCTTTTGCTGAGCGTGTATCTGTCGATTTTGTTCCAGGTGTAACTTCTGTAGTAGGACCTAACGGGAGCGGAAAAAGTAATATTACTGATGCAATTCGCTGGGTACTTGGTGAACAATCTGCAAAGTCATTACGCGGTGCAAAGATGGAGGATATTATTTTTGCCGGCAGTGATACGAGAAGAGCGGTTAATGTTGCTGAAGTTACATTAACTTTAAATAATGAAGACCAACGCTTACCGATTGAGTATAACGAGGTGTGTGTAACGCGTCGTGTATCTCGTTCGGGTGATAGTGATTTTTATATTAATAAACAATCTTGTAGATTGAAAGATATTATTGATTTATTTATGGACTCTGGTATGGGAAGAGAAGCTTTTTCAATTATTAGCCAGGGGAAAGTCGAAGAGATTTTAAGTAGTAAATCAGAAGAACGCCGTGGTGTATTTGAAGAAGCTGCGGGTGTGCTGAAATACAAACTTCGTAAAAAGAAAGCTGAAGGGAAATTGGCGGAAACACAAGAAAACTTAAATCGTGTACAAGATATTATTCACGAATTAAGTAGTCAAGTAGAACCACTAGAAAGACAAGCTTCTATTGCGAAAGATTATCTTGAGAAAAAAGAAGAATTAGAGAAGGTAGAAGCTGCGCTTATTGTACATGAAATTGAAGAATTACATGCAAAATGGGAAGCGCTTCGAAATCAATTTGGGCATAATAAAGATGAAGAAGCTAAAATGTCGGCGAACTTACAAAAAAGTGAAGAAGAGCTTGAGGAATTACGCGGGCAATTACAAGCCGTTGATGAATCTGTAAATTCCTTACAAGAAGTTCTCCTTCTGTCTAGTAAAGAACTAGAAAAATTAGAAGGGCAACGCGAGCTGTTAAAGGAAAGAAAGCAAAATGCAACGACACATTGTGCGCAGCTTGAAAAGCTAATTGTTGAGTTAACAGAGAAAGCTACAAGTTATGATGACGAAATTGAAACAAGTACAGAAGCGTTAATGCAATTTGTGAATCAAGTAAAAGAATTGGAGAAGAAATTGCATGATAACGAGCGATTACTTGCGACTTTTGCTGAGAATTTAGAGGAACAAATTGAGAATTTAAAAGGTGACTATATTGAACTTTTAAATCAACAAGCAAGTCTTCGTAATGAATTATCTATGATTGAAGAACAATCAAAACAGCAAAACTCTAAAAACGAACGACTTGATGAAGAAAATGAAAAGTATGTACAGATGCGTGTGGAAATTACAGCGAAAAAGGCGAAACTTGTAGAAAGTTATGAGCAAGCGAGAGAGAAAATAGCTGACATTATTTCTAACATACAGAAGACAGAAACGGCGCTTGGGAAATGTAAGTCACAGTATAGTGAAAATGAAACGAAACTGTATCAAGCGTATCAATTTGTGCAACAGGCGCGCTCTCGGAAAGAAATGTTAGAAGAGATGCAAGAGGACTATTCTGGCTTCTATCAAGGGGTACGTGAAGTATTAAAGGCTAGAGAAAATAGGCTGCAAGGTATTGAGGGAGCGGTTGCAGAACTTCTGACTGTGCCGAAAGAATATGAAATCGCAATGGAAATCGCCCTTGGGGCAGCGATGCAACATATCGTAGTACAAACAGAAGAACATGCTCGTAATGCGATTGCATTTTTAAAGCAAAATAAACATGGCCGTGCAACGTTTTTACCTCAAGCTGTTATTAAAAGCCGATCGCTATCATTTGATCAATTACGCATTGTGAATCAGCACCCATCGTTTGTCGGTGTAGCGGCAGAACTTGTGCAGTACAATAATAAATATGAGAATGTAGTTTCCAGTTTATTGGGTACTGTTGTTGTTGCGAAAGATTTACGCGGAGCAAATGAGTTAGCGAAACAACTGCAATACCGCTATCGTATTGTAACACTCGAAGGTGACGTAGTGAACCCGGGTGGTTCTATGACGGGTGGAGCTGTAAAACAAGCGAAATCCTCTTTATTGGGACGTCAACGTGAACTTGAAGAGTGGACTGAAAAACTAACTGACATGGAAGAAAAAACAACGAAGCTAGAAAACTTTGTTAAAGCAGTAAAGCAAGAGATTCAAGAAAAAGAAGTACAAATACGAGAGCTACGCCAAGGTGTAGAGACCGAACGTGTAGATGAACAGAAGTTAAGAGAAGAAATTAATCGTTTAGAATTGGATGAACATCGTATTAATGATCGTTTATCGATTTACGATTTAGAGATTGAAGGATTTTTACAAGATCAAGTAAAAATGCAAGGGCGTAAAGAAGAGTTAGAAAAGATTTTAGCTACTCTTCAAGCGGAGATTGGGGAATTAGATAGCAAAATCGTCGTTTTAACGAAACAAAAAAGTGAACAACATTCTTCAAAAGAAAAAGTTCAGAAGGAAATGACGGAGCTAAAAGTGCAAGCTGCTGAACAACAACAACGTTTGTCTAATCAAAAAGAAAAAGTCGAACGATTGACGAAGGAAAAAGAAGAGACTGATGCAACGCTTGTAAAAACGAAAGAAGATTTAGCGTTCTTAAAGCAAGAGATGACATCTAATTCAAGTGGCGAAGAACAAATTACGAATATGATTGAGAAGAAAGCGTATGATCGTAATCAAACTTCGGAGTTAATTCGTTCTCGTCGTGAACAACGCGTATCATTGCAAGAAAGAGTCGAGCATTTAGAGCGCGGTACGAAAGAAACGATAGGTAAACATAAATATATTCTTGAGATGCTGAAAGATCAAGAAGTGAAAATTAACCGACTTGATGTAGAGCTGGAAAATAGATTGCAACATTTACGTGAAACATATACTATTTCATTTGAAGCAGCAAAACTTAAGTATACAATGATGATGCCTGCAGAAGATGCGCGTAAAAAGGTGAAACTAATTAAACTATCCATCGAAGAGTTAGGCGCAGTAAATTTAGGGGCAATTGATGAGTATGAACGTGTAGCAGAGCGCCATACATTCTTATTAGAGCAAAGAGATGATCTAGAAGAAGCGAAATCGACATTGCATCAACTTATTACAGAAATGGATGAAGAGATGAAAAAACGCTTTTCTACTACGTTCGAAGGGATTCGAACAGAGTTTCAATCTGTATTCTCTGAATTATTCGGAGGTGGAAGAGCGGATTTAGTAATGACAAATCCAGAAGATTTACTAAATACTGGTATTGATATTGTAGCGCAACCACCAGGAAAGAAACTACAAAACTTAGGTTTACTTTCAGGGGGAGAGCGTGCTTTAACGGCAATTGCGCTCTTATTTGGTATTTTAAAAGTACGCCCAGTTCCATTCTGTGTGCTAGATGAAGTAGAAGCAGCTCTTGATGAGGCAAACGTTGCTCGTTTTGCGCAGTATTTAAAGAAATTTAGTGATGAAACACAGTTTATTGTAATTACACACCGAAAAGGTACAATGGAAGAGTCTGATGTATTGTACGGTGTCACAATGCAAGAATCAGGGGTGTCGAAGCTTGTTTCTGTTCGTTTAGATGATGGCGAAGAACTTGTTGCAAGTAGATAGGAAGGATGGGAAGTATGAGTTTTTTAAAAAAATTAAAAGAAAAAATTTCAAAACAAACGGATACGGTAACAGAGAAGTTTAAACAAGGCTTAGAAAAAACGAGAAATTCATTTGCTGATAAAGTAAATGACTTAGTGTACCGTTACCGTAAAATAGACGAAGATTTCTTTGAGGAATTAGAAGAAATTTTAATTAGTGCGGATGTCGGAGTTTCGACAGTGATGGAATTAATTGATCAGTTGAAAGAAGAAGTGCAACGTCGTAACATTCAAGATCCGAAAGAAGTACAGGCTGTTATTTCTGAAAAGTTAGTGGGAATTTACAAAGGTGACAGCGACTTTAGTAATGAAGTTAATATACAAGAGGATCAATTAACAGTAGTTTTATTTGTTGGTGTTAATGGTGTGGGGAAAACGACGACGATTGGTAAGCTTGCACATAAATTTAAATCAGAAGGTAAGTCTGTCCTATTAGCGGCAGGAGATACATTCCGTGCTGGAGCGATTGAACAATTAGAAGTATGGGGCGATCGTGTTGGTGTAGAAGTAATTAAACAAGAATCAGGATCTGACCCAGCGGCGGTTATGTATGATGCTGTACAAGCGGCAAAGGCCCGTAAAGTGGATGTATTGCTATGTGATACAGCAGGACGCTTACAAAATAAAGTAAACTTAATGAAAGAGTTAGAGAAAGTGAAGCGCGTAATTGAGCGCGAAGTACCAGGGGCTCCTCATGAAGTATTACTAGTTATTGATGCAACAACAGGACAAAATGGTTTAAGCCAAGCGAAAACATTCCGCGAGGCAACGAATGTTACTGGTATTGTTTTAACGAAGTTAGATGGAACTGCTAAAGGTGGTATCGTCTTAGCGATTCGTAACGAAATGGATGTTCCGGTGAAATTTGTTGGGCTAGGAGAGCAAATGGATGATCTGCAGCAGTTTGATCCAGAACAATATGTTTATGGTTTGTTTGCGAACTTAGTAGAAACAGAAGAAGTGTAAGTGAAAGAAGCGGTATTTCCGCTTCTTTTTCTATAAAAATATGTGATGTTAAGAAAAAAACTTGACACTCTTTTGTACTCCATGTAAACTAAATCATGTAAAGGGAAATCACTTAACAAAGGATGATCCAACATGCTCGAGAAAACAACGAGAATGAACTATTTATTTGATTTTTATCAATCGTTGTTAACGCAAAAACAAAGAAGTTATATGTCGCTTTATTATCTAGATGATTTATCTCTTGGTGAAATTGCGGAAGAATTTGATGTAAGTCGCCAAGCCGTGTATGATAACATTAAACGGACTGAAGCGATGCTTGAAGAATATGAAGATAAATTAGTATTACTTCAAAAGTTTCAAGAGCGACAGCGACTTGTTGCAAAGCTAAAACAGCTAATCAGCGAAGAAGAGCATGTGAATGAAGAAATGAAACAAGTTGTTGAAGCTATCGAAAAATTAGATTAGGAGGGCGGCAATATGGCATTTGAAGGATTAGCCGACCGACTTCAACAGACAATGCAAAAAATCCGCGGCAAAGGAAAAGTTTCTGAAGCCGATGTGAAAGAAATGATGAGAGAAGTTCGTCTAGCTCTTTTAGAAGCAGATGTTAACTTTAAAGTAGTAAAAGATTTTATAAAGCGTGTGTCTGAGCGTGCTGTCGGACAAGATGTAATGAAAAGTTTGACACCTGGACAACAAGTAATTAAAATCGTACAGGAAGAACTTACAGAACTTATGGGCGGAGAGCAAAGCAAAATTGCTGTTGCTAATAAGCCACCTACTGTTATAATGATGGTTGGTCTGCAAGGTGCGGGTAAAACAACGACGACAGGTAAGCTTGCGAATTTGCTTCGTAAAAAGCATAATCGTAAACCGATGCTTGTTGCAGCGGATATTTACCGTCCAGCAGCGATTAAACAGCTTGAAACATTAGGGAAGCAATTGGACATGCCTGTTTTCTCTTTGGGAGATCAAGTAAGTCCGGTTGAAATTGCGAAACAAGCGATTGCGAAAGCAAAAGAAGATCATCATGATTATGTTTTAATCGATACAGCGGGTCGCCTGCATATTGATGAAGAACTAATGGATGAATTAGCGAAAGTCAAAGAAGTTGCGAAACCGGATGAAATTTTCCTTGTTGTCGATGCGATGACAGGACAAGACGCGGTAAATGTAGCACAAAGTTTCCATGAACAGCTAGGATTAACAGGTGTTGTATTAACGAAATTAGATGGTGATACGCGCGGTGGTGCGGCATTATCTATTAAGGCTGTAACAAATACACCAATTAAATTTGCTGGTATGGGTGAAAAACTAGATGCAATTGAAGCGTTCCATCCAGAACGTATGGCATCCCGTATTTTAGGGATGGGCGACGTCTTAACATTAATTGAAAAGGCGCAAGCTACAGTTGATGAAGAGAAAGCAAAAGAACTTGAGCAAAAAATGCGTACGCTTTCGTTTACGCTTGACGATTTCCTAGAACAACTTGGACAAGTGCGTCAACTTGGACCGCTTGACGAATTGTTAGGAATGCTTCCTGGTGCAAATAAAATTAAAGGGCTGAAAAATGCACAAGTTGATGAAAAACAAATTGGGCATATTGAGGCAATTATTCGTTCTATGACTAAAGTAGAACGAGAACAACCGGAAATAATCAATGCTAGTCGTAAAAAGCGCATTGCCAAAGGTAGCGGTACAACAGTACAAGAAATCAATCGTCTAATCAAGCAATTTGATGATATGAAAAAAATGATGAAGACGATGACGGGAATGCAAAAAGGTAAGAAAAAAGGACTAGGTGGATTGAAGTTTCCATTCATGTAAGGAAAAAAGATGGCTCTGTTAAGAAAAAATACTTTACAAAGCAATAGTCTTTTTGCTAATATAATTATCTGTGTGAAATAAATTCGGAGGTGCTTTATAAATGGCAGTTAAAATTCGTTTAAAACGTATGGGAGCTAAAAAAACTCCTTTCTATCGTGTAGTTGTTGCAGATTCTCGTTCTCCTCGTGACGGACGTTTCATTGAGGAAATCGGTACTTACAATCCGGTTGCTCAACCAGCGGAAGTTAAGATCAACGAAGAAGCAGCATTAAAATGGTTAGGAAATGGTGCTAAACCATCTGATACAGTTCGTAACCTTTTCTCTAACCAAGGTATCATGGAGAAATTCCACTTATCTAAACAAGGTAAGTAATTGAGGCAATGACAATGAAAATGTTAGTCGAGACAATTGTTAAACCTCTTGTGGATCATCCTGGAGATGTAAAAGTTACACAGGAACTTTGCAACGGAGAAATAAAGTATCGATTAACTGTACATCCTGAGGATGTTGGAAAAGTCATTGGAAAGCAAGGGAAAGTTGCGAAAGCGATTCGAATGCTCTTGTATTCAGTGGGACATCATAATGATGAGAACGTCACACTGGAAATTCAATAAACGTAAAAAGGGCGAGGAGTTATTTCCTCTCCCTTTTTTAACATTTAAAGAGAAATTGCATGTTCCATATATAAAATGGAAATGCTTAATTTATATAGAAACCAGGGGTGACATACTGTTTATGACAAAATGGTTTAACGTAGGGAAAATTGTAAATACTCATGGCGTAAAAGGAGAAATTCGTGTTATTTCTCGTACTGATTTTCCAGAAGAGCGATATAAAGTAGGGAACACGTTATACATATGGGATGAGAAAGGTACAGACTATCTTACAGTGAAGGTAACTTCTCATCGTCAACATAAGACATTTGATTTATTAACACTTGAAGGATACAACAATGTAGATGAAGTAGAGAAATTTAAAGGTTCTTTAATAAAAGTACCAGAAGAGCAGTTAGGCGAACTAGCTGAAGGTGAATACTACTACCATGAAATTATTGGTTGCAACGTTGTAACGGAAGAAGGAGAAGCGTTAGGGACAATCAAAGAGATTCTATCTCCTGGTGCGAATGATGTTTGGGTGATTAAACGTCCAAAGGGTCAAGATCTGTTAATTCCTTATATTGATGACGTTGTACTTCAAGTTAACATTGAAAATAAGCTAGTAACCATTCATGTAATGGAAGGGCTACTATAATGAAAATTGACATTTTAACATTGTTTCCAGATATGTTTACGGGAGTATTTGGGTCTTCAATTTTAAAGAAAGCACAAGAAAAAGAAGCGGTAGAGCTTCGTGTTGTCAATTTCCGTGAGTATACAACTAGTAAGCATAATAGTGTAGATGATTATCCGTATGGTGGGGGCGCTGGTATGGTATTAACCCCACAGCCTATCTTTGACGCAGTAGAAGAGTTAACGAAGGAAACAGACCGTAAGCCGAGAATCGTCTTAATGTGTCCACAAGGAGAGCGTTTCACGCAGAAGAAGGCAGAAGAGCTTGCTGGAGAAGAGCATGTTATTTTTGTATGTGGCCATTATGAAGGATACGATGAACGAATTCGTGAGCATCTTGTAACAGATGAGATTTCTATTGGGGATTACGTATTAACGGGTGGAGAATTGGCTTCTATGGTAGTCACAGACAGTGTTGTACGTCTTTTGCCAGGAGTACTTGGGAATCAAACGTCACAAGTGGAAGACTCTTTTAGCACAGGTTTGTTAGAGCATCCACATTATACACGTCCTGCTGATTTTCGTGGTATGAAGGTACCGGATGTACTAATGTCAGGAAATCATAAAAACATTGATGAATGGCGCCATAAAGAGTCACTACGTCGTACGTACACACGTAGACCGGATTTACTAGAAGAAAGAGAATTATCTAAGCAAGAAGAGAAATGGCTGGAACAAATTAAAGAAGACCGATAAGGGCTTGATATATTTTCTATTGCAACAGTCCTAGCAATATGCTATTATAACATTTGTGCTACTGAAATCAGTAGCCGTATTAACGATGTTCCGCTGTAATTTAATAAGACTTTATAAGAGCATCTGTTTAAAGGAGAGAATTTAATATGCAACAATTAATCACAGAAATCACAAAAGGCCAATTAAAAACTGACCTTCCTTCATTCCGTCCTGGAGACACTTTACGTGTACACGTAAAAGTAGTTGAGGGAACTCGTGAAAGAATTCAGCTTTTCGAAGGTGTTGTAATTAAACGTCGTGGTGGCGGAATCAGTGAAACATTCACAGTTCGTAAGATTTCTTACGGTGTAGGTGTTGAGCGTACATTCCCAGTTCACACGCCAAGAATCGCGAACATCGAAGTACTTCGCCGTGGTAAAGTACGTCGTGCTAAGTTATACTACTTACGTAACCTTCGCGGTAAAAAAGCACGTATTAAAGAAATTCGATAAGACATGTATGGGAGCTTGTAAATACACAAGCTCCCTTTTTCCAATCTATATGAAATTTTGGTATAATACGAGCAGCTTACATAACTGTGGAGGGGAAAGAATGAAGAAAGAGAAGAGCTCACTTTGGGAATGGATTAAAGCAATTTTGATTGCTGTTGTATTAGCGGGCGTAATTAGACAGTTTTTCTTTGCCCCAATTCTCGTAGATGGTGTATCGATGTCGCCGACTTTACATGACCGTGATCGAATGATTGTTAATAAAATTGGCTATCACATAGGTGATCCGAAACGCTTTGATATTATTGTATTCCGAGCGACGGAAGAAAAAGATTATATTAAGCGTATTATTGGCCTGCCAGGCGACGAAATCGAATACCGTAATGATAAACTATATGTTAACGGGAAACCTTATGAGGAGCCGTATTTAGATAAGCAGAAAAAACAACTTGCTGACGGACCGCTTACATATGATTTTACTCTTGAAGAAATGACAGGAAAGAAAACTGTTCCAGAAGGTCAATTATTTGTTTTAGGCGATAATCGTCGTTTTAGTAAAGATAGCCGTTCGATTGGTACAATTTCAATGGACCAAGTGATTGGTAAAGCAAATATGCTATATTGGCCGTTAAAAGATGCACGTATTGTGAAATAAAAGAAAAAGAAGGTGGCAACATGGTAATTCAATGGTTCCCAGGGCATATGGCAAAGGCTAGACGCCAAGTAACAGAAAAATTAAAGTTAATTGATGTTGTAATTGAGCTTGTAGATGCTCGATTACCTTTATCTTCTCGTAATCCAATGATTGATGAAATTATTACGCATAAACCAAGGCTTGTTGTTTTAAATAAAGCGGATATGGCGGATGATCGTCTTACAAAGCAGTGGATTGCATATTTTGATGAAAGAGGTCAAAAGGCAATTTCAATTAATGCACAAGCTGGACAAGGTATGAAGGAAATTGCAGCAGCTTGTAAAGTTCTTGTCAAAGAAAAATTCGATAAAATGGTTGCTAAAGGCATTAGACCAAGAGCAATTCGTGCTTTAATTGTAGGTATTCCAAATGTTGGTAAATCTACACTGATTAATAAATTAGCGAAGAAGAATATAGCAAAAACAGGAGATCGTCCTGGTGTTACAACCGCCCAGCAGTGGATTAAAGTTGGGAAAGAAATGGAATTATTAGATACACCAGGTATTTTGTGGCCTAAATTTGAAGATCAATTAGTTGGTCTTCGTTTAGCGACGACGGGTGCAATTAAAGATTCTATATTAAATCTACAGGATGTAGCTATTTATGCGTTACGTTTTATGGAAAAACATTATCCAGAACGTTTAAAAGAGCGATATAATTTAAATGACATTCCAGAAGAAATTGTGGAGTTATTTGATGCAATTGGAAAAAACAGAGGTTGCTTAATGGGCGGCGGAATGATTGATTATGATAAAACATCTGAGCTTATACTTCGTGAGCTTCGTGGTGGAAGATTTGGAAAAATGACGTTTGAAACACCAGAAGAGTTTGCAGAGCAGGTAGAAGATGTGGAAAAAGTAGAAGGAGTATAAGACGTGCGTTTGTACGTCTTTTCTTTTTGGTTACGTTTAAAAGGAGTGTAAATGGATGCAAAAAATGACTATTCAAGAAGCGGAATGTTTTCTGCAAGAAATTATGAGTGAAGAAGACGAGCGTTTTCAAATGTTAGTGAAAGATGAGCGAAAAGGTGTTCAAAAACTAATTTTGAAGTGGTATAAACAAAAAGAGTTAGCGCAAAAAGAAAGAGAAAAATTTATAGAAATGTCAAAGTACGAAAATGAGTTACGTGAAAAAGGCCTCACATACATTGCTGGTATTGATGAAGTGGGCCGTGGGCCGTTAGCAGGACCGGTTGTGACGGCGGCTGTCGTCCTTCCGGAAGATTTTTATATTCCAGGATTAAATGACTCGAAAAAATTAAGTGAAGCGAAACGTGAGCGTTTTTATGATGAAATTACAGAGCATGCAATTGCGATTGGAGTTGGAATTATATCACCACAAGTTATTGATGAAATAAATATTTATCAAGCGACGAAGCAAGCGATGTTAGATGCCGTTGCTAATTTATCATGTACACCAGAATATTTATTAATCGATGCGATGAAGCTTCCTACATCAATTCCGCAAACATCAATCATTAAAGGTGATGCGAAAAGTGTCTCTATTTCAGCTGCATCTATTATTGCGAAAGTGACGAGAGATCGCATGATGAAAGAGTTAGGAGGAAAGTATCCTGCATATGGATTTGAACAACATATGGGATATGGGACGAAACAGCATTTAGAAGCGATTGAAGCACATGGAGTATTAGAGGAACATCGAAAATCATTTGCGCCAATTAAAGATATGATTCAAAAATAAGCTGTATATTCACAGCTTATTTTTTATTTTGGTATATAAACATTATTATTTTTGAAAAAGAATAAAGCGATTTCAGTTTTCTGACACTTTATTGTAGACAGCGTGCCAATCATCTTATACAATGGCAATGTAATGTTTTTTAAACATTAAAAAACTTTTTGAGTAAAACAGGAAAACAGGGGAGGATGGGACTATGAATATCCATGAGTACCAAGGTAAGGCAGTCCTTAGAAGCTATGGGGTTAGCGTTCCAAACGGGAAGGTTGCATTTACAGTAGAAGAAGCTGTAGAAGCAGCGAAAGAACTAGGAACGGAAGTATGTGTAGTTAAAGCGCAAATTCACGCTGGTGGACGCGGCAAAGCTGGCGGTGTAAAAGTTGCGAAAAATTTAGAAGAAGTTCGTACATATGCAGAAAGCATTTTAGGAACTACACTTGTGACGCATCAAACAGGTCCTGAAGGTAAGGAAGTAAAACGCTTACTTATCGAAGAAGGTTGCGATATTAAAAAAGAATATTATGTAGGTCTTGTATTAGATCGTGCAACTTCTCAAGTTGTTTTAATGGCATCTGAAGAAGGTGGAACAGAAATTGAAGAAGTAGCAGAAAAAACGCCTGAAAAAATCTTTAAAGAATATATTGATCCAGCAGTAGGTTTACAAGGTTTCCAAGCGCGTAGAATCGCGTTTAACATCAATATTCCAAAAGAACTTGTAGGACAAGCTGTGAAGTTTATGATGGGCTTATACAGTGCGTTTATCGAAAAAGATTGCTCTATCGCTGAGATTAATCCACTTGTTACAACAGGTGACGGTAAAGTTATGGCGTTAGATGCAAAATTAAACTTTGATTCTAATGCGTTATATCGCAATAAAGACATTTTAGAACTTCGTGATCTTGAAGAAGAAGATTCAAAAGAAATTGAAGCTTCTAAATATGACTTAAACTACATTCCTTTAGATGGAAATATCGGTTGTATGGTTAATGGTGCAGGTTTAGCAATGGCTACAATGGATATCATTAAACATTACCATGGTGACCCGGCTAACTTCTTAGATGTTGGTGGCGGCGCAACAGCTGAAAAAGTTACAGAAGCATTCAAAATTATCCTTTCTGACAAAAATGTAAAAGGTATCTTCGTTAACATTTTTGGTGGCATTATGAAGTGTGATGTTATCGCAGAAGGTGTTATTGAAGCAACTAAGCAGGTAGGTCTTGAGTTGCCTTTAGTTGTACGTCTTGAAGGTACAAACGTAGAGTTAGGAAAGAAAATTTTAAATGAGTCTGGTTTAAATATTGTTGCAGCAGAATCTATGGCAGACGGTGCACAAAAAATTGTTTCACTAGTGGGCTAATAGAAAGCGGGGGAGAAAAATGAGCGTATTAGTTAATAAAGATACAAAAGTTATTGTTCAAGGTATTACAGGTTCTCAAGGATTATTCCATACAAAGCAAATGATTGAATACGGTACGAAAATTGTAGGTGGTGTAACACCAGGTAAAGGTGGCACTGATATTGAAGGTGTACCAGTATTTGATACAGTAGAAGATGCTGTGAAAGCAACAGGCGCAAACGCTTCAGTTGTATACGTTCCACCCGCTTTTGCGGCTGATGCAATTATGGAAGCAGTTGATGCAAAGATTGATTTAGTAGTATGTATTACTGAAGGAATCCCTGTATTAGATATGGTAAAAGTAAAGAGATATATGGCGGGTAAACATACACGTTTACTTGGACCAAACTGCCCTGGTGTGATTACACCTGACGAATGTAAAATTGGTATTATGCCAGGATATATTCACAAAAAAGGTCATGTTGGTATCGTGTCTCGCTCTGGTACATTAACGTATGAAGCTGTACATCAGTTAACACAAGAAGGTATTGGCCAATCTACTGCTGTAGGTATCGGCGGGGACCCTGTTAACGGTACAGACTTTATTGATGCGTTAAAAGCATTTAATGAAGATGAAGAAACACATGCTGTAATTATGATTGGTGAAATCGGCGGTACGGCAGAAGAAGAAGCAGCTGAATGGGTAAAAGCTAATATGACAAAACCAGTTGTAGGTTTCATTGGTGGTCAAACTGCGCCTGAAGGCAAACGTATGGGTCATGCTGGGGCGATCATTTCTGGCGGCAAAGGAACTGCTGCTGAAAAGATTAAAACAATGGAAGCTTGTGGTATTAAAGTAGCGGAAACACCAGCTGTTATGGGTGAAACATTAATCTCTGTTTTAAAAGAAAAGGGATTATTTGAGACTTGTAAAAACTATTAATCTTTTTGAAAGACACCTTCTTATTAGAGGGTGTCTTTTTACACTTTTTCTGTTTACATAATAAAAATTATGGGTAAGGAGAATTAGGATGAAAAGAGAACGATTACTACATCTTCATTACGTGTTAGCGGATCATTGGAAGGCGATGGAGAGACTGCTATATGTCGATCCGGAATTGAAGGTAATATACAATTTTAACCAAAAACAAATAGAAAACTACACTGGAATATCCCCGGAAAAATCTGCAGAACTAGTAAATTTCCTCCAAAGTTCAAACCTTTCGAAATATATATCTTATTTAGAGAGAAATCAAATCTTTTATGTGACTATATGGGATGAAAATTACCCGCAATTATTACGTGAAATACAAGACCCTCCTTTTGTTTTATATGGAAAAGGAGAGAAGAATTTTTTAAATAAAGTAAATAAATTGGCGGTTGTTGGAACGAGAGAACCGTCGTTATACAGTCGTGAGAGTATAGAGTTTATTTTACATCCTTTATTAGAAAGAGAATGGCTTATTGTGAGTGGATTTGCAAGAGGGATAGATACAATTGCTCATGAAGTTACAGTAGGGCAGAATTGCCCGACTATTGCAATATTAGGACACGGATTATATTATATGTACCCAAAGGAGAATAGAGGTTTATATGACACGTGGAAAGACTATATATTGTTATTGACAGAGTATCCGCCGCATTATGCGCCGAAAAAATGGTATTTCCCAAAAAGAAATCGAATTATTAGCGGTATAAGTAAAGGTGTTTTAGTTGTAGAAGCAAAAACGAGAAGTGGATCCCTTATTACTGCAGACCTTGCGTTAGAACAAAATAGAGAGGTGTTTGCTCTTCCTGGACCTATATTTATTGAGAGTGCAGCGGGAACGAATTATTTAATTCAACAAGGCGCAAAGCTAGTAAGAAATGCGGAGGATATCCTTGAAGAAATTTTAAATTAACCATATATTTTTATGTTTTTATTAAACAATTATTGACAAATGGTAGATTGTCGCTGTATGGTATATTCATTCTTGATTGACAAAAACAAGAGAAATCAATAAGATTGATGAAGACTTGAATCCACCTCTTAAGGAGGCACTAGCATGTCAGATTACCTCGTAATCGTGGAGTCGCCTTCTAAGGCGAAGACCATTGAAAAATATTTAGGGAAAAAATACAAAGTCGTCGCGTCCATGGGACATGTCCGCGATTTACCTAAAAGCCAAATGGGGATAGAAGTAAAGAATAACTTCACCCCGAAGTATATTACCATTCGTGGTAAGGGTCCCGTTTTAAAAGATTTAAAATCAGCGGCAAAAAAAGCAAAGAAAGTCTATCTCGCGGCCGATCCGGATCGTGAAGGAGAAGCAATTGCTTGGCATTTAGCAAATACGTTAAATGTGGACGTTGAATCAGATTGCCGAGTTGTATTTAATGAGATTACAAAAGATGCAATAAAAGAATCATTTAAATATCCTCGTGCAATTAATATGGATTTAGTAGATGCACAACAGGCAAGGCGTATACTCGATCGTCTTGTTGGCTACAATATTAGTCCTTTATTATGGAAGAAAGTAAAAAAAGGATTAAGTGCAGGACGCGTACAATCTGTAGCAGTTCGTTTAATCATCGAACGTGAAAGAGAAATTCAAAGTTTTGAACCTGAAGAATTCTGGACAATTAAAACAGAATTTGTGAAAGGAAAAGACACATTTGAAGCAAGCTTTTACGGTGTAGATGGTGAAAAAGTTCAATTAACGAACGAAGCACAAGTAAACGAAATAATCGAAAAGATGAAAGACAATGCGTTTTCGGTTGAAAATGTAACGCGAAAAGAGCGAAAGCGTAACCCTGCATTACCGTTTACAACATCTTCCTTGCAACAAGAGGCAGCGCGTAAGTTAAATATGCGAGCAAAGAAAACAATGATGCTTGCACAGCAGCTGTATGAAGGGATAGATCTTGGAAAACAAGGGACTGTAGGTCTTATTACGTATATGAGAACTGATTCAACACGTATCTCAGAAACAGCTCAAACAGAGGCTCGTGATTACATTACTGAGGCGTTTGGTGCGGAATACATAGGAACAGAGAAGAAGAAAGAAACGAAAAAGTCGAAAGCACAAGATGCGCATGAGGCGATTCGTCCTACTTCGGTAATGAGAAAGCCAGAGGAACTAAAAAGTTTCTTAAGTCGTGATCAACTCCGTTTGTATAAACTGATTTGGGAGCGATTTGTTGCAAGTCAAATGGCATCTGCTATAATGGATACTGTTACAGCGAGACTCATTAATAACAATGTTCAGTTCCGTGCAAGTGGATCAGTTGTAAAGTTCCCAGGATTTATGAAAGTGTACGTAGAGTCGAAAGATGATGGTGCGGAAGAAAAGGATAAGATGTTGCCACCGTTAGAAGTAGGTGAAACTGTATTTTCAAAAGATATAGAACCGAAGCAACATTACACACAGCCTCCGCCACGTTATACAGAGGCTCGTCTAGTAAGGACACTTGAAGAGCTTGGAATTGGGAGACCGTCTACTTATGTACCGACACTTGAAACAATCCAAAAACGAGGATACGTTGCTTTAGATAATAAACGCTTCGTTCCGACTGAGCTTGGTGGAATAGTAATCGAACTTATTTTAGAGTTTTTCCCAGAAATTATTAACATTGAATTTACTGCCAACATGGAGCAAAGCCTTGATGAAGTAGAAGAAGGAAATGCAAATTGGGTGAAAATTGTTGATGATTTCTACGTAGGATTTGAACCGCGCTTAGAAAAAGCGGAAAAAGAAATGCGTGAAGTGGAAATTAAAGATGAACCAGCTGGGGAAGACTGTGAATTATGTAGTCACCCGATGGTCTTTAAAATGGGTAAATATGGGAAGTTTATGGCTTGTTCAAATTTCCCGGAATGTCGTAATACAAAACCGATTGTAAAAGAAATCGGTGTTACTTGTCCGAAGTGTGATAAAGGGCAAATTATTGAACGCCGTAGTAATAAAAAGAAACGTCTTTTCTACGGATGCGGTACGTATCCAGAATGTGACTTTGTATCTTGGGATAAGCCGATTGGTCGTAAATGTCCGAAGTGTGAAGGTATGCTCGTAGAGAAAAAGTTGAAAAAAGGCGTGCAAGTACAATGTATTTCGTGTGATTATGAAGAAGAACAACAAATGTGAGCGTAACTGCTCACATTTTTTTCGGGAAGAAAAGGAAAGGTGATATATATGACAACACAAGTAGTAAACGTCATTGGCGCAGGTCTTGCAGGAAGCGAAGCAGCTTACCAAATTGCAAAGCGTGGTGTCCAAGTAAAATTATATGAAATGAGACCAGTAAGGCAAACACCAGCTCATCATACAGATAAATTTGCTGAATTAGTATGTAGTAACTCACTTCGCGCAAACACATTAACAAATGCTGTTGGTGTTATTAAAGAAGAAATGCGCCTAATGGATTCTGTCATTATTCGTGCAGCTGATGAATGCTCTGTACCAGCAGGAGGTGCTTTAGCTGTAGACCGTCATGAATTCGCGGCGAAAGTGACTGAATATGTGAAAAATCATCCGAACGTAACTGTAATGAATGAGGAAATCACTGAAATTCCAGAGGGGCCAACTGTTATTGCGACAGGTCCGCTTACGTCTCCAGATCTTTCTGCACAATTAAAAAAACTAACAGGTGAAGATTATTTTTATTTCTATGATGCTGCAGCGCCAATCGTTGAGAAAGACAGCATTGACATGAATAAAGTATATTTAAAATCTCGTTATGATAAAGGTGAAGCGGCATATTTAAACTGTCCAATGACAGAAGAAGAGTTTGATCGCTTTTATGAGGCTTTAATTGCTGCTGAGACAGTGCCTTTAAAAGAATTTGAAAAAGAAATTTTCTTTGAAGGTTGTATGCCAGTAGAAGTTATGGCAAGTAGAGGGAGACAGACGTTAGTATTTGGACCGATGAAGCCTGTTGGGTTAGAAGATCCGAAAACAGGGAAAACACCGTATGCGGTTGTTCAGTTACGTCAAGATGATGCAGCAGGAACATTGTACAATATTGTAGGCTTCCAAACACATTTAAAGTGGGGGCCACAAAAAGAAGTGTTACAGCTAATTCCAGGACTAGAAAACGCAGAGATTGTACGTTATGGTGTAATGCATCGTAATACGTTTATTAATTCACCTAATTTGCTTCGTCCAACATATCAATATAAACAACGTGATGATTTATTCTTCGCTGGTCAAATGACTGGTGTAGAGGGTTATGTTGAATCAGCAGCATCAGGATTATTAGCGGGTATTAACGCTGCTCGACTTGTACAAGGTGAAGAGCCAGTTGTATTACCACCTGTAACTGCAATGGGAAGTATGGCAAATTATATTACTGCGACAAATGCGAAAAACTTCCAGCCGATGAATGCAAACTTCGGATTATTTGCACCGTTAGAGAAGAAAATTAAAAAGAAACAAGAGCGAAATGAAGCATATGCTACACGCGCTTTGGAAACAATTCAAAATTTTGTAAATATTTAATTAAATTTCTTGCAAAGGCTACTAAGTTGTGCTACGATTTAGTAGCCTTTATTGAGGTGAGTTATATGGATGTGAATGTGAAGAAATTGTTACAATTATTCGTTGGATATTTACAAATTGAAAGAAATTATTCAAAATATACAATTGCAAGTTATCAAAATGATTTAGAACATTTTGTGCAATTTATGGAGCGAGAAGGCATATCCTCTTTTTTAGATGTTACATACGCGGATGTTCGTTTATACTTGACGACGTTGCACGATGAAAAGTTAGCCCGTAAATCTGTCGCAAGGAAAGTATCAAGCTTACGAAGTTTATATCGTTTTTTGATGCGTGAAGGTTATCGAAAAGATAATCCGTTTGCACTTGCGTCACTCCCCAAGAAAGAATTGTCAATCCCAAAGTTTTTATATGCTGAAGAGTTAGAGGAATTGTTTGAAGTTTCTGATACAGAGACGCCATTAGGTCAAAGGAATCAAGCTTTATTAGAGTTGATGTATGCAACTGGGATTCGTGTAAGCGAATGTGTTAATTTGCAACTTACCGACATTGACTTTGCAGTGGGAACAATTTTAGTGATGGGAAAAGGGAAAAAACAAAGATATATTCCGTTCGGAAGCTATGCACAAGATGCTTTAATTACTTATATAGAGAACGGGAGAAAACAGTTAGCTCAAAAGACTGAAGAACAATCTCATATGGTATTTTTAAATGCGAAAGGTAAGCCGTTAACAGATCAGGGTGTACGTTATGTGTTGAACGAACTCATTAAGAAAGCTTCACTTACAATGCGGATAAGTCCCCATATGTTAAGGCATACATTTGCTACACATATGTTGGATGAAGGAGCGGATTTACGTACTGTGCAGGAGCTATTAGGTCATGAAAATTTGTCGACGACACAAATTTATACGCATGTCTCTAAAGAAAGATTGCGTTCTGTGTACATGAAGCATCACCCGCGGGCATAAATTGCTTTTAAAGCTATAAAAACATATAAAGGAGTTTTTTCTATGGGAAATTTCCACGCTACAACGATATTTGCAGTTCATCATAATGGAGAATGTGCAATGGCTGGAGATGGTCAGGTAACGATGGGGAATGCTGTTGTAATGAAACATACAGCTCGCAAAGTTCGCAAACTTTTCCAAGGGAAAGTTTTAGCTGGTTTTGCAGGCTCAGTTGCTGATGCATTTACTCTTTTTGAAATGTTTGAAGGAAAATTAGAAGAGTATAATGGCAACTTGCAGCGCGCTGCAGTTGAGATGGCGAAACAATGGCGTGGTGATAAAATGCTACGTCAGCTAGAAGCAATGCTCATTGTCATGGATAAAACAACGATGCTCCTTGTTTCAGGTACAGGAGAAGTAATTGAACCAGATGATGGTATTTTAGCAATTGGTTCAGGTGGACATTATGCACTTGCTGCTGGTCGTGCTTTAAAGCAACATGCAAGTGAACAATTAACAGCGAAACAAATTGCGAAGGCCAGTTTAGAAATTGCAGGCGATATTTGTGTTTATACGAACCACAACATAATTGTTGAAGAATTGTAGAATCGTAAGGGAGGCATTTTATATGCATTTACATTTTACTCCGCGCCAAATTGTGGAAAAATTAGATCAATACATCATCGGTCAAAAAGATGCAAAGAAAGCGGTTGCTGTAGCTCTACGAAATCGATACCGTCGCAGTAAATTAGTTGAAAATTTACGTGATGAAATTGCACCTAAAAACATTTTAATGATTGGACCGACAGGTGTTGGTAAAACAGAGGTAGCACGGCGAATGGCGAAACTCGTTGGAGCACCTTTTATTAAGGTTGAAGCGACGAAATTTACAGAAGTTGGATATGTGGGTCGAGATGTAGAGTCGATGGTCCGCGACCTTGTTGAAACGTCTGTTCGTATCGTGAAAGAGGAAATGGTAGTTAAAGTTCAAGATAAAGCAGAAGAGCAAGCGAATCAACGTCTTGTTGAAATTTTAGTGCCGAGTCCGGAGAAACAATCTGGATTTAAAAATCCATTAGAAATGCTTTTTGGTGGTAATCAAAATTCAAACCAAACATCTGATGCACAGGAAGATGATGAAATCGAAAAGAAACGTCAAGATGTGGAAAGAAAGCTTGCGGCAGGCCTTCTTGAAGATGAAGTGGTATCAATCGAAGTGACGGAACAACAGTCTTCTATGTTTGATATGTTGCAAGGAACTGGCATGGAGCAAATGGGGATGAATTTCCAAGATGCACTAGGAAGTATCATGCCGAAAAAAACGAAAAAACGTAAACTTTCTGTAAAAGAAGCAAGAAAACTCTTGACAAATGAAGAGGCACAGCGCTTAATTGATATGGATGAAGTTACACAAGAGGCTGTTTATCGTGCTGAACAGCTCGGGATTATTTTTATCGATGAAATTGACAAAATTGCTGGTAAGCAGTCGAATAGCGTAGATGTATCGCGTGAAGGTGTGCAACGTGACATTTTACCGATTGTAGAAGGATCGAATGTTGCAACAAAATACGGATCAGTAAAAACGGATTATATTTTATTTGTTGCAGCTGGAGCGTTCCATATGTCTAAACCGTCGGATTTAATTCCGGAATTGCAAGGGAGATTTCCGATTCGAGTAGAATTAACAAAACTATCGGCGGATGATTTTGTTAAAATATTAATCGAGCCAGACAATGCGCTAATTAAACAGTACATGGCGTTATTAGCGACTGAAGGTATAGAAATTGAATTTTCAGACGAAGCTATTCGTAAGATTGCTGAGATTGCTTATCAAGTTAATCAGGATACAGATAATATTGGAGCGAGAAGACTTCATACTATTATGGAGAAGCTCCTTGAAGATTTATCGTTTGAGGCATCTGAAATTACGTTAGAGAAAATAACGATAACACCTCAATATGTTGAGGAAAAATTAGCGACAATAGCTAAAAATAAAGATGTGAGCCAGTTTATTTTGTAATAGTGTCATCAGGTGACTCGCCCTAGTTTCCAAGTGATGAAAAAATATGTAAGTAACATGTAGGAGGAAATTTTGAAATGGAATTATTAGCAAAAACGAGAAAATTAAATGCGTTATTACAGAGCGCAGCAGGAAAGCCTGTAAACTTTAGAGAGATGTCTGATACAATGTGTGAAGTAATTGAAGCGAACGTGTTCGTTGTAAGTCGTCGTGGTAAATTATTAGGATATGCGATTCACCAACAAATCGAGAACGAACGTATGAAGCACATGCTTGCAGAGCGTCAATTCCCAGAAGAGTATACGCAAAGCTTATTCAATGTTACAGAAACATCTTCAAATTTAGGTGTGGATAGTGACTACACAGCATTCCCAGTAGAAAATAGAGAATTATTCGGTCAAGGTTTAACTACAATCGTACCAATCGTTGGTGGCGGTGAGCGTCTAGGTACACTAGTCTTAGCTCGTCTTGGTCAAGAGTTCTTAGACGATGATTTAATTCTTGCTGAATACAGTTCAACTGTTGTAGGTATGGAAATCTTACGTGAAAAAGCAGAAGAAATCGAAGAGGAAGCACGTAGTAAAGCTGTTGTTCAAATGGCGATTAGCTCATTATCTTACAGTGAGTTAGAAGCAATCGAGCATATCTTCGAAGAATTAAATGGAACAGAAGGTTTACTTGTTGCAAGTAAAATTGCTGATCGCGTAGGAATTACTCGTTCTGTAATCGTAAATGCACTACGTAAATTAGAAAGTGCTGGTGTTATTGAGTCTCGCTCTTTAGGTATGAAAGGAACATACATTAAAGTGCTAAACGACAAGTTTCTACAGGAACTTGCTAAATTAAAAACAAACTAATTTATAAAAAAACTCTCCTCGATTGAGGAGAGTTTTTTGTTTTTTTAAGAGAATGATTTTGCTTACGTAAGGCGTCATGACAACATTCATTAGAAAACTATTAATTAACCTTCAATTCCTTGCTTAAAGGAATTGAAGGTTGGTAATACTAGAATTTGAGCGTGAAAAAAAGAAAGTTTTACATTGTTCGCATTTTCGACTTGATTGTAATATTTCAGTATGATATAGTAAGCAGTGGTGTCAGTACAAAGTACACACGTTTACTGATTTAAGTGTTGGTGCTACGTTCGTAGTTTCGCTTAGAGATGAAGTAAACGGAGGATATCAAAAAACCATTTAGGAGGAACTAAATTATGTCAGTAATTTCTATGAAGCAATTGCTTGAAGCTGGTGTTCATTTCGGACATCAAACTCGTCGTTGGAACCCAAAAATGAAGCGTTACATTTTCACAGAGCGTAACGGTATCTACATCATCGACTTACAAAAAACTGTGAAAAAAGTTGAGGAAGCTTACAGAACGATGCGTGACATCGCTGCTGAAGGCGGAGACATCTTATTCGTAGGTACTAAAAAACAAGCACAAGAAGCTATTAAAGAAGAAGCAACTCGTGCTGGTATGTACTTCGTTAACCAACGTTGGTTAGGTGGAACTTTAACAAACTTCCAAACAATCCAAAAGCGTATCAAGCGTCTTAAAGATATCGAAAGAATGCAAGAAGATGGTACTTTCGAAGTACTTCCTAAGAAAGAAGTTGTTCAACTTAAAAAAGAGTTAGAGCGTCTTGAGAAATTCTTAGGCGGTATTAAAGATATGAAAGGTCTTCCAAGTGCATTATTCGTAGTAGACCCTCGTAAAGAGCGTATTGCAGTTGCTGAAGCACGCAAATTACACATTCCAATCATCGGTATCGTTGATACAAACTGTGATCCAGACGAAATCGATCACGTTATTCCAGCAAACGATGATGCAATTCGTGCTGTAAAACTTCTTACATCTAAAATGGCAGACGCGATCCTTGAAGCAAAACAAGGTGAAGAAACTGTTACTGCGTAACAAATTTGGAAAGGTGATAAGGGGTTCGGCCTTTTATCACCTTTTTTAAGGTATAAACACCTTTTTAAAAGGTATAAATACATATTTTAGGAGGATGAAAAACATGGCAATCACTGCACAAATGGTAAAAGAACTTCGTGAAAAAACTGGCGCAGGTATGATGGACTGCAAAAAAGCTTTAACAGAAACTAATGGCGACATGGAGAAAGCAATTGACTTCTTACGTGAAAAAGGTATTGCGAAAGCTGCTAAAAAAGCAGACCGCATCGCTGCTGAAGGTTTAACTTTCATCGAAACAAACGGTAACGAAGGTTTAATCTTAGAATTAAACTCTGAAACTGATTTCGTTGCGAAAAACGAAGGTTTCCAAGCATTAATTAAAGAACTAGCTGCTCACTTATTAGCTAACAAACCTGCTAACGTTGAAGAAGCTATGGCTCAAACAATTGAAGGCGGCAAAACAGTAGAAGAGCACATCAATGAAGCAATCGCTAAAATTGGTGAAAAACTTACACTTCGTCGTTTCGAAATCGTATCAAAAACTGATGCAGATGCATTCGGCGCTTACCTACACATGGGTGGACGTATTGGTGTATTAACAGTTCTTGAAGGTTCTACTGATGAAGCAGCTGCTAAAGATGTAGCAATGCACATTGCAGCAGTTAACCCTAAATACATCGACCGCGATGCTGTAACAGCTGAAGAAGTTGAGCATGAGCGTCAAGTATTAACACAACAAGCTTTAAACGAAGGCAAGCCTGAAAAAATCGTTGCGAAAATGGTAGAAGGTCGTCTTGGCAAATTCTTCGAAGAGATTTGTTTACTTGACCAAACATTCGTTAAGAACCCTGACATGAAAGTTCGTCAATTCGTTGAGTCTAAAGGCGGAACATTAAAAGGATTCGTTCGCTACGCTGTTGGTGAAGGTATCGAAAAACGCGAAGACAACTTTGCTGAAGAAGTAATGAACCAAGTAAAAGGTAACAACTAATACAGATTAGGGAACACATTGTGTTCCCTTTTTTAAAATAAAGATGTAAGCAATTGGAGGTTCATTATGAGTAAACCGAAATATAATCGTGTCGTTTTAAAGCTGAGCGGAGAAGCTTTAGCTGGCGAGCAAGGATTTGGAATTAACCCAGCTGTTATTAAATCAGTTGCGGAACAAGTGAAAGAAATTGCAGAACTTGATGTAGAGGTTGCTGTTGTTGTTGGTGGCGGTAACATTTGGCGCGGGAAAATTGGAAGCGAGATGGGCATGGATCGTGCAGGAGCAGATTACATGGGTATGTTGGCAACAGTTATGAATTCATTAGCTCTTCAAGATAGCTTAGAGAATATTGGAATTCAAACTCGCGTACAAACTTCAATTGAGATGCGTCAAGTGGCAGAGCCTTACATTCGTCGTAAAGCAATTCGTCACTTAGAGAAAAAACGTGTTGTTATCTTTGCTGCAGGTACTGGTAACCCATACTTCTCTACAGATACAACAGCAGCATTACGTGCAGCTGAAATCGAGGCGGACGTTATTTTAATGGCGAAAAATAATGTAGATGGCGTATATAGTGCAGATCCATCTATTGACCCAACAGCTACGAAATACGAAACACTTACTTACTTAGATGTATTAAAAGCAGGTTTAGGTGTAATGGATTCTACAGCTTCTTCTTTATGTATGGATAATGATATTCCATTAATTGTATTCTCGGTTATGGAAAAAGGTAATATTAAACGTGCCGTTTTAGGCGAAAATATTGGAACAGTTGTAAGGGGGAAATAAATTATGGGACAACAAGTATTGAAGTCTTCAAATGAAAAAATGGAAAAAGCAGTTGCTGCTTATTCTCGTGAATTAGCAACAGTTCGTGCTGGTCGTGCAAGCTCGTCTGTATTGGATAAGGTACAAGTTGATTACTATGGTGCACCAACACCAGTTGTGCAATTAGCGAACATTACAGTTCCAGAAGCACGTTTGCTTGTAATTCAACCTTATGATAAAACTTCTATCGGTGATATTGAAAAAGCAATTTTAAAAGCAGATTTAGGCTTAAACCCTTCTAATGATGGAACTGTAATTCGTATTGCATTCCCTGCATTAACAGAAGAGCGTCGTCGTGATCTTGTAAAAGTTGTGAAAAAATATGCTGAGGAAGCAAAAGTTGCTGTTCGTAACGTACGTCGTGACAGTAATGATGACCTTAAGAAACTTGAAAAAGCTGGCGACATTACAGAAGATGACTTAAGAGGATATACTGAAGATATCCAAAAAGAAACAGATAAATATATTGCAAAAGTTGACGAAATCGCAAAAAACAAAGAAAAAGAAATTATGGAAGTGTAATAGCGATAATTTCGCAAATATGACCCTCTTCTTAAGGGGGTCTTTTTACACTTTTAGGCATACGTCTGCTTGTTGGAGGGTATGAATGATGTTTAAAAAGTTTCCTTTTTTTAAAAGTAAAAAGGTCACATCGTTTGATCATCTCATTGAAAAAGTGAAAAAAGGATATATCCCAGAACACATTGCTATTATTATGGATGGTAATGGAAGATGGGCAAAGAGAAGAGCGATGCCTCGCATTGCTGGCCATCATGAAGGTATGCAAGTTGTGAAAAAAATCACAAAATTTGCAAGTAACCTTGATGTGAAAGTATTAACTCTTTATGCTTTTTCGACTGAGAACTGGAAAAGACCGAAAAAAGAAGTTGATTATTTAATGAAGCTTCCAGAAGAATTTTTAGGTACATTTTTACCAGAGTTGATTGAAGAAAACGTACAAGTCCGAGTAATAGGGCAAAAAGATCGTCTTCCTACGCATACGCGCAGAGCGATGGAAAAAGCCATGGAAGATACGAAAGAGAATACGGGATTAATTCTTAATTTCGCGTTAAACTATGGAAGTCGAGATGAAATCGTTTCTGCTGTGCAACATATGATGAAAGATAGTGAGGAAGGAAAAATTCGTTCGGAAGAAATAAGTGAAGAAATGATTTCTTCTTACTTAATGACGAGTTCTTTACCTGATCCAGAGTTGTTAATCCGTACAAGCGGAGAGCTACGTATTAGTAATTTCATGTTATGGCAAATTGCTTATTCGGAATTTTGGTTTACAGATGTGTATTGGCCAGATTTTACCGAGGAACATTTGCTAAATGCGATTACGGACTTTCAACATAGAGGGCGCAGATTCGGAGGCGTGTAGAAAGAGAGGGTTTGGTAGTGAAACAGAGAATTATTACTGGAGTGATTGCTGCCGCGCTATTCATTCCCATCGTAATTTACGGTGGCGTGCCTTTTACAGTTTTAGTGTATGCACTTGCTTCTATAGGTTTATATGAATTAATTCGTATGAACAAGCTTACGCTTATTTCGGTACCAACAGTTTTAGCTGCAGTATTATTGTGGATTATTTTAATTCCGAGTAGTGCATCAGAACTGTTTACATGGATTGGTTTAGGTAAATTAGAAATCACATTTGTGATTGTTTTATTACTTTTATCATATACAGTCCTTTCTAAGAATACATTTACTTTTGACAATGCTTCATTTTTACTTATGGCAACGACATATGTTGGAATGGGATTCTTATATTTAAATGAAACGAGAATATTAGGAATCAAATATGTGTTCTGTGCACTATTTGTCATATGGGCAACTGATTCAGGTGCATATTTCATAGGAAAAGCATTTGGAAAAAGAAAATTGTGGCCAGAAATTAGTCCGAATAAAACGATTGAAGGTTCATTAGGCGGTATTGTTTGTGGAATTGTTGTTGCACTTGTTTACAATATGTTCTTCCCAGTTGAAGCGAATGTAGGAGTTTTAATCGTTCTGACGATTATCATTTCTATTTTTGGACAAATTGGTGATTTAGTGCAATCTGCATTTAAACGCCATTATGGTGTAAAGGATTCAGGTACAATTTTACCTGGACATGGTGGTATTTTAGATCGAACAGATAGTTGGTTATTTGTGTTACCAATTCTATACTTCTTATTACAATACAATTAATAAATGAACGAGGGGGTGGAGTCATGAAAAACATTAGTTTATTAGGTGCAAGCGGATCAATCGGTACACAAACATTAGATGTGTTACGCTCGCACCCAGACCAATTCCGTCTCGTTGCTTTTTCTGTAGGGAAAAATGTTGATTACGCAGTAAAGGTAATTCAAGAATTTTCTCCGCAAATTGTCTCTGTGCAAAGAGAGGAAGATGTTTTAAAATTACAAGCTGTTTCTGGTAATACAAAAGTTGTATATGGTAGCGAAGGCTTATTAGAAGTAGCGCTACATCCTGATACAGAAATTGTAGTGAATGCTGTTGTAGGTAGCGTAGGGTTATTACCGACACTCCGCGCAATTGAGGCGAAAAAAACAATTGGAATTGCAAACAAAGAAACATTAGTAACTGCAGGGCATCTTGTAATGGAAGCAGCACGAAAACATAATGTATCGTTACTTCCAGTAGACAGTGAACATTCAGCTATTTTTCAATGCTTGAATGGTGAAAATGAAAAAAGAATCTCTCGCTTAATTATAACTGCTTCAGGCGGAAGTTTTCGTGATAAAACGAGAGATGAATTGCATCAAGTGACCGTAGAAGATGCACTTCGTCATCCAAACTGGTCAATGGGTTCGAAAATTACAATTGATTCTGCTACAATGATGAATAAGGGGCTAGAAGTAATTGAGGCACACTGGCTTTTTGGTATCCCTTATGAGCAAATCGATGTTGTTCTACATAAAGAAAGTATTATTCATTCTATGGTTGAATTTGAAGATCGTAGTGTAATGGCGCAGCTTGGCTCACCTGATATGCGAGTACCGATTCAATACGCGCTTACATATCCTGATAGATTACCTCTTTCAGACACAAAACAGTTAAATTTATGGGAAATGGGAACATTGCATTTTGAGAAAATGAATCAAGACCGTTTCCGTTGTCTACGTTTTGCGTATGAAGCTGGAAAGACAGGTGGAAGTATGCCGGCTGTAATGAACGCGGCAAATGAAGTAGCTGTTGAAGCTTTTTTACAAAAGAGAATTGGTTTCTTAACAGTGGAAGACCTCATTGAAAAAGCAATGCACCATCACACTGTCATTGCACGTCCGAGCTTAGAGGAAATTCAGGAAATTGACGCAGCCACAAGACGGTTTGTGATGGAACAAATTTAGCAAAGGTGGTTATGGAATTGAATACAGCGATTGCCTTTATATTAATTTTCGGTGCACTCGTATTTTTCCATGAGCTAGGGCATCTATATTTCGCAAAAAGAGCAGGTATTTTGTGCCGCGAGTTTGCGATTGGTTTTGGTCCGAAAATATTCTCATTTGAAAAGAATGAAACGGTGTATACGATTCGATTACTGCCCCTGGGTGGCTATGTAAGAATGGCTGGCGAGGATGCGGACACAGTTGAGTTAAAACCTGGAAAAAAGGTTGGGCTTGTATTAAATGAAAAAGACGAAGTTGTGAAATTAGTTTTTGACGGACATGAAAAATATCCAAATGTTCGTGTCATTGAAGTCGAACAAGCTGATTTAGAGCATAATCTTACAATTTCGGGTTATGAAGAGTACGAGGAAGAGCTGCAAACATTCCGAGTGAATGAAAAAGCTCGTATCATTTCTGCGGGAGAAGAAATTCAAATCGCTCCGTACAATAGACAATTTGGCTCTAAAAAATTGGGCCAACGTGCTCTAACAATTTTTGCAGGTCCTGCAATGAACTTTATTCTAGCATTTGTTATTTTTGTGATTCTTGGATTTGTACAAGGAGTTCCTGTTGACAAACCGATGGTCGGAAAAGTAATGGAGAATAGTGCTGCAGAACAAGCTGGATTAAAAGAAAACGATACAATTCAAGCAATCAATGGGAAGAACACTAGTACATGGAAAGATGTTGTAACGATTGTACGGGAAAACCCAAATAAAGAAATTACGTTACATGTAAAGCGTGATAGTGAGCAATTTAATGTGAAAGTAACACCAACGCTTGATAAAGAAGGAAAAGACGAAGTTGGTAGAATTGGTGTTTATTCTCCTGTAGAGAAAACAGTGATGGGTTCTATTAAATCAGGATTTGAACAAACATACGAATGGACGAAACTAATTTTTGATTCTCTTGTGAAATTAGTGACGGGTCAATTTTCTATTAATGAGTTGTCAGGTCCAGTAGGAATTTATAATCTAACAGATCAAGTTGTAGACTATGGATTTACGCGTGTACTAAGTTTAGCGGCAGTTTTAAGTATTAACCTTGGTTTATTTAATCTATTACCAGTCCCAGCTTTAGACGGTGGACGTTTGTTCTTCTTCTTAATTGAAGCGTTACGAGGAAAGCCAATTGATCGTCAAAAAGAAGGAATGGTTCACTTTATTGGGTTTGCATTATTAATGTTGCTTATGTTAGTTGTAACATGGAATGACATCCGTAAGTTTTTCTTGTAAAATAAGAAGAAGTTTATAATGAAATAGAGCTCGTAGAATAAAATCCCTCACCTAACTCGAGGTGAGGGATTTTATTGCGTATAAGAGTAAAATGAAGAGGTGCGAATAAATGAAACAAAGTATGGTATTCAGTCCTACATTACGTGAAGTTCCAGCAGATGCTGAAATTAAGAGTCATCAATTATTACTTCGCGCAGGGTTTATGCGTCAAAATGCTTCTGGTATTTATAGTTTTCTACCATTTGGTTTAAAAGTGTTACACAAAGTAGAACGTATTGTTCGTGAAGAAATGGAGCGCGCAGGGGCAGTAGAACTATTAATGCCAGCTATGCAAGCTTCTGAATTATGGCAAGAATCAGGCCGTTGGTATTCTTACGGATCAGAATTAATGCGTATGAAAGATCGTAATGCTCGCGAGTTTGCGCTAGGGGCAACTCATGAGGAAGTAATTACAGATCTTGTACGTGATGAAATTAAATCGTACAAAAAACTACCATTAACATTATATCAAATTCAAACAAAATTCCGTGATGAGCAAAGACCACGTTTCGGTTTATTACGCGGAAGAGAATTTTTAATGAAAGATGCGTATTCTTTCCATGCAACACAAGAAAGTTTGGATGAAGTATATAGCCGTTTATACGAAGCGTATTCTAATATCTTTGCTCGTTGTGGTTTGAATTTCCGTGCAGTTATCGCTGATTCTGGAGCAATGGGCGGAAAAGATACACATGAATTTATGGTGTTATCTGATGTAGGTGAAGATACAATTGCGTATTCTGATACATCTGATTATGCAGCAAATATTGAAATGGCTCCTGTTGTTGCTACGTATACGAAAAGTGATGAAGCTGAAAAGGCACTTGAAAAAGTAGCAACTCCAGATCAAAAAGCTATTGAAGAAGTATCTGCATTTTTAAATATTGCAGCGGAAAAATGCATTAAATCCATGGTATTTAAAGTAGATGAGAAATTAGTAGTAGTACTTGTTCGTGGCGATCATGAAGTCAATGATGTAAAAGTGAAGAATGTATACGGAGCTTCAGTCGTTGAGCTTGCTTCCCATGAAGAAATAAAAGAGTTATTAAACTGTGAGGTTGGTTCTTTAGGACCGATTGGTGTTACAGGGGATATCGAAATTATCGCTGACCATGCTGTAGCATCAATTGTCAACGGATGTTCAGGAGCGAACGAAGAAGGATTCCATTATGTAAATGTAAATCCAGAACGTGACTTTAAAGTAAGTCAATATACAGATTTACGCTTCATCCAAGAAGGAGACCAATCTCCAGATGGAAATGGAACAATTCTTTTCGCACGTGGAATTGAAGTTGGTCATGTATTCAAATTAGGAACTCGTTATAGTGAAGCAATGAACGCAACGTTCCTAGATGAAAACGGAAAAACAAAACCACTTATTATGGGTTGTTACGGTATCGGTGTATCTCGTACAGTGGCAGCAATTGCAGAGCAGTTTAATGATGAGAATGGTTTAGTTTGGCCAAAAGCTGTAGCACCGTTCCATGTGCATGTAATTCCAGTAAATATGAAATCTGATGCACAACGTGAAATGGGTGAAAATATCTACAACTCATTACAAGAGCAGGGATACGAAGTATTACTAGATGATCGTGCAGAACGTGCAGGTGTTAAATTTGCAGATGCAGATTTATTCGGCCTTCCAGTTCGTGTTACAGTTGGTAAAAAAGCAGATGAAGGTATTGTAGAAGTGAAAGTACGTGCTACAGGCGAGTCTGAAGAAGTGAAAGTAGAAGAACTTCAAACATATATTGCTAATATTTTAAAATAAGAAGAGGTACCTCGTAATGAGGTACCTTCTCTTTCTTTGTAAACGTATTTTGTAAAAGAAGAAGGAAGAAATCTTTCTTTGTAGTACGTTTCAATTTATAATAGCAAATGGAAGGAGAGTGCTTATGTCATTAACAAATGAACAACAAGAGCGATTTCAAATTTTGCTCCAACAGTTGCAAATACCAGAAGACCTTATAAATCAATATTTACATGGCGGTGGTATTGAAAAGCTAGTTATTGATAAAGCGAATAAAAGTTGGCATTTTGACTTACAAGTGCCACGTATTTTGCCGACAGAATTATATGAGTTGCTAGAAACAAAGCTTAAGCAATCATTTTCTCATATTGCAAGAACAACATTTGCATTACGGGCAGAGAATAAACAATTTACAGAAGAAGAAGTGAAGGCATATTGGCCGCTTTGTACAGAACGAATTACATTTTCACCTATGTTCGCGTACTTAAAGAAGCAACTTCCGCAGGTCAATGGCGTGAAGTTGCTAGTAAATGTGAATAATGAGCTGGAATCTACTACTTTAAAGAAAAACGTTGCGAAACCAGTAGGTGATCAATACGAAGCTTTTGGATTCCCGCGTTTTCAGTTAGACACACATATAAAGCAAAATGCAGAAGAAATGCAAAAGTTTCGTGAGCAAACACAGGAAGAAGATCGTCAACGAGTTATACAGGCTATGGAAGAGATGGCTAAAAAGCAAGCTGAAGAAAGTGATGTTGTTCATGAAGGACCAGTTGTGCTTGGTTATCTTATTAAGCCAGATGAAGAGATTACGCCGCTGCGTGAAATTCAAGATGAAGAAAGAAGAAAAACCGTTCAAGGGTATGTTTTCCATGTAGAGACGAAAGAACTTCGTAGTGGACGTACGTTATTAACTTTAAAGATAACGGACTATACGAACTCTATTATGATTAAGATGTTCTCACGTGATAAAGAAGACATCCCGATGTTACAATCCTTGAAAAAAGGAACGTGGGTAAAAGCGCGTGGTTCAGTTCAAAATGATACATTCGTGCGTGATTTAGTTATGATCGCAAATGATATAAATGAAATAACGGGACCTTCTCGTAAAGATAAAGCAAAAGAAGGGGAAAAAAGAGTAGAACTTCATCTTCATACTCCAATGAGTCAAATGGATGCTGTTACTTCTGTTTCTAAGCTCGTTGCCCAAGCAGGAAAATGGGGGCATGAGGCTATTGCAGTTACAGACCATGCTGTTGCACAGTCATTCCCAGAAGCATATTCTGCTGGTAAAAAGGCTGGAGTTAAAGTTCTATATGGTGTAGAAGCAAATTTAGTTAATGATGGTGTGCCAATAGCGTATAACGAAGCACATCGTCTACTTGCAGAAGAAACATATGTTGTCTTTGACGTTGAGACAACAGGGCTATCTGCTGTATATGATACAGTCATTGAGTTAGCTGCTGTAAAGATAAAAGGTGGCGAAATTATTGATCGCTTTGAATCTTTCGCAAATCCTCATCAACCATTATCGGCAACGATTATTGAATTAACAGGTATTACAGATGATATGTTAACTGATGCACCAGAAGTGGACGAAGTGTTTAAAAAGTTTGAGGAATGGATGGGTGACCATACGCTTGTTGCTCATAACGCAAGCTTCGATATGGGCTTTATTAACGTAGGTTTTAAAAAGGCTGGGATAGAAAAAACGAAAAATCCAGTTATTGATACGTTAGAACTTGCACGGTTCTTATTCCCAGAAATGAAAAATCATCGATTAAATACGATGTGTAAAAAGCTTGATATTGAATTAACGCAACATCACCGTGCGATTTATGATACAGAAGCAACGGGATATTTACTTGTGAAGATGTTAAAAGATGTGATTGAAAAGGGATTTGAATATCACGATCAACTAAACGATAGTATGGGACAAGGGGATGCATATAAACGTGGGCGTCCAAGTCATATGACATTACTTGCCACATCAGATGTTGGGTTGAAAAATTTATATAAACTTGTTTCATATTCTCACTTGAATTACTTTTATCGTGTACCACGTGTACCACGATCACTATTAAAAAAATATCGCGAAGGCATTTTAGTAGGAACAGCTTGTGACAAAGGTGAAGTGTTTGAAGCTATGATGCAAAAAGCACCTGAAGAAGTAGAAGAAATTGCACAGTTTTACGATTACATTGAGGTTATGCCTCCAGAAGTGTTACGTCATTTAGTAGAACGTGAACTCGTTCGAGATGAAGGACAGTTAAAAACAATAATTTCTAACTTAGTAAAACTAGGTGAGACATTAGATAAGCCAGTTGTTGCTACAGGGAATGTGCATTATTTAGATCCAGAGGACGCGATATATCGGAAAATTTTAGTCAGTTCGCAGGGCGGAGCTAATCCGTTAAATCGCCATTCATTACCGCCTGTACATTTCCGTACAACAAATGAAATGCTAGATTGTTTTTCATTTTTAGGTGAAGACAAAGCAAAAGAGATTGTTGTGACAAATACACACAAGATCGCATCATTAATTGGTGATGTTCATCCAGTAAAAGATGATTTATACACACCGAAAATTGAAGGTGCTGATGATGAAACACGTGATATGAGCTATATAATGGCAAGAAGTATCTATGGAGATGAACTACCGGAAATTGTAGAAGCTCGTTTGGAAAAAGAATTGAAAAGTATTATTGGACATGGATTCGCCGTTATTTATTTAATTTCACATAAGCTTGTGAAAAAATCGTTAGTAGACGGTTATCTAGTAGGTTCGCGTGGATCGGTAGGTTCATCATTTGTTGCAACGATGATGGAAATTACAGAAGTAAACCCATTACCACCGCACTATGTATGTCCAAAGTGTAAACAATCAGAGTTCTTTAATGACGGTTCTGTAGGTTCTGGTTTTGATTTACCAGATAAAGAATGCCCAACATGTAATGTTCCATATGTGAAAGATGGACATGACATTCCTTTCGAAACGTTCCTTGGATTTAAAGGGGATAAGGTACCCGATATCGATTTGAATTTCTCTGGAGAATACCAACCACGCGCCCATAACTATACGAAAGTACTGTTCGGTGAAGATTATGTATACCGCGCAGGAACAATTGGTACGGTTGCGGAAAAAACCGCTTATGGGTATGTGAAAGGTTATGCTAATGATCATAACTTAACAATTCGAAATGCAGAGATTGATCGCTTAGTTGCGGGATGTACAGGTGTAAAGCGTACAACCGGACAGCATCCAGGTGGTATTATCGTTGTACCAGATTACATGGATATTTTTGACTTTTCACCAATTCAGTTTCCTGCTGATTCAATAGGTGCTGAGTGGAGAACAACGCACTTTGACTTCCACTCAATTCATGATAATTTATTGAAACTGGATATATTAGGACACGATGATCCGACTGTTATTCGTATGCTTCAAGATTTAAGTGGTATTGACCCGAAAACAATCCCAACGGATGATCCAGAAGTAATGAAGATTTTCTCTGGTCCAGAATCTTTAGGGGTAACGGAAGAACAAATTAACTGTAAAACAGGTACACTTGGTATACCAGAGTTTGGTACGAAATTCGTAAGACAAATGTTAGAAGAAACGAAACCAACGACGTTTTCAGAGCTTGTCCAAATTTCTGGACTGTCCCATGGTACAGATGTATGGTTAGGTAATGCGAATGAATTAATTTATAACGGTACGTGTACACTGAGTGAAGTTATCGGTTGTCGTGATGACATCATGGTATATTTAATTTATCAGGGCTTGGATCCATCATTAGCCTTCAAAATCATGGAGTCGGTGCGTAAAGGTAAAGGTGTACCAGAAGAATGGGAAGAGGAAATGAGAAATAACAATGTACCAGGTTGGTATATTGATTCATGTAAGAAGATTAAGTACATGTTCCCTAAAGCCCATGCGGCTGCTTACGTACTTATGGCTGTACGTATCGCATACTTTAAAGTACATTTCGCACTTTTATTCTATGCGGCATATTTTACAGTTCGTGCAGATGACTTTGATGTAGAGGCGATGGCGAAAGGTTCAGCATCCATACGTGTAAAAATTGATGAAATTGCACAAAAAGGATTGGATGCAGCACCGAAAGAGAAGAGTTTATTAACGGTACTAGAAATGACACTTGAAATGTGTGAGCGTGGTTATTCATTCCAAAAGGTTGATTTATACCGCTCGCATGCAACCGAATTTATAATTGATGGGGATACTTTAATTCCTCCATTTAATGCAGTGCCTGGTCTTGGTACCAACGCAGCTTTCAGTATTGTTGAAGCTCGTAAAAGCGGTGATTTCTTATCAAAAGAAGACTTACAGCAGCGCAGTAAGGTTTCTAAAACGATTATTGAGTATTTAGATGGTCAAGGTTGTCTAGGCGATTTACCGGATCAAAACCAATTGTCACTGTTCTAATAGGTAGGAAAAGTCTTTGCAAATCAATATTTGCTATGGTATACTATAAACCGAGATAACCATGTCATGTATATTTTGTGAAAAAGAGAGTGGGGAAACCCACTCTTTCGTGTTACTATCTACATTTTGTTTATGCAGATAGTAAAGATATTTCTGTCGTATATACATATTTTGTTACAAGTTTTACTTCTTAAATTTGGTAATACTAAGACAGATATTCCCTGCTTAACGGCAGGGGCTTTTGTTAGCTAACGAGAAAGAATAAGATAGACCGTCTTTATGAACGGAATCTTTTCTTGTAAATGGTACATGGCGGCAGGAAGGAGGCTGTTTATGGATAAGAAAGTCACAGAAGTTGTAGAAGCATTTGCGCAGCCAATCGTTGAAGAGTTAAATCTTGAACTTGTAGATGTAGAGTATGTGCAAGAAGGACAAGACTGGTTCTTACGCGTATTCATCGATTCTGAAAAGGGAGTCGACATTGAAGAATGCGGTGCGGTAAGTGAACGTTTAAGCGAAGCTTTAGATAAAGAGGATCCAATTCCTCATCTTTACTTTTTGGATGTATCATCTCCTGGAGCGGAACGCCCATTAAAGAAAGAGAAAGACTTCCAGCAAGCGGTAGGAAAACAAGTGGCAATTAAAACATATGAGCCGATTGATGGTGAAAAGATGTTTGAAGGAAAGCTACTTTCCTACGATGGTACTACAATTACACTACTATTAACAATTAAAACACGTAAAAAAGAAATCCAAATTCCAATGGATAAAGTTGCAAATGCGCGACTTGCTGTTACGTTTTAGTAAGAAGGGGGATCTTCATGAGCACTGAGTTGTTAGATGCTTTGCTCGTATTAGAGTCAGAAAAAGGTATTAGTAAAGATATTATTATTGATGCGATTGAAGCAGCATTAATCTCTGCTTATAAACGCAATTTTAACCAAGCACAAAACGTTCGTGTGAGCTTTAATCCCGAAGTGGGAACAATTCAAGTTTTAGCACGTAAGGACGTTGTGGATAATGTGTTTGATCCACGTCTTGAAATCTCTGTAGAAGAGGCAAGACAAATTAATCCAAACTACCAAGATGGCGACGTACTAGAAATTGAAGTAACGCCAAAAGATTTTGGTCGTATTGCAGCGCAAACTGCAAAACAAGTTGTAACACAACGAGTTCGTGAGGCGGAACGTGGTGTTATTTATTCAGAATTTAGTGATCGTGAAGAAGACATTATGGTTGGTATTGTACAGCGCCAAGATGCTCGTTTCATCTATGTAAGCTTAGGTAAAGTAGAAGCTTTACTACCTGTAAGTGAGCAAATGCCAAATGAGCAATATAAACCACATGATCGTATTCGCGTATTTATTACAAAAGTAGAAAAGACAACAAAAGGACCACAAATTTACGTATCACGTACACATCCTGGTCTTTTAAAACGTTTATTCGAAATGGAAGTTCCAGAAATTTATGATGGAACTGTAGAAATTCGCTCTGTAGCACGTGAAGCAGGCGACCGTTCTAAAATTTCTGTATATGCAGAGAATATCGATGTTGATCCAGTAGGTTCTTGTGTAGGACCGAAAGGACAACGTGTACAACGCGTTGTAGATGAACTAAAAGGTGAAAAGATTGACATCGTTCGCTGGTCGAATGACCCAGTTGAATATGTTGCAAATGCTTTAAGTCCATCACAGGTTGTTAAAGTACTTGTAGATGAAGAAGAGAAAGCAACAACTGTTGTTGTTCCAGACCACCAGCTTTCGTTAGCGATTGGTAAGCGTGGACAAAATGCGCGTCTTGCAGCTAAATTAACAGGCTGGAAAATTGATATTAAAAGTGAGTCTGATGCGAAACAACTTGGTATTGTGACAGAAGAAGATAGCGTAATCGCATTCGGATTCGATTCAGTTGAAGACGAAATCGAATAGAGGTGATGAGTATGAGCAATCGAAAAGTTCCGTTACGAAAATGTATTGCGACGCAAGAGATGAAATCAAAACGAGAGCTCGTTCGCATTGTTCGTTCCAAAGAGGGCGAAGTGTCTATTGATTTATCAGGAAAAAAATCAGGACGAGGTGCATATTTATCAAAAGATAAAGAAAGCATTATTCAAGCCCAAAAGAAAAACATTTTGGAACATCATCTAAAAGCGAAAATCGACAGTTCTCTGTACGAAGAGCTTCTTGAGCTTGTTGAGAAGGAGTCGAAATAAGTGTCTGATTGGAAATCGTTTTTAGGACTAGCAAACCGCGCTCGAAAAATTATTTCGGGTGAAGAACTCGTTTTAAAAGAAGTACGAAGTGGCAAAGCAAAGCTAGTATTGCTTTCTGAAGATGCGTCAGCGAACACTACAAAACGTATCATTGATAAAACCACGTACTATAACATACCAATGAGAAAAGTCGAAAATCGACAACAATTAGGGCATGCGATTGGGAGAGACGAGCGAGTCGTTGTAGCTGTGTTAGATGAAGGCTTTGCGAAAAAGCTACGTAGCATGCTCGATACAAATTACCGGGGGTGAAGGTATGAGTAAAATTCGAGTACATGAATATGCAAAAAAAAATAATATCTCAAGTAAAGATCTTATGACAAAACTAAAAGAGATGAATATCGAGGTTTCGAATCATATGACAATGTTAGAAGATGAAGTAGTAAACAAATTAGATAATCAATATAACACTGGGGCAGAAAAACCTTCTGTTGCAGATGAGTTTGAAGTAGAAGAGAAAGTTGTTCGCAGTAAAAAGAACAGCAATAAGAAGAAGAAAAAAGGCAAAGGAAATGAAGACAAACGTCAAGATAACTTTGCTGGAAGACAACAAACACAAATAGTAGAAACACCAGATAAAATCACTTTCTCTGGAAGCCTTACAGTAGGTGACCTTGCTAAAAAGTTAAGCAAAGAGCCATCTGAAATTATTAAAAAGCTCTTCATGCTAGGAATTATGGCGACAATTAACCAAGACTTAGATAAAGATACAATTGAGTTAATTGCTACTGATTACGGTATTGAAGTAGAAGAAGAAGTAGTTGTAAGTGAAACTGAATTTGAAACATTCATCGATGAGCAAGATGATGAAGAAAACTTAAAAGAACGTCCAGCTGTTGTTACAATTATGGGACACGTTGACCATGGTAAAACAACATTGCTTGACTCTATCCGTAATTCAAAAGTAACTGCTGGCGAAGCTGGTGGAATTACTCAGCATATTGGTGCATACCAAGTTGATGTAAATGATAAGAAAATTACGTTCTTAGATACACCAGGTCACGCGGCATTTACAACAATGCGTGCTCGTGGTGCACAAGTAACAGATATTACAATTCTTGTTGTTGCAGCTGATGACGGTGTTATGCCACAAACAGTTGAAGCGATTAGCCATGCGAAAGCAGCTGGAGTACCAATTATTGTTGCTGTGAATAAAATGGATAAACCAGCGGCAAATCCTGATCGTGTAATGCAAGAATTAACAGAATATGAATTAGTTCCAGAAGCTTGGGGTGGAGACACGATTTTCGTACCAATTTCTGCAATTCAAGGCGAGGGAATTGACAACTTACTAGAAATGATTCTTCTTGTGAGTGAAGTAGAAGAATATAAAGCAAATCCAAATCGCTATGCAGCTGGTACTGTAATTGAAGCACAGCTTGATAAAGGTAAAGGAACTATCGCGACATTACTTGTTCAAAACGGTACACTTCGAGTTGGAGATCCAATTGTTGTTGGAACATCATTCGGTCGTGTTCGTGCAATGGTAAGTGATATTGGTCGTCGTGTAAAAGTTGCTGGTCCATCAACTCCTGTTGAAATTACAGGTTTAAATGAAGTGCCACAAGCGGGAGATCGTTTCATGGCATTCGCTGATGAGAAGAAAGCTCGTCAAATCGGTGAATCACGTGCACAAGAAGCGTTAGTTGCACAACGTGGTGAGAAATCTAAATTCAGCCTGGAAGATTTATTCCAACAAATCCAAGAGGGCGATGTAAAAGAAATTAACTTAATTGTGAAAGCAGACGTACAAGGTTCTGTAGAAGCAATGGCAGCATCACTTCGTAAAATTGATGTTGAAGGCGTAAAAGTGAAAATTATCCATACAGGCGTAGGTGCGATTACAGAATCTGATGTTATTTTAGCTTCTGCATCTAATGCAATTATAATTGGATTTAACGTACGCCCTGATGTGAATGCTAAGCGTACAGCTGAATTAGAGAAAGTTGATGTTCGTTTACACCGTATTATCTATAAAGTAATCGAAGAAATTGAATCAGCAATGCAAGGTATGCTGGATCCAGAATTCGAAGAAAAAGTAATCGGTCAAGCGGAAGTTCGTCAAACGTTCAAAGTAACAAAAGTTGGAACAATCGCAGGTTGTTACGTAATAGACGGTAAAATTACACGTGATAGTGGCGTTCGTATTATCCGTGATGGCGTAGTAATTTTCGAAGGACAACTTGATACGTTAAAACGTTTCAAAGACGACGTAAAAGAAGTTGCACAAAACTATGAGTGTGGTATTACAATTGAGAGATATAATGATCTTAAAGAAGGGGACATCATTGAAGCATACGTTATGGAAGAAGTGAAGCGATGATTATCGCTTCACTCTCATTCGAGTGTATGATTTACGATGTGCATTCTTTAAAAGAGAAACGAGCAATTTTGCAACGTGTGTTAACTCGTGTGAAACAGCGCTATAATGTTGCTGTTTCTGAAGTTGGGCATCAAGATGTATGGCAACGTACAGAAATTGCAATTGTTTCCGTATCCTCAAATCGTGTTGTCTGTGAAAAAGAAATGAATCGTGTACTTGAGTATATCGATTCATTTCCTGAAATTGAACGTACGATAACACATTTGGAATGGTATTGAATGAGGTGAAGAGTTATGAAATTACGTGCGAACCGTGTGGGCGAGCAAATGAAAAAAGAATTAGGCGACATTATCAGTCGTAAAATTAAAGACCCACGTATTGGATTTGTTACAGTAACAGATGTACAAGTGAGTGGAGATTTACAAATTGCTAAAGTATACATTTCTGTTTTAGGTGACGAAGAACAGAAAGAAAATACATTAAAAGGTTTAGCGAAGGCAAAAGGCTTTATTCGTTCAGAAATTGGCCAACGTATTCGTCTTCGTAAAACACCAGAAATTACCTTTGAGTTCGATGAGTCTATCGGATATGGTCATCGAATTGATACACTTTTACATGAAATTAATAAAGACGGTAAACGTGAAGAATAATGGATAGACATTTGTCTATCCATTTTTTCAATGTAAAATAAGTTTTGCATAATTGCAATTACTACAAAAGAATAATGATGAGGTGAGTATATGGAAGGTGTAGTATTATTACATAAGCCAAAGGGAATGACATCACATGATTGTGTGTTCAAATTAAGAAAGATATTGCGTGAGAAACGAATTGGTCATACAGGGACACTGGATCCAGATGTAACAGGAGTATTACCTATTTGCGTTGGGCGTGCAACAAAAATTGCGCAATTTTTAACAAGTGAAACAAAAACATACGAAGGTGAAGTGACATTAGGATTTTCAACAACAACAGAAGATGCTTCTGGTGAAGTTGTGGAGAAACAAGATGTAAATCGTGTCATTACACGTAAAGAAGTAGAAGAGGCACTAGCGGAACTAACAGGGACAATTGAACAAATGCCACCGATGTTCTCAGCTGTAAAAGTTAACGGAAAAAAACTATACGAATATGCAAGGGCAGGACAAGAAGTTGAACGTCCAGTTCGTACAATTACAATTCATGAATTTGTATTACTTGATGAACGTGAAGTTTTTGAAGGGGAAAACATTTCATTTCGTTTCCGTGTAACGTGTAGTAAAGGAACATATGTAAGAACACTAGCAGTAATGATTGGTGAAAAACTTGGATTTCCATCACATATGTCTCACCTTGTAAGAACAGCATCTGGTGAATTTTTACTAGAAGATTGCATATCATTTGAAGAAATTGAAGAAAACGTGCAAAATGGAACAGTAGAGTCTATTTTCATCTCAATTGATGAGGCGCTAAGTAAGTTTCCAAAAATGGTTGTAGATGAAAAGCAAGCTGAAAAAATAAAGAACGGTATGTTCTTAAAGAATGAATTAGAAACAACAGCACCATTTATTACAGTATTTGATAAAAATGATCGTTGCTTAGCGATTTATGAGCATCACCCAAAACACCCTGGCATGCTAAAGCCAATGAAAGTGCTTGTGAATAATCAAGAACTAAAGCTATAATGAATTATTGGAAGGATTATTACAGAAAAAGGTGAATTCAAGCGTGAAACTTATTCATTTAACTCATCCACATGAACAAAATAAAATAGAATTACCACCTACTGTAATGGCATTAGGATATTTTGATGGCATTCATTTAGGACATCAACGTGTGATTCGAACAGCGAAAAAAATAGCGGATGAAAGAGGATGTAAAAGTGCTGTCATGACGTTCCATCCACACCCGTCTGTTGTATTAGGGAAAAAAGAAGCGCATGTGGAGTATATTACACCGATGCGCCTTAAAGAAGAAATCATCGCAAGTTTAGGAATTGATATCTTATATGTAGTGAAATTCGATGAGCCATTTGCTGGATTATTGCCACAACAGTTTGTCGATGAGTACATTATTGGTTTAAATGTAAAGCATGTAGTAGCAGGCTTTGATTATTCATATGGACGTTTAGGAAAAGGGAAGATGGAGACTTTACCATTTCATGCAAGAGGGGAGTTTACACAGACCGTGATCGAAAAAGTTGAATATCAAGAAGAAAAAGTAAGTTCCACTTCATTACGAAAGTTAATTCGAAACGGTGAAATGGAACAAATTCCATCTATTTTAGGGAGAGCTTACACCGTAGAAGGCACAGTTGTACACGGTGATAAGCGTGGACGTCAAATTGGTTTTCCAACTGCAAATGTAGGTTTAAATGATGAATATCTGTTGCCACCTGTAGGTGTATATGCGGTAAGGTTGAAAGTTCATGATGAATGGCATGATAGTGTATGTAATATCGGATATAAACCAACCTTCAAAGAGAATGAGCGTCAATTATCTATTGAAGTGCATCTATTTGAATTTAATAAAGACATATACGATCAAAGTGTTACAGTGGAGTGGCACATGCGTATAAGAGAAGAAAAAAAGTTTAATGGAATTGATGAGTTAGTTGCGCAAATCGCTCAAGATAAAAAGGTTGCCCAAGAATATTTTGCGAGCGTAAAGAATATACTTGCTTTTTCAAATGAAAAGTAGTATTCTATGTTATGTACTTTATGACAACCATTACTTGGCATTGCGACTCACCGATGCTTGCTAGGTAACTGGGGGTTTAATTATTAGGAGGTGAAATAGGATGGCTTTAACACAAGAGCGTAAAAATGAAATCATTGCACAATTTAGAACTCATGAGACTGATACTGGTTCTCCAGAGGTTCAAATTGCTGTCCTAACGGAGCAAATTAACACTCTAAACGAGCACTTACGTACTCACAAGAAGGATCATCATTCACGTCGTGGTCTATTAAAGATGGTTGGTAAACGTCGTAATTTACTTACTTACCTTCGTAATAGCGATATCACACGTTACCGTGAATTAATCACAAAGCTTGGCTTACGTCGATAGTCAAAGAAGCGGGAATATTCCCGCTTTTTTGTTAGGTAAAAATATATCTTCTACTCTTTATAGCTTACTTAATTTTCGGCAATACTAGAGGAAAGAATATTGTGATATACTATCCATTTACATAGAAGAATTGAATATTTTAAATTGAGAGGGGTACTTAAATGAGTCAGGAAAAGCAAGTCTTCTCGATAGATTTAGCTGGTCGTCAGCTAACAATTGAAACAAGTCAGCTTGCAAAACAAGCAAACGGAGCAGTATTAGTAAGATATGGCGACACAGCAGTTCTATCTACAGCAACTGCATCAAAAGAGCCAAAAAATGTAGATTTCTTCCCGCTTACAGTAAACTATGAAGAGCGTTTATATGCAGTCGGAAAAATCCCAGGTGGTTTTATTAAGCGCGAAGGCCGTCCAAGTGAAAAAGCAATTTTAGCAAGTCGTTTAATTGACCGTCCAATCCGTCCACTTTTCGCAGATGGTTTCCGTAATGAAGTACAAGTTGTCAGCATCGTAATGAGTGTTGATCAAGACTGTTCTTCTGAGATGGCAGCTATGTTTGGTTCTTCATTAGCATTATCTATTTCAGATATTCCATTTGAAGGTCCAATCGCAGGTGCGACAGTTGGTCGTATTAATGGCGAGTTCGTTATTAATCCAACAGTAGAACAGCAAGAACAAAGTGATATGCACCTTGTTGTAGCTGGTACGAAAGATGCAATTAACATGGTTGAAGCAGGAGCGGATCAAGTACCTGAAGAAACAATGTTAGAAGCAATTATGTTTGGACACGATGAAATTAAACGTCTAATTGCATTCCAAGAAGAGATTGTACAAGCTGTCGGTAAAGAGAAAACAGCAGTGAAACTTTATGAAGTGGATGCTGATTTGAACCAAGCTGTACGTGAAATGGCTGAGACAGATATGCATTCTGCAATCCAAGTGCACGAAAAACATGCACGTGAAGATGCAATTAGCGTAGTGAAAAAGCGTGTAATTGAGCATTACGAAGCAGCGGAAGCTGATGCTGATACATTAGGACAAGTAAACGAAATTTTATATAAAATTGTAAAAGAAGAAGTACGTCGTCTTATTACAGTTGAAAAAATCCGCCCAGATGGTCGTAAAGGTGACGAAATTCGTCCTTTAGCATCAGAGGTTGGTATTTTATCTCGTACACATGGTTCTGGTCTATTCACACGTGGACAAACGCAAGCATTAAGTATTTGTACATTAGGTGCATTAGGCGATGTGCAAATTTTAGATGGTCTAGGTGTAGAAGAGTCAAAACGCTTTATGCACCATTATAATTTCCCTTCATTTAGTGTTGGTGAAACAAGACCAATGCGTGGACCAGGTCGTCGTGAAATTGGTCACGGTGCACTAGGAGAACGTGCTCTTGAACCTGTAATTCCGTCTGAAAAGGATTTCCCATATACAGTGCGTCTTGTATCTGAAGTATTAGAATCAAATGGTTCTACTTCACAAGCGAGTATTTGCGGTAGTACATTAGCGATGATGGATGCGGGTGTACCACTTAAAGCACCAGTTGCTGGTATTGCAATGGGTCTAGTAAAATCTGGTGAGCATTACACAATTTTAACAGATATTCAAGGAATGGAAGACCATTTAGGTGATATGGACTTTAAAGTAGCAGGTACTGCAAAAGGTGTAACTGCACTACAAATGGACATTAAAATCGATGGTTTATCTCGTGAGATTTTAGAAGAAGCATTACAACAAGCGAAAGTTGGTCGTATGCACATTCTAGATCACATGTTATCTGTTATCGCTGAACCTCGCATTGAGTTATCTGCGTATGCTCCGAAGATTATTACAATGACAATTAACCCAGATAAAATTCGTGATGTTATTGGACCAAGTGGTAAACAAATTAATAAAATCATTGAAGAAACTGGCGTTAAAATTGATATCGAGCAAGATGGTACAGTATTCATTTCATCAATTAACCAAGAGATGAATGACAAAGCGAAGAAAATTATCGAAGATATCGTTCGCGAAGTACAAGTAGGCGAAATCTACTTAGGCAAAGTTAAACGTGTTGAAAAATTCGGTGCGTTCGTTGAATTATTTAGCGGTAAAGATGGACTTGTTCACATCTCTGAACTTGCACTTGAGCGTGTAGGTAAAGTAGAAGACGTTGTGAAAATCGGTGATGAGATTTCAGTTAAAGTTATCGAAATCGATAAGCAAGGTCGTGTAAACTTATCTAGAAAAGTATTGCTAAAAGAAGAGCAAGAAAAAGAAGCTGCTAAAGAAGAAGCGGTTAAAGAAGAAAACGCACAAGAGCAACAATAAGTGAAAGCCAGTTTAGCTGGCTTTTTTTGTTATGTAAAAAATGTGATTCATTTAGATTTTTATGTGAGTATAGGTATAGTTTTCATCATAACGCTCAAATTAACAAAGATAAGAAGAAAATGGTTTCTTTTTTATAGTTAATGGGAGGGTTTATATGAAAGCTCGTATATTAGCGTACATATTTATATTTTCTTTATATGTGGGTTTTGGCTCTTATTCCGTTTTTGCGCAGGATAACTTGCATGAAGAGATTCAAAAGCATGCAAAACAGTACGAGATTATGCCGCAAAATGCGATGATTGATAAGATTTGGAAGGCGACGCCTGGGTATAATGGAAAACAAGTGGATATAGAAGCGTCCTATAATAATATGAAGAAAATCAAGAAGTTTGATCAAGAACAACTTGAATTTAAGGAAGTATCACCGAGTGTTCACTTAGAAGATTTACCACCAGCTCCCATTTATCGAGGACATCCAAATAAAAAAATGGTGGGATTAACAATTAATGTGGCCTGGGGTAATGAGTATTTGCCACGTATATTAGAGATATTGAAAAAACATGATGTGAAGGCGACTTTCTTTTTAGAAGGACGCTGGGTGAAAGAAAACTTACGATTTGCCAAAATGATTGTCGATGCAAATCAAGAAGTAGGAAATCATTCTTACACACACCCTAATATGAAAACGCTGTCTACAGATGAAATACGAGATCAATTACAAAAAACAAATCGAATGATAGAAGCGGCTACAAATCAGAAAGTGAGATGGTTTGCTCCGCCAAGCGGAAGCTTTCGGGATGAGGTAGTAAAAATAGCGGATGATTTCCAAATGGGGACGATTATGTGGACTGTAGATACAATTGATTGGAAGCGGCCAGAACCGGGTGTGCTATTGCAGAGAGTAATGCGAAAAATACATCCAGGTGCTATTGTGCTAATGCATCCTACTTCACCTACAACAGAAGCGCTAGATACTATGATTAAAAAATTAAAGGAACAAGGATATAAAGTGGGGAATATTACAGAATTATTAGATGAAAAACGTGTGGATTAAATACATTTGCATGACATTCATCTCTAAACTTGTTATCATTAAATAATAGCAATTATTTAGAGAAACTGGCATTAGGAGGAAAGTTTTTGATTAAAAAATATACGTGTAAAAATGGTGTGAGAATTGTTATGGAGAATATACCAACTGTACGCTCGGTTGCGATTGGTATATGGATCCACGCAGGTTCAAGAAATGAAAATGAAAAAAATAATGGAGTTTCGCACTTTTTGGAACATATGTTCTTCAAAGGGACAGAAACGCGAAGTGCAAGAGAGATTGCAGAATCATTTGATAGCATTGGTGGACAAGTAAATGCTTTTACTTCAAAAGAATATACATGTTACTATGCGAAAGTGTTAGATGAGCATGCTAAATACGCGTTAGATGTTTTAGCAGATATGTTCTTTAATTCAACATTTGATGAGGAAGAACTGAAAAAAGAGAAAAATGTTGTATGTGAAGAAATAAAAATGTACGAAGATGCGCCAGATGATATTGTGCATGATATGTTAACGAAAGCAACATATGAAACGCATCCGCTTGGATATCCTATTTTAGGAACAGAAGAAACGCTTGAAACATTTACAGGTGATACGTTACGTCAATATATGAAAGATCATTACACACCTGAAAATGTTGTTGTATCAATTGCAGGGAATATTGATGAAGCATTTTTACAAACTGTAGAGCAATATTTCGGTAGTTACGAAGGAACAACAAATCGTGAACAAGTACATAGCCCAATTTTCCATTTCAATAAAGTAGCACGTAAGAAGGAAACAGAACAAGCTCATTTATGTTTAGGATATAAAGGCTTGCAAATGGGACATGAAGATATTTATAACTTAATTGTATTAAATAATGTTTTAGGCGGTAGTATGAGTAGCCGTTTATTCCAAGAAGTACGTGAGCAACGTGGATTGGCGTACTCAGTATTCTCTTATCACTCTTCTTATGAAGATACAGGGATGTTAACGCTTTACGGTGGAACAGGTAGCCAACAATTAGATACACTGTATGAAACAATGCAAGAGACGTTAAATACGTTGAAAAATACAGGTATTACAGAAAAAGAGCTTGTTAATAGTAAAGAACAATTAAAAGGAAACTTAATGTTAAGTTTAGAAAGTACGAATAGTCGTATGAGCCGTAACGGTAAAAACGAATTACTTCTTCGTAAACATCGTTCTCTTGATGAAATAATTGAAAGTGTAAATACTGTAACAAAACAAAATGTAGACGAGTTAATTCGCAATATGTTTACAGATGAATTCTCTGCGGCACTTATTAGTCCGGATGGAAAACTACCAAAGGGAATGAAACTTTAGTTGGTTTTATGATTCATTCCTTTTCGAGAATAATCGTATCTCATTTATATGAGGTACGGTTATTTTTTTTATATATGCAGAATAGGTACTTATTATAGGAGGCTTTTATAAAAAAATAAGGGGGAGATTTCATGCGCTTAAGTGAATTAAGTGGTAAAGAGATTGTGGATTTAGAAAGAGCGGAAAAAATGGGAGTTTTAGGTCACGCAGATGTAGAAATTAATGAGCGAGACGGACGAATACAAGCTCTTATTATACCGCTTGGGAAATGGGGAGGCTTTAAAAGAGAACAGCAAGAAGTGAGGGTGGAATGGAACCAAATTAAGAAAGTGGGACATGATATGATAATTTGCGATTTTACAAATCATACAAAGTCAGAATGAAAGATGACCGTTTTGGTTGTCTTTTTTCTTATTTTTATATAGAGCAGATAAAACATGTGTGCTTTTTGTTTTTCAATCACCTCAAACTCGTACATTACATATGATGTGGAGGAAAAAGAAAAAGTAGGCATTTTTCTTATAAATGAAAGAAAAAGAAGGTGAATTAGGGAATGTTGACTGAGATGCATATCGCTGTCATAGGAGGAGATGCACGGCAGCTAGAAGTAATTCGCAAGTTAGTTGAACTAGATGCGAAACTTTCATTAATAGGGTTTGAACAGCTAGATCATGGCTTCACTGGGGCAGCAAAAGAAAGTATACAAGATTTAAATTTCGCTGCTTTAGATGCCATTATTTTGCCAGTTGCAGGGACGAATGCCAAAGGAGAAGTAGATACTATTTTTTCAAATGAAAAAGTTTCTATAACGCAGGAGCAGATTGAAAAGACACCAGAACACTTTACTATATATTCAGGTATCGGAACACCTTATTTGGAGAATCTTGTATCTACTACGAATCGAAAACTTGTAAAATTATTTGATCGTGATGATGTTGCAATTTATAACTCTATTCCGACTGTAGAAGGTACACTAATGATGGTTATTCAACATACCGATTATACAATCCATGGATCGAATGTAATGGTTTTAGGGTTTGGTAGAACTGGTATGAGTGTAGCAAGAGCCTTTCAATCATTAGGAGCACATGTCAAAGTAGGAGCGAGACGATCGGAACATATTGCTCGTATTACAGAAATGATGTTTTCTCCTTTTCATATGCAAGACATAGAGAAAGAAGTAGGTAATATCGATATTGTGATTAACACAATTCCGCATCTCGTTGTGACAGCGAATGTTATTTCAAAAATGCCAGCTCATACGTTAGTAATTGATTTAGCTTCTAAACCAGGCGGTACTGACTTTAGATATGCGGAAAAAAGAGGAGTCAAGGCATTGTTAGCACCTGGTTTGCCGGGTATTGTTGCTCCGAAAACAGCCGGACAAATTTTAGCGAACGTTCTTTCTCAGTTACTAGCAGAAGGTGCAATAGCAAGAAAGGAGAATGGGGAATGAATTTAAAAGGGAAAAGAATAGGATTTGGTTTTACAGGTTCACATTGTACGTATGAGGAAGTGATGCCTCATTTAGAAAAATTAATTGCTGAGGGCGCAGAAGTACGTCCCGTTGTTTCTTACACTGTTCAATCAACAAATACTAGATTTGGAGAAGGGGCAGAGTGGATTAAAAAGATTGAAGAAATAACAGGTTTTAAGGCAATTAATTCAATCGTTGGCGCAGAACCACTAGGACCTAAAATTCCACTAGATTGTATGGTGATTGCACCACTAACAGGAAATTCTATGAGTAAATTTGCAAATGCAATGACAGACTCTCCGGTACTAATGGCAGCAAAAGCGACGCTTAGAAATGGAAAGCCTGTTGTGTTAGCTGTTTCGACGAATGATGCTTTAGGGCTTAATGGGGTTAATCTAATTACACCAACAAGGTGACAACAAAGCACGAACGCTTATATGTCGCCATCTTGAGGGAGCTTAGGGTAAAGCACAAGTTCGAAATCATCAAGCCTTTGCCATTTTTCTTTCTTATAAACAGCCTTTTCTAAAACTGATTTTAGGAGGCTGTTTTTCTTTTTTGGATCATCTGTTTTGAAGTACAGATCAAGAACATGTTCTACTTGAGGAATTGTATCTTTCTTCACTTTTTCCTTTTTTATTTCTGTTTTAATTTCTTTCTTTAAGTTTTCCATCGTTGAGGTGATTTCATTAATGCGATTAGAAACTACATTCGAACGTTCTAAAAACATATCGACAGTATAAACGCCACGCTCTAATAAATCATGCAGATTATTTTTTTGTTTTTGGACATCCACTAATTCTTTTTCAAGCTTTCGTAATGCAACTTCATTCATTTGAATAACTTGCGTTTCTTTCAATTTGTCATCTTGCTTATGTTTTTCAAAATCAGCTTTATAATCGATATACCATTCTTTTAAAGCCTCGAGTAAACGTCTCTCGATTAATTCAGTATAGCTTGATTTGTTTTCGCAGCCACGGTGTTTACAATCCATAGCTTCTTTTCGATTTTTCGGATAACGTTGGACCATGCTGTAACCACATTTACCGCATTTAATAATACCAGCCAGTGGATTTTTAATTCCGTTTGTATTGTAAGGAACATGATACCTTGAATTTAATTTATCTTGCACTTGTTCAAACAAACTTTCGGATATGATAGGTTCATGTTTTCCATCAGCAATAATCCAATCTGATTTATCTTGCCTTGCACAACTACGCTTCACAGCATCAGGGCGTTTTACTTCTTTTCGTTTTTGCCACGTTACTTTTCCGATGTACACATTGTTTTTTAATATATCCAAGATGCTGTAGGGGTTCCATTCATTGCCTAACTTACTTTTGTAGCCAAGATCATTTAACTTGCTTCTGATTGCGTTAGCACCCATATCCTCATTTGCATACCAATCAAATATCATTCTAACAACAGAAGCTTCTTCTGAATTAATCGTTAACGTACGCTCTCGCTTATTTAAACGATGGATATCATATCCGAATGGCGCATGTGTGCCAAGGTAATTCCCAGCCTCTACACTTGCGATACGACCGCGTTGCATACGACGAGTAATAATCTTTAACTCCTTACGTGCCATAAACGCTTCAAATTCGCTGTATTCTTCGTCCCACTCATCATTAAGGTCATAAGTCTTCCTAGGTGTCATAATCTTCGTACTCGAGCGTTTAAACGTCTCTAAAATGATTCCTTGTTCTTTCATACCACCACGCCCTAAACGGTCCATATCCATACAAAGAACAACATCATATTTGTTATCTTCAATTTCTTCAAGCAGAGCTAGCATTTCAGGACGTTTCACTAAGCTCTCACCAGAAACGATTTCTTCACGGACAGCTAAAACATTTAAGTTCATTTCCTTGGCAATTTTCAGCAGGGTAGTGCGGTGCTTTGCTAAAGTTTCGCCTTCGCCACGTGCTTCGGCTTCGAGATCGGCACGGGATTTACGTAAATAGATTGCGGTTTTCATAGAAAATCCTCCTCTTATTAGTATTCATTATGTGAAAATTAATTTAAATAAATTGTAAAAAGCGAATTGTTTGGTGTAAATACAAGCCAAATGATATGTGTATATTCTTTTATTATGTAATCAAGCATGTTTACGGAAAAATAGTTTGTAAATGAGAAGATAATAACTGATTTTCATAATGTAATAAGCGCCGTTTTGCGACTTGAAATGAAACATTGAAAGTTTTTGCGATGAGATATATGGATTCTTTTCTTGTTTCAGGGAAATCTAGTGTTCTTAGCATAAAAGTAGGAATACAAAAATGTAACATGAAATTTTTTGCTTTTGCTTCTTGATAGTTTAAAAATAATTTCGGTACATATAATTGATTTCCTACATGGAATAGAATATGACAAAGTTCATGACCAAAGTCCTCCCATTGTTGGTAAAATGTGATTCGATTATCAATGATAATGCTCGGCAAATTATCTCGACAAATAGCACAACTTCCAAACGGAGCAAAATGTAGCCAAATATTTAGTTTTTTAGCAATTATTATCATATCGAGCTGTTCCGGAGTAGAGATTGATAAAGAATTATATAATTTTTCAATGTAGTCTTCGAGTTGTGTTGTGTAATAAGTGATTACTTTATGCAATTAAATTCACTCCATTATCCTATTGGAACGTATGTTCTTTTTTAAAGGAGAAGAAAAGCCCATTTAAGGGCTTTTTAAAAAGTTAAGATACTAATGTTGCAGCAAGTTCAAGATCTGTTAATTTTCCACTGATTTCAGCATACTTATCAAAGATAACTTTTGATTTACCGTTAATATTAATAGTCTGTTTGAATAATTCATCTTGTATGTTATAAAAGTAACATTCTTCTACTGGAATATTGTAAGGAATAGTATATTGTACTTTAAGTATATGCATATCGGGTCGTTTCTCGACGCTAACTTCTTTTTTTTCGTTAAGTGCATCTGTAAGTAGTTCTTGCAAATTCGGACCTTTGTACATCAAGAGATCTGTAATTTCTTTCAGCACTTGCTTCATTTTATTCAATCCCTTCAATTTTCTTTCTTAATTTTTCCATTAAAATAGGCACTAATTTTCTAGCTTCTTCAAAATCATATGTTTCCCATTCATCGATACTACGTTTTAATTTCTGCTTAAGATTAAAATTCATATAAACTGCTACGTAAGCATCATTTGTTTTGAGATTTTTAAAAATTACATTAGAAGAATTATTCGGTAGCTCAGTTCCTTTTGGTTCAGTACCTGTAGAAGTGAAAAGTTCTTCTGTCATATTCAGAATATGTTCTGTATGAGCTTCATGCAATTCTTCTCGAATGAGTTCTGCACGTAATTCTTGACGTTTAGCCGTAACGGATTTTTCCATTTCACGTAATTGGAACTGTTTAAATGCTTCGATTTGTGGCTCAGGGATTCCTGCTTCACGCATCTGATTAGCTTGATTTTCTAAATCCGTGTGTCTTCTAGATATTTCTTTTTGTATTGTATCTCTATATTTATATCCAATACCATCAGTTAAAAATTCTCTGTTTGTTGTAATAATATTTCCTTCGGACTTCACTTCACCGACATCATCATCACGTTCATAGAAAGACCTTTCTATTTCTTGTTGTATTAGTTGCCTACGGGCAGCCTTCTCTTTTTCACCAGTATAGTACATCCAGAGCTCTTCTAAACCTAATTCCTTATGATATACAATATGAGCCACATTATCAATAGAAGGAATGATTTCATCGCCAGGTATTCTTCTTAACGCACGTCCAATGAATTGGGCATAAGGGCCTAGAGTTCTAAAAGGGCGAAAAATCGCGGCAACGCTTATATTAGGATGATCGAATCCTTCACCTAACATATTAACATTAACAAGAACGTCTAATTCGCCTTTTTTATATTGAATAATTGCCTTTTCAGATTCTTCAGGACGATCACTTGTAACATAATCTGCGCTATATCCAGACTCTTGATATAATTCCATGATTTGTTTAGCGTGATTTATACTACATGCAACGGCGATAATTTGATGATGCGCTTTACCGTGTTGACGCTTTTCTAACAAACGTTGGATACTCATGTCTACAATTGTTTTACTACATTGTTTAGAGTATGCGACACTGCGTGTAACCCAATTTGTGTCCATGAGTTCTAAAGCTTCTTCTTTACTAACTTCTTTATCATCAACCATAAAAACTAATTTCTCAGTTGTATAATCTTCTGACACAATGTTTTTGATATAACCATCTTTAATCGCGTCTGCCATCTCATATTCATAGACAACATGACCTTCTACTTCTTGATTATCAGATCTAAAAGGAGTACCAGTTACTTTAATAATTTTTGAAGCACTAAAATGTTCTAATGTATGTAACCAAGAATCTGCAGCTGAGTGATGAGCCTCATCAATAATAATCATGTCAAAGAAATCAGAGGATAACAAATTGACCAAGGATTTCCTTGAATTAGTGTTATATACTTTGTGAATATTTGCAATAATAATATCCGCTTCTTGAAGATACTTTAGTACTCGTTTTTTATCACCAGGTTTTTGAAATCCTGCATAACGATAGACTCTTGGTAAGTGCTCATCATTTAAAATAACATTTTTATCGGACCAAAAATTGAAAGCAGTTCTAGTATCAAAAACATCTGAAATTCCTTCGCGAATTATTAGACTAGGTGTAATAATTAAAACTTTACCATTACTTAATTTAAAAGGGGCAATCCCCATTAAACCAGTTTTACCAGTACCAGTAGGAAGTACTATCATTTTGTGCGTTGATGGATCTGTAGAGAATGATTCATATAATTCTTTGTAAGCATGCCTTTGTGGTGTTCTTAATGCTAAATTACCTTCAATAAATACTTCAGTTTGTTTAAAATAAGAATCTGTCAATGTAAGTTCCCCCATAATTTTTTTGTATAATCTTTTACCTTTATTCAATTTTGACACCTGAAATTATATGTATATATAAATATTGTTAACGGCATAAAAGAAGGGGAATTTTATTTTAATTCCCAAGCTCTGATTTTTCCCGATATATCAATTACAGGAATAATTAGCCAACAACAATGTAAATAAAAACACGCAATATAGCGTGCGTTTATTATTGGATATAATTGTTATTTTTGTAGATCTCCAGATTTGCGGTTTTTTTCCTTTTCTTTAATGAACTCCCAAAATCGTTTAAGTTCTTCTTGCTTTTCAAGAGAAGCATCTTGAATGTCTTTGAACCAAAGACCAAGTTTAGGATCATTCAATGCTTTTTCTAGGTTATTTTCATTATCGGATTTCTCATTAATGTTTGGACGTAATTCAACATTAGTATCACTAAGTAAATAATCAATTGATACATTAAAGAAATCTGCTATTTCTATTAAACGGGATTTTCTAGGGAGTCTATCATTATGATTTTCATAATGAGTGATAGAAGAACGGGGGATATTCAATTTGGCCGCTAGTTCTTCTTGAGAAAGCCCTTTAGATTCTCTTAATTCTTTTAGCTTGGACGAAAAAGGCACAAAATTCCCCTCCTTTGTAAATTATATTTTACCATCTAATGTTCGTAAAAAAAACAGTTCGTAATTCGCACGTTTTATATTGACATGTTCGTTTTAAGCACGTATCATAGAAGTTAGATGTTCGAAAAACGCACATTTGGTGGTGAAGAAAATGAATGTGATTACAAAGTTAAGAAAAGAACAAGACATAACACAAGAAGACTTAGCCTTGAAGGTTGGAATTACTCGTGCTTATTTATCGAATATAGAGAACGGAAAACACACTCCTTCTTTAGATGTCGCTTTTAAAATTGCAGGAACATTGGGAAGCACAATAGAAAAAATTTTTAAATAGAATGTTCGAAAAACGAACTATAGGGAGGTGAAAAAATGCCATCAACTAACATGGCAGTACCAACAGATTCGTCGCATAAACATATAAAAAGCACTTCAAGAGGTGACAACATGAGCCAACAAGAAGAATATGCGGCGACTTATGAATTTGGAAAAACGAAAGTCCATGTTGTGGCTCCTGAGCCAAAATCGCAAAAGGATATTGATAAACTCCTTCAAGCATATTACAAGGCTGGTTGGGCCATCATCAAAGAAATGCAAGTGAAAGAAAACATTGAGGAATAGTTCCTCTCTTTTTATATGAAAAATAGACAAGTTACATATGTACTAAATTCATTGTAACCATTTGAAAACTAAATATGGAGGCGAACAGATATGGGAACAAGCATATACTGCAATTCAGCAATAGGGGAATTATTACAGAATGCTAGAGAATGTTGTGATAATGTTCAGCTGAAAACGAAGAAAGGGTTATCTAAGTACCTTGGTATTACACATGAAAGATTAACTCGTATTGAATCTGGACTTTCTAAACCAGAATTTGAGCTTGCGATGGATTGGTGTCATGCAACAGGAGCAAAGTTGAATCAACAAGCGATTAAACATATTTATGGTGTTGGTTTACCGCCTACAGATCCACGTTTAACTCAAGATGTGAACTTACAACTGATGAACTACATTAAACAAGCTGAAGAGGGAATTTTAGCAGCGAAGGAAATCATGAACTTACAAGTTGCAACAAGGTCATGGAAGCTTGATGAAAAAAAGAAACATGAATACGCAGTTCATGCAAAAGAAATCTTCGATACAATCCAAGCTACTCAATGTGTAGTTCAAGCTCTTGAGCAAGTTCATTTTGGCATTATGGAACAAATACAAGGAAGTTGGTTGCGAAAGGCTATGGCGGAGAACGTTATTATTCAATCGGTGGATAGCTTAATGACTTTAACAAAAGTTTTGTAAAGGAGGAAGTGTAAATGACAGTAGATTACAAGAAACCAAGTTTAAGAGAATATAAGGAACTAATTCGCTATGATGCAAAACTAACTGGTGAAATAAAAATAGCGAAAATACTAGGTGAGGATTCAAAGTCAGTTGAGTTAAAGCAAGAGAAGAAGTTAGTGGGGATTCGAATCAAAATTATCGAAGCATCATTCATTTTAAAACATAAATGGGCAAAAGAAAAAGCTACCGCCTAGACAACAGTAGCTCTAACAAAAATATTGTAAAGCAATTATAACATTTTATAAATCATTTGGACAAGCACTGTGCTTGTCGTTATGACCAGAAAGGGATTGTTCCTCCCATCATCCCCTTACAATACGTCTTTCTGGTTGTAACGATGCGTACAGCATCAGTCAAAACTGTATGAGGGAGGAAAGTGAAGATGAAAAGGATTCAATTAACAGACGGACAACCAACAAGTGTTAGGAGAGAAGATCTCAAATCAGGAGCGGTCGAGTTATTGGAGATAATTAAGACGGCATGTTTGAATAGTAGTTTGAGTTATGTGGAAGTAAATAAAGCTCTTCATGTGGTAGATGAAGAGCTTTATAAAAGAGTTATTAATAGTTCTTGTGAAAAATCATTAAATTAAACTGAGGTTATCTTCTTCTAACTCTTTTTTGTACTTGTCGTATTGCTCTTGGTTAGCACCTACAACATAAGTGGTGTTGTAGTATGCTTGCTCGTTATAGATGTCGATTAGCTTTGTACCAACATGCAATAGCGTCCAACCTTGTTCTAAATAATCATTGGCACGTGAGTTAGCTATGTCGTCATCAAATTCTAAAGTAAATACAATGTCTTTCATATGTAACACCTCCCTCTATGGGAGATTATACCAAAATAATAGATTTTTAGATATTTTTAGTAATTAGACAAGCGTTGTGCTTGTCGTTATGACCAGAAAGGGATTGTTCCTCCCAATACCTCTACAATGTTCCTTTCTGGTTGTAACGATGCGTACAGCATCAACTCAAATAGAAAGGAGATGTAATTCATGACACATAAATACGATCGTCTTCATGATCTAGTTCTCCCAGGAGACTTTTCATTTGCGAATAAACTTCATAACTGTATGGTTGCATGTATTCATAACATGTTTTATGCAAAATCAGCCGAAGAATCAAATCATTGGGAAGAAGAACTGGAACGATGTATGAAAGAATTTAAAATGCTTCGTGATGCAAAAGAAGAACATGAGGCATCGATGAGTTATCGTGTAGTGATTAAAGATTTAAGAGCAAGAGGAGTTAACGCCTCATTAGTAACACGTAGAAAATAAAAAATCTATCACTTGGCAGAGTGATAGATAAATGGTTTTGCAAAAGATCTTAGGATTAATTATATCAAATTAGCATTCGTATAACAACGGAGCGTGTTGCATGATTCTAGACAAAACCTTACATAGAGTGTTGCTGAATCATAAGGTATTTCAACAAGCGGTAACAGAGCAGCACTTAAATAACTTAGTAAAACAATATCTCAAAACAGGATACGAGAATTATCGCTTATTACGTGTAGAGGATGGATTTGCGATATGTAAACGGGAGGATGAATAATATGGCAGTTTATAGACCAGTACATGTTTCATTTTGGCAGGATTCATTTGTTTTAGATCTTACACCGGAGGAAAAGTATTTCTACTTATATTTGATGACAAACAGTAAAACGTCTCAATCAGGAATCTATGAACTTCCACTTCGTATCATTGAAACGGATACAGGGTACAACCGCGAAACTGTTATGAAGCTATTAGAACGTTTTGCAGAGTACGGGAAAATTAATTACAACCAAAAAACAAAAGAGTTGTTCTTAATCAACTGGTTGAAATTCAATCCGATTAAAAATGTGAACATTGAAAAGTGCGTTTTAAAAGAAATTCAATCTGTGAAGGACCAGGATTTTTTAGTTGATTTCTATGAAACTTGCTTGGAATTAGAAGTGCAACAAGAATTTAAGATTCCAAGAATTAAGGAGTATTTATCAGCGCGTTTGGAGGGGCTTATAAGGGGCTTCCAAGACCCTAGCAAGGAAGAAGAAAAAGAAAAAGAAGAAGAAAAAGAACAACAACAACAAGAACGCGCAGGCGCGGAAGAAGTTGTTGAGGTTAATCCAATTTCTTTTTACGAGCAGAACTTCGGATTCATTACACCTTTTATCGCAGATGGTATTCACGCTTGGATAGATGATTTAAATGCAGAGCTAGTTGTAAAAGCTATGGAGATTGCTTTAGAGAAAAACACGAGGAACATGTCTTACGTAAATACGATTTTACGAGATTGGCATCTTAAAGGTTTTAAAACGATAGCAGATGTGGAGATGGCTGATAAAGCATTTCGTACTCAACGATTAGCAAAGGCGCAACAACCGACGCAAGCTCCTTATCAACAAAAAGGCTTATCAGAATCTACTAAGAACGTAATACAGAAGCAACAATCATGGGAACAAAACATTCCAACGGATGAAGAGCTTGCAGCACTTAATCAACAGAATGGGTGGATGGTTCAATGAGTAACGATATGATTCGTAACGCAGAAGCTGAACAAAGTGTTTTAGGTAGCATTATCCAAGAAGGAGATTTAATTAAAGATTGCCAGCTAAAGGCAAAACAGTTTTCTTTACCAACACATCAAGTGATTTTTAAAGCGATGAGAGAGTTAGAGGATGCTGAGGTTCCAATAGATCTTGTCGCTCTCATGGGAAAATTCGATGAAAGCTTTATGAATCAAATTGGCGGAATTGAATTCTTTGTAAACTTGACAGAAGTTGTAACGACAACTAAAAACTTCTCGTATCACGAAGGTTTAGTGATTGAAGCTTGGAAGATGCGACATGCTCAAGAGGTTGCTGGTAATTTATATAATCGTCTTCAGCATGAAAGAGATATGAGTGCTATTAGTACATCGATTGACGAGTTAAGCACCATTGAAGAAACGGGTTATTCAGATGAATTTAATCTAAAGGAAACCCTAGTTGATCTGTATAAAAACATGCAAATTGATGTAGGAGATTTAACCGGTATACCAACTGGTTATGACGACTTAAACAGAATGACAGCAGGACTACAAGAAGGCGATTTAATTATTGTCGGTGCCCGTCCTTCGATGGGGAAAACAGCATTTGTATTAAACATTGCTTTCCATGCAGCGAGTGCTCATACAGCAACAGGCGTCTTTTCGCTAGAGATGGGAGAAGAACAGTTGCTTAAGCGGATGATCTCAAGTACTGGAAATATAGATGCTACGAAATTAAAGAACCCTAAAAAGCTATGTAATTTAAAGGATTGGGAAAAGATTAGTCAGGCTATGGGCTTGATAAATGATTTACCACTAGAAATATACGATAAAGCAAATGTAACGATGCAAGAGATTTACGCAAAGACTAGGAAACTAAAGCGCAAATACCCAGACAAAAAGGTGCTAGTCGCAATTGATTACTTGCAGCTTATTGTAGGTGATTCAAAGCACAAAGGAAATCGCATGCAAGAGATTGGTGAGATTAGTCGTAAGCTAAAACTGATGGCAAGAGAGCTAAACGTATGTGTAGTCGCATTATCGCAATTAAGCCGTGCTGTTGAGAGTAGGCAAGATAAGAGACCATTACTATCAGACTTACGTGAGAATGGTCAAATTGAGCAAGATGCAGACTTGATCGCATTCTTATATCGTGAAGATTATTATGACCGTGAAACAGAAAATAAAAACATAACGGAAATTATTTTAGCGAAACAGAGAAATGGTCCAGTTGGTGTTGTTGAACTAGCATTCGTTAAAGAGTTTAGTAAGTTTGTAAATTTAGAGCGGAAGTTCAATCACCAACAGGAGGCTTAATCATGTTGTTACGTCAGGAAGTAGAACGTAGAAAACTAGCAATCATTCGTAAATTACTAGGATTAGGATTATCAGAAATTCATGGTCAAACATTAGATCAACTAACGTTAACGCAGCTTGAAGGAATTTTAATAGCAAGTTTGCATGTATTGGAGGGGAAAAGCAATGCCAAAGCAGCTAACAATCTTTGATGCTGAACCAGTTGTGTCATTTGATCCTAAGAAGGCTCATGTTCATCGGTTAAATTCTAAACTACGTTTTGCTGACGTTGTTGTACAAATACCACGCCAAGCAAAGGCGATTGAAGAATTAAAACCAACGACAGCGCCAGATGATCGTTACGAATTATTTGAGGATTATACAATTGGGATTTGGCGTTATAAGCGAGTGGAGGATAAACAGTTTGATTGGGAAGAAGCTGAAGAGATATGTAAGCGAGCAAGGGATAGCAAAGAGCCGATTCCAATACGGCTACATCTATCCTTGGAACAATCATTTGTTCCGGAGAATGTTGTGCAGTATTTATAAGCAAATAAAAAAGCCGAGAATACTCCCGACTACTTTCGACAAAGTAATTATATCATGGGAGTGGTGAATGTGGCGATTAGTAAAGAAGATATTGCAGAAATGAGAGCGGAAATTTCTTTAGCTGAAAATATGGTTTATATCGTGAAAGATGGACAAGTTCGTCAAATAGAGCCGCCGATAAGTGGTCATGGTGAGCAGTCCTTGATATACAAGAATAAAAAAGTAATTCGTATTGAAAAACGAGAATCAGAGTTGATTTAGCCTAGCTTTTATTTTTTTAAACAAGTTGGAAATTGGGGTAATAATAAACCTTGAATTTTGTTCAGGATGAAGACTCAGTGAACAATTAATGAATAAAAGGAGAAATCCCTGCGGCGGCAAGGATTTCGGAGGGGAGAGGCTATTGTCGTACTATGTCGAAATTTGGCGTATTCGACGAATTAATATTATCACGAATTTTCAAGTAATTGTGGTGTTCGATGTGTCAAAAATGTGTACGAATTTTATATAAAAGCGTTATTTTATATAAAATAATCCCCTAAAATCTAGGGGATTTAGGAAAATATCAATGAAAAATTATTTTATAAGGACCGGCATTCTTCTAGTTTCAAATCTTTCGAATTCTATAGGACAATATGCAAACGTTGCTAAAGGTTCTGGAGTTTCGTTTGTAAAAAAAGTGTGGTTAATTACTTTACCAGAAGAAGAATAAAAAGTAATTTTGGTTTTTGATATAGGAGGAAGTGTTATTACTAGTGGTTTACTTGTCATACTAATCAGCTCCTAAATTATTTGGTTTTATATGAATTTAATATGTATTCAATAAATGTATATGAATTCATTTTATAAAGTTAGTACTTTGCGAATTGAGAAATTTAACAAAGTAGTTATTTAGTAATCATAAAAATAGGAGTGCCCGACCAGAGCACTCCATGACGCTAATAACAACACCTATAAGAGTATATGAGTGCTTTGACTAAATATGTTTTTATTTTTGGACTTTAAACAAAATCCTTATTTAGTAGCAAATGAAAAGAGCACTTCGTAAAAGTGCTCTTCTGACCAAGATCCATTTTGTAAAAGAGAGGAATACGTAATATCATATGAATTTATTTTTAAATGTGTGTAAAAGCGTAGAAAAACTTCATTTTGTAGAATAAGGGAAACTAAAAAAGAGCACTTGCTTACGGTGCTATTTAGGGAAAAAGTGAAATGTTGAAAAGTAGATTAGGGTTTCTTGCTTCGAAATAATATATGACCATTTCATCGTAATGTGACAATGAATCGCTAATGCTAACTACTTGTTGAAAAAAGAATCCCCTCTAGATTATTGAATGCCAGAGCTTTAAGAAATAATTAATTTAACTTTTCAATTACAATCGAAGCATTTATATTTGTTTGTGTTCCACCTGCTAAAGTCTGCAAAGTAACTGCAGCAGCGGAAGTATGATTATTAAGGGTAAGAATATCACCTGCGGCTAAAGTGAGAACTGTTTGCCCATTGTTTTGTTGAGTACCTGCACCTGATCCATAAACGGAGTTGGTAACGGGAGCCCCATTTAAAAAGAGGGCAAATTGATTAGGCTCAACTCCTGATACAGAAAAAGAAATTTTATAATCTCCAGCATTAATAACTGTCATCTGAGAAGTTCCAAGAGTATGAGTAAAGCCGGATGTGATTTTACCGTGTGAATTAAACAGAATAGGTGCTTCTAATGCAACAACTTGAGCTGCTGTATTGAAAACATAAGCATACTGGGATAAACCAGATGTTGTAAGTCCAGCAGGCCCGGTTGGTCCAGTAGATCCGGCCGATCCAGCAGGCCCTGAAGGTCCTGTTGCTCCAGTTATTCCAGTTGGCCCAGTAGGTCCTGGAGGTCCACCTGAAGGTCCTGTTGCTCCGGTTATTCCAGTTGGCCCAGTAGGTCCTGGAGGTCCACCTGAAGGTCCTGTTGCTCCGGTTATTCCGGTTGGCCCAGTAGGTCCTAGAGGTCCTGTTGCTCCAGTTATTCCAGTTGGCCCAGTAGGTCCTGGAGGTCCACCTGAAGGTCCTGTTGCTCCGGTTATTCCGGTTGGCCCAGTAGGTCCTGGAGGTCCACCTGAAGGTCCTGTTGCTCCGGTTATTCCGGTTGGCCCAGTAGGTCCTGGAGGTCCACCTGAAGGTCCTGTTGCTCCGGTTATTCCGGTTGGCCCAGTAGGTCCTGGAGGTCCACCTGAAGGTCCTGTTGCTCCGGTTATTCCGGTTGGCCCAGTAGGTCCTGGAGGTCCACCTGAAGGTCCTGTTGCTCCGGTTATTCCGGTTGGCCCAGTAGGTCCTGGAGGTCCACCTGAAGGTCCTGTTGCTCCGGTTATTCCGATTGGCCCAGTAGGTCCTGGAGGTCCTGGAGGTCCACCTGAAGGTCCTGTTGCTCCAGTTATTCCAGTAGGCCCAGTAGGTCCTGGAGGTCCACCTGAAGGTCCTGTTGCTCCGGTTATTCCGGTTGGCCCAGTAGGTCCTGGAGGTCCTGTTGCTCCAGTTATTCCGGTTGGCCCAGTAGGTCCTGGAGGTCCACCTGAAGGTCCTGTTGCTCCGGTTATTCCGGTTGGCCCAGTAAATCCTGTCGCTCCAGTTATTCCAGTAGGCCCTATTTGAGGCAAAGGAAAGGCACATGGAAAGGGTATGTGACAATTCTTTTTAAATTTACTCATTTTTACACCTCCCTTATAAATTAACTACCAATTTATATTTATACTTTAACAACTTATGAGTAAACAGACACACGGGTGTAAGGAAAAAACCTATAAAAATTACATAAAGGGCTTTAAGAGCAAGCCTCTATTTCACATTCCATACCAAAAAGAGCACCATATATAAGTGCTCTTCGGACCAAAACTCTTAATGTAAAAGAGTACGTGATACCATATGTGATTTTTTCATGAGGCGTGAAGGATTTGAACAAAAACACTATTTGATATGTAAAAGTTAGAGCACTTTGGAAAGTGCTCTGTAAAGGCTATTTATTCTAAAAAGAGAGGATAGAAGATATCATATGAGGTTATTTTTAATTGAGTGTGTATCTTTTGCACAAAAATTGCATTGTGTAGAAATGAGGAAACTAAAAAAGAGCACCATGCACAAGTGCTCTTCAAGATAGGAGGTAACTCTATGAGCTGAGTCTAGGTAAGAAGTATATGGTGTGAAAAAGAAATAAGAACATAATTTTATAATCAGACTAATAAAAAAGAGCAGCTAGCAAAAGCTAACTGCTTAGCCCCAGGGAAGGGAGAGGAGCGATTTGTTAGGTCTAAGGTTGAAATAAGGGTTTTAGATATTAAGACCTAAATATAGTATGGATTTCAATTTAAAAGTTATGCATATAAACTGTATTCGTGCAAAAAATGGTTAACAAACAAAGCAGCTAGCTAATTAAACTAACTGCAATGTTCTTAGTACTTTCTCTAAAGGATATGTGATTCGGCACAATTTCATGGGAAAACTATTATGGCTGTTAGCCTACCTACATTATTTACAATTTATAGGAATTGATTCTTGGATTTTATAATAAAGGACCAATGAAAATAAGATGGCAGACAGTTGGTAAGTGAACTGCCTGCCAAATGAATGAACAAATGTGATTTGGAAAGATTGAGCTATATCTGTAATAGCTCATGAGTAGTATAGTTAGAAACTTAAAAGTTTATTCATCGGGTAAAGTGAATTGAAACAATTCATATTGCACGACAAAGTAGCTAGCTCAATTAGCTAACTACTTGTTGTACAAAAGAAAATTAGGCCCTACAAGTAAATGATATGTAACTTTTAGTTACAGCTATAGTATAAGCAGAATTAAAAATATTATGTGGAAGTGAAAATGAGTTTAATAAAAATCTCATTTTGTAAAGTTCAAGTGCATCCAACAGGAGAATAACCTAAGGATGCATTTGAACAGTAAATTTGTTATTAGAAATTTTGGTCATGTATAAACATAACTAATGTTTAGTATGGGTTTAAATATAACAAAGTATCAAAAGAGCAGCTAGCAAAAGCTAACTGCTCCCTACAAGGAGATACAGAGAAAACTACTTTAAATGAGTTCTGGCTAACAGCCTATCTACAGTATTGACGGAATATTGAGTTTTATCCAAGGGATAGATGTATTTAATGAAAGAGTATAGCCCACCACATTGCGAATAATGCAATCCAACCAATGCTAAGTAATATGTATTTCAAAATTTTCATAATTACTCCTTTTAGATATAAATTGCTCAATGAAGATGGATTTTATAAACTTTTTACAAAATAATCTTTTTCTAATAAGAAAGTTACTGAAATATGAGAAAATGATATAATAATATCAATTACACATTTAGTCCTACTGGAAGAACCAGCGGACATCAAACTATAAAGAGCATTAGTGATATTGCTCCATAGTTTGGTGTCCGCTTTTTGGTTTTTTTAACAAAATAGATAAGGGGTGTTTATATATATGATGCAATTAACTTTCTTACCTAAAATTGACCGAAAAGCAACACAGGTTCGTTTAGAAGAGATTTTAGAAAACGTTCGTATTTACAGACAATTTGGGATGATTAGAAACGAGATGAAGGTCACAGTCTCTGGTGAGGTAAGGTATCATGGTCCAACAAACATAATAGGAAAGCCAGCTGAAGATGTTGCTTTAGCAAATGTTGCTATGAGTGAAAGAGAAGTGAAATTACAACGTTTATCTTTTCAAATTGATAAGGCATTAAGTCGTTTTAGCAAAAATCAACGAGATATCATTGTAAAACGATATTTGGAAGATGAGGAAGTCTTTGATTATATGGTTTATAACGATATTGGTATGAGTGAACGTACATATAGAAGAAATAAATCTAATGCTTTTTATAAATTAGCATTTGCTCTTAGATTAGAAGTTTATGAGACTGAAGAATCTGGAGGTAATGAATAATGAATTTTGTTCAGCCAATACGTGACCCAGAGCGAATACAACAGCTAAAAGAGTATTTTAAGGAAAAGAGCTTACGTAATTACATTCTCTTCATTATGGGCATTAATACTGGCCTCAGAATCTCCGATATTTTGAAATTAAAAGTAGGTGATGTCAAAGGTAGTCATATCTCTATGAGGGAAAAGAAAACAGGAAAACAAAAACGTATTCAAATTACTGCAGCATTAAAAAGAGAACTTAAATGGTTTATAGAAGAAAGAGAAGATCATGAGTATTTGTTGCAAAGTAGACAAGGGAAGAATCGTCCTATCGGTCGCAGTATGGCATATAAGATATTAAGTATAGCCGCAGGAGAGTTCGGATTAGATGAAATAGGAACACATACGCTAAGAAAGACGTACGGGTATCATATGTACATGCAAACGAAAAACATAGCATTACTCATGGAGATATTCAATCACTCGTCAGAGAAGGTCACGTTACGTTATATAGGTGTAAACCAAGATGCAATGGATAAAGCAATGACTAGGTTTAAAATCTAATCATTGCTTTTTTCATTTTAAATCTAGGGGTATCGCCACATCGCTATCAACCTAAAAAATCAAAATCTCCCAATAACGAAAATTCTATTCATTGTTGACTATTTATAATGATAGGTTATGTAAACTTTACATGAATAAGGTATATAATATATAAATAACGATTAACTGAGGTGAGAGTATGGAAGATACATATAAAATCCCAAAGTTAGAAACAAAGCGTCTTTTATTAAAAAAACTAGATTTTCATGATTTAGATGATTTATTTGAAGTCTATTCTGATCCTCAAACAACTACATATGTACCTCGAGAGGTACACAAAAATAAAGATGAAACTCGTATTTTTTTAGAAAATACGATGGACACAGCTAAGAAAGGTAAGTCTTTCATATGGTCTATTATCTTTAAGGGTGATCAGAAAGCTATTGGAACCTGTGGCATCTGGAAATTATCACACAGTAGCGCTTCTTTAGGAGCCGTTATTAACCCACTGTATTGGGGAAAAGGAGTTATCGTTGAAGCTTTAGAAGAACTAATAAAGTTTGGCTTTCAAGAATTAGATTTAAATCGTATTGAAGGAAGATGCGACATAAGGAATACAGCGTCTGAACGAGTTATGCAAAAGCTAAAAATGACATATGAAGGAACATTGAGACAAAGTGTAATGATCAATGGTATGTATTGCGATTCTAAGGTATATTCTCTTTTAAAACATGAATACGGTAACTTTCGATAACGATAATTATGTAAATAAGCTGTCCACATGGGCAGCTTATTTTATTTTTCCGCATAGCGTAGGTTATTTTGCAAAATGCTGGTGGTATCCCTATAAAGTTACTCATAATTTTCGTACTGTGTAACTCAAAAGAGAAAGTTTAATTAAGTCAATGATAGCAAGAGCCGTGGCGTATGGCTCAGTTACACACAATATAAGATATGGGTAAGTGATGGAAGCTTTTTACTATAAAATAATGAGCGAATGATAATGTTAATCCAATGAACCCATTGGCTACTAGGTTAATACGATGTAACGGGAGGGAGATGAAAAAATGAATAATGGTCATTATGAATACAAAAATTCTTTTCATCAATATTATCCAAACGAGTCTTATCCTTTTGTAATGGACAACAGAAATATAGATATGAGTAGAGGGGTAAGGCCACAACAATGGCAACAACCACAACAACCACAACAATGGCAACAACCACAACAACCACAACAATGGCAACAGCAACAACAACAGCAACAGCAGCAACAACCGCAACAGCAACAGCAGCAACAATATAAGTGCCAATGTGATGGAAAAGAAGCCCTTTGTGTTTCAATTCCAGTTCCAATTACAGTTGTTCTTTTGGGAACGAAACTCCAAGTTGAATTACCGTGTATTAGAATAACTTCCGAAGAAGATATTACACCAGTATTGAAAAAGTTGATAAAGTCCCTTGGCGGTTTACTTGGCGGTTCAGGTAGCACTTCGTCTTAAAAATACAACTTTACTTATTTATTCGGATAATACTAGCTTTCGTGTAAGCGAGGCAAAGTAGACTAGAATAGCAATAAGCAACTTTTGTATGATTTGAACTATAACTCTACACTGTGGCAAGGTTATGGTTCTTTTTAATTGTGGCAAAATAACGCTTCTTATTAAAAATTTCGGCCAACTTATGAGTAAAGTGACAGCGTTATTGATTTTAAAAAATAAAAAATCGCCTTATTAAAGGCGATTTATAATTTATTCATTTTGCATTCTTTTGATGATACATAAATATCTTTTAAAATTAAATGCAATGTTCTACATTAACGTGTTTCTGGATCTTTGTCTTTTTTTCTAAGACCAAATAATCCTAATAGTCCCAATAAACCAAGCCAAGTCCAATTATTATTTTTATCACGATTATCATTTAAATCATTTGTCGTATTTACATTTCGAGTTCTCACATCATTATTAACTCTATTCATGTTATAGTCATTAACTCGAGTTGTAGTATTATTATTGTTAACTCTATTCGTATTATATCCATCGTAATCAGCATGGACGCTTGTACCAAAAACCGTAATAGTTAGTAATAGGGCACCTAAAATAGATGAAAGTTTTTTCTTCATGGTTTTCCCTCCTTTCGTATTTAGTAATGTCTCCAGTTCCTTTAGGCAATATTCGGTTGAAAATATATAAAACCATTTGAATTTAAATTATGATAAATATCTTTAATTTTTATTATTAAAAGTACTTAATAATAATGGATTAAATTAATTGAAATGTATTTATTCTTTATAAGCATAAATTTTTGGTAACGGTACATTCTATGAGAGGTAATTACTATATTTGGGTAAGGTGTTCCTTATGAGTTATAAGAACTTATTTTCTTTAATCAAGAACATGATTGGGAAAATTTTTTCTATAGTAAGTATTGTTGCTAAAAATCTAATTTCTTTAAGGAGGAATATTTTTATGGGTATTTTAAGTGGAAATCCACAAAATGAACCAATGCACTACGGAGAAGTCTTTGGGATTTGGAGTTATCTTGCAGCGGCACAAGGCGCAATTGCTGGATATCAAGTTCTTATTAACCACACAGGAGACGAGGATTTAAAGAAATTTTTAGAAAACCTTGTAGAGAATGATATCCAATCAGAAGTTGAAGAATTAAAAAATATATTAAAATTGAATGGTGTTGCATTACCACCAGCACCTCCAGAAAGACCAGTTGCATCTATTGAAACGATTCCTCCTGGTGCTCGTATTAATGATGCGGAAATTGCAGCTAAAGTTTCTATGGATCTTGCTGCTGGCTTAGTAGCATGTAGTCAAGCTATGGGGCAATCTCTTCGAGAAGATGTTGGAATGATGTTTGGTCAATTTCATATGAAAAAAGCACAAGCTGGAGCTATATTACTTCGTCTGAATAAGAAAAAAGGTTGGATTATTCCGCCTCCTTTACATGTTCTACAATCCGATCAAGCATAATACCTAAATAAATTTCAATCGATTCTTTATGGCTGTTGGATTGAAGTAGTGTAGGAAAATAAAAGTTATTAGCGAATTAAAATAATTGGCAGATTCGTGACCGCTTTTTGGCAGTAAATGTGCCGGTTGTTTTGAAATCAAAGTGATATATTTGTATTGTGAGAAATGGCGGAAAACATTGCTCGCAAAATTCCTTATAACTGAAAATGGATCGTCATAACCGGTGGCGATGGTTGTAGATTGGATGAACAGTTGTTTCTTGTTTTCACATTCAATTGCAATTCACGTTGTGTAAACGGAGAAGGGCTTTTGCTCTTCTTCCAGGGACTTAATAATGTTTGTGTAGATAAATGTAAACAACATTAGGTGGTTGGAAGAAGAATAAAACTTCATTTACCGGATTTATAGTTATAAAATTACGATGAAAGGGAAGTTGGTGCACAGTTGCCCTTTCATAATGAAAAAATAGTATATTACCTTTCTTAATGTACATATTAAGTAAAGTGTTTAATATCACACATAAAAGGCGGGGTAATATGAGTGAAAACAAGAAAAATGAAGAATTGAATAAGATAAAGAAGTATTATTTTAATGAGGATAATCAACCAGTAGCTGGTATAGAGTTAACTTTGCCGCCTGATATAGGAAGCATGTTAGACCTGAAATCAGATGATGATGAAAGTAGAGAAAGTAATAATGAATAAGTTTAATCTAAGCATCCATTCGGATGCTTTTTATTTTGGAGGAGGAATATGAACAAATGAAACTAAATAAACAAGAACAAACAGCTATTATAGGTAACTTAATAAATAATACTATTGGTTTGGGGTTAGTAAAGGAACATATTGATCCACAGAAATTAGAAAAGGCTGTAGCTTTGTATAATGAAATTAGTGAAGATATGACACCGAAACAAACAAGAGAATCACTTATTAATGTATTGGATAAAACGATTGATGAATTCTTAGTGAGTAAGGAGTGAGGATAGATGTGTGAGCATAAGTATCAGGTGCTAGATAGTGAGACTACTTCTTTTTATTCTGATGCTAATCGTTATGGTGTAGATGTATCAGCTACTTTCTATTGTAAGAAGTGCCTTGATATTCAACACCGAGAGAAGCGGATTGATACAGGTGTGATTGAGGTTAAGGATAGTGAATGAATATAAAACAAAACAACAGAAGCGTAAGTTTTATGATAGTGGTGAGTGGAAGAGAACACGAGAACAAGTAAAGAAGCGTGACAACTATGAATGCCAAGAGTGTAAACGCAATGGTAGTGTTCGTGTGGACACCAATGAGTACAGCGAGAGTGCCAAGCGTAAGAAGATTCAACTCGTTGTCCATCATATAAAGGAACTTGAACACCATCCAGAACTTGCATTAGAAATAGATAATTTAGAAACCGTCTGCGTATTGCATCACAACAAAGAACACGATAGAACATTCAAAAAGAAACCGAATAAATGGGAAAACGATGAAAAGTGGTAAAAATGATTCAACATAAACACCCCCCGGTTCAAAAATTGGGCTTTTTTTCGTCTAAGGGGCACCGGAGGAGGGGGTTAACTGTCAGGTTTTTTTCGGAATTACGCACGTAAGGGGGGGTGGGTAGATGGCTGTTAGTATTATAAGGTTAAAAGAACAGCTCATGAATAGTATTGATATTGCAGATTTAGTCGAAGTTGAAAAGGTAGAAAGATACATTGATCTTGTTAAAGCATTTAGAAAAATAAATAAAACTATTAATAAGGAAGGCGAGTCCGTAACAGTAAAAAACGGTTCTCAAGTTTTTGTTAAAGCCCACCCTCTCATAGGAGAAAGGAATAAAATTAACAGTTCTTTAATCGCGTTAGGCAGAGATATAAAGTTTGTTGTTAAGGCTAACATTCCTAATGCGGGTTATAGTGAAAGTGATCTAACATGATTGGGCAAAAGTACATTGGTGAATATATTGAACTTTATCGAAGTGGAAAAGTGAAGTTCAATAAAGAAAGAGAATTGTTAATTGAATATCTAGAAAAATATGTTTTGAACAGAGACGATTTATATTTTGATGATGAAATGATTGAGAAGTGTATTCGCTTCGGTGAGAAGTGGTACTTTCCATTACAATCTTTTCAGAAATTCTTAATAGCATTCGTCTTTTTATTTTACAAGAAAAATGGACGCGTATTTTATCGTAAATTTCTTTGGATGCTTGGGCGTGGTGGCGGTAAAAACGGATTAATATCAGTCATTATTCACTTTTTAATTAGTGAAATGCATGGTATTCCGGAGTATAACATTTCCGTTGTTGCAAACAGTGAAGAACAAGCGAAAACAAGTCCTGATGAAGTTCATAAATGCGTTAAACGAAATGAAATATTGCAACGAGCATTTAAAACAACATTAACTCAAACTGTTTCCAAAGCTACCGGAAGTGTATTGAAGTTTAGGACATCAAACGGAGATACGAAAGATGGTTTGCGTGATGGCGCGGTTGTATTTGATGAAATACATCAATACGAAAGCAATAAAGATGTTCGAGTCCATATCAGTGGCTTAGGGAAAAAGAAAAATCCACGCGAATTTTATATTGGTACAGATGGATATGTACGTGATGGTTTCTTAGATAAGCAAAAAGAAAAAGCAATGAAGGTTTTAAATGGTGAAGCCCGTCCAAACGCTATCTTTCCATTCATTTGTAAATTGAATGATGAAAAAGAAGTTGATGATCCGGATAATTGGGAAATGGCAAACCCTATGTTATCGCAGCCGTTAAGCGAGTATGCTGAAGGGTTACTTGAAACGATAAAGGAAGAGTATGAAGATTTAGAGGATGATCCAAGTAACAGAGAAGAGTTCATGACAAAGCGTATGAACTTACCCGTTACAAATTTAGAACGCTCTGTTGCAAAATGGTCAGAAATCCTTGCTACAAATCGCCCGTTTCCTGATTTATATGGTCAAGAATGTATCGGAGCGTTAGACTTTGCAAGTATGCGAGACTTTGCTGCATGTGGACTTTTGTTTAGAAAAAATGGCGATTATATTTTTAAAACACATTCATTTGTGCGTAAGGAATTTGTTGATATTTACTATGGCTATTCAAAAAAAGCTGGTGAATATAAAAAACAAAAATTCGCACCAATTAAAGAATGGGAAGAACAAGGGCTGCTAACAGTTGTGGACGAACCAACTATAAATCCATCTCACATTGTAGATTGGTTTGTAGCGATGCGTGAGAGTTACGGACTTAAAAAGATTATAGGTGATAATTTCAGATTAGAAGCTATAAAACCATTGTTAATAGCTGAAGGTTTTGAAGTTGAAATTATTAGAAATCCTAAAGCAATTCACAGTTTACTAGCACCACGTATTGAAATGGCCTTTGCAAATAAACAAATTATTTTTGATGATAATCCTCTAATGCGCTGGTATACGCAAAATGTATTAGTTGTTATTAAAGGTGATGGCAACAAGATTTATGAGAAAAAAGAACCTGTGCGAAGGAAAACGGATGGATTCCAGTGTTTTGTCCATGCTCTTTATCGAGCTGACGAGATACGAGAGTCAACAGAGTTCTTAATAGGCGATATTAAATTCTAATAAAGGGGGTGATAATCATTGGATGGTTAGGTTCAGTATTTAAAAGAAATAAAGAGTTAGAATTTATGCTAGATCTAGATTTGATTGCTGATACGGCAAATAGGCTTCATATGAAACGATTAGCACTTGATACATGCGTATCTTTTTTAGGGAGAACGATTAGTCAATCTGAATTCAGGGTAAGAAACGGTAAAACATTTGAGAAGAATGAGCTTTATTATCGACTAAACGTTAGACCGAATAAGAATATGACTGCAAGTACCTTCTGGGAAAGATTTATCCGTAAACTTATTTATGATAATGAGTGTTTAGTTGTACAGGCGGATGATGGTGATTTGCTTATTGCTGATGGATTTCAGCATAACGAATATGCCGTATATGAAGATATTTTTACAGATGTAACAGTAAAAGATTACACATTTAAGAGAAGTTTTAAACAAAGCGAAGTTATTCACTTAAAGTATCGAAATGATAAATTATCTCCACTTATTGATGGTTTATTTGCAGATTACGGTGATTTATTTGGTAGGATATTAAACTCACAGAAGCGTAAAAATCAAGTTCGTGGAACGGTTGATATGGATATGATTGGAGCTAAAACAGAAGAACAAATAGCGAAGTTACAAGAGTTTATAGACAACATGTATAAGTCGATTGGCTCAAAAGATATAGCTATTGTTCCGCAACAAAAGGGTATTAATTATAACGAGATATACAATGGTGTTGCAAATGGGCCGAGTGTGGAAGAAATTAACAAAGTAACAAATGGTTTCTTAAATCAAGTAGCTATGGCATTTGGTATTCCAACGGCTTTATTATATGGAGAAATGGCTGATGTAGAGAAGCAAACGAAAAACTACATGCTTTTTACAGTACGGCCATTATTAAAAAAATTATCTGATGAAGCGAATGTTAAATTCTTTGAAATGAATGAGTATCTTTTAGGGAAAAAGATTGAAATTAAGGCTGTTTCTTATCAAAGTATATTTGACCTTGCAACAAGTATTGATAAGCTCATATCTTCAAGTGCATTTACAGGAAATGAGATTCGATCAGAAGTAGATTATGAAGATTCGGATGATCCGAACTTAAATGTTCATCACATTACGAAAAACTATACAAGATTAGATAAATCTGAAGGGGGTGAGAAATAATGCAACATGTGAATATGAATAAGCTTTTAAATTTAAAACGAGATATTCGTTTTGAAGCTAAAGGAGAAAATGAGTATAAATTAACCGTTTATGGGTCAATTGGTGGATGGTTTAGTGAAAATAATGCTGAAGCAGTAAGAAGAAAAATTCAAGATGTTAAAGCAGAAAAAATCCACGTTCATATTAATTCGGGTGGAGGTTCTGCATTCGATGGTGTAGCAATTTGTAATCAGTTAAAACAGCACAATGCAGAAATTATAGTTCATATTGATGGTTGGGCAGCTAGCGCCGCATCTGTAATTGCGATGGCAGGTGATAAAATCATTATGCCTAGCAATACTATGATGATGATTCATCAAGCAAGTACCTTTGAATATGGAAATGCAGATCTTTTTGAAAAAACAGCACGAGATTTACGAAAGATTGATTCAGCTTTAGCCGCATCTTATAAAAAACGTTTTGTTGGAACAGATGAAGAATTAAAACAGCTTTTAAAAGATGAAACTTGGCTAACAGCAGAGGAAGCTGTTGCTCTTGGTTTAGCTGATGAAATTGCTGATGAAATTGAAATTGATGATACGCAAGAAGATGAAGAAGAGGAAGTTGTAGAAAATTTCAAAGAAGATTTAGTAGCTAAGTATACGAAACAACCAAATAATCAAAATCCAAAAGAGCCTATTCAAGAGCCTGTTAATACAAAACAGAATCTGAGTACGCTCTTTTTAACTTTAGGAGGAAAATAAAATATGGTGATTAAATTTAATAATTTTGAAGATAAGAAACTAGCTTTTGCGAAAGCAACACAGGAAGGTACGGCAGAAGAACAATCAGCAGCATTGAATTCTATGATTGAAGCACTTGCTACAGATGTTCGTTCAGATATTTTAAATCAAGTAAATGAATCTATGGTAGATCGTTCTATTATGCAGTCTCGTGGCGCTAATGTACTAACAAGTGAGGAAATGAAGTTCTTTAATGCAGTTGTGGAAGAAGGTGGCTTTAAGTCTACTGAAACATTACCAAAAACAACGCAAGAACGAATCTTTGATGATTTAGTTGAAGATCATCCTTTCTTACAACATATCGGTCTTGAAAATCTGGGCGCAGTAACAGAATTTATTTACGGAGACCCAGAGGGAGCAGCAGTATGGGGGCCGCTATTTGATGGGATCAAAGGCCAATTAAATGCTACATTCCGTAAAGATAGCATTTCCCAACTTAAATTAACAGCGTTTATCCCATTAGCAAACGACATGCTGAAACTTGGGCCTGTTTGGGTAGAAAGATACGCTCGTACAATGATTACAGAAGCAATGAAAGTCGGATTAGAACGTGGATTTGTTGCTGGTACAGGTAAAAATGAACCTATTGGACTATTAAAAGATCCAAGTGGAAGTGTTGTGAATGGGGTATATCCAGATAAAAAGCCAGTAGGTACTTTAACGTTTGAACCAGGTCGTAAAACAATCAATGAATTAAAAGGCGTTGTTAAATTACTAGCTAAAAAATTAAACGCTGATGGTTCAGATGCAGATCGACCAAAAAATATTGCTGGTAAAGTGGTTATGGTAACTAATCCGTTTGATACTTTTGATATTCAAGCAAACGCGACAATTCAAAACGCAGCTGGAGTATATGTAACTAGCTTGCCATTTAACCCAATCCTTACAGAGTCGGTGTTTGTACCTCAAGGTAAAGTATTATTCTTTGTTAAAGGCCAGTATGTTGCAGCGATGGGAGGCACAGAACCAATCAAAAAGTACGAGGAAACATTAGCTTTAGAAGATGCAACAGTTTATATTGCTAAACAATATGCTACAGGTAAACCAAAGGATAAATACACTTCACAAGTTTACACATTGAAACTTGAAGAAGTAACGCCACCAACACAAGGGTGATGTGAATGGACAAAATAATTTCAGATCAGATTTTGCAGCAATTCAAAGATAGGATGCGATTAGGTGATGAGGAAGACGATAATCTAAGACGCATCCTATTTGCATCCAATAAAGCTTTAATAAAAGACTGTGGATCATATGACATAAACGAAGACCAGACGTTCAAAGAATTAGTTTTTGAACGTTCCCGTTATGTTTACAATGATGCACTTGAGTATTTTTCTGAAAATTTTTTAACAGAAATAAATAGCTTTGGCATTCAAAAAGCTTTAGAAGAAATCAAACTGGAAGGTGATTAATATGCGTCCTTTTCAGTACAAAAAACCACTGAATACAGGTGATTTTAGGAATCGAATTATCATTGAACAACCTGTAGTAATAAAAGATGAATTAAACCAAGTAATCGAAACATCTTGGCGGGAATTCAAAAAAGCCTGGTCAATGATAAAAACGGTGAAAGGTTCCGAGTATATTGAAGCTTCAGCTTCACAGGCTACACGGGTTTATCGTTTTGTGATTCCTTATACTTCTGGTATTACGGAAGAAATGCGAATTAATATGAAAGGTCGTATCTTTGATATTATCGAACCGCCAATGAATGACGATGAAATGTATCAAACATTGACTATTATCGCAAAGGAGCATGTTTAATATGAACGATTTTGCGAGGGATCTTGCTAGAGAATTACAAAGATATGCAAATGTTGTGGAAGAAGAATTATTGACCACACAAGAAGAAGTGGCTGATGTTGCTGTAGAAAAATTAAAGCAAAATAGTCCTAAAAAAACAGGTGCTTATCGTAAAGGCTGGCGCAAGAAAAAAGAAGGAAAGGGTGTTATTCTTCATAATACACAAGGGCAATTAACACACCTTTTAGAAAATGGACATGCAAAAGTCGGTGGTGGTCGAGTACCAGCACAAGTGCACATTCGTCCAGTTGAAGAGTATGTAATTGACGAATTGCCAAGACGTATCGAAAGGACGATTGGGCAATGACATTAGGTGATTTAACAAAAATTCTTGAAGCTACAGGTTATCCTGTGGCTTATTCGCATTTCACAGCAACACCAACTAATCCAGTTCCAGCACCACCTTATATTTGCTTTCTTGTGGATGGTTCAGCCAATCTCATGGCTGATAATAAGGTCTATCACAAGATAAATGATTTAAATATAGAGCTTTATACAAATAGAAAAGATTCAGTTGCAGAAGCCAAGCTTGAACAAGTCCTGAACGATCATGAAATACCTTATAATTCGCCATTCGAAGGGACTATTGAAACAGAAAAAATATATCAAAAATTTTATGAAACGAGGTTGATATAAATGAATGAAAACAAAGTAGCTTTCGGTTTAAAAAATGTCCATTATGCACTTTTTGACATTAAAGATGGTGTAGTTACATTTAGTTCTCCAATTCCATTGCCAGGTGCGGTTGAATTAACGTTTGATCCACGAGGGGATTTAATTGAATTCTATGCTGATGACATGCTTTACTATGCAGCAAGTAACAACCAAGGATATGATGGTACGTTATCAATCGCAACTATTCCAGAAAAATTTGCTGTTGATGCATTAGGAGAGGAATTGGACGAAGAAGACGGTGTGTTAAACGAGTTAGCTGATGCGAAAGGAAAACCATTTGCATTATTATTTGAATTCGATGGTGATGTACGTGCGACTCGACACGTTATGTTTAACTGTTCAGCAAGTCGTCCAACACTTGCATCTAAAACGAAAACAAACTCGGCAGAGCCTAATACAAATGAACTTAAATTTGTATCAAGCCCTATTGATATTAACGGGAAACGCATGGTTAAAACGAAAACTACTACTAAATCAAAACAAGATATTTATGATAATTGGTACAAAAAAGTGTATACAAAAGTACCTACATTAGCAAAAGGAGCGTAAGCAAATGGAAAAGACAATTACAATAGATGGAAAACAAGTCAGATTAAAAAGCACAGCAGCAACGGTTAAACGCTATAAAGCACAATTTAGACGTGATTTATTTGCGGATATGCTTAAATTAGGGGTTATTGCTCCTTCAAATCCTCAAGCTGGCTCACTAGCTACTATTGATTTAGCGAATGCAGATTTGAGTAAAGTGGATTTTGAGGTTGTTTATGATTTAGTTTGGTTATATGCGAAAACAGCAAATCCGGAAATTGCGGAACCAATTACATGGCTAGATGGTTTTGATGAATTCCCTATTTCTGAGATTCTTCCAGAAATTATGGATATGATTCAAAGTACAATGGGAGCAAAAAAAAAATAAAGAAAACTAATGGAGAGCAAGGAGCTTTCGGTGATGAAGAGTTATCAACCGATACGTTCCTTGCTCTTTGTTATAAATCAAAGCTAACACATTGGGATTTAGAAGTTATGACAATTGGTGACTGTTTTGATTACATTGCTGAATTCGCTGAAATGGAGAATCCAGACAAAGACAAAACGCGTAAAGCGAGCCAAAAAGACTTCGATTCATTCTAAGAAAGGAGTGAGATGATGGCAGGAGGAAGAATTAAAGGGATTACGATTGAAATCGGTGGTAATACTGATCCGTTACAAAACGCCTTAAAAGATGTTAATAAGCAAAGTGATTCTTTGACTAAAGAGTTAAAAGATGTCGAACGGTTGTTGAAATTCGATCCAGGCAATGTGGAAGCATTGGCACAAAAACAGCAGTTACTTACTCAACAAATCGAAAATACAACACAAAAGCTAGATAAATTGAAAGCAGCGGAACAACAAGTCCAAGCACAATTCCAAAACGGAAAAATTTCCGAAGAACAATACCGTGCGTTTAGGCGTGAAATTGAATTTACAGAAGGATCGCTTAATGGTCTGAAAAATAAACTCGGAAACATGAAGGCTGAGCAAGACAATGTAGCAAGTTCAACAAGACAATTAGAAACATTGTTTAGCGCTACAGGAAAAAGCGTTGATGATTTTGCAGGGGCATTAGGAAATCGTCTTGTGAATGCAATTAAAAGCGGAACAGCTACAAGTCGGCAGTTAGAACAAGCGATTGGTCTTATCGGTCGGGAAGCATTAGGAACAGAGGCAGATATTGAGAAATTACAACGTGCGCTCAGATCTGTGGATGATGGGAACTCCATTCAACAAGTGCGAAATGAGTTAAGAGATTTACAGCAAGAAGCCGGCAGAACAGAGAAAAAGTTTGAAGGCTTACAAGTAGGATTAGAAAATGTCATAGGCGGCATGGCTGCTGGTGGTGGTATTGCAAGTGCAGTTGAACAAGCAATGGACATGTCTAAGTTAAAAACAAAGATTGATATCACCTTTGATGTTCCTGAGGCTTCGAAAAAATCAGTAGAAGAAGCTGTAAGGGGTGTAACGACGTATGGTGTTGATGCTGAAGAAGCCTTAGAAGGTGTTCGAAAACAATGGGCATTGAATAAGGATGCTTCTGATGAAACAAATGCCGCTGTGGTTAAAGGAGCAGCGACTATTGCGGCGTCCTATGCTGGCATTGATTTTAATGAGCTTATACAAGAAACAAATGAGATTGGTGCAACATTAGGAATTACTAATGAAGAGGCTTTAGGATTAGTTAACACCTTATTAAAAACAGGTTTTCCGCCTGAACAATTAGACATTATTGCTGAATATGGTGACCAAATGGTTCAAGCTGGCTTTACAGCTAAAGAAGTTCAAGGAATTATGTCAGCTGGTGTGGACACGAAAAGCTGGAATATAGACAACCTATTGGATAAAAAGTTGTCCCTATGAGTGGCGACATTCATAGAAAACTCCTTTAATTCAGTGGAACTCTCAAAAGAGACAATACTGAGCGAAGCCTTTAATATAGGAACGTGCAACGACTAGCTGAAAAGCGTAGGATGTAAGCCAATGACATCCGAAATGGGGAGCATCTTATATAAAGATGATGATATAGTCTGGTCTGTATAGTGATATACAGAAGTTCATAAGAGAACTGGCAGGATGTTGCGAATCCTGTTGAACATATCGGGTGTTAAAGAAGGTCGCATTCAAATGGCTGACTTTGGTAATGGTCTTGATAAATCCATGAAAGAAATCATATCACAGACAAATATTTCTGCTGAGCAATTTGAAGGTTGGGGGCAATCTATCGCTAAAGGTGGAGAAGGTGGCCAAAAAGCCATGCTGGAAGCCACAAAAGCTTTAGCTGGCGTCGAAGATGCTACCGTAAGAAATCAGCTTGGGACGAAAATGTTCGGGACCCTTTGGGAAGACCAAGGAAAGAAAATTATTGATACGATTTTGAAGGCAGAAGGGAAGCAAGTTGATCTAAAAAAAGGAGTAGAAGATCTGAACGGCGCTACTTCTAAAATAGATGCTAGTCCAGCTGTTAAATTCCAAAAAGCGATGGAAGATTTAAAAATGGCTCTCGAACCAGTTCTTGGAGTGATAGCCGATGTTGTTGCTAAAATTGCTGATTGGATTTCTAACAACCCAAAACTAGCAGCTACATTGGCAGCTATCGCAGTAGCTATTGGTGTAATTTCAGGAGCATTTATGGCTTTAGCGCCAATAGTTGTCGTTATATCCACCATAGGGGCTGCAATGATGGGATGGGTAGCATTAATTGCTATAGTTGTAGCCGCAGTTGTTGCTTTAGGTGTAGCCATTTATCAAAATTGGGATTCTATAACGAAATGGACTATTGATGCTTGGAATGCTATTGGAGATTTCTTAATAGGTCTATGGAACGGTTTAGTTCAATGGTTATCAGATACATGGAATAGTATGAGTGAAGGAACGCAAGAGCTCTGGAATAGTATACTAGAATTTCTAACTGGAATTTGGAATAGCATTATTGAGTTTGTTACTACTTGGGGAACAACGATACTAGAGGCTTTTAGCAGTGCTTGGACTTCTGTATCCGACTTCTTTATAGAAATCTGGAACGGAATTGTTGAATATTTAACAGAGGTTTTACAAGGCATAGCGACCTTCTTTACTGAAGTATGGACTTCAATTTCAACGTTCTTCCAAGAAACTTGGAATGGTCTAGTTGCTTTCATAATGCCGATTTTACAAGGAATTGCTGATTTCTTCTCTATGATGTGGAACGGTATTTCCACAGTGATCCAAACGGTATGGAATTTCATTACTCAATACTTACAAGCAATTTGGACAGCTATTTTATATTTTGCTACTCCAATATTTGAAGGTATTAAGAACTTCATTTCAGAATGCTGGAATACGATTAGTTCTACAACAAGTTTGGTATGGGAAACGATTAAGAATTTCTTAGTTTCCTGTTGGAACGGAATTGTAGCATTTGTTGTGCCGATTTTTGAACAAATCAAGTCTTGGATCATTGCTGTGTGGGATACAATCAGTTCAGCAACAGTGACTGTGTGGAATGCAGTTAAGAATTTCTTGCAAGCATGCTGGAATGGATTAGTTGCTTTTGTGGTACCAATTTTTAATTCAATAAAAGAATGGATCATAAATACATGGAACACGATTAGTTCTACAACAAGTGCGGTATGGAACGCTGTAAAAAACTATTTGTCTAGTTTATGGAATTCAATCGTTTCTACAGCAAGTTCTATTTTTAATAATATTAAAGAAGCTATATCAACAGTTTGGAATATGATTAGTAGTACAAGCACCAGCGTGTGGAATGGTATTAAATCCACACTTTCAAATATTTGGGAAGGAATTAAATACACAGCAGCATCAGTATGGAGTGGATTAACAGATGCAATTATGACACCTGTACGTTGGGTAACAAGGGCTGTTAGTGGTGCATTCGAAGGTATGCAATCGGCTATACTCGGTGTGTGGAGTGGAATCAAAAGTGGTATAAAATCGGCTATAAATGGAATTATTAGTATGATAAATAAATTCATTTATGCTTTCAATACACCAGCCCAATTATTAAATCAAATTCCAGGAGTAAGCGCTCCTACAATTCCATATGTTCCGATGCTTGCTAAAGGTGGAAAGCCTGTAGGGGATGGCTCATTTATTACAGGTGAAGCTGGACCTGAGATGTTTACGAAAAAAGGTAATTCAATTACAGTTACTCCGTTATCTTCGAAAGAAAAATCGCTTGGTATCACTGGAACTATGAATCAATTAATGGGTGATATGAGTCGTATGATGGCTAGTTCTATGAGTCAGCTATCAGGATTAAAAGGGGTCATGAGTGGCGTATATGGAAACATGTCAAATAGTAGACAAGCTATGACAAGTAGTGTCGCAAATCAAGTATTCAATTATTCTCCTGGACAATCAGGTGTTAGTGGAGCGGTACCGATGCAAGGTGGCGATTTATTAATTGAAGTACCTGTCACATTAGATGGTAGAGCGGTTGCGCGTGGGACTTACCGACATACAACTGAATATCAACGAAGAGAAGAACAAAGAAACTCAGACTTTTAGGTTTGGGTTTCTTTTATTTTATAGAGAAATGAGGTGTCAAAATGACTTCTTTTACATTTAACAAAGAACGTAAAGAATTTGTTCAAATAGAAAAAGGATGGAAAAGACCGACTTGGGCACCATTGAAGAGGAATTTATTAAGTGTTCCAGGTTATCCAGGAGCAAGGTTATTAAACACACAAACCGAAATTCGTGTTCTTTCTATTCCTGTCGGAATTATTGTTCCTGATGGTGGAGACTTAGAACTATTAAAAGAAGAAATCGCAAATTGGTTAATTACAGAGCAACCAACAGAACTTACTTTTGATGTAGAACCAAATAGAACGTATTTAGCTGTTGTGGATGATAGTTTTGATCCGGATGAGTTTGTAACACTTGGACAAGGAGTTATTAAATTCATTTGTCCAATGCCTTATAAATTAGGGAAAACAAATACACACACCTTTACTCAAAATTGGTCTACAGAAATAACCTCTAATTTTACTAATAAAGGTAGTGTAGAAGCTCCACCAATAATTGAAATGATTGTTAAAAAACCAAGCACCTTCTTAGATGTATGGTTTGGTAAATATCCTTTAGATCGAAATTATTTTCGAATTGGCTATCCATTAACTGTGGAAGAATCAACTGTACAAGAGCGAGAACGAGTCTTGTGGGATGAAATGTCATCCATTGTAGGTTGGACTCCTGTTACCGGACAAGTGGAAGAAATGAAAAGTACAGGGGAACTGAAGGTGAAGGACGGAACAGCGATTTATTGTTCTTATTACGGTGAAGAAGGTACGAAAGGGTTTCATGGTGGTATTTCAAAGAAAAGTATACCTGGTGGACCTATTCAAGATTTCGAAATGGAAGCAAGAGTACATTTGCAATCTAAAAATATAGATCAAATGGGGCGTGTGGAAGTCCTACTTTTAGATGAAGCGAGTAATGTTGTAGCTCGTATTAATATGAATGATTTATATGGCGATGCTGAGATTACCAAATCATATATGAGGATTGGTAACAACGGAACACCTAACAGTATTCGGAAATTAGTTGATACAAGCGGAGTGCATCCTAATACTTTCAATAATTTTCATGGAAGGTTACGTATTGCCAGACGTGGGAAAGAATGGTCTGTTTATGTGGCACGTTTTAGAGATGGTACAGAAATAGACGATGCTTCACTTGTTGAACGTTGGATTGACGAAACAGGAAACCCGATGACGGAAAGAAAAATCGCACAAGTCATGATTGCCATTTGTCGGTGGGATAGAAATACACCTGTTTATACCATGCAAATTGATGATTTAAAGATCTGGAAGATAAACAAAGTCCCTTCCAATACAAAGCCTTATATTTTCGATACAGGAGACAAAGTGATTATCGATACAGAAAGAAGTCTTGTTACGATTAATGGGAAAGACGCCATTAATATTAAAGATATATTTAGTGAGTTTCCTAAGATCATACGTGGAGATAATCAGATTGATATTATGCCACCAGATGTTACAGCGACAATCAGTTACAGGGAGAGATACAGATGAGAACGCCAAGTGGTGAATTGCATGTTGTTGATTTTAAAACAGAACAAATCGTAGCATCTATTCAGCCTAAAGATTATTGGGATGATAAAAGGCATTGGGAAATCAAAAATAACATTGATACATTAGAGTTTAGAGTATTTGATAATACAAAGCATTCAACCACACTTATGCAGCAAAACTTAGTATTAAAAGAAGTGCGTGATGGTCGTATCGTTCCGTATGTAATCACTGAAATAGAAAAAGAATCTGATGATAGATCGGTAGTTGCTTATGCATCTGGTGAATGGGTTCAACTTGCTAAAGCTGGAATTATCCCTCCACAAAAACTAGAAGGTAAGACAGTAATTGAAATGGTGGATATAGCTCTTGCAGGTACGAAGTGGAAGAAAGGGAATTTGGAATATGCTAGTTTCCGTTCCATGACTATTGATGAATTTATTGATCCATTGACTCTCCTTAAAAAGATAGCTTCATTATTTGAATTAGAAATCCAATACCGCGCTGAAGTCGTAGGCTCTCAAGTCGTTGGTCGTTATGTTGATATGATTAAGAAGCGCGGTCGAGAAACAGGGAAAGAAGTAACTCTCGGTAAAGATTTGATGGGAATTAAACGCATTGAAAACTCCCAAAACATTTGCACAGCCTTATTGGGTTTCGTGAAAAAAGAAGGTGGAGAGTTTGTTACTATTACGGAAATAAATAACGGTGTCCCTTATCTTGTGGACAGTGATGCCTTTCAAAGATGGAGTGAGAAGGGGCAGCATAAGTTTGGTTTCTATAGTCCAGAGACAGAAGACCAAGATATGAATCCTAAACGCTTAATGACTCTTATGAATACAGAGTTAAAAAAGCGTGTAAATACATCCGTTTCGTATGAGGTCCAAGCACAATCAATTGGTCGTGTGTTTGGATTAGCGCATGAACTAATTAATGAAGGCGATACAATCCGAATTAAAGATACTGGCTTTACACCTAAATTGTATTTAGAAGCGCGTGTTATTGCTGGCGATGAATCTTTCACTGACCCTACACAAGATAAATATGTGTTCGGAGATTATCATGAAATCATTGATCCGAATGAAGAATTAAGAAAAATTTACAATCGAATCCTTAGTTCATTAGGCAATAAACAAGAAATGCTAGATCAGCTAGATAGATTAGTGAAAGAAGCTAATGAAACCGCTAGTAATGCAAAGAAAGAATCAGAAGCGGCAAAAGCACTTGCTGAAAAAGTACAAGAGAATATTAAAAATAATACCGTCGAAATCATTGAATCTAAGAATCCACCGACAACAGGGCTTAAAGACAGAAAAACATTATGGTTAGATATTTCGAACGGTAAGCCTGGTATTTTAAAACTCTGGAAAGATGGTATTTGGGACCCGGTTGTTCCTGATGTGGAATCAGTTAAGAAAGAAACGTTGGAACAGGTTAATAAAGAGATTGAGTCCACAAAAACGGAATTAAATCAAAAAGTGCAAACTGTAGAAAACAAAGCGAAAGAAATTTCTGGGCAAATAGTTGATGTTCAAAAACAAGTCAATGACAAAGTAGATCAAACGTGGATTAATAATCAATTAAAAGATAAAGCTGATAAGTCAGGCGTCTATACAAAAGATGAAATTAAAGATGGGTTTATTGGTAAACAAATCTATGAAACTGATAAACAAGGGAACGTTAAGAAGTTCCAGGACATTAATACATCTATTGGTCAAACGAACGAAGCTCTTACACAAAAAGCAGAGAAGTCAGAGCTAAAGAAAACAAATGATGGTTTATCACAACTTGAAAAGAAAACGAATGAAGTTGTACAAACTGCTGAGGGTACGAAACAAACTCTTACAGACCTTAAAACGAAAGTTGATAATACGGTAATTGGTGGACGTAACTTATTACTAGAAACAGCTACTAAATCGCATTCAGTGAAGACTGGGGAAAACAAGCCACATACCTATTTTGATGTAGCGAAGGATGCATCTACTTTAATGCAGGGGAAGAATCTTGCTATGAGCTTCCTATTTACAGGCAAGGTTACTGCATGGGGTACAACGAATAAATGGGCTGGTTTTGAAGTGAAGATCACTTTCACAGACAATACATTTCATTATCCGAGTTGCCGCATAGAAAACCGCCTAACACTAGGTAAACAATATAATCAAGAAAGATTCACAGCTGCAGCTGTAGTTATGGATAAGCCTATTAAAGAAATTACTGTTTATGCTTTAGGGCGTGATTTCACTGGGGAAATGTTAATTGAAAAGCCTAAATTAGAAATTGGCACAGTATCAACTGCATGGTCCCCAGCACCAGAGGACCAGGTAACAACAACTGATTTCACTAAAAAGACAGTAGAGATTGAGACTACTATTAAAGGGATTAATACCTCTGTATCCAATGTACAAAACGAACAAGGTAAACTTACTGAACGCATGACGAAATCAGAGCAAACAGCAGATGGATTTAAAAAATCTATTGAAACGTTAACTAAAAAAGATAGTGACATTAGTAATAAATTAAATACGGTTGAATCCACTGTGGAAGGCACTAAGAAGACAATTTCTGATATACAATCTGATACAACATCACTCAAACAAACAACAACTGAAATTAAGGAACAGGCAGGTAAAGTTACCGAAAAATTAAGTAGTGTGGAGAAAAAGTTTGACGATATGAAAATAGGTGGTAGAAACCTAATTCCGAACAGTAAGATAAATGAAACTTCAAGTAATTACGGATTTGGTATTAGAACAACAACTATAGATTTAGTTGCAGATGAAACCTATACTTTGGTGGGGAACGGTAGGGTTGACCAGAAGACTATTGATGATGGAAAATCACTACTTATTTATATTTACGAACCTACATGGAAATATAAAAATATTAATTTCTCTATTAAAACTACTACAGATAGCACTGGATCCATACAATTTACACCTAACTGGTCGGGGAAGTATATTGTAGCATCTTATTTATATCCGAATGGCGGTAGCCGGGCAGGTAAGGCGACAACTAATTGGGTTGCGTTATACAAAGGAAATAAGTCAATGGACTGGATGCCAGCACCAGAAGACCAAGTAACAACCGATGAATTCGCCAAGAAAACAACAGATATTGAAAAAAGTGTAGATGGTGTTAAAACCACTGTAACAAACGTTCAAAACAGTCAGGTTGGATTTGAAAAACGCATGACTTCCGTGGAGCAAACAGCAAGCGGATTATCTTCCACAGTTGGTACTTTAAACAATGTAGTATCCGATCAAGGGAAGAAGCTTACTGAAGCTAATACCAAAATTGAGCAACAGGCAACAGCAATCGGTGCGAAAGTTGAAATCAAACAAGTTGAAGATTATGTTGCTGGGTTTAAGATTCCTGATTTGAAGAATACAGTGAATAAAAACAAAGAAGATTTGCTTGGAGAATTAGCTAATAAATTAGCAACTGAGCGATTTAATCAGAAGATGACTCTGATCGATAACCGCTTTAGTGTTAATGAGAAAGGTATCGATTTAGCAGCAAAAAAGACAGAGGTATATACACAAACTCAATCTAATGATAAATTCGCTACGAATGCTTATGTAAGGGATATGGAGGGACGCATTCAAGTTACTGAGAAAAATATTCTTAGTACCGTTAAACAAGGTGAAATCATTTCATCTATAAATCAAACAGCAGAAACCATTAAAATTAAAGCAGGTAAAATAGAGTTAGATGGAACAACTATAGCAAAGTATTTAGAAGCGCAGGAACTTAGAGGTACAACCATACGCACAGACAATGGCGTTAATTATGTCCACATTCAAAAGCAATTCATCCGTTTAATGGAGTCAAATTTAAGCAGAGTTTACCTTGGATACTATAAAGATCGCACAAGCCAAGTCCAACCAACAGTTGTATTAGGGGGAGATTCTGATTTCCAAGACGGTTCGGTTGTCTTAAGTAAACAACCAACGCAAGGATTCTTAGGAGTAATAAACGGAAAAGATTCTAACGGAGAGCCTTATTTTGTAAGCTCAGTTATATTCAAAAGATCAGGTGATTTGAACCTTAACGCAGGAATGAATGGGAATGTAACTGTTAACTCTGGTAAAGGTATAGGTCATTATGCGAAAGGTGGTTCGTTCTGGGCAGAAGCAACAGACGGAGTCACATTAAAAGGTGGAGCTAAATCTGTATGGATGGACTGTCAGTCTTCTATTGTTTTTAACTTAAAAGGTAAAAATATGCTTGATATAGTTGCAACACCAAACGCCGAGACTGATCTCCGTTTTCAAACAGTAATTCTTCGTAACGGTAATGTTGATGGCTATAAAACGCTTCAGGTGAAAAATGGAACAGGAAATGCGTATAACGCTGTTACAGCATCGGCATTCCAAACGGCATCGAAACGCGAGTACAAGACAAATATTCGCGATATACAGTTTAATGCAATAGAAAAAATTATGGCGCTTTCTATTCAACAATATAATCTAAAGACTGATATAGAAGATCTGTATGAGAAGCGAATGAATCGTGCTGAGGGTGATCCAATCCTTACAACAAACGATATAGAAACTCACTATGGTTGGATTGCAGATGATGAAAACACTCCTGGGTGTTTCGTTACAAAAGCAAGAAATGCCGCTGAAATATATTCTTCAATAGCAATTTTAATACAAGCATTTCAAGATGAAAAACGTGCTAAAGATGCTGAAATTCAAGAGTTAAAAGAAAAAAATGAACAAACAGAATGTAGAATCGAAGCGTTAGAAGAAGAAAACCAACAAATGAACCATAGAGTTGAAGTCTTAGAACAATTGTTAGTTCAGAATTTAATCGATAGAAAACCAGAGCAGCGATAGGCTGGTCTTTTTTTTATTGCCTAAAAGGGGTGGTCAAAGTGGAAGGATTACAAGAAGTAAGAAGCGATGTTCAAGAAATAAAGCAAGATATCAAGGACATTCGTTTGGAAATTAAAAGTTTAGAGATGCGAACAACAGGTAACGAAAAAGACATTATTAATATCAACAAACAGTTGGATAAGATTAGTGCAAATACTACTTGGATCTTACGACTTATTGTCGGTGGAATTATAGGTGCAGCTCTCACTTTCTTAATGAAAGGAGGTGGTATGTAGTGTTTGAAATTACTGTCATGATTGGAATTGTAGTAGGTCTTTCACAGATTGGAAAAACAATTGGATTACAAACAAAATATGTTCCGTTATTAAATTTAACGCTTGGCATTGTGCTAGGCGTTTTATTTTTGGGCGGAGATATAAAAACAAATGTATTTCAAGGAATCATCATTGGACTATCAGCAAGTGGATTATTTGACCACACAAAAATTATAAAAAAGGATGTTGATACTAAATGAAAAGGCTAATGAAACATGTTACCTCACTTCTTATGATTCTAGTACTTGCTGGTTCTTTTGCAACAAGTGCTTTTGCTGATAGAACGCTTATTATTCCTGATTTACCAAAACAACCATATCGTTATGGTGTAGGGGCTTATGAAGGCGTTGTAGCTCATTCTACGGCTACTCCAGAAGCTCCAGCTATTAATATCCAAAAGTATGAATCTCGCACATGGAGAAATGCATTTGTTCATTATGCAGTCGATTGGGATGAAACAATTCAAATTGCTGATACAAAGTACATCGCTTATGGCGGTGGACCTGGTGCAAATAAACGTTTTGTACATGTGGAGCTTTGCGAAACAGCAGATTACGATAAATTCAAACGCAGCTATGATAAATACGTGAAGTTACTTGCTAAAATCTTGCGTGACCGTGGGTTATCTGTAGAAAAAGGATTGTGGACTCACTACGATGTTACAAAGTACCTTGGCGGTACAGACCATGAAGATCCACTTGATTATTTACGTAGTCATGGTGTTTCAGAAGCTCAATTTCGTGCTGATGTACAGCGAGCATACGAGAATTCTAGTGTTGAAGTTTCTGTTCCAGAAAAACCTTCTAAATCAGCAGAAGTACCAACAGCTGTAACTGATGGTGTAGCTTATATTCAAGGGAGCAACGTTAATTTACGCAAAGGACCAGGTACAAGCTATTCTAAAGTTCATCAATTGAATAAACCAGAATCATATATTGTGTGGGGAGAAAAAGACGGTTGGTTAAACCTTGGTGGGGAACAATGGATTAAAAATGATTATTCTTATGTGAAATTCAATAAGAAAAGCACAGTGGATTTATCTATTGTAGGAAAACGCGTTGTGTCCAAGGTGGACAACCTACGATTCTATGATTCTCCATCTTGGCAGGATATAGACGTTGTTGGTTCTGTAGATGCAGGATTAGGCTTTACTATTGAAACGAAAGTAAGTGTGAATGGTTCGCCGCAATATAAAGTACACAACAGCAAAGGAAAAACATACTATGTAACAGCAAATGAAGCTTATGTATATGTAAAGTAATATGAAAAGCCGATCCTTATTAAAGGATTCGGCTTATACATTTTTTCATTTCATTATACTCCATATTCCATTTCTTCTAAGAATTCTCCACCACTCTTGATACATTGCATTATTCTGCTACATGCACAATAAAAGTAATGTTCACTTGTTGCAGTTGATTTTACCGGAACTGGATCTATTTCATGAAACATTTGATCTTTTTAATGAAAGTAATATAATTAAATATAAAAATTATTCATCTTCAACCATTGAATCAATAAATGTTTTAAGAGAGTTAGTTAAATAAAAAACATGTTCTTCTGGGTCTTCTCCATATTCATATTCATGACTCCAATAGTAAATAGATCCTTCTTCACCCTCTTTTAAACTAAAGCAATAGAGATCGCCCCCAGTTTCATCTGCAAAAGGAATCAACCAATCTGGAAGCACCTTACCTACTCGTAAGGTATCAAGACAATATTCTAAATTTCTTCCGCTTTCCTCATCGTATTTAATAGGAATAAATTGAGTCACTATGTACTCATCTTCATCTTCATCTACAAATACGTAGCGTTCAGGTTCTCCGCCGTTATATGTTAAATAATGTTCTTTAAAATCTTCAGGAAATATGAAATTATATTTTGTTTCAACCGTATTAATATCTTTAATCGTTATTTCTTTTTCTGGATTTACGAATTTATTATTATAAGAAATACTCATTTTTTTCTCCTCCAATTTACAGTTAATTTATTTCTTTTTTCTTGGTTTGTTATAAGTTTTTTCCCCATGATGTTGTTCATATTGAGCGCATGAACCAATATGTGGAAGCGTTGCTTCATGCGCTTTTCTATAAGCCAGTTGCATCGTACATGTGCCTGTTTCAGGATCAAAATCATCTAAATGATGCCATGTATATTTTTTATCAGGTGATTTCCTTCCTGCTTCAGGAAACCCAGCCGCCTCATTCGCTGCTTTAAAATCCTTTTGTCTGTTACCTGTCATTTCAATTGGAACTATATTTTTTTGTCCTTCTTTAACTGGATACAAGTACGGAGTATCTTTGAAATCAGGCCCTCCATTTGGAGACGTCTTAATATCTGGAAAACCTTTCTTTGCTGCACGTTCTGCTGGTGTTAATTTACGAGTAGCCTTAACTGTCATCTTAGCACCTTTAGCAAGTTTAGCAAGTTTCCCAACTGGTGTAACACCTAGAACCATCATTCCACCAGCTCCCACTCGATCCAACCATGAAAGTTTATCACCTGTTGAGGGATCTACGCCCTCCCAAACACGTCTGAGATCATATTCACCAGTCAATTCTCCAGCTATATCACGAGCTAATTTTCCACCATCAAATTCTGTTTCCTCTGAAGAAGGTTTACCACACATTGCACCTTCTTCCATTGTAACATCTTGATTATCTGCATTACGGAATTTTTCGGCAATTCGTTTCAAATCCTCTTCTACTTGTATAATTGAATTGATAGATGTAAAAGCTTTTGGTCTCGCATCATTGAACATTTGAACGAACTGTTGATTAGAGGCACCAATCCATTGAAAACACAAATGATCAATTTCATTACATAAATTATTATGTATAGATTCTAATGCGATCCTGGTATTACTTGCACGATTTGCGACTTCTTCTAGCATTTCAGGTGTTACTTTGATTTGAACCATTTTCTTCCTCCCTTTCCCAATTAAAATTATGGGACAATAAGAAAAAAATGTAAATATCTAATTCTAATGTAGAGATAAATGTAGCCTATGTATATGTGAAGTAAGGTAAAAGAGGGATTCCTAGTATGGGAGGAAGCCTCTTTTTCGGCTTCGATATACTATCTTATAAAAAATTAGAATAATATGAATATTATTCTATCCAATAAAATATGGGTAATGTATAATATTCGTATCTAAGGGGGTATACAACATGAAGATAATAGACTTAATACAATTTAGAAAGAAAAAAGAATTAGAAAAAAGATTAGAAAAGCAGATTGTAAATGTCCCTGTAGTGACACAGATTAGTGTAGAGAATGGTGAAGTGAAATTTGAAGTTTCTGGTGAAAGAAAAAAACACTTTGATGAAGAGTGATGTTTAAGCCGTCTCCTTAGTGGAGGCGGCTTTCTTATTGTTATGATGTTTAGAATTTACTTTTAGATAATGCCTTCAATATAGGATTTATGATTTTACTCAGTAAACGAAATCCATTAAATATAGACCTTACAACCTTCATCTAATCATCCCCTTCAAATTAAGTAAATCATACCAATTCAAGGAACGAACTGTAAATACTACATATTCCAAAAAAATGAAATCCTAGGTATGTGTAAAGTAATAAAAAGCGGGTCTACTCACATATGAGCAGACCCGCTTTTATAAAACTTTGACCACCGACCACAAAAACGACCACACACTTAAAATAAATACATTTCACACGCATAAATGACATTTCCTTTTGTTTTTTTGCGATAGAATGCAAAAGGATAACATAAACAACACTAATTGATATGGTATACTTTATACTGCGCATATGGGGATTTGATAATTAAATAAATTCAACTCTTCATGATGTACTATATATAATAGAAGAAGAATGAAAATGTTTATTGGTTTTGTCATCACCCTGTTGGAGTCAACCTCATGCGCCTAATGGCTACAAAAAACATCTACTTCGTCCCATTCGGCCAAGATGCACCAGAGAAAAAACCGAACTCAATGGTAGCTCGTATGGAGTTACTTGAAGATACAGTATTAGAAGCATTACAAGGGAAACAATTGCAACCCGTTGTTGTAGAAAAATTCAGATATATGAATTAAAAAACGAAAAAAACGGACAATTTTTGATGAAACCATCATTCTTACTGTAGAATATGATAAAATTAACGTTATTAAGATTGGAAGGGGCATAGTAAGCTCCTTCTAATTCTAAGTTATAGAAGGATTGGTATCTAGAAAGGGGCATAGTGATGGAAAAGCAAAAAACTTTTCATGTCGCTGTAGTTGGAGCAACCGGCGCAGTTGGTGAACAAATGTTAAATACTTTAGAGAAACGAGAATTTCCAATCGGGAAGTTAACGTTACTTTCATCTAAACGATCTGCAGGTAAGAAACTTGTATTTAAAGGCGAAGAATTTACAGTTCAAGAGGCAACTCCTGAAAGTTTTGAAGGAGTAGATATCGCACTATTTAGTGCTGGTGGATCTGTATCGAAACAATTAGCGCCAGAAGCAGCAAAGCGCGGTGCGATTGTTGTTGATAATACAAGTGCATTCCGTATGACAGAAAACGTGCCACTTGTTGTACCTGAAGTAAATGAAAACGACTTAAAAGAACATAATGGTATTATTGCAAATCCGAACTGTTCTACAATTCAAATGGTAGTAGCTCTTGAGCCAGTTCGTCAGCAATATGGTTTAAAACGAGTAATCGTTTCCACATACCAAGCTGTATCAGGTGCTGGTGCGGCAGCGATTGAAGAACTTCATGAACAATCACAAGCAATCTTAAATGGCGAAGAAGTTAAGGCGAATGTTTTACCTGTATCAGGTGATAAAAAACATTACCAAATTGCTTTTAATGCGATTCCACAGATTGATAAGTTCCAAGATAATGGATTTACGTTTGAAGAAATGAAAATGATTAATGAAACGAAAAAAATTATGCATATGCCTGAATTAGAAGTAGCGGCAACATGTGTACGTTTACCAGTTGTATCAGGGCATTCTGAGTCTGTTTACATCGAAGTAGAAAAAGAAGGCGTAACAGTAGCAGAATTAAAGAGCTTACTTGCAAATGCGGAAGGTATTGTTCTGCAAGATAATCCAGAAGAGCAGTTATATCCAATGCCAGCTACTGCAGTAGGTAAAAACGAAGTATTCGTTGGAAGAATCCGTAAAGATTTAAATAACGATAAAGGATTCCATCTTTGGGTCGTATCTGATAACTTATTAAAAGGCGCTGCATGGAATTCTGTTCAAATTGCAGAGCGCTTAGTAAAATTACAATTAGTGTAAACGGCTAAGAGAAGGTGCAAAATATGAAAATAATTGTTCAAAAATTTGGTGGCACATCAGTACGTGATGAAAATGGACGTAAGCATGCGCTTCATCATATAAAAAAATCGTTAGCTGCTGGTTATAAAGTAGTTACTGTCGTATCTGCTATGGGCCGTAAAGGTGAACCGTATGCAACGGATACGTTATTAAGTCTTGTAAATCAAGAGGAATCTACTATTTCTAAACGTGAGCAAGATTTATTATTATCATGTGGAGAGTTAATCTCTGCAATTGTTTTCTCTAATATGTTGAATGAGAACGGCATTAAAGCAGCAGCATTAAATGGTGCACAAGCTGGTTTTGTAACAAATGATGACTTTACGAATGCGAAGATTATTGAAATGAATTGCGATCGTATACATGAAGAGTTACAAAGTTTAGATGTAATTGTCGTTACAGGATTCCAAGGGCAAACGAAAAAAGGTGATACGACAACACTTGGACGCGGAGGTAGCGATACTTCAGCTTCAGCGTTAGGTGTTGCGCTTCATGCTGAATACATCGATATCTTCACGGATGTAGAAGGTGTTATGACTGCGGATCCTCGTATCGTAAAAGATGCACGTCATCTTCAAACTGTAACGTACAATGAAATTTGTAACATGGCATATCAAGGTGCAAAAGTTGTTCATCCACGTGCAGTTGAAATTGCAATGCATGCCAAAGTACCACTTCGTGTGCGTTCTACGTATTCTGATAGTGAAGGTACGCTTATTTCAGCATCGGACGGTGCTACAAAAGGCCGTGATGTAGAAGAACGGCCTGTTACAGGTATCGCTCATGTGTCAAATGTGACGCAAATTAAAGTGCTTGCAAAAGAAACGGCATATGATTTGCAGCAGCATGTGTTTAAAGAAATGGCGAATGAAGGAATAAGTGTCGATTTAATTAACATTTCACCTACTGGGGTAGCTTATACGGTGAGTGATAGTGTATCAAGTCGTGCAGTTGAATTATTAAAAAACCTTGGATATGAGCCAATTGTGACAGAGCATTGTGCGAAAGTATCTATTGTAGGAGCTGGAATGGCAGGATACCCAGGGGTTACTGCGAAAATCGTTACAGCTTTAGCGGAAAAAGGTATTCAAATTCTGCAATCGGCAGATAGTCATACGACAATTTGGGTTCTTGTAAAAGAAACCGATTTAGTGGAGGCTGTAAATGCATTACATAGTGCGTTTGAGCTTTCAAAAGAAAAGCAACTGGAACAATAAGGAGTGAGACCATGATAGATTTTGGGACAATTGCAACTGCGATGGTAACACCGTTTGATATAAACGGGAATATCGATTTTGCAAAGACAACGAAATTGGTAAATTATTTAATTGATAACGGTACAACAGCAATTGTGGTAGGAGGAACGACAGGTGAATCTCCTACACTAACATCAGAAGAAAAAGTAGCGTTATATCGCCATGTCGTATCGGTTGTCGATAAAAGGGTGCCCGTAATCGCTGGAACAGGTAGCAATAATACACATGCCTCTGTTGACTTAACTAAAAAGGCAACAGAAGTTGGTGTTGATGCAGTTATGCTAGTGGCGCCGTATTATAACAAACCGAGTCAAGAAGGAATGTATCAGCACTTTAAAACGATTGCTGAAAGCACGCCACTTCCGGTTATGCTATATAACGTTCCAGGGCGATCTATTGTACAAATCTCCGTTGATACAGTTGTTCGTTTATCAGAAATCGAAAACATTGTTGCGATTAAAGATGCAGGCGGCGATGTGTTAACAATGACAGAGATCATTGAAAAAACAGCGGACGACTTTGCAGTATACAGCGGTGATGATGGTTTAACATTACCGGCTATGGCAATTGGAGCAAAAGGTATTATTTCTGTAGCATCTCATGTTATCGGGAATGAAATGCAAGAAATGATTGCTGCATTCCAAGCTGGAGAGTTCAAAAAAGCGCAGAAATTACATCAATTACTAGTAAAAGTAACGGATGCACTATTTATGGCACCAAGCCCAACACCAGTAAAAACAGCATTACAAATGGTTGGATTAGATGTAGGTTCTGTACGTTTACCACTTCTTCCATTAACGGAAGAAGAAAGAGTAGCGTTACAATCTGTAATGCAATCTATTCCTCGTTAGTAAAAATGACCTAGTGTGAAACTAGGTCATTTTTATTTTGACTAACTATATGTAAGTGGTGAAAATTAGCTATAGTTAATAGGCTATAATAAGAAGGGGATGGCAGAGTGTAGGATTAGTTAGAAACTGATTACAGAGATAAGATTTTTTAGTGAATATCGTTTCATGTTTATGTAAAGAACTTACATGCATATTTTTCCATTAAAATCCTATTACGTAGGGAAAATAGTGAGTATGATATGAAGATACCCCTCGAAAATTACAGCTTCACTTTAGCGTCTTCTCTTGTCTTTCGCATAATTTAACTTGTGTTCTATTTCTTGTATCAGTTATAATATGGCTAAGTAGCTTAGTACGGGTATGCTTAGCAAAATTGGAAAAAATTATGATTCAATGAAATTTTCATATCATATCGAATAAGATATTTGATTTATATAATGAAAGAGAGGTGAAACCTGGTTTAAAAAATTAACAAGGACATGATATCGCATAACGGTAAGGACATTCGTCTTGGACGGTGAATATATGGTGGTTGCAGAGTTTCCCCTGGTGTCTCTGCAATTTTAGTGAAATCAGTGTTTGCAAGATTTTTAAACCAGGCAACAACATGAAGAGAAAAGAGAATGAGTCTGTTAAAGTATTTGCTCTTGGCGGAGTAGGTGAAATCGGAAAAAACATGTACTGTGTTGAAATTGATTCTGAAATCTTTATTGTAGATGCAGGATTGATGTTCCCGGGAGATGAGATGTTTGGGATTGATATTGTTATTCCTGACATTACATATTTAGTAGAAAATCAAGAGCGAGTAAAAGGACTATTTATTACCCATGGTCATGAAGATCATATTGGTGGAATTGTTTATGTGCTTCGTAAATTATCTATTCCAGTATATGCGACAAAATTAACGGTAGGACTTATACAAGAAAAGCTTGGCGAAGCGGGAATGTTAGGCCGTGTAGACTTAAAAACAATTGACTCGAATTCAACAGTAGAGTTTAATTCAACTAATGTGTCATTCTTCGGAACGACACATAGTATTCCGGATTCTGTGGGTGTTTGTTTCCATACATCAAAAGGTGCTGTAGTATATACAGGAGACTTTAAATTTGATCAAACTCCAATCGGAAATAGTGGAGCAGATCTTGGGAAAATGGCGCAAATTGGAAATGAAGGCGTACTTTGCTTGTTATCTGATAGTACAAACGCTGAACGCCCTGGTTATACAGGTTCGGAAAAAGAAGTTGGTATAGAGATTTCTAAAGTGTTCTATAGTTCAGAAGGACGTATTATTGTTGCTTCATTTGCATCCAATGTACATCGTATTCAACAAGTATTTGATGCTGCTGCTGAAACTGGAAGAAAAGTAGCAGTAGTAGGACGTAGCATGGTAAAAGTGGTAGACATTGCAAGACGTCTTGGCTATTTAGATGTTCCAGAAGGTATGGTTATTTCATTACAAGAAATAGACAATTTCCCAGAAAAAAAGGTAGCTATTTTAACGACTGGTAGTCAAGGGGAACCGATGGCAGCCCTTTCTAGAATGGCGAAGCAAGCTCATAAACAAATTTCAATTCGTAAAGGTGATACTGTTATTATTGCAGCTTCTCCAATTCCAGGAAATGAAATATCTGTATCAAAAATTATTGACTTGTTGTTTAGAGCTGGGGCTGAGGTTATTTATTACGGTGAAAGAAAAGTTCACGTTTCAGGTCACGGTAGCCAAGAAGAATTAAAACTGATGATAAATTTAATGAAGCCGAAGTACTTTGTACCCGTACATGGTGAGTTCCGTATGCAAAAAGCACATGCATATTTAGCGGAAGATGTAGGTATTACGAGAGAGAATATCTTTATCGTAGAAAAAGGTGATGTAATTGCTTTTGGTGACGATGAGGCAAAATTAGCTGGTAAAGTGCAAGCTGGCAATGTTTTAATTGATGGATTAGGTGTAGGTGACGTCGGTAACATCGTGCTTCGAGATAGAAAGATGTTATCTCAAGATGGAATTTTAGTTGTTGTTGTAACACTAGGTAAGGATGAAAAGAAAATAATCTCTGGTCCAGAAATTATTTCACGTGGCTTTGTATATGTTCGTGAATCAGAAGCATTAATCGAACGATCCACAGATATTGTACGTATGATTGTTGAACAATCAATTAAAGAGTATACAATTGAATGGTCTATGTTGAAACAAAATATTCGTGAATTATTAGGGCAGTTCTTGTACGAAGAAACGAAGAGAAAGCCAATGATTTTACCAATTATTATGGAAGTATAAAGAAGATCACCTTTACAGGTGATCTTTTTCTTTTTAACCCTATCGAATGAAATTTATAACTTAAGAAATAATAGTTATATACGAGTGAAAGGGGATACGATATGACAGAACGTGAACGTTATACAAATGAAGAAAAAGAAGCTGAGCCGAAAGAAGTTCCAAAAGAAGCTTCTATAGTGGAGAAAATTCAACAGCTTGGACAGACGAATGTACCACAAATGAATGAATCGCGTATTCATTGCTTAACGATTGTTGGGCAGGTGGAAGGTCATATTCAGTTGCCACCACAAAATAAAACAACAAAATATGAGCACATCATTCCGCAAATTGTCGCGATTGAACAAAATCCAAAAATTGAAGGTTTACTTTTAATATTAAATACAGTTGGAGGTGACGTTGAAGCTGGGTTAGCAATTTCTGAAATGGTGGCTTCGCTTTCAAAACCAACTGTATCTCTTGTTTTAGGAGGAGGGCATTCAATCGGTGTACCGATTGCGGTCTCAACTGATTTTTCATTTATTGCCGAAACAGCGACGATGACCATTCATCCGATTCGTTTAACAGGTCTTGTTATAGGTGTGCCACAAACATTTGAGTATTTGGATAAAATGCAAGAAAGAGTCATTCGATTTGTGACAAAGCATTCGAAAGTAACGGAAGATCGTTTTAAAGAGCTTATGTTTGCAAAAGGCAATTTGACGCGAGATATTGGGACGAATGTAATAGGTGGAGATGCAGTGAAGTATGGTCTTATAGATGATGTCGGAGGTATTGGTAGCGCACTTAGAAAATTAAACGAATTAATTGATGAACGCAAGGATAATAGTGCAGAAGGGACAATGCTACAATGATTTTATATACAATTATGCCAGAACAACTTGTGTATCCGGCCGATTATTCACAATGTGAAAGCCAAAAAGTTGTGAATATAAATGGCGTGGAATTAGTGGTTTCTGAGGAGGATAATCAATGTTACTCTATTGTACGTGTATTAAGTACGAATCCGTCTCACTACCTAGAGTTTGAGCCTGGACAGAAAATTACCTTTTAGCAAAAAGAAGGATTTTGTTTAGGAGCTATGGTATAATATAAAAAACAAGACGGTTGAGCAGCCATGAGTAGGCTGCTTTCTTCTGTTTATTTAACATTTTACAAGAAGTGTAAAAATAGAAGATATAAAGACCTGAAAAATAGAGAGAAAGACATATAAGTAGAGCTTTTTTTATAAGAAAGTTGTACTTAATTTTTAGAACACGAGGTGAAGAAATGGCAAAACAAAAGCAAAGAGGGACGAAGGCAAAGGCAAGACGTACGATAAAGCCAACTTTGTATTATGAAATCGTCGGGTTGACTCTTTTTGCGCTTTCGATTATTACGATTTTGCAGCTAGGTGTTGTAGGGAAATCGTTTGTGTTATTTTTTCGCTTCTTCTTTGGTGAGTGGTACATAATTGGTGTGTTAGGTGTAATAGCTTTATCTGTTGCATTTGTAATAAAGCGTGGATGGCCAAACCTTTTAAATAAACGGCTAATAGGTGTTTATTTAATTGTACTAGCAATATTAATGTTTAGTCATATTACATTATTTAACCTTCTTACGAAAGATGGAGCTGTGCAAAATACTTCTGTAATTGTTAGTACAAAAGATTACTTTTTCCTTGAAATGAAAAAGGGCCCGGATAGTGTTCATTTAGGTGGTGGTATGTTCGGTGCACTTATGTTCGCAACGTGCTACTTCTTATTTGACGAAGTAGGGGCATATATCATTGGAATTATTTTAGTTATTCTTGGAATACTTTGTATAACAAATAAGCATATTGGAGAAGTACTTGCTCCGGTAGGGAGAATTCTTAGAAGCCAATTTCAAGTCATGCAAGGGGATTATAAAGATTGGAAATCTCAAAGGGTCGCCGAGCAAACTGAAAAGAAAAAAACAACAAGAAGCAAGAGGCGTGAACGTGTTGCTGAACAAGAAGAAGTTATTGAGCCAGTAGAAGAAATAGAAATTGGTCCACCAATTATTTCAAATTTTACTGAGAATTATCCAGTAAGTGAAGAGACGGAAAGGCAGATAGAAGAAAATGAAAATGATTTAATCACGCCTCCGTTTATTGAAGAGGCAGTTCCGCCTACGCCAGAAGAACAACCTCAAAAGAAACGAGGAGAAAAAATCGTTGAATCGCTAGAAGGTGAAACGAAAGCACCTCCTATGCAATTTTCTAATGTGGAAAATAAAGATTATAAGCTTCCTTCGCTTGATATATTAAAGTTTCCTCAAAATAAGCAAGTTACAAATGAAAATGCGGAAATTTATGAAAATGCTCGTAAATTGGAACGTACATTCCAAAGTTTTGGTGTGAAAGCGAAAGTAACAAAAGTACATAGAGGTCCTGCAGTTACGAAGTATGAAGTGTATCCTGATATGGGAGTAAAGGTAAGCAAAATTGTTAGTTTAAGTGATGATTTAGCGCTTGCTTTAGCAGCGAAAGACATTCGTATTGAAGCACCTATTCCCGGGAAATCAGCTGTAGGGATTGAGGTTCCGAATTCAGAAGTTTCTATAGTAACGCTTAGAGAAGTTCTTGATTCAAAGGCGAATAACCACCCAGAAGAGAAGTTATTAATCGGTCTTGGACGTGATATTACAGGAGAGGCTGTATTGGCACGTTTAAATAAAATGCCTCACTTATTAGTAGCTGGTGCGACTGGTAGTGGAAAGAGTGTATGTATTAATGGAATTATTGTAAGTATTTTAATGCGTGCGAAACCGCATGAAGTAAAATTAATGATGATTGATCCGAAAATGGTAGAGTTAAATGTATATAACGGTGTTCCGCACTTATTAACACCAGTCGTAACTGATCCGAAAAAAGCGTCACAGGCTTTGAAGAAAGTTGTGAGTGAAATGGAGCGTCGTTATGAATTATTCGCGCATAGCGGTACGCGTAACATTGAAGGGTATAACGATTATATTAAAGAACATAATAGCCAATCGGAAGCGAAACAACCTGAATTACCATATATTGTAGTGATTGTGGACGAGTTAGCTGATTTAATGATGGTTGCTTCTTCGGATGTAGAAGATGCGATTATGCGTTTAGCGCAAATGGCACGTGCTGCTGGTATTCATTTAATTATTGCGACTCAGCGCCCGTCAGTTGATGTTATCACGGGTGTTATTAAAGCGAATATTCCATCGCGTATTGCATTTGCTGTATCTTCCCAAATAGACTCTCGAACGATTCTTGACGGTGGTGGTGCAGAGAAGTTGCTAGGTCGTGGAGATATGTTGTTCATACCAATTGGTGCATCGAAACCTGTTCGTGTACAAGGGGCGTTTTTATCAGATGATGAAGTTGAGAGAGTCGTAGAATCTGTTATTGCGCAGCAAAAAGCGCAATATCAAGAGGATATGATTCCACAAGATGTTCCTGAAACAAAGCAGGAAGTAGAAGATGAATTATACGATGAAGCGGTTCAGCTTGTAGTAGAAATGCAAACAGCATCTGTTTCTATGTTACAACGTAGATTTAGAGTAGGGTATACGCGAGCAGCTCGTTTAATTGATGCCATGGAAATGAATGGTGTAGTAGGTCCTTATGAAGGTAGTAAACCAAGGGGAGTACTCATTAAAGATGTGCAAGAAAAAAGTTCTTAAAAAAAGCCTAATTGTTTTTACAATTAGGCTTTTTTATATGCTGTTTTTGTTATATACTATAGTCAATAAAAAAGAAAGTGCTTACATAACGAAGGGCTCTTTAGAATACGAATGCTTATCGTTTTGATTTTCGAAACGTTCGATATTTAATGTAGAAAAATGTTGAATTCTGTTGACACATATGGGAGCAAGTGGTAAGATTACTTCGAAAAGAACCACTGCCTCATATAATCTTGGAGATAAGGTCCATAAGTTTCTACCTGGCAACCATGAATTGCTAGACTATGAGGGGAAAAGTGTGTAACAAAGGATGTAAGGAATCTTTGTGCCGAACTTTTTCTCGATATGAGGAATGTTTATGGTGCAAAGTTTTTTTTATGGAATAAAGTGTGAAAATTTCATCTTGAAAAATTATTAATATTTATTCGATAATTACGCTTATTTTTAGTATTTAGTAATTTATACTATGTTGTAAGTTGAAAAAAGAGAAAAGAAGTCTTACATCAGAGGTCGAATAATTGAAACGCGGGGGAGTCTTATGTCAGTAAAATCCGATAGTCGTCACCTATATTTGCGGGTGATTGATCACATCAAAGGAAAAATTAAAGATGGGGCTTACAAAGAAAAACAAAAGTTACCTTCAGAGTTTGATCTAGCGAAAGAACTTGGTGTAAGTAGGGCAACTTTAAGGGAAGCACTACGTATTTTAGAAGAAGAAAATGTTGTTATTCGTAGACATGGTGTAGGGACATTTGTAAATGCGAAGCCGTTATTTTCTTCTGGGATAGAGCAACTTTCTAGTATTACAGATATGATTTCTAGTGTGGGGAAAACACCAGGAACAATCTTTTTATCATCATCTACAACAACTTTAACAAAAGAAGAAAAAGAGAAATTTAATTGTGAAGATGGTTTTAGCGCAGTAATGATTGAACGTGTTCGTACAGCGGATGGGGAACCAGTTGTATATTGCATTGATAAACTAGCAAAAGAGATATTACCAGATTTATCGGGATACAATGAGGAATCGCTGCTTACAGTAATACATAATAATACGCACAAGCGTATCACATACGCAGTTGCTCACATTGAACCGATTGGTTATCACTCGAAAATTTCACCGATTTTAGAATGTGAACCTGAAACGGCACTGCTAGTTTTAAAACAAATGCACTATGATCAAAATGATGAGCCAATCTTATATTCTATTAATTACTTTAGAGCTGATAAGTTTAGCTTCCACGTATTAAGAAAACGTATGTAGGGAAGTTCCTTTTTAGGGAGGTGACAGCAAGAAGTAAGGGACAGCAGCGTATGAATCATTAAACAAAACATTTCAGGAGGGGTTTCTAGTATGAAGAAAAAAACAGGTCTTTTATTATCGTTAACGTTAGCAGCAAGTACAGTGTTAGGTGCATGTGGTAACTCGGATAAAGCGGATAGTGACAAAAAAGGGGATAAAGAGTTTAAGGTTGGTATGGTTACAGATGTTGGGGGCGTTGATGATAAATCATTCAACCAATCTTCTTGGGAAGGACTAAAAAAGTTTGGTAAAGAAAACGATTTAAAGGAAAAGACAAATTATCGTTACCTACAGTCTGAAAAAGAAGCAGATTATATTCCGAACTTAAAGAAATTTTCAAAAGATAAGTATGATTTATCTTTCGGGATTGGTTATAAATTAGAAGGTGCAATTAAAGAAGTAGCAAAAGAATCTCCAAAACAACAATTCGCAATCGTTGATACTGTTGTAGATGCACCAAACGTAACAAGCATTACATTTAAAGATCATGAAGGCTCATTCCTTGTAGGTGCAGTAGCAGCTATGTCAACGAAATCGAATAAAGTAGGATTTGTTGGTGGAATGAAGAGTGATTTAATTAGTAAATTCGAAAATGGATTTAAAGCCGGTGCCAAGGCAGTAAATCCAAATATTGAAATCGTATCTGAATATGCAGAAGCATTTGATAAACCTGAAAAAGGTACAGTTCTTGCTTCAGCAATGTATGGTCAAGGCGTAGATGTAATTTATCATGCTGCTGGTGGTACAGGTAATGGTGTGTTCACTGAAGCGAAAAACCGTAAGAAAAAAGGTGAAAACGTTTGGGTAATCGGTGTTGACCGTGACCAAAACCAAGAAGGTATGCCTGAAAACGTAACATTAACTTCAATGGTAAAACGTGTAGATATCGCTGTTGAAAAAGTAGCACAAGAAGCGAAAGACGGTAAATTAAAAGGCGGTAAAGTAGAGGCGTTTGGTTTAAAAGATGACGGCGTTGGTATTGCAAAAACAACTGACAACGTGAAAAAAGTTAACCCTGAAATTTTAACAAAAGTAGAAGAGTTTGAAAAGAAAATTACAGATGGTGCAATTAAAGTACCAGCTACAGATAAAGAGTATAAAGAATATGAAGCTTCTCTAAAAAAATAAATAGAGAAATAGCAAAGGTTAGTTCATAGAACTAACCTTTGTATGTATAAAACTTCCGAATTGCTTAATAAGTTAATAGTGTAATAGGGGAATGTTCCCTGTTAAAAGGAGGAACACAATGGAATACGTAATTGAGATGAATAACATTACGAAAGTATTCCCAGGCATTGTAGCGAATGATGATATTACGCTGCAAGTAAAGCAGGGAGAAATACATGCTTTACTTGGAGAAAATGGTGCAGGGAAATCCACATTGATGAATGTACTATTTGGTTTGTACCAGCCAGAACAAGGTGAAATTAAAATTAAAGGAAAAACTGTAAAGGTTACAAATCCGAATATAGCAAATGACCTTGGTATTGGAATGGTACATCAGCACTTTATGCTTGTTCATAATTTTACAGTTACAGAGAATATTATTCTCGGAAACGAACCGAAGAAAAAAGGGAAAATTGCTGTTGAGGAAGCTGCTAAAGAAATTCAAAAACTGTCTGAACAATACGGTTTAGCTGTAGATCCATATGCGAAAATACAAGATATTTCTGTCGGTATGCAACAGCGCGTTGAGATTTTAAAAACACTTTACCGCGGGGCAGAAATTTTAATATTTGATGAACCGACAGCTGTGTTAACACCACAAGAAATTCATGAGCTAATTCAAATTATGAAAAAGCTTGTGCAAGAAGGAAAATCTATTGTTCTTATTACACATAAGTTGAAAGAAATTATGGAAGTTTGCGATCGTTGTACGATTATTCGTAAAGGAAAAGGGATTGGAACGGTTGACGTTGCAAATACGGATGAAAATAAACTTGCAGAATTAATGGTCGGACGTCAAGTGAATTTTAAAACAGAAAAAATAGACGCGAAGCCAAAAGAAGCGGTACTTTCAATTGCAAATCTTGTTGTTCACGATGCACGTCAACTACCTGCTGTAAAAGGCCTTGACTTAACTGTTCGTGCGGGGGAAATTGTTGGTATTGCAGGAATTGATGGAAACGGACAAAGTGAATTAATAGAAGCAATTACTGGTTTACGAAAAGTTGAGTCAGGTTCTATTGCAATTAAAGGGAAAGAAATAACAAATTGGCCTGTTAGAAGAATAACAGAAGAGGGAATTGGTCATATTCCAGAAGATCGTCATAAACACGGACTCGTTCTTGATTTTTCTGTTAGAGATAATATAGTTTTGCAAACGTACTATAAAAATCCGTTTTCGAAGAAAGGGATTTTAAATTTCAGCAAAATTACAGAAAAAGCTAAGGCGCTTATTGAACAGTTTGATGTACGTACACCTAGTGAGCAAACGTTAGCTCGTGCACTATCTGGGGGGAATCAGCAAAAGGCAATTATTGCACGTGAAGTAGACCGTGATCCAGATTTATTAATTGCAGCACAGCCGACACGTGGTTTAGATGTAGGGGCAATTGAATTTATTCATAAGAGATTAATAGAGCAAAGAGATAGAGGAAAAGGTGTATTACTTTTATCACTAGAGTTAGAGGAAATTTTAAATGTTAGCGATCGAATTGCTGTTATTTATGAAGGAACAATTGTAGCAATAGTTGATGCGAAAGAAACGAATGAACAACAGCTTGGATTGTTAATGGCTGGAGGAACAAAGAAGGAGCAGGTGGGTACAAATGGCTAAAAAACTTTTAACAGAACGAACGATAAATATTTTAGTCCCAGTACTATCCGTTATTTTTGGCTTACTTGTAGGAGCAATTGTAATGCTAGTTAGTGGCTATGACCCAATTGTTGGTTATAGTGCACTTTGGACAGGCATGTTCGGCAGCCCAAGTGCGATTGGTGAAACGCTTCGTACAATGATACCGCTTATTCTTGCTGGTTTATCGGTGGCGTTTGCATTTCGTACAGGTTTATTTAATATCGGGGTAGAGGGTCAATTGTTAGTTGGTTGGCTTGCAGCGGTTTGGTTCGGTTATGCAGTCTCGCTACCAGCTGTTCTTCACATTCCATTATCTATTTTATTCGCAGCGTTGGTAGGCGGAATCTGGGGTTTCATCCCTGGATATTTAAAGGGAAAGTTTCAAGTTAATGAAGTTATTGTAACAATTATGATGAACTATATCGCGTTATATGTAACATATGATATTATTAAGCGCTTTTTACACGAGGGTAACGATAAAACGTACGACATTAAAGAGAGTGCGTCATTATCTTCAGACTGGCTTGCTTCCATTACTGACGGTTCACGCCTTCATTGGGGAATTATTGTAGCAATTTTAATCGCTATTTTAATGTGGTTCTTATTAGATCGAACAACTTTAGGTTATGAATTAAAGTCGGTAGGATTTAATCAACATGCTTCTCAATATGCAGGTATGAAAGTTTCTCGTAATGTAGTATTTTCCATGACAATTGCTGGTGCGTTTGCAGGGATTGGTGGAGCGATGGAAGGATTAGGAACATTCCAAAGCATGACAGCGATGTCTTCCTTTACAGGGGTAGGATTTGACGGGATTGCCGTAGCCTTACTTGGAGGAAATAATCCGTTTGGCATTATCCTTTCAGCTTTATTATTTGGTGGTTTGAAAAGTGCTTCCCCTCAAATGAACTTTGAGGCAGATGTGCCATCAGAGCTTATAAACGTAATTATTGCATGTATCATCTTCTTTGTTGCATGTAGTTATGTGTTAAGATGGGCGCTTACACGCATGAGCAAGGAGGGGAAATAAATGAGCTTTTTAGATATATTAGCCATTCTTGTGACGGGTACGTTATATACATCGGCACCTATAATTTTTACAGCACTAGGTGGTGTATTTAGTGAACGATCGGGTGTTGTAAATATCGGATTAGAAGGACTAATGCTATTTGGTGCATTTATTGGAGTTGTTACAAACTTATTAATGGGTGATACTTGGGGAACGATGACGCCGTGGATTGCGTTATTATTTGCGGCAATTGGTAGTGGGTTATTTGCATTGCTTCATGCAGTAGCATCTATTACATTCCGAGCGGATCAAGTTGTAAGTGGTGTAGCAATTAACTTCTTATCTCTTGGTTTAACAGTATTTGCAATTAAGAAGATCTTTGATAAAGGGCAAACTGACTTTATTCAGTACCGTATTGAAAAGATTGACATTCCAGGTCTTTCGGATATTCCGGTGATAGGGAAAATATTCTTTTCAAATGTACCAATAACGTCGTATATTGCGATTATTTTAGCATTTGTTGTTTGGTATGTTATTTATAAAACACCGTTCGGTCTTCGATTGCGTGCTGTTGGTGAACACCCAATGGCAGCGGATACGATGGGGATTAACGTATATAAAATGCGCTATATCGGCGTTTGTATATCAGGTGTATTTGCCGGAATTGGTGGGGCGATTTTTGCAATGTCAATTTCTAATAACTTCTCAGGGGCAACTATTACAGGACAAGGTTTCTTAGCTTTAGCTGCTATGATCTTTGGGAAGTGGAATCCACTAGGCGCACTAGGTGCAGCTCTATTCTTTGGTTTTGCACAATCTCTTAGTGTAACAGGTGGAACAATTCCTGTATTAGATCAAATTCCAAGTGTTTTATTAACGATATTACCATACGTATTCACAATATTAGCACTTGTTGGTTTTGTAGGCCGATCTGAAGCTCCGAAAGCACTCGGAACGCCTTATGAAAAAGGAAAACGATGAGTATTTAGAAAGTATAAGAAAAGCTCGCACATTAGTGCGGGCTTTTTTACATAGAATATATTTAATACGGAATTTTACTATGTTCCTTACATATTAAAGTTTTTAGAAAGACTCAAATGTAAGCATAATAAGGAAGAAAAGTTGATTTTTTATTTCTAAAAACTGTATATTGAAGAGGAATATTCCTACATACGTAAAGGAGGGCTATTAATGAAACTAATGGAACAGCAACTGCATGAATTAGGTGGCTTGCGAGTACATATTATTCCGACTGATAAATTTAAAACAAATACCTTTGTATTTCGTTTTAAAGCACCTTTAAATGAGGAGACGGTGACAGAGCGTGCCTTATTACCATACGTATTGCAAAGTGCGACAGAAAAACTGCCTTCTGTAATTCGTCTTCGTCAATATTTAGAAGAATTATATGGATCTTCTTTAGCGGTAGATGTAAGTAAAAAAGGGGAAGACCATATCATCTCTATTTATGTAGACATTGCAAATGAAACATATTTACGCGATGCACCACCGTTATTTGAAAAAGCACTTTCTATGTTATCTGATATTGTTTTACATCCAGCAACAGAAGGGAACGGTTTTCTATCTTCTATTGTAGAAAGTGAGAAACGAGCACTCTTGCAACGAATTGAAGCTACTTATGATGATAAAATGCGTTATGCAAACGAGCGTTTAATTGAAGAAATGTGCAAAGTAGAACCATATCGCTTAAGTGCAAATGGGAAAAAAGAAAGTGTTGCTTCTATTACAAATGAAAGTTTGTACCAATATTATCAAAAAGTGTTAGCTGAAGATGAAATGGATTTATATATCATTGGTGACATTTCAGAAGATGCCGTGGAGCTTGTAAATAAGTATTTTTCGATTTCACCTCGCGCCATGAAAGAAAGAAATGTACTTCTTCATAAACGAAATAATGAAGAAAAAGAAATTGTTGAAAAACAAGAGCTAAAGCAAAGTAAATTAAATATCGGCTATCGAACATTCATTACGTATAAAGATGAAGATTATTTTGCATTACAATTGTTTAACGGATTATTTGGAGGATTTTCTCATTCGAAGTTATTCGTAAATGTCCGTGAAAAAAATAGTTTAGCGTACTATGCAGCATCGAGATTTGAAAGTCATAAAGGTCTGCTCTTCGTTATGTCTGGAATTGAAGCGAAGAACTTTGAAAAAGCTGTTGAAATTATTAAAGAACAGATGAAAGCAATGCAAAGCGGTGATTTTTCAGAGGAAGAGATTCAGCAAACGAAAAGTGTAATTCAAAATCAAATCTTAGAGGCAATTGATACACCACGTGGTTTTGTTGAAATGCTTTATCACGGGGTAATCTCAGAGCGTACGCGTCCAGTTGAAGAATGGTTAACGGGCATAGAAAGCGTGACGAAAGAAGAGATTGTGAAAGTTGCTAATAATATTGAACTAGATACAATTTACTTTTTACATGGAACGGAGGGAGAATAAATGGAGAAAATTGTGTATGAGCAATTAAAAGAGACGCTATATTATGAAAAACTTCCGAATGGATTAGACGTATATATCTTACCGAAACAAGGCTTCAACAAAACATTTGCAACATTTACGACGAAGTACGGTTCTGTTGATAATGCATTTGTTCCGCTTGGAAAAGAAGACATGACTCGTGTACCAGATGGAATTGCTCATTTCCTTGAACATAAATTGTTTGAAAAAGAGGATCATGACGCGTTTCAATTGTTTAGTAAACAAGGTGCTTCAGCGAACGCTTTTACATCTTTTACAAGAACCGCTTACCTCTTTTCCTGTACATCAAATGTAGAAAGAAATTTAAATACGTTGTTAGACTTTGTACAAGAACCGTATTTCTCTGAAAAAACGGTCGAAAAAGAAAAAGGTATTATCGGTCAAGAAATTCAAATGTACCAAGATAACCCAGACTGGCGTTTATACTTTGGGTTAATCGATAGTTTGTTTGTGAAACATCCGATTAAAATTGATATTGCAGGGACGATTGAGTCTATTAGTAAAATTACAAAAGACCTATTGTATGAGTGTTATGAGACTTTTTACCATCCAAGCAATATGTTATTGTTTGTTGTTGGAGCAATTGATCCTGAAAAAACAATGGATTTAGTTCGTGAAAATCAAGCGAAAAAAGATTACGAAAATCAACCGAAAATCGTTCGCTCTTTTGAAGAGGAACCAGAAGAAGTAAATGAAAAGAAAAAGATTATTTCAATGCCTGTTCAAACTCCAAAATGTTTAGTGGGTATTAAGGCAACGAATTTAAAAGAAAAAGGGCAAGTTCTTTTAAAACAAGAAATTGCGCTTACATTACTTTTAGATTATTTATTTGGAAAAGGGTCAGTTCATTATGAATCTTTATATAATGAAGGTCTTATTGATGATTCGTTTTCGTATGACTATACAGAAGAAAATAACTTCGGTTTTGCAATGGTTGGTGGAGATACGAAGCAGCCTGATGAATTGGCAGATCGATTAAAAGGTATTTTACTACAAACGAATTATGATCAGTTAGATGAGGATGCGCTGGAACGGGTGAAGAAAAAGAAAATTGGCGGATTTTTACGATCATTGAATTCACCTGAATATATTGCAAATCAGTTTACACGATATGCGTTTAATGAATCTAGTTTATTTGATGCTCTTACAGTGTTAGAAGGATTAACTGTTCAAGACCTACAACAAGCAGCAAAAACATTATTAATTGAAGAGAAAATGAGTGTCTGCCAAGTGTTACCAAAAAAGTGAAGTAATATGTGAATGAAAAACGCAGTATCTATATCCCTCATCTAACGTTTGGTTATTGCCAAATGGTAAGATGAGGGTATTATTTATTTATACATAAAAGATAAGAGAGGGAATTTATGAAAAAGTATGCATTAGTAACTGGAGGAAGCGGAGGGATTGGCTCTGCTATTTCGAAGCAGTTAATTGAGGATGGTTACACAGTCTATATTCATTACAATAAAAGTGAAGAGAAGGTAAGGGAGTTACAAAAGGAATTTGATGCAGTGATTCCTGTGCAAGCAAATTTAGCTTCTATCGATGGAGCGGAGAAATTGTGGAGACAAATCGAACATCCTATTGATGTTATTGTATACGCAGCTGGAAAGAGTATCTTTGGATTAGTAACAGATGTTACGAATGAAGAATTAGATTATATGGTGGAGCTTCAAGTGAAGAGTGTATATAGACTTCTATCGATGGCGCTTCCACCGATGATCGGGCGGAGAAGTGGTAATGTTGTTGTTATTTCATCCATTTGGGGGCAAATAGGAGCGTCTTGTGAGGTGCTGTACTCAATGGTGAAAGGTGCACAAAATTCATATGTGAAGGCTTTAGCGAAAGAAGTTTCTTTAAGTGGATTGCGCGTTAATGCGGTAGCGCCAGGTGCGATCGAAACAGAAATGTTAAATGTATTTTCAGAAGATGAGAAAAATGAAATTGCTGAAGATATTCCATTAGGTAGAATAGGACTACCCGAAGAGGTAGCAAAAACAACCTCCTTCCTTGTTTCGCCAGGAGCTTCTTATATTACGGGGCAAATTATTGGAGTCAATGGCGGTTGGCATTGTTAAAAATTTCTTACATAAAAAATAAAAAAATGCACAAATTAAGCATGATTCTATTACTCAATAGTGAGGTGCTTAAACATGTCAGTGTTAGATAACTTTGATCAGTGGAAGAGCTTTTTAGGAGAACGTTTAGAACAAGCGGGGGGAAAAGGGCTTGATGGTGGTGCCGTATCAGATATGGCATTTCGTGTTGGTGATTATTTAGCAAATGAAGTAGAAGCGCGCAACGATCAAGAAAAATTATTGTCTGAGCTTTGGAAAGTTGCTGATGAACAAGAGCAACATACAATCGCAAATTTAATGGTGAAGTTTGTACAACATAAGTAAAAGTAGAGAGGAGAAGCTCCTCTCTACTTTTTTTGTATAATAATTAGGAGGAATAGATTATACATTTAGCTTCCCTATTAAGGTGAAATCATATAATATAGTACGTAGGTGTAAAGTAAGCGTGGGGGAGTGATCTTGGATGATTGAATGGTATTTTGAATATGAAATACATAAAAACCGACCTGGCTTACTTGGTGACGTTTCTTCGTTAATCGGTATGCTTGGCATCAATATTGTCACAATTAATGGTGTAGATAATGCACGACGTGGACTTTTGCTTATGTGTGATAATCAAGAACAAATCTCTAGACTTGAATCAATTTTAAATACGATGGATAATATAACGGTAACGAAATATCGTCCGCCAAAGCTTAGAGATAAGCTAGCAGTTAGACATGGTAGGTACATACAACGAGATGCAGACGATAAGAAAACATTTCGATTTGTGCGTGATGAACTAGGATTACTTGTAGACTTTATGGCGGAGATAATGAAAAAAGAAGGTCATAAACTAATTGGGATACGAGGAATGCCTCGTGTCGGAAAAACAGAATCTATTGTTGCCGCAAGTGTTTGTGCAAATAAGAGATGGTTATTCGTATCATCTACTCTCATTAAGCAAACTGTTCGTAGCCAATTGATTGAAGATGAGTATAGCGACGATAATATTTTCATACTAGATGGAATTGTGTCGACAAAGCGTGCCAATGAAAGACACTGGCAGCTCGTTCGTGAAATCATGAGATTGCCTGCAACGAAAGTTGTGGAACATCCGGATGTGTTTGTGAGTCAGTCAGAATACACATTGGATGATTTTGATTATATTATCGAATTGCGTAACGATTATGATGAAGAAATTCAATATAATTTAGTAGATGAAATTGAGCAAGGTACGCAAAATAATTTCTCTATGTTCGACTTTTAAAGAAATATTGAGGTGTTAGTAGTGACGGAATTAGGAAAAAAGCTGACAGAAGCAAGAGAAGTAAAAGGCTTGTCTATTGATCAGCTGCATGAGATTACAAAAATTCAAAAACGCCATTTAGTAGCGATTGAAGAAGGCAATTATGATGTGTTGCCAGGAGCTTTTTATGCGCGTGCATTCATTAAACAATATGCAGATGCTGTTGGATTAAATGGAGAAGAACTGCTTGTAGAATATCAGAGTACGATACCACAATCTGAAAAACGTGAAGTTCCACAAGTATCAACTGGACAAAAAACACAAGAAACAATGCAAAAGTCTTCATCATGGCCAATTGCAGATCATATGCCAAAAATTTTGATTGCGTTGTTAGTAATCGCATTTGGAGTGGTAGTCTGGTTTGTTATTCAAGCGTTAACTGGAAAAGATGATAGGCAAGTTCCAAATGCTCAAAGTGAGAAAATTGAGGTTCAAAAAGCAAAAGATTCTCCGTTAGATACGAAGAAAGATGAAGCGAAAGCGGAAGAACCAAAAAAAGAAGAACCAAAAAAAGAAGAACCAAAAAAAGAAGAACCAAAGAAAGAGGAACAACCAGCACAACCAACTGGACAACAAGAAGTGAAAGTAGTTGGAACAAGTGGTAAGGTATCTACTTTGGAAATTCATAATAATAAAACATTAGAACTGGAAATATCGGGTAAAGGTGCGAGTTATGTAGATGTTAAAGATGAAGCTGGGAACGAAATTCTAAACACTACAGTACAAGGTGGCCAAATAGAAAAACGTGATTTATCAACAGTAAAAGAAGTGCGACTTAATATTGGAAATGCAACGAATGTTGAAGTCAAACTGAATGGCCAAGTGGTTGCTTTCCCATTGGATCCAGAAAAAGAACTTCACCAAAGATTGGTGATAAAAAACCAAGGGATAGAGCAACCAGCACAATAACAGTCATCGCTTCGATGACTTTTTTCAATGAACAAATGTTTTTGATATGATGGAGGAATAGCTGTGAATTTACCAAATAAAATTACAATATCTAGAATCTGCTTAATTCCAATTTTTATGGTAATTATGCTAGCGCCCTTTGAGTGGGGCTCATTTATAATTGGTGATGTAGAGTTACCGATTCAACATTTAGTAGGGGCGCTTATCTTTATTATTGCTTCGGCTACAGATTGGATTGATGGACATTATGCAAGAAAGTATAATCTTGTAACGAATTTAGGGAAATTCCTTGACCCGTTAGCAGATAAATTACTTGTTTCGGCAGCACTTATCACGTTAGTAGAGATGCAATACGTACCTGCTTGGATCGTTATTGTAATTATAAGCCGTGAGTTTGCAGTAACAGGTTTACGCCTTGTACTTGCTGGGACAGGGGAAGTAGTTGCAGCAAATCAGTTAGGGAAAATTAAGACATGGACACAAATTATTGCGATTGCAGCATACTTATTGCATGATGTACCGTTAAATTTACTGCATATTCCAGTTGCGGATATTTTCATATGGATTGCATTATTCTTTACCGTTATTTCAGGGTGGGATTATTTCTGGAAAAATAAAGATGCTTTTGTAAACTCAAAATAGAAGTTTATGGGGGAATTGGGATGAATGCTGAAATTATTGCGGTTGGAACGGAATTGTTACTTGGACAAATTGCAAATACAAATGCCCAGTTTTTATCTGAAAAGTTAGCTTCAATCGGAATTAACGTGTACTACCATACTGTTGTTGGGGATAATAACAAGCGATTACAAAAGGCAATTGAATTGGCTGAAGAACGAGCTGATATGCTCATTTTTACAGGTGGATTAGGACCGACAAAAGATGATTTAACGAAAGAAACAATTGCGTCTAGTTTAGATGAAGAGCTTGTGTATGATGAAAAGGCATTAACATCGATAAGCGATTATTTTAAGCGTACAGGCCGTGAATTTACGGAGAATAATAAAAAGCAGGCGCTCGTTTTAAATGGATCGACTGTATTTGCGAATGATCACGGTATGGCACCTGGTATGGGGTTAAATAAGAACGGAAAAGTTTATATTCTATTACCAGGACCACCAAAAGAAATGAAGCCGATGTATATGAGTTACGTAGAGCCGTTTTTATGCAAGTTTACAACGGGGGAAAATATTTATTCTCGTGTTCTTCGTTTTTTCGGTATTGGGGAATCTCAATTAGAGGTGAAAGTTCAAGATTTAATTGATGGACAAACGAACCCAACCATTGCACCACTTGCAAATGATGGAGAAGTGACATTACGTTTAACTGCCAAACATCATGATGCTGATGAGGCGGAGAAACTGATACAGCATGTGGAAGAGTTGATTTTAGAAAGAGTAGGAGAATTTTTCTACGGATATGACCAAGATTTCCTTCATTACAAAGCAATAAGGCTATTGAAGGAAAAGGGGTTAACTTTAGCATGTGCAGAAAGTTTAACAGGTGGTCTTTTTGGGAATCAAGTAACAGAAAATGCTGGTGTTTCGTCTGTATTTAAAGGCGGTGTCATTTGTTATCAAAATGATGTGAAGCAACAAATTTTACATGTACCTGAAGAGGTGTTACGCACTGACGGCGCGGTTAGTAAACAGTGTGCTCGTTATCTTGCTGAAAATGTGAAAAAACTGTTAAATGCAGATGTCGGGATTAGTTTTACTGGAGTGGCAGGACCGGATGCTTCAGAGCATAAAGAACCAGGGACAGTATTTGTTGGATTGGCGATTAAAGATGAACCAGCTGTAGTCTTCTCGCTTAATTTAAGTGGAAGTCGTCAACAAATTAGAGAGCGCTCTACAAAATATGGATTTTATCATTTATTTAAAAAGCTAGAAGAGATATAAATTTCTTCTAGTTTTTTTGTGGGAAAATCTAGTTTTATTCGATATAAAATAAAAAATCGAATAAATGTTCGATTTTTGTTGGCAAATTGAATTGAAAATAGGTATAATAAGATTAGCAATTGAGTTAAGGAGGAATTTTGAATGAGTGATCGTCAAGCGGCATTAGATATGGCGTTAAAACAAATAGAGAAGCAATTCGGTAAAGGTTCAATTATGAAATTAGGAGAACAAGCGGAGCGTAGAATTTCTACAATTTCAAGTGGTTCTTTAGCACTTGATGTGGCACTAGGGGTAGGCGGATACCCACGTGGACGTATTATTGAAATTTATGGACCTGAAAGTTCAGGTAAAACAACAGTTTCATTACACGCAATCGCGGAAGTGCAGCGTCAAGGTGGACAAGCGGCGTTCATCGATGCGGAGCATGCAATGGATCCTGTATATGCACAAAAATTAGGTGTTAACATCGATGAATTACTATTATCACAGCCTGATACAGGAGAGCAAGGTCTAGAAATCGCAGAAGCACTTGTACGAAGTGGCGCGGTTGATATTATCGTAATTGACTCTGTAGCAGCTCTTGTACCGAAAGCTGAGATTGAAGGGGACATGGGTGACTCTCACGTTGGTTTACAAGCACGTTTAATGTCACAAGCACTTCGTAAACTTTCAGGTGCAATCAACAAATCAAAAACAATCGCAATCTTTATCAACCAAATTCGTGAAAAAGTCGGGGTTATGTTCGGGAACCCAGAAACAACTCCAGGTGGTCGTGCGTTGAAATTCTATTCAACTGTCCGTCTTGAAGTGCGTCGTGCTGAGCAATTAAAGCAAGGTAATGACATCGTTGGTAATAAAACGAAAGTAAAAGTAGTTAAAAATAAAGTAGCACCGCCATTCCGTGTTGCTGAAGTTGATATTATGTATGGAGAAGGTATTTCAAGAGAAGGTGAAATCTTAGATATGGCTTCTGAACTTGATATCGTTCAAAAGAGCGGTGCTTGGTACTCTTATAATGAAGAGCGCTTAGGGCAAGGTCGTGAAAATTCGAAGCAATTCTTAAAAGAGAATACGGATTTAAGAGAGGAAATTGCTTTCTTTGTTCGTGAACATCACGGAATTGGTGAAGACTCTGGTGTTGAAGGCACGGAAGATTCAACTCTTCAAGATTAAAAAATAAAAGACACGGTCCCGTGTCTTTTATTTTTTAATTCATTATGAAAGCGTTGTATATAGCTAGAGATAAAATATTTATTCTATCCAAAAGGCTATGTATAAAGAGGGATATTCATATGTTTTGAGTGAATGAATTGGGATTTACTAAGGTTTTCCAGGATAATATGCCGTCTGTTTTTTAAATCCATATAAGATTCAGGGCTGAAGGTAAAGAAAGTAAAAGTAGACAACGCTTGACAATGAAAATTGCGATAGATACAATGAGAATGTATATTTTTTCTTATATACGATATACTCTTCTCAAGAAGAGAAGTAATATTCGGAGTAAGACTTAAATCTTGCCGAAATAATAATATGACATTTTAATTGTGAAATGAAGAAAGTCCCTTAAAAAAGCGGGACGACGGTCTTTGCTGTACGTTGTCATTCAATGTACATGCCGACAGTCTTTTTTCATTCATAGCAAGGGGAGGTGAAATCATGAGTAGTACAGTTTGGATACTCATCTCCATTTTGCTTGCAACAGTCGGTGCAGTTGTTGGCTTTTTTGTTCGAAAGTCTATTGCCGAAGCGAAGATTAATGGTGCAGCTAATGAAGCAAAACGTATTCTAGACGAAGCGAATCGTGATGCTGAAGCACTTAAGAAAGAAGCGCTTTTAGAAGCAAAGGATGAAATTCATACACTTCGTACAGAAGCTGAATTAGAAATTCGTGACCGTAGAAGCGAATTACAAAAACAAGAAAATCGTTTAATGCAAAAAGAAGAGAACCTTGATCGTAAAGACGAAACGCTCGATAAACGCGAGCAACAGTTAGAAAAGAAAGAGGAATCTCTTGTAGCGAAACAACAACAGATTGAAGAGTTGGAAAGCAAAGTGGGAGAGTTAGTTCAAAAGCAACAAACAGAATTAGAGCGCATTTCCAATCTGACCCGCGAACAAGCGAAAGCAATTATTCTTGGTAAAGTGGAAAGTGAAGTTTCTCATGAAATTGCCGTTATGGTAAAAGAAAGTGAAGTTCGCGCGAAAGAAGAAGCGGATAAGAAGGCAAAAGAGATTTTATCTCTTGCAATGCAAAGATGTGCAGCTGATCATGTTGCTGAAACAACCGTTTCGGTTGTAAATCTTCCAAACGACGAAATGAAGGGACGTATTATCGGACGTGAAGGTCGTAATATTCGTACGTTAGAAACGTTAACAGGTATTGACCTTATTATCGATGATACACCAGAAGCGGTAATTCTATCTGGATTTGACCCGATTCGTCGTGAAACAGCTCGTATCGCTCTTGATAAACTAGTACAGGATGGACGTATTCACCCAGCGCGTATTGAAGAGATGGTCGAAAAATCAAGACGTGAAGTGGACGAGTATATTCGTGAAGTCGGAGAGCAAACAACGTTTGAAGTGGGTGTTCATGGCTTACATCCAGATTTAATTAAAATTTTAGGTCGTTTAAAATACCGTACAAGTTACGGACAAAACGTCTTAAAACACTCTATGGAAGTTGCATACTTAACTGGACTTATGGCAGCGGAGCTTGGTGAGGATGAAAAACTAGCAAGACGTGCTGGTCTATTACATGATATCGGAAAAGCAATCGATCATGAAGTAGAAGGTAGCCACGTTGAAATTGGTGTTGAACTCGCAACGAAATATAAAGAGCATCCTGTTGTAATAAACAGTATCGCATCTCACCATGGTGACACAGAACCAACTTCTATCATTGCAGTTCTAGTTGCTGCAGCAGATGCATTATCAGCTGCAAGACCGGGAGCTCGTAGTGAAACGCTTGAGAACTACATTCGTCGTCTTGAAAAGTTAGAAGAAATTTCAGAGTCTTATGAAGGCGTAGAAAAATCTTTCGCAATTCAAGCAGGACGTGAAGTTCGTATTCTGGTAAAACCAGATACAATTGATGATTTAGAAGCTCATCGTTTAGCTCGTGATATTCGAAAACGTATTGAAAATGAACTGGATTATCCAGGACATATTAAAGTAACTGTTATTCGTGAAACACGCGCAGTGGAATACGCAAAATAAAGTGGTGAAACACCACTTTATTTTTTTGTGTTGGAATTGGGTAAAATAAAGAAAATTATTTATGAGCAGTATGCAAGTGAAGAAACTTATAATAGATAAATTGTAACTGTTGTAAGGAAATAGCTTTAAGTTATAGTATGGTAATAAAAAATGTAGTACATAGAAAGGGTAAGACATATGAGAATATTATTTGTTGGGGATGTAGTAGGATCTCCTGGTAGAGACATGATTCAACAGTACGTACCGGCATTAAAGAAAAAATATACACCCACAGTAACAATTATTAATGGAGAAAATGCTGCGGGTGGACGTGGAATTACGGAAAAAATATATCGAAACTTTTTAGAGTGCGGGGCACAAGCGGTTACACTTGGAAACCATGCTTGGGATAACCGTGAAGTATTTGAATTTATCGATGATGCAAAATATCTTGCAAGACCAGCTAACTTCCCAGAAGGAGCGCCGGGAAAAGGGCTTATCTTTGTAAATTGTAATGGAACAGAAGTTGCAGTTATTAACTTACAAGGACGTACTTTCCTTCCTCCGATTGATTGTCCATTCCGTAAAGCGGATGAGTTAATCAGCATTGCAAAAAAACGTACAAACATTATTTTTATTGATTTTCATGCTGAAACAACAAGTGAGAAGCAGGCGTTAGGTTGGTACGTAGACGGTCGCGCTACAGCGGTAGTAGGTACACATACACACGTTCCTACAGCTGATAATCGTATTTTACCAAGCGGAACAGCTTATATTACAGATGTTGGTATGACAGGCCCATATGATGGGATTTTAGGTATGGATCGCGAAGCGGTATTGAAGAAGTTTTTAACGAACTTACCAGTACGTTTTGAAGTGACGAATGGTAGAACGCAATTAAGTGCAGTGTTAATTGATGTGGATCCTAATACAGGGAAAGCGAAGAAAATTGAGCGCATTTTAATTAATGATGACCAACCGTTTTTTGACTGATTTTTAATGAAAAGTTAGAGAATTTATTATATTTTAATTTTTTAGAAAAATTACAGAAATTTAGCAGGAATACGTGCCATTCCTCGTGAATATAAGTTAAAGTGAAATAATTGCTATTACTTTTTATAGAAACGAGGAGGAAACGCGGAATGGAAATATTAAAAGTTAAAGCAACGTCGGTCCCTAATTCTGTAGCTGGTGCACTTGCAGGTGTTATTCGCGAACGCGGAACAGCAGAAATTCAAGCTATTGGTGCAGGTGCATTGAACCAAGCGGTAAAGGCAGTAGCAATTGCAAGAGGATTTGTAGCGCCTAGCGGTTTGGACTTGATTTGTATCCCAGCGTTTACAGATATTATGATTGATGGTGAAGAGCGTACAGCGATAAAATTAATTGTAGAACCTCGTTAAGTTGAAACAACCTGTTTGCATGTATGCAGACAGGTTGTTTTTGTAATGGAGGAATATGAAAATGAAAATTTTTGATGCTCATTGCGATGTGCTCTTTCAGTTATGGAGTGCAAAGGGAAAAAAAGACTTTCAAAACGATTCACAATTACATATTACATTTGAACAATTAAAGAAAAGAAAAGGAAGTATACAATGCTTTGCTATATATGTACCAGAAACAGTAGCGTATGAAAAGCGTTTTGAAGTTGCGCTGCAAATGATAGATATTTTTCATAATGAAATTCTATCGCTACCAGGAATGAAGTTTATTCAGACAAAAAACGATATTAACATGCTAAAACAGGACGAGATTGGAGCATTATTAACATTAGAAGGATGCGAAGCAATTGGAAAAGAAGCGATGAAATTACGTTTGTTTTATCGCTTAGGTGTACGTTCTTTTGGATTGACATGGAACTATGCCAATCTGTTAGCTGATGGAGCGCTAGAGGCACGTGGAGCAGGTTTAACTGCATTTGGTAGACAAGTTGTACAAGAACTTAATACGTTACATTTATGGATCGATGTGTCTCACTTAAATGAAAGAAGCTTTTGGGATGTTATTGAAATTGCTAAAAAACCAATTGCATCTCACTCAAACTGTTATCAACTTTGTGGGCATCCACGCAATTTAACAGATGAACAAATAAGAGCTCTTATAAAGAAAAATAGCATTATTGGTATTACTTTCGTACCGCAGTTTTTAACGAATGAAAGACAAGCGAATATAGCAGATATATTAAGGCATGTGGAATATATTTGTTCATTAGGTGGAGAAAAAAATATAGGATTCGGTTCTGATTTTGATGGGATTTTAGAAACTGTTGTAGGTGTAGAAGCATATAGGGATTATGAAAATATAATTAATCAACTGTGTAAAAAGTATAGTGAATCAACTGTAGAGCGATTTTTGTATAAAAATTTTGTTGACTGTATAACGTTCTAAAGGATGCATTTTAAAAATTCAGAAAAATTAAAATAAATACACTTGAATTTATTGATTTTTTTAAGACCTAATACTAGAATGGTAAACGAAATAGCATTATACTAAAGATTAAGGGAAATCAGAAGAGGCATAATTTGCGTCCATTGTAGTTTATTTGCATAAAAAATGCTAAACTATTACTGTAAAAAAATACACTACAATGAATGCAGCCAAAAGGGGTGTAGGAGATGATTAGTCAACTTTCATGGAAAGTTGGAGGCCAACAAGGTGAAGGAATTGAAAGTACAGGAGAAATCTTCTGTATTGCATTAAACCGATTAGGATATTACCTATACGGTTACCGCCACTTCTCATCACGTATTAAAGGCGGCCATACAAATAATAAAATTCGTGTAAGTACAACAGAAGTACGTGCGATCTCAGATGATTTAGATATTTTAATTGCTTTTGATCAAGAAACAATTGATTTTAACTTCCACGAACTACGTCCGGGCGGAATTGTAGTTGCGGATGCGAAATTTAATCCGACAATACCTGATAATACAGATGTAAATCTATATGTGATACCGTTTACAGATATCGCTTCAGAATTAGGCACATCTTTAATGAAAAACATGGTTGCTGTTGGAGCATCTAGTGCGGTATTAGGATTAGACGAAACAGCTTATTTAGAGGTTGTTGAAGAAATCTTTGGTCGTAAAGGAGAGCAAGTCGTTCAAAAGAATATGGAAGCAATTAAACGCGGCTCTCAATACATGAAAGAATTGCTTGGTGAGAAAGTAAACATGATGCAGCTTGAAAAAGCTGACGGTAAGAAACGCATGTTTATGATTGGAAACGACGCAATCGCATTTGGTGCGGTGGCTGGTGGTGCTCGCTTTATGTCTGCATATCCAATCACACCTGCATCTGAAATTATGGAATATTTAATTAAAAAGTTACCGAAAGTCGGCGGAACAGTAATCCAAACTGAGGATGAAATCGCAGCTTGTACAATGGCGATCGGTGCAAACTACGCTGGTGTTCGTACATTAACAGCATCTGCTGGTCCTGGTCTTTCTTTAATGATGGAAGCAATTGGTTTAGCAGGTATTACTGAAACACCGCTAGTTATCATTGATACACAACGTGGTGGTCCAAGTACGGGCTTACCAACAAAACAAGAGCAGTCTGACTTAATGGCTATGATTTACGGAACGCATGGTGAGATTCCAAAAATCGTAATGGCGCCAAGTACAGTTGAAGAAGCTTTCTATGATATTGTAGAAGCGTTTAACTTAGCAGAAGAATATCAAGTGCCTGTTATTTTCTTAACAGATTTACAGCTTTCTTTAGGAAAGCAAACAGTAGAACCACTTAAGTTAGATAAAGTGGAAATTCGTCGTGGTAAGCTTGATTTAGAAGTAGAATTACCAGAACGTGAAAATAAAGCATACTTCAAGCGTTATGAAGTAACAGAAGATGGAATTTCACCACGTGTTTTACCTGGTATGAAAAATGGTATTCACCATGTTACAGGTGTAGAACATGATGAAACGGGTAAACCATCTGAATCAGCGTTAAATCGTAAAGATCAAATGGACAAACGTTTCCGTAAAATGGCGAACTTGCAGTTTAATACCCCTATTTACAAAAATGCTAAGCATGATGACGCAGACGTATTGTTAGTTGGTTTTAACTCAACTCGTGGTGCGATCGAAGAGGCAATGCAGCGTTTGGAACAAGAAGGAATGAAAGTCAACCATGCCCATGTACGTTTAATTCATCCGTTCCCAACAGCTGAAATCGATCCACTTGTGAAAAAAGCGAAGCGTGTTGTAGTAGTAGAAAACAATGCAACTGGTCAGCTTGCTAACATTATGAAAATGAATCTTGGCAATGGTGAGAAAATTTCTAGTCTTTTAAAATACGATGGAAATCCATTCTTGCCGAAAGAGATTTACAACGAATGTAAAAAAGGGGTTGTATTAAATGGCAACATTTAAGGACTTTCGTAACAGTGTAAAACCAAACTGGTGCCCAGGTTGCGGAGACTTCTCGGTGCAGGCTGCGATTCAGCGTGCGGCAGCTAACGTTGGTTTAAATCCAGATGAGCTAGCTGTTATTTCTGGTATCGGCTGTTCCGGTCGTATTTCAGGGTATATTAATTCATATGGTTTGCATAGTATTCACGGACGTGCTCTTCCGATTGCACAAGGTGTGAAAATGGCAAATCGTGATTTAACAGTTATTGCATCCGGTGGTGACGGTGATGGTTTTGCGATTGGTATGGGACATACAATCCATTCTATTCGTCGTAACATTGATATTACGTACATCGTAATGGATAACCAAATTTACGGATTAACAAAAGGTCAAACTTCACCACGTAGTGAAGCTGGATTTAAAACGAAAAGTACACCACAAGGTTCAATTGAACCATCACTAAATGTTATGGAAATGGCTTTAACAGCTGGTGCGACATTTGTGGCGCAAAGCTTTTCAAGTGATTTAAAAGAATTAACGCAAATTATTGAAGCTGGTATTAACCATAAAGGCTTTTCATTAATTAATGTATTTAGTCCATGTGTTACTTATAATAAAGTAAATACTTATGATTGGTTTAAAGAGAATTTAACGAAACTAAGTACAGTAGAAGGATATGATCCATCTAACCGCATGATGGCTATGCAAACATTAATGGAAAAGAACGGGTTAGTAACAGGTTTAATTTATCAAAATACAAAGCAGCCTTCTTACCAAGAGCTTGTAAAAGACTATAGTGAAAAGCCTTTAGTGCAAGCTGATTTGAATATGGATCAGAAAATGTTTGATGAGCTTGTTGCTGAATTTATGTAATGATCGGAGAGAAGGTTGCCACTTGGCAACCTTCTTTTTGAGTGAATAAAAATAATTAATAGATTTGTTTACTTAGAAAATTCGGAATGATAAAATAATATATAAATCGTTGTATAAAAATAGCATGTTCATTAACTGTGAAATGTAATATAGGATAAGGCTTCTTCTTCTTTAAAATTGGCTAAACGTTCTATACTATGATAATGTGTATAGGGATAAAGCAATATGCTTTTGGGTAGGACAAGATGAAATAATAAAAAGGGAATGTCTATTTGTGTGGGGAAGACTTCATTCTTACGGATGATTAGATCGATTACTCAAGTTTCAAAGGGCAAGTTATCTCTCAAGCTATCTAACATCATTGAGATGGGTCTAAGCGCATTAAAATGGACTACAGAGTGTATAGTTAAGGGTGAAAGGAGATTACCGATGAACGAGCAACAACGATTAGCAAGTCGACAAGCAAATTCCTCTACGAAAAAAGAAGAGAAAGATTATAGTAAATACTTTGAAAGTGTATACCAACCACCTTCCTTGAAATTGGCGAAAAAGCGTGGGAAAGAAGAAGTTAAAATTGAACGAGATTTTGGCTTACCTGAAGAGTTCCGTAATTTTGGCGCAGGAAGAAAGTTTTACATTCGTACATATGGCTGTCAAATGAATGAGCATGATACAGAAGTAATGGCTGGGATTTTTACAACACTTGGATATGAGCCAACTTTTTCAACTGAAGAGGCAGATGTGATTTTATTAAACACTTGTGCAATTCGTGAAAACGCTGAAAATAAAGTGTTCGGTGAACTTGGTCATTTAAAATCATTAAAGCGAAGAAATCCGGATCTTTTAATTGGTGTATGTGGTTGTATGTCTCAAGAGGAATCTGTTGTAAATAAAATTATGCAAAAAAATCAGCATGTAGATATGGTGTTCGGTACACATAATATTCATAGATTACCGTATATCTTAAAGGACGCAATGTTCTCAAAAGAGACGGTAGTTGAAGTTTGGTCAAAAGAAGGGGATGTAATTGAAAACCTTCCGAAAGTACGTCGTGGTGATATTAAAGCTTGGGTAAATATTATGTATGGCTGTGATAAGTTCTGTACATATTGTATTGTACCGTATACACGCGGAAAAGAGCGTAGCAGACGTCCAGAAGATATTATTAAAGAAATTCGCCATTTAGCTGCGAACGGTTATAGAGAAATTACGTTACTTGGTCAAAACGTAAACGCATACGGTAAAGACTTTGAAGATATACAATATGGTCTTGGCGATTTAATGGATGAACTTCGTAAAATCGATATCGCACGTATTCGTTTTACAACAAGTCATCCACGTGATTTTGATGATCATTTAATTGATGTTCTTGGAAAAGGTGGTAACCTAGTAGAACATATCCACTTACCAGTTCAATCTGGTAGTACAGATATGCTTAAAATTATGGCACGTAAATATTCGCGAGAACACTATTTAGAGCTTGTACGAAAAATTAAAGAAACAATTCCAAATGCAGTACTAACGACTGATATTATCGTTGGTTTCCCAAATGAAACGGACGAACAGTTTGAAGAGACGATGTCGTTATATCGTGAAGTAGGATTTGATACGGCATTTACATTTATTTATTCTCCGCGTGAAGGTACACCAGCTGCAAAAATGCAAGATAATGTTCCAATGGAAGTGAAGAAAGAGCGATTACAACGCTTAAATACACTAGTGAATGAATATGCAGTTAATAAAAACAAGTGTTATATAGGACAAATTGTAGAAGTATTAGTTGATGGAGAAAGTAAGAATAACCCTGAAGTACTTGCGGGATACACGCGTACGAATAAACTTGTAAACTTTGTTGCTTCAAAATCTTTAATTGGTCAGCTTGTGAAAGTAAAAGTAACGGAAGCAAAAACTTGGTCTCTTAACGGGGAATTGGTTAAGGAACCGATTGAGGTGAAATAATAGATGAAAGTATATACGAAAGATGAAATTGTTGAGCAAGCGAAAGAATTAGCGAAAATGATCTCTGAAACAGAAGAAGTCGATTTCTTTAAGCGAGCAGAAGCACAAATTCATAAAAATGAAAATGTAAAGCGAGCAATTGATGAAATAAAAGCTTTGCAAAAACAAGCAGTAAACTTGCAACATTATGGGAAATGGGAAGCTTTGAAAAAAGTAGAAGCTGAAATTGATGCACTTCAAGATAAGTTAGATAATATCCCAGTTGTACAGGAGTTTAAATCTTCACAAACGTATGTAAATGACTTACTACAGCTAGTTGCTAGTACCATTTCTAACAATGTAACAGATGAAATATTAGTTTCAACTGGCGGCGATGTATTGAAGGGTGAAACTGGTGCAGCAGTAGAGGGTAAAAAAGGAAATTGTGGTTGTTAAAGAGATGTCTTATTGACATCTCTTTTTTTTATTGGGTTATATCAGAAATTCTTCTCAAAAAAAGAATGACACATTCCGCTATTGTCACGCATATGATTAAGTGAATAGTGATTGAGGAGGGTTACGAATGTCCGAATTTAGAGAGATTATTACAAAAGCAGTGGTTGGAAAAGGACGTAAGTATACAAAGTCAACGCATACATGTGAATCGAATAATGAGCCAACAAGTATTTTAGGGTGCTGGGTAATTAACCATTCGTACGAAGCGAGAAAGAATGGGAAACATGTGGAAATTGAAGGTTTCTATGATGTAAACACTTGGTATTCATTTGATGGAAACACAAAGACTGAAGTTGTAACAGAACGTGTTAACTACACTGATGAAGTAAGCATTGGGTATCGTGATAAAAACTTCTCTGGTGACGATTTAGAAATTATCGCTCGTGTAATTCAGCCGCCAAATTGTTTAGAAGCTCTTGTATCACCAAATGGTAATAAAATTGTTGTGACGGTAGAACGTGAATTTGTAACAGAAGTAGTTGGGGAAACGAAAATTTGTGTAAGTGTAAACCCTGAAGGTTGCGTAGAATCAGACGAGGATTTCCAAGTCGATGATGATGAGTTTGAAGAATTAGATCCGAACTTTATCGTCGATGCAGAAGAAGAGTAAGAGAAAGCTAGGGAGAAGTTCTTCCTAGCTTTTTACAATACATAAGTAGTGCTGAATGGACATGATTCCTTATGAAATGTGCTATAATGAGGAAAGACTCCTGGAATAGGAGATAGGGTGTCCGTGAAGTGTGATATATATGAATATAGATTATTATGCAAGAATTATGGAGGAAAGACATGACGCAATATACGCCTATGATACAGCAATACTTAAAGGTTAAGGCAGACTATCAAGATGCCTTTTTATTTTTCCGATTAGGTGATTTTTATGAAATGTTCTTTGAAGATGCGGTTAAAGCAGCTCATGAACTTGAAATTACATTAACAAGCCGAGATGGTGGTAGTAGTGAACGTATACCAATGTGTGGTGTACCACATCATGCAGCTAAAAATTATATTGAACAACTTGTTGAAAAAGGATATAAAGTAGCTGTTTGTGAGCAAGTGGAAGATCCAAAAACAGCTAAAGGTGTAGTACGTCGTGAAGTAGTACAACTAATTACACCAGGAACGATGATGGAAGGGCGTACAATAGACGAGAAGGAGAATAACTTCTTAGCAGCATTAACACATTTCGAAGATGGATCTTATGCGCTAGCTTGTAATGACTTAACGACTGGACAAAATACAGTGACGTTATTAACTGGTTCAGTAGAAGATATTTTATTAGAAGTTTATGCGACTGGTTCAAAAGAAATTGTTGTAGATTCTACATTTTCAAAAGATGAATTAAATAAATTAACTGAAACATTAAAAATGACGATTTCGTATGAAGATGCAACAGCTATTCCAGAAGGATTAGAACATCTTGTGAAAAATGTTTCACAAGCAAAATTAATTAAAGCAATTGGACGCTTATTTAACTATGTGATAAGAACACAAAAACGTTCGTTAGATCACTTGCAACCAGTAGAAATTTATTACACGAACCAATTTATGAAAATTGATGTGCATTCAAAACGCAATTTAGAGTTAACAGAGACTCTTCGTACGAAGGAAAAGACAGGCTCATTATTATGGCTATTAGACAAAACAAAAACGGCTATGGGTGGGCGTATGTTAAAACAGTGGATGGAACGTCCACTTATCCAGAAAGAAAAAGTTGAAGAGCGTTTAGAAATGGTTGAAACGTTTGTAAATGATTACTTTTTACGTGAAGATTTAAAAGAAAAGTTAAAAGAAGTATATGATTTAGAGCGTTTAGCAGGGAAAGTTGCATTTGGTAATGTAAATGCACGGGACTTATTACAGTTAAGACGTTCTTTACTGCAAGTACCAGCTATTTTAGAAGCGATTAGTCTTTTAGATAATGCTTATGCAGCAAGATTAATTCAAGGTGCGGATCCATGTGAGACCTTAACTGAATTACTAGGAAGAAGTATCCAAGAAAACCCACCGCTTTCTATTAAAGACGGAGATATAATTAAAGACGGTTATAATGACAAGCTTGATCAATATCGTTACGTTAGTAAAAACGGAAAAACGTGGATCGCTGAGCTTGAAAAACGAGAGCGTGATATTACAGGGGTTAAATCATTAAAAATTGGGTACAACCGTATTTTCGGCTACTACATTGAAGTGACGAAGGCGAATCTTGCAGCACTTCCAGAAGGGCGCTATGAGCGTAAACAAACACTTGCAAATGCAGAGCGTTTCATAACAGATGAACTAAAAGAAAAAGAAACATTAATCTTAGAAGCAGAAGAGAAAATTGTACAATTAGAATACGATTTATTTACAGCACTTCGCGAAGAAGTAAAAGTATTCATTCCGAAATTACAGCATTTAGCAAAAGTAATTAGTGAACTAGACGTACTGCAAAGCTTTGCGACAGTTAGTGAAGAAGAGCAGTTTGTAAAACCTGTATTAACAACTAAGCGCGAAATCTTTATTAAAGATGGTCGTCATCCTGTCGTTGAAAAAGTATTGAACGGGAAATTGTATGTACCGAATGATTGTATTATGCCGGAGAAGATGGATGTCTTTTTAATTACAGGACCGAACATGTCTGGTAAAAGTACGTATATGAGGCAATTAGCGCTTGTTACTGTTATGTCACAAATTGGTTGCTTTGTACCAGCGACAGAAGCAGTATTACCTGTCTTCGATCAAATCTTTACGAGAATTGGTGCAGCGGATGATTTAATATCAGGTCAAAGTACATTTATGGTCGAAATGTTAGAAGCGAAAAATGCAATTGCAAATGCATCAGAAAGAAGTTTAATTTTATTTGATGAAATTGGACGCGGTACATCTACGTATGACGGTATGGCACTTGCACAAGCAATCATTGAACATATTCATGACCAAATTGGTGCGAAAACGTTATTCTCTACACATTATCATGAATTGACAGTGTTAGAAGAAAGCTTAGAACAATTGAAAAATGTACATGTTTCCGCTATTGAAGAGAATGGAAAAGTAGTCTTCCTTCATAAAATTCAAGATGGAGCGGCTGATAAAAGTTACGGAATTCACGTTGCTCAACTTGCTGAGCTTCCAGATAGCTTAATCGCTCGCGCGAAAGAAGTGTTAGCACAACTAGAAGGACAGGAAGAAATTATTATTCCGAAGCGTGTAGAAGTAAAAGTACAAGAAGTTATTCCTGAACCTGCAGTTGTAAAAGAAGAACAAGCCGAAATACAAGAAACGAAAGTAGAGACTGAAGAAGAATCACAACTATCTTTCTTTAGTGCAGAACAGTCTTCGAAAAAGCAAGACAAGTCAGTGTTAGATCAAAAAGAAGCAGCAGTACTTGCGCAAATTAAAAAGATTGATTTACTCGATATGACGCCTTTAGACGCGATGAATGAACTGTATCGTTTACAAAAAAAGTTAAAGAAAGGATGAGTAAGTAGATGGGGAAAATTCGCAAACTCGATGACCAACTCTCTAACTTAATTGCGGCAGGGGAAGTAGTAGAGCGCCCTGCCTCAGTCGTAAAAGAACTTGTGGAAAATTCTATCGATGCGAATAGTACATCTATTGAAATCCACTTAGAAGAAGCTGGTTTATCAAAAATTCGCATCATTGATAATGGAGATGGCATTGCCGAAGAAGATTGTATCGTTGCGTTTGAACGCCACGCAACGAGTAAAATTAAAGATGAAAATGATTTATTTCGTATAAGAACGCTCGGTTTCCGTGGTGAGGCATTGCCGAGTATTGCTTCTGTAAGTGAATTAGAATTAATCACAAGCACAGGTGATGCGCCTGGTACACACCTTATTATTAAAGGTGGAGACATTATAAAACAAGAGAAAACGGCGAGCCGAAAAGGAACAGATATTACAGTACAAAACTTATTCTTTAATACACCAGCGCGCCTTAAATATATGAAAACTATTCATACAGAGCTTGGGAATATTACAGATATCGTGTATCGTATTGCAATGTCGCATCCAGAAGTATCGTTAAAACTGTTTCATAATGAAAAGAAATTGCTTCATACGTCAGGAAACGGTGATGTAAGACAAGTACTTGCATCGATTTACAGCATTCAAGTTGCGAAGAAGCTGATTCCGATTGAAGCTGAGTCTTTAGACTTTACCATTAAAGGTTATGTAACATTACCAGAAGTAACGAGAGCATCTCGTAACTATATGTCAACGATTGTAAATGGCCGTTACGTTCGAAATTTCGTATTAATGAAAGCAATTCAGCAAGGATATCATACGTTACTGCCAATCGGACGATACCCAATCGGTTTCTTATCAATTGAAATGGATCCAATGCTTGTTGATGTCAACGTACATCCAGCAAAATTAGAAGTTCGCTTTAGTAAAGAACAAGAATTGCTAAAGCTTATCGAAGAAACATTGCAAGCTGCATTCAAAAAAATACAGCTTATTCCTGATGCTGGAGTAACAACGAAGAAAAAAGAAAAAGACGAAAGTGTGCAAGGGCAATTCCAGTTTGAGCATACGAAGCCGAAAGAACCATCTATGCCTAATATTGTTTTACCGACAGGAATGGATGAGAAACAAGAAGAACCAATGACTGTGAAACAGCCAGCACAACTTTGGCAACCGCCGAAGCAAGAATGGCAACCACCACAGTCATTAGTAAGAGAAGAGCAAAGTTGGCAGCCATCCTCTAAACCGATAATCGAAGAACCGATCCGAGAAGAGAAATCGTGGAACAGTAACGATGACGACTTTGAATTAGAGGAATTGGAAGAAGAAGTCGGAGAAATAAAAGAGATTGAAATGAACGGTAATGACTTACCACCGCTTTATCCAATTGGACAAATGCATGGAACATATATTTTCGCTCAAAATGATAATGGATTATATATGATTGATCAGCATGCAGCGCAGGAACGTATCAACTATGAATATTTTCGTGATAAAGTAGGAAGAGTAACGCAAGAAGTACAAGAACTACTTGTACCGTACCGTATTGATTTATCTCTTACTGAATTTTTACGTGTTGAAGAACAGCTAGAAGAACTGAAAAAAGTTGGTCTATTTTTAGAGCAATTCGGCCATCAATCCTTTATCGTCCGCTCGCATCCAACTTGGTTCCCGAAAGGACAGGAAACAGAAATTATCGACGAAATGATGGAGCAAGTTGTTAAACTAAAAAAAGTGGATATTAAAAAACTACGAGAAGAAGCTGCCATCATGATGAGCTGTAAAGCGTCGATTAAAGCAAATCAATATTTAACGAACGATCAAATATTTGCTTTACTCGAAGAGCTGCGTACAACAACAAATCCATATACATGCCCGCACGGAAGACCGATTCTTGTGCATCATTCTACTTATGAATTGGAGAAGATGTTTAAGAGGGTTATGTAGGGATAATAAAATTAGATGTAAGAGGGGAGCGACATATTAATGTTGCTCCCTTTTAATATGTAGAATTAATTGTTAAACGAGAATAGGGTGGAGTGATTTTACAGTTTATTCAAATTTGAGCAATCATACTTAAGGTTGTAAGGTAGTTTATTTCTAGGATAAGACAGCTTTAATGTATCTATGTATAAAAAAAGCGCTGTATATCAGCACTTTTTAAAAGGTGCGTGAATTGTATAATGAAGATTTACACATTGTTAAAAACGTAACTATGCATAGCCAAATATTGATTTTTATTTGGTTAATTGTTATAAGGATCTATACAATTATTTATTTTTATTATTAATTTTTTCAGTATATAGCACCTGTTCTTTGTAGTGTTTTTTAATTGGGAAATTATGTGTATCTGTGCCGTTCTTGAATTTTTTATCAATGGGGTTCTTTAGAGGAACTGTTGTAGTTTCTGTAAATTCATATGGGTAATTTATTTTAGATTTATCTTCAAACATGAAAATGCCTCCTTTTTAGGATTTCCTAAATTCTTTACTATAACATGATATGCATATATATTTTTTTGGACTAGTTATTTATATAGGTTAATGGAATTTAATTATATAACTATTGTTGTTTTTCTTTAAGTTATCGTGATATATCTGAAATTCTGAAGGAAGGTAGCATCTCGGTTCAGCCAACAACCATTATGCGATGGGTTCATGGAGGGGAAAATCTTAACTATCAAATTTGGAAGAAGAAAAACAAAAGAGCAGAACTATCTTGGGAAATGGATGAAACCTATATAAAAGTTAAAGGGAAATGGTGCTATTTATATTGAGAAATTGACAAAAAGGGGATAGACGCTGGATATTCAACTTCATAGGAAACGAGATTCTGGTTATCCAGAACTCCCGTTTCCTACGAAGTATTTATCGATGACCAATCCCAATATATTGTAAACCGTGTTTTACTATTTCATTTTGTTTAATACAATTGCGGCCATCAACGATTTTGCATCCGCGCATTAATCTTTTTACTTCTTGCCAATCAAGTGTTTTAAATTCGTCCCATTCTGTGGCAATAATTATACAATCCGAATTTGTAATAGAAGGTTCCAATTTAGTATGTTGTGTAACTTGTTTTTTCATATGAGAAGGGAGAAGGGCTATTGGGTCATAGGCGTGAATTTCGTAACCGAGCGGAATTAATTTTTCAATAAGTGTTACAGAGAGAGAGTAGCGTGTATCATCTGTATTTGGTTTAAAGGAAATCCCTAAAATTGTTAATCTGATTGAAGAAGGATTTTTTAAATTGTTTTTGATTTTTTCAATATAGAGATCTACTTGTGTCGAATTGATAGATTGTACAGCTTGTAAAATAGGGACCGGTACTTGTTTACTATTTGCTGTGTAAATTAATGAATTCAAATCTTTTGGAAAACAGGATCCTCCATAACCAAGTCCTGCTTGAAGAAAATGGGGATTGATTCGAAAGTCATACCCAACTCCTTTTGCTACTTCAGTAATATCAATGTGATAAGCGTCACAAATTCTAGCAATTTCATTTATAAAAGATATTTTCGTAGCCAAAAACGCATTAGATGCATATTTAATCATTTCCGCCTCATTTAAACTTGTAGGAAAGAACGGTGCTTGAATACCTTTATATAGTGCTTGCATAATTTCTAGTGACTTTGTGTCATCTTTTTGTATGCCCACGACTGTTCTATCTGGAAAGAGCATGTCATGAACAGCGGAGCCTTCACGAAGAAACTCTGGATTAGAAACGATATTAAAAAGTGAGGATTCTACACCTTTTTTTATAAGCATTTCCCGCATGAGTTGATTGGTACCTGGTGGAACCGTACTTTTCGTGATAATGGTTTTATATGATTTTATAGTTTGAGCTAACATATCGATAACAGAGTAAATATATGTTAAATCTGTTTTTCCATTAGACATGGAAGGAGTTCCTACAGCAATAAGAATAACTGGTGTTTGTTGAATAACTTGATCAACATCACTACGGAATTGTAACCGTTTTCGATGTTTGTGCATAAGTTCTGTTAAACCTGGTTCATAGATAGGATACTCTCCTTTTTGGAGAGCGTTAACTTTATTTTGATCTTTATCAACACAGATAACATGATGTCCTAAATCGGCTAATACTACTGCTGATGTTAGTCCAACATAGCCAGAGCCTATAATACATATATCCATAAAATGATCACCCTTCTGAAATTAGTGCTAGTTTTTAGTTTAATATTGGTGGATAAGTACAATTGGTGACATATGAAAAGATCTACTCGTACCAGAAATGAGAAGAGATGATAAGGTAAAAGCTTTTTGATTTAGCGAATATTTGATAGTCTGTACGTAGTCCTAGCAATACTCCTGTGTAATCTTCTGGATACATATCTCCACTATATTGTTCACAGGAAAAGATAGGTGGAATAGTCCAATCGCCTATATTAATCACATCAAATCCTCTTACAACAGAATAAGGAATATTCTCTGTTGCATCACATTTTCCTACAGAAGAGGTTATACAAAATCGCCCTTTACAACGATAAGATCTTTTCGAACTTGATGACAACCCTCACATCCAAACAATTTAAATTCATTTTTAAGGTATCCGAATCGTATGAATTTTAAAATTCATTCCAAAGAGATTTATTGAATTTTTATACCATATTTGATTATAAATTGTTCCTAATGATTATGTCTATTAAAGAAAATACGTTTCAGTATATTTGGTTCCATAACTAAAAACTATCATAACCTGAACGGTTATGATAGTTCCAGATTTTGTACGATGTCCCATGCATAGCAGGGGGTTTTTAAGTCAAAATCCAAACAAAAAACCTATATTTTCGTGGTTTAATAAAAAGGATCAGATGCCTTTTTATTAAGCTTTCTTAAATTGGTCGAAATTACCATATGTAAATGTGACAACTTATGCAATGTTTATGTTGACATATATGGTAAGCGCTTTTATAATCAATTTGACAATAATGAAAATCACTATCATTTAGGGGTAGTAGGGGGAAATAATTCATGACATTCAAGTTAAAAGTATTATCTGCAGCTGCGGTAACATCTCTTCTTTTTACAGGTTGTGCAAAAGAGGAAACAAAAGCATCGGAAGCACAAGATAAAAAGACAGAACAGACTGTGAAAAAAGAAGAAACAAAACAACAAGAAGCTGACTTTGTACAAGCTTACAAAGATGGGATAGCTGAACTTGAAAAAGCGAAAGATGGCAAAGAGGTTGACTTCGATAAGGTAACAAAGCTATATAAAGAAAAATTACAATCACTTGTTCAAAAGCGTGACGGTGAATTCAGTGAACAAATCGACCAAACAATTACAGCTGCATTAGAAGCAGGAAAAAAGAAAGAAATGGAACCAATGGTTGTAAAGCAACTATTTGATAAATTAATGCAAAAAGAATTCTTCCAATCAATGCGCCATGATTTTAAAGAAATTGATACAAACTGGGGCAAAAAAGATGTTGTGAAAAAAGAAATGGATGAAGCACTTGCGTTTTATAAGGGTGTAGAAGGTACAGTTGGAAAACGCGATACAGCATATGGTACACAAATGACTTCTCAAATTAAAGGCGGCTTTGATGAAATGCAAGCAGCCATTGATAAAGACGACAAACTGGCATTTGCACTTGGTAAGCAAGTTGTAGATAAAACAATAATGAAAACGTTCTATTTTGCGACAGGTGGAGTTCCACATGGCTATGCTACAAAAATGGTAGAAGCAGCAAAAACTGATGAGAAGACAGCGAAAATTGAACAAGCAGAGGGATGGGCATTTTATCAAGCTATCTACTCGTATATGAAAAAAGCAGCTCCTGAAGATGCGGACTTTATCTTAAAGCAGTTTGACCTAAAAACGGATGTGAAAACAGTGGATGCAAAAGCTGTAAATCAAGCATTTGTACGTGGTTTCGCAAAAGTTGCATTAGGTGAGTATAAAGAAAGTCAAGAAAACTTCGGAAAAGACAAAGGTCCTATTACAGCGTTAGAAGGTGCATTGTTCATTAATATCATCGAAAATGATTTAAAAACAGTGCTTGGTGAGCAGGAAACAGCAGAGTTAACAAAAACAGCACAGTCTTATTTAGAGGCAGTAAAAGCTAAAAAGAAAGAAGAGGCTGATAAATTGTTACCACAGCTTGAGTCTGCGCTAAATAAAGCTGTTGAAGTAGCGAAATAGTCTGCGGATACGATATTGTTTTTTTGAAGAAACCTTGTTTTGACAGGGTTTCTTCTTTTACATGATGTGATAGAGAGTAGTGAAATGAATGAAAGTATTAATTACTGGTGGAGCAGGCTTTATTGGAAGTCACCTTGCTTTGAAACTGTTAGCACAGGGAAAGCAAGTGGTGTTACTTGATAATTTCCACTCTTACTATGCAAAATCAAGAAAACAGTTTCAACTTGAACAAGTTCAACGATATGGAAAGGTTCCGTTTTACGAGTGCGATATTTTGCATAAAGAAGATGTGAAAGCTGTCATGCAACAAGAGAAGGTTGATGCAGTTATTCATTTAGCTGGATTTCCAGGTGTGAGACCATCGCTTGAAATGCCAGGCGCTTATATTGATATTAATATAAAAGGGACAAGTAACGTATTAACATGTGCAGGAGAAGAAAATGTAAAGAAAGTTATTGTAGCATCCTCTTCTTCCGTGTATGGAGAGCAAACAGGAATGCCTTTGAAGGAGGAAATGGCACATGGTCGTGTCTTATCTCCTTATGCAGCATCGAAATACGGGATGGAGTCACTTTGCCATGCTTATCAATATATGTATGGATTTCAAATGAACATTTTACGATTCTTTACTGTATATGGTCCGTGGGGGCGTCCTGATATGGCGATAGCAAGCTTTATTCGAAAATTATTACATGGTGAAGAAATTGTTGTATATGGAAAGGGAACAGGAAGAGATTACACATACATTGATGATATTACAGAAGGGATTACTCTTGCGTTAGAGTCGAATAGAAGTGATGTCTACAATCTAGGTTCGAATGCACCAATTTTAATGACTGAATTGCTTGCACAGTTAGAGAAACATTTCCCACTTATGTGCGTAAATAGAGAAGCGCATCGTCAAGGGGATGTAACATCGACGTGGGCTGATATTTCGAAGGCGAAAAATCAGCTGGGATATGAACCTCGTGTATCATTTGCAGAAGGGTTGGAACGGACTATTGCTTGGGCGAAAAAATATCCGGATACTGTTTAATCTTTGTGGTATTTTCTTGTTATGTGTTTTTTTGGTTATATCGTGGCAATCATTTGAAATGTCTTCTTTGTGGGGACAACTATATGAGTTATGGAAACATCCTTATACCTTAGTGTTTCTTATTGTAATGTATGGTGTTGCATTTTTCTTTCGTGCATACGCTTGGAAATTGTATCTTCATCATCATATTACAATGAAAGAGGCTTTGTATGGATTGTTTTATAGTTTATTTATTAATCATGTTTCTCCATTGAAAGTAGGGGATGCTGTTCGCATTGCGATCATTACAAAAGAAAAGAAAGTGACGTTAGGAGAAGCGACACAATCAGTTGTTATACTTCGTATATTAGATTTGCTTATTCTTGGTGTATTTGGAACAGTAGGGATGTTTATATTGTGGGGGAATGTTTTACTGAATGTTCCCGTTATCCTCGCTTGTATATGTATCGGAAGTGGGACGTTGTTTCTTTTGTATAAGAAAGTACCGCAATTTGTAGAGGGGCAGTGGAAGCAATTAAAGGCAGTTTTGTTTACAATACAAGGCGTTATCATTCTCTTACTAATTGTACTGAGCTGGATTTGCGAAGCTTTTGTAATTTATGAAATTGCGAGTTCTCTTACATTCATACAAGCGGTTTGGGTGAATAGTATGACCATCGCAGGACAAGTATTTCAATTAACACCAGGCGGTCTTGGAACATATGAAACGGTAATGACGTTTGCGCTAAGAGCGCTTGGAGTAGGGGAAGTAGTAGCATATGAATGGTCATTAATGAGTCACGGTTTTAAATTTATATTTTCTTACGGTGTGGGTGCAATCCTGCTCGTCTTATACCCAATGGAATTGCGTTCACTAGTCAGTCAGAAGGGGGAAAACATCCGGTGGAAGAAGTAAAAAAAGCATCAAAGTTTGAAAAAGTTGCAGCCCGCTGCTGGAACTTACTAAATGAAGGAAAACCGTTTACACCTATTTTTGTATTCGGTACATTTTTATTGTTTTCTATTTCGCAGTTTGGACAAACTGGTTTTATTTCAGCATTTTTTAGTAGTTTTGTCCTCATTGTACCTTTACTTGTTTTATATTATTTGTTTGATTTCCCATTGTTTTTAAGAAACTATTTATGGTTCCCGTTTATTGCATATCTAATTGTATTTAAGATGGTCCATTTGCCATTATTCTTTTTTGCATTAGGACTATATTTCTTCTTTACAATTCTATTTTGGGGAACTTTATATTATCATTTGCGAATTGGTACATCATGGTTGAACTTCACACGGTTTTGGAAGCTGGTTTTAAAAAATAGTGATTCTACAAGTGGGAATGCACAAGAACAGATGCCAAAGTTCTTACTATTACTTTCGCTTTGGTATTACTATTACGATTTCTTTCAAGCAGGCGGTACATTTAACGGTGTAGATTGGAAAGTGCTGTGTATATTTTATGGTGCTCTTCTTATATATACGCTTATTTTACACCGTAATTTATTTGATTGGCAGCCAAAGGCAATTTCTAGCTATACAGAAAACATGCCTGAAAATCAAAAGGCATTAAATGAAAAAGTAGTTGTGATTGTGATAGATGGTATGCGAAAAGATCGTTTTGAGGCAGCACATACACCGTACTTAGATTCCCTTCGAAAACAAGGGACAGAGTTTTTAAATATGGAAACTGTATATCCAGCTCGTACAGTTGTATGTTTCTCATCTATGTTTACAGGAACGTATTCTTTTGAGCATGGAATTAAATCGAATATGGTTTGGAAGCATGGAGTGAACGTGGAGAGTATTTTTGATTCTCTTCGTAAAGTGGATAAAACAGGGAAGATGTTGGCGGTTGCTCATCTTGTCGACGCGTTTGGCGATGATGTGGAAACATTTACTGCTGTGATGAAAAATGATGTTGTTGACTCGAAAATTATGGAGAAAGCAAGAAAGATTATGGATGAACAAGATCCAGATCTATTTATCGTCCAGCTTATTTCTACAGATCAAACAGGTCATAGCCGCGGCGTACTATATGATGAATATTTACAAAAAATTCATGAAGCAGATCAGCATGTGAAGCAATTTATTGAGCATTTAGAGAAAACAGGAAAAGCAGAAAATACGACATTTATCATTTGTGCAGATCATGGACAAGCGGATGGGATTGGTGGTCATGGGCATTTAGACGAAGGAGAACGGTTTGTACCATTCTTTATGTGTGGTCCTCATATCGCTCAAGGTATAAAAGTAGAAGAAAAGAAGAGTCTTGTTTCTATGGCCCCTACAATTGCTTATTTATTAGGAGCACCGTATCCATCTCATAGTCGTGGTCCTGTCTTAGTAGAAGCGCTAAAGGAGCAGGAAAAAGAATGAAAGTAATTGTTTTTATACCTGCATTAAATGAAGAGGATTCTATTGCACAGGTTATTCAAAAGGTACCGCGCCATTTTCATCCAAGTGTAAAGGTAGAAGTGCTTATTATCGATGATGGATCAACTGATAGAACGGTAGATGTTGCAAAAAAAGCCGGGGCTGATCACATCGTTTCATTTGCAAAAAACGGAGGACTTGGTGCAGCCGTTCGAGCAGGTTTGCAGGAAAGCTATCGTCTTGGGGCTGACATTAGTGTAATGATTGATGCTGATGATGAGTACCCAGCTAATGAAATTCCGAATGTACTTGAACCTATCTTTACTGGAGAAGCAGATTATACGATGGGTTCTCGTTTTCGGGGAACCATTCAAGGAATGAGATTACATCGACGTCTTGGGAATTATTGCTTTACGACGCTACAATGTTTGTTATTGCGAAAGTGGATTCGCGATGGACAATCAGGTATGCGTGCTTTTTCTAGACAAGCGATGGAGCATGGGGAAATTATTCATGATTATAACTATGCCCAAGTTATTACTTTGAATTTAGTACGAAAAGGCTTTCGAGTACAAGAAGTACCGATTACGTATAAAGTAAGAGAAACAGGCGATTCTTTCATATCTTTTCGTAAGTATATGACGCGTGTGCTTCCGGCAATTTGGAAAGAAATGAAGCGTCCAGTAGAGAAAGTTATAATTGACTATACTGCACATGTATTAACAGAAGATAAGAGGTGCTCGTAGCGAGCGGTTCTTATCTTAATAATGAAAGTGGTAATAATTATCGTTAACCTCGGGAGGAACGTTCATGAAAAGAATCATTACATCATTATTTGTTGGTATTTTCTTAATATTCTCAGTGCAAACAAGTACATTTGCTTATTCGTATGGAAATCCGAACGAAGAAAAAGTAGCTGAAGCATACAAGCAGATGGTTACCAAGTTAGATGAAAATCCGGCAAACTTTAAAGAAGCAAAAAAAGTATATGAAAATGTGCAAGAAGAAATTGATCAGCATATGGGAAAAGAACCTTCTAAAGCAATGATGAAGGACTTTGATAAACAAAATAAAGAAGATATTATTGCTGATATGCAAAAAATTCTTGCGCTTAATATTAATCGTCGTTTAACAAATGTAGATGAAAATTTTAAAGACTATGATACAAGCAAACGTTTATTAGCTAAAGCATTTGCTACATATGAAGCATTATCACCAGTTGTTGGTGAGCACAATAAAGAGCTGGATAACAAGCTAAAGGATGAATTTAATAAAGCGTTAGAATCATTAGGAAATCCGGGCTTATTTGGAGTAGGTCAAAAAGAAGCAAATCAAGAGGCTTTTAAGAAAAGCAAAGACGTTATTTTAACAGAGTTACAAAAAGAGTTTAAAATTAAAGACTTTAAAGTAGGACACTTTAGTGCAAATAGTCAAGAAGATAAAGCAGTTTCTGATAAAACGGAAAAAACAGAGTGGACAGATTTAAGCAGCCTGAAAAACTGGGCTCCAATCGTAGTTATTGTACTTATACTTGTTGGGGTCATTGTATATGCTGTAAGAAAACGCAAGTAGGGATGAGGGGGAAGAGTAATGCAACTTCAGGCATTTCTCATTACATTTCGTGAAGTATTAGAAGCATTGCTTATCGTTGGGATTATTACAACGTACTTAAAGCGCACAGATAGTAAGCAGTATGTAAAATATGTTTGGCTAGGAGCAGGGCTTGCGGTTGTAGCAAGTTATATTGTCGCCCTAGTCTTTCAAGTTGTATTTACTGGTTTTGCTGCTATGGGTAGCGAAATGTATTTAAAAATATCCATTATTTTCGTTTCAGCCATTTTACTTACACAAATGGTATTTTGGATGGCAGAACATAGTAAGAATATGACAGCCAATATGGAAAATAAAATGAATCAGTATATTACGGCTGGAAATATAATTGGAATGGTCGTGCATTCTTTTCTTGTTGTACTTCGAGAAGGTGTAGAAACAGTTTTTTTCTTTGCAGCGATTACAGGAGGAAACATCGGGGAAGCGATGAAAGGCTGGGGAGCTATATCTGGTCTACTCGTTGCAGCGGTTGTTAGCTTCTTATTCTTTAAAGGAACGATGCGTATTTCACTCAAAGTATTCTTTAAAGTAACAGGTGCATTTATCGTATTAATTGCAGCAGGACTTCTTGTACAAGGTGTTTCTATGCTTCAAGATTTAAAGATACTTGGCAGCGTAATGCCGCACGTATATGATATTACATGGCTACTACCAGAGCATCCAATCGATTATGCTCATTATTTGCGTGATCATGGTACTGCACCTCTTCTTTCCGGTGATTTAGGTATTTTCTTAAAAGCATTTTTAGGATATTCATCGATGCCATCTCTTGAAGAAGTACTTGTATATATTGGATATTTTGTTGTGTTGTACATGTTAATTATCTTTAAAAAACCTGTTAAAACAAAGAAAGAAATAAATGAAGAAAATAAGTCAGTTAGTTAAAGTACAAGGTGTTTTCCTTGTACTTTTTTTGCAGAAAGGAAATGAGATGAAACAAGTATTACGTATATGGGCAGTTATCCTGGTTATTAGTGTGATTTGTATTCGTTTTTTCTATGCAAGTCCGTTTGCAGCAACGTGGGACGAAGTTGATTTTACACTTGCATTAAAGCAATATGACATATTAGCGATGCAGCCACATTTCCCGGGATATCCTCTTTTTATTTTAGGGGGAATGATAACGCATATTTTTATAGAAAGCCCTGTGCAATCGTTAGGGATTTTTAATGCCATCATGGCACTCGGCGCAGCTTTTCCGATGTATTGGATTGCACGCCATTATGTAAATAAAACGAGCGCTCTTATTGTTGTAGCTGTCTTACAAACGAGCGGGTATTTCTCTATTTTAGTAACGCAGCCCATGTCAGAGGGCGCAGCGTTAGCAATCGTATGGTGGTATATATGGAGTATAGAACGTGCCTTTCGTACAAAGCGTTTTCAAACTCAATTTTGGCCAATTCTCTTCTTTGCGCTATTAATGGGTATACGGTTATCATATGCACCGTTTGGAATTGTACTTATATTGTTATTATGGCAACAATGGCATGAAGAAAAATGGCGGTTTATAATCTTATTTTGTACAGCTGTCCTTTCGCAACTAGTTTGGATCAGCGCTCTTATTTGGAACATTGGTGGAATCACGGGATTGTTGGAAATTTCTTTCGGATTTGTAGAAGGGCATTTTACCGAATGGGGTGGAGCAGTTACAGAAACAAGTGAACCACTTATTTCACGTCTCTATCGTTTACTTTCTGAAAACATCGTCTTTGCAGGAATAGGTATTTACTCTTATTATCTGGTAGGTTTCTTTTTTTTCTTTTTGTTTCTATTTATTTTACAATGGAAAAACATACGTTGCTATCCCAAGGTTTTAATTGCTCTTGGAATTTTCTATTTTCTTTGGAATTTACTTGGACAAAATATTGATAAACCTCGTCATTCTTATCCGATTGTAGCGATGTTACTTTGCGTACTTGCTATTTCATGGTTAAAAATACATCGTGGTATTATATTGCTATTGTTTGCAACCAGTCAACTTATGATGAGTATACCGCTTATGAAAGAACAACAAGTGGAGGTACCGGCAACATATCAACTTGCGTCATATTTGGAGGGAAAACAACAGCCGTTTATTGTATACACTTGGGAAGAGACGAGGGTTATGGAATATTTACAAATGCCGTATGAACATAAACGTTTTTACACATATTCCTATTTTTTACAAGATAAAAAATATCATAAAAATGATAATATATATGTTACGAATCACCTCATTGAAGGATTTCAAAAACAAGGGATTAATATAGAAGGGCAAGTTGAAAAGGAAGCTGTCTTTTATTCGAATCCATTATTTGATCCTGTTTATCATAAAATAGTTTTATATAAGTGGAAAAAGGATTCTGTTGCAAAGTTTATTCAAGAATAGAGTAACCTAGCTAAAAGTTCTTGATTTTATTCGATGATTAATAAAATTTGTAATTCATCATACCTCGAAAAACAGAAACTTGGGTTCAGATTTCGGTTCGTTTTTTTATAAAGCGATGATCTTGTTCTACTATGTTATTCAAGTATTTTTTTTGTCTAAGTTGCATACCGTTAGGTATGCTTTTTTTCACTGTTCAATTGCTATAGGAAAAACGGGATTCTTATTGAATGTTATAACACATGGCATATATATTCACTATATATTGTTTTTATAAAGAGTTCTACATTAAATATTCCTAATAATTTAATGTAGGATATTATACTCGTATTAGGTTATTAGGAACATTTAATGTTGTTTCACAACTGAAAGGGAATTGAAAAAAAACTGAAACTTTTCTCATAAAAATTCAATCTTACTTGAAAAATGAAAGGAAAATGAAATTTTTCAAAAGGAATTCTTTGTTAAGATAAAAAGCATACATACAAAAAAGTATTGACATATCTCAAAAAATGTATTTTCGAGATATAGTGGGGGAAAAGATGAGATTAGAAAAACAATTAATAAAAAAGATGTATTATGAAACATTCCTAATGGAGAATGAAACGCACCCACCTCTTCAAGTACTTGGAGAAGCTTATGTAAACGAAGAAAAAAATGAGATTTCTGATGGATCTTATATTCGTTTTGCACAAGGTGAATTTTATTATCACCATCAAGATTTTGAAGCAGCTATTTTTAAATGGGAGAAAGTTAGTAATGAATTAGCACCATGGGCACAAAAAAATATTGCGGATGCTTACTTCGAACTTAACCAATTATCAGTTGCTGAAAATGTGTATACTTCTATTACTACTGATAACAAAATACTGATGACCGAAATTGTACTGCAATTACTGTCTCTTTACATCGAGCAAAATAATTTTGATTCAGCTTTCGCTGTTATTAAAGAAGCGGTTTCTTTAAATCCCGATTATCCAAACGTCACAACAATTGCCCGTTCCTTTTATGAAGAACAGCAAGATTTTGATAGTGCGGTAGAGCTTGCTGTGAACGAGTTAATTCGAACAGAATCTTATCCGTGGTTTGAGGTGCTGAAAGGATATATCGATAAAGGATTTACTAAAAATATTTCACCAGATTATTTTTATGAAGTATTAGTTACATTAAATAATGTAGATCAAGTGCAATTTACGCAAATGGTTTCATCACTTTGGCACAGTTATAAAAATGAACAAAATTACTTATTATGGCTTAATACAATAAATGAATTTTTCATACATATCGAAATACATTCGTCCGATATATGGGACAAAATTTCTTCTCTTTACGAAGAAACGTACTTTGAATTAATTCAAGGTCAATATATGCTTAGACAATTACACGATATCATTCCAAATCTGTTAACAAATTGGTTAAAGGTAGTCAATCCGTCTCATGCTGTATTTCCATCTGCAGCAGTATTGGCATGGGATGAGATTTTTCCTTCTAAAATAGATTCAGCGGATATAAAAGATGCAGAAGACCTACTGTCATATTCTATTAATCATGTGAATGGCTTAGAGTATAGTTTACATCTTTTTGAATCTATTACACACTGGGCGCAAGAACATGATTTAGAAATGGGTCACCGATTTAGCTGGTTAGTTGGTGAGCTTGCAGATTTAAGAACAAATCGCCTATTAGTAACTGGAACTTCAGGGAACGGAAAAGCTTCATTTATTAACTCTATTTTAGGAGAAAATATATTAGAAAACTCAATCTCAAATGTAGTTGTTTTTAAAAATGACGCTTATACAGAAATTAACGCTATAACAGATTCGGAAATTACAACAACTGAGAATTTCTCTGATTTCCATAACATGATGGCAGTGCATCGTCAAACATATAGAGATAGAGCATGTGTTGAATTTAAATTACCATGCAGGTTTTTAAGTAAAAATAAACTTACATTCGTTGTTACACCTAGCTTTAATAGGAACAATGACGCGAGAGATGAGGTGTTTGAATATTTAAACTCTGTAGATGAATTATTATTTGTATTGAATACGGATTCACCTTTTACTGACAAAGAACGTGACATTTTATTAAGTATCCAAGAACATACACCAAATCTACAAGTTCATTTCTTATTAAATAAAATCGATAACATTTACAATGAAGCAGAAGCAAAAAGAGTTATACAAGATACGCAAATGAGAATAAATACATATTTCCCTAATGCAAGAGTTTTCCCTTATTCTTCGTTATATACAAATAGTAAACAACTAAACGATTTAACTGAGTTTATTCATTTTAACTTTAACCATAAAAATATCGATGCAGAACGTACTGAAAAGCTATTGTTTTTCATTCGAAAAACAATTACATATCTTTTGGATAAACGCGTCGAGAGGGAAAATAATCTAGTGGATTCTATTAATTGGAATGAAGATATGCTAGTTAAACTAAATGCTTGTATTAATAACCTTACTGCTTTTGAGAAGGAAAAAATTCATTTAATTACAGAATCATATCGTACAATGAAAAACGAAATTACTAATGATCTTACAGAACATATTCCGAAGCTATTGCAGAGTTGTTCCGATTTAATTAGTGAAGAAAGCGATTTTGGTCAAATTGATATTGAACTAAACACAGCGATGAATGAAAGGGTGCAACAATATCTAGAACAAACTGTATTACCTAATCTTGCTCGCTCTATGCAAAATTGGATTGAGACTTCTAATAACGAGCTCCTTCAAAGTCAATTGTACTTAGCAGAAACCAGTGAAGGACTTAATTCTTTATTTGGAGAAAATCGAATACAGTTAGAATGTGACTTTAAAGTAATTGATGACTGGCGCAGGGATACTGATAGAATGACAACTAGAATACAAATGGAAGAAGTAAATATTTTACGCCGATTTACGCCAGCACAATTTTTACTGAAAAGTGCCGGTAAATTATTTGGAGTTCTTCCTAAAAATAAAGCTATGCTATATAACAAATACAAACAGTATTTAGAAAATGAAGATTATACCGATGTAACGGTTTCTATTATGAAGAAATTTTTCTTGCAGTTTGAGCTATTTGAAAACACACAAGAGCGGGATATTAATATGTTCTTTAGAAATCCATTTGGCGCGTTGGAACAAGCTGTAAAAAACACTCATTTAGAAATAAAAGAAAAACAAGATAAACTGCATAAAATGAAATCAAACCCTGAAATTTACCATGATCCTATAACGCTCTTTGAATTGAGATTACGTCAATGTGAGGTGATTTTAAATATAGGTGATGATAATACTTATACAGATGTAACTTTAGAAACAAGTGTAGAATAAAAGTAAAATATATCAAGTTTTTTATATGAAATTGCATCATGTGTTATAAGAGGGTAAAAGGGAGCAACCGTAATAAGTTGCTCCCTTCGCATATTTAGATTATTTTTCAGTTTCTTTAATTTTAGTTTTTACTTCTCCAGTTTTAATTTTATTACTTTCTGAGAAACGTAATAAATCACCTTCAATAATTTTGTCAGACATTCGTAACTCATTTTGTGCACGGTTAATGAGTGCTTGTGCTTCTTTTTTTGGTAAATCTACAATTTCACCCGTTATGCGGTCATAGAAAGTATTGTTTTTGTATGCATACTTGTCTGTAATAAAGCTACCATCACGTAAAACAACAAAACCGGTATATTCATCTGAAAACATATCATGGCCAAAACGGATATCGTTAGTAGTATCAATCCCTAATAAATTTAGAATAGTAGGCTTCATATCGATTTGTCCCGTAGGCTTTGAAATAGTTTGACCTTCTGTTTGGCCAGGGATATGAATATATAAAGGTGTGCGTTGTAAATTTAAAGTATCAAATTCTGTTATTTGATCTTTTTCTAAAAACTGTGCCATTGCGCGATTATGTTTTTCAGAAATGCCATAATGATCACCATATAACACAATAATAGAATCATCATACATTCCCTCGGCTTTTAAACGCTCAATAAATTTTTTAATTGATTCGTCTAAGTAACGTGCTGTTACGATATAACGATCAAATACGCCATTACCAGAGTTGTATGGTTCAATGAATTTTGTATCTTCATCATACGTAAATGGATAATGGTTTGTTAAAGTAAGGAAACGAGCGTAAAATGGTTGATCAACAGTTTTTAATATATCTACTGATTGATCAAAGTATTCAATATCCTTTAATCCCCAATTTAAATTTGTTTCCGGCGTAATTTTGTAATCAAGTTCATTATAGTAACGATCATAACCAAGAGCAGAGTACATGATATTACGATTCCAAAATGTTGCGTTATTCGCATGGAATACAGAAGTGAAATAGCCTTGCTGACGTAAAATTTCTGGAGTCGCAGTATAATCGTTGTTACCGTGCGTGAAGAATACAGCTCCTCGATTTAATGGATACAACGATGTATCTATTAGAAATTCAGAATCTGATGTTTTTCCTTGACCAGTTTGGTGGAAAAAGTTATCAAAGTAATAGCTTTCATTTATGAATTCATTCAAGAACGGTGTAACTTCTTGACCATTGACAGATGCACCTATTAAAAAGGTTTGCAAGGATTCAAGAGTAACGACAATTACGTTTTTTCCTTTCGCTGCACCAAACATATTAGGATTTGGTTCACTTTGGTTTGCTTTTACGTAGTTTTCAGTTTCTTGTAATTTACTACTATCTGCAAGTGCCTTTTGGGATCCAGCTTTTATTTGTAGTGTTAAATCATATACTTGATGAGTGTATAGTCCTAAATTTTTCACAAGCATTACGCGGTCGAAGGATCTCGTTAATAATTCAGGTCGTTCTTTTTCTGCAAGCTGTAGATTCGCAAAAAATACACCAAGTGTTAAAAGAAAATATAATAAGCGTGCAGAATGAGTTACACGTTCTGTTTTAAAGACTATTGCTTTCCTTTTTAATAAAATAAAGAAGAAAATAATGTCTACGAATGCGAGTATAATTTTGTAGTTCAATATTTCTATAATACTGCCGCCTAATTGGCCAAAGTTTGATGTTTGTCCAAGTACTGGTAACGTAACGAAATCATTATAAAAGTCATAGAACATTACATTCCCAACAAGTACGATTGTTAATAAGAGATTAATACATAGCGCTATATAATTTCTCTTTTCACCAGTTGCAAATAATGCTAATCCAACAAATGCTAACGAGGCAGCGAGAGGGCTAATAAACAAAATAAGTTCTTGTGTAGAAGACTCAATTTTTAAATCAAAACTGAATCGCGTAATAAGATATGTTTTTAACCATACTGCTAAAGCAATTATTATAACAAAGCTTATATTTTGCATTTGTAAATTTATTTTATTCTTCATTTTTACACCTTCTTTATAGAGTTTATTTAACCAAGGTTATATATTATATTTTTATAACTATTAGAGTGTGGTGAACCATTTAGATTATATTTTTCTAAAGGTAATAATTTGAAGTATTCATATACATACAATGGAGAATTTTAAAGCGAAGTAACATAAATCTAATTTTTTTAGAAACAGAGCAGAAAAAGTCATAGTTGTAGTAAAAATACTTATAGACATCCTAACATATTAAACACTACGGTGATGTTACAAAATATCGAACAAATAAAAGTGAAAATGAATAGAGACTTGTAAAACTATTGACATTCAATTTGTTAGAAGTGAATGTCAATAGTTTTACATACATGGTTATATTAAATATGTATCTTGTAAAATCCCGATTCTTTGTGGGTTAATCAGTAGCGCGGGAAGGATTTCATTCATGCTATTACTACGTAAGTAGAGTACTGGTGAAACTCAAAATGTTTGATTGGTATCTAAATTATAGCAATTAAATGTCAGACAAATATTTTCCAACATACAGTCCACTTGCAGCTGCTTGAGATAATGAATGAGTGACACCTGAACAATCTCCAATTAAAAATAGCCCATTCATAGTTGTTTCAAAATGGTTATTGACTTTTATGGTAGGAGCATAGAATTTTCCATCAATTCCATATAATAAAGTATCTTTATCGATAGGTTCTTGTATAAATTGTTCTAAGCGTAATAAAAACTCTTTGAGCCCTTCAATATATAATGGAGGGATTTCTTTATTCAAATTTCCATAATCACCGTGTAGTGTAGGTTGTATATGATTATGTTTCATGCCGTTTTCCACTGTAGGTTGTTTCTTTAATAAGTCCTCTAAGCGCTGTATAACAATCCGATCTCGTCCTTGGTTAATGCTTTTAATAATTGAACTTGTGTATACATTTGCTTCTTTGAGAGTTGGAAAATAGCGCGGGATAAATAAAGTGAAATTTAAGTTAGGAGTGCCAGTTCCTTGCTCTCGGAAATTTTGACCGTCAGGCATAACTAAACCTTCTTCGTACTTTCGAATAATGCGTCCTTTTGGATTCATACAGTAAGTAGTTGCTGTGAAATGTTCATGCTCATAAGAAAGTTTTGTCTCAAATGTATCTTTTAATATAGAACGTAATTGATTTTCTTTCATCTCTACTCTAATACCTAAATCTACACGAGTTTGCTCCTGAGAAATATTAAGAGAAGTGCACATTGCTTTTAACCAATCCGCCCCGGAACGACCGGTTGCAAATACTAATTTCTTAGAATGGACAGTTTCTTGATTTGTATATATTTTAAAATGGTCTTTCTGCTTAACGATATTTTGTACATCTATATGAAATTGGATATCTATTTTGGTAAGTAAAAATTCATAGAGCTGCTGAAAAATGTTACTGGAAAGTGTAGTACCAAGATGTCTTACTTCGGTTGTTAGCATTTGTAAACCACACGCTTCAGCTCTTTTAGTGAGAGTTGGATTTTCTGTAGAATATTTTGAAACTGAACTTCCGCCAAACTGACATAGAATTTCATCTACTTCATCCATGAGTTGTATAAAGCCTTTTTTACCTACCTTTTTCTCGAGTTCGCCTCCAAATCCATTTGTATAATTAAATTTCCCTTCAGACTTTCCTAAGCCACCAAAACCGAAATACTTATCACATGAATTACAGTTACATGTTTTCCCTTGGTCTAAAGGACAATTTCGATGTTCTAACGGTTTGCCTTTATCAAGAATTAAAACCTTTTTGTTGCTTTTGGCTAATGTATAAGCCATAAAAATGCTACTCACTCCAGCACCGATAATTGTAATATCATACATATTTTTTCACCTGCTACCGAATAGTTTGTTTGTTATTTTCCTAGTGTATAACAATTTTCCAAAGTTAAGAAATAGCTTGTATTAATAAAGTCATAGTTGTGGATTTGATACTTTCTCAATTACTCTAAATGATGAATGAGATACAACAGTTTTTTATTTGAAAAGAGAGATACGTTTAAACAATCATTTTATCATATGGTTAATAAAAAGCTTAAATATAAAAAGAACAGACCTTTTAAGTAAAGAGGTCTGTTAATCATTTGAAATAGTTGTTAAGTGAATAAATCTGAAGAAAATTACAGTTTTATTTAGCAAAGACATGGTTACCGATTACTGCTACTGTTTGACGTGTAGTAATCCATTTGCTTGTTGATGTTTTCGGATTATAGAAATAAAGCCAATCAGAATTTATTCCATTTGTGGAGATAGCCTCTTCTACTGCCATTTTTGCTTCTGCACTAGCAGGCTGATTAATTCTTCCATCTGTAACAGGGGTAAATGCATATCCGTGTTTAATAGGTTCATAAATAACTCCTGTTATTGTATTAGGAAAACCTTTTGCATTTACACGATTTAAGATAACTTTCGCTACTGCTACTTTTCCTTTATATGATTCGCCACCTGCTTCAGCAGTGACTAAGCGTGCCATTAAGGCTTTTTCTTTTTCTGAAATACTTGAATTAATTTTCAAATGTTGTCCTGTGTAAAGCTTGTTTCCGACTGTGTTGTTAATTTGTTTTATAGATTGAACGGTTACATTGTAACGCTTTGCTACTATTTCTAATGAATCTCCCGGTTGTACTTGATAAATAATTTGTCCAGAGATGTTCGCAGGTTTGTCGTTTTGACGAACAGTGACTTCATTTGAGTTCATGGATCCTGGAATATGTAACTGTTCTCCAATAAAAGTTTGATCGTTTCCTTTATTATTCGCTTGTTTAATGGATTGTATTGAAACTCCATATTGTTTACTAATGCCCCAAAGTGTATCATTCTTTTTTACTGTATGAATGGTGGAAGCTTCAGCTGCACCTTGATTACATACGAATGTAATTGCAGCTGCAGATAAAGGAATAATATGTTTTATTTTTAATAATTTCATTGGAGATCCTCCTAATAAAAAATTAAGTTTTAACTGTTGAATAATGTAGTTAAGAGTATATAAGGTAAGTATTTATATTTTAATATAAGTATATTAGCACGTACGGAATAAATAATCATTATAAGTTTTTTATTTATATCATGTAGGACCCAAATATGAAATATTGCATATGAAAGCCCATTGAAGTTTATGTTGTTGATTACTATAATTTATCTAGTAGAAAGGGACTTTAAATTTTCCTAATGCATTGAGAATAGGTGAATGATTTTTTAATTTTACTTCTAAATAATATTTCATATTTATGAAATATTATTTATTTTTTATTAACTACCCTATATTACATTCAATAAGTTTGATATAAAAACAGAAAAAGAGAGGAATAATAATGAGCAATAAGAAACTTTTTTTGAAATTATTCATATGTAGTACTATATTTAGTACATTTGTATTTGCTTTAAATGATAAGCAAGTAGTTGCAGCTAGCTCTATTAATGAACTTGAAAATTGGTCAAGATGGCTGCAACCTATACCCGATAACATACCGTTAGCACGAATTTCAATTCCAGGAACACATGATAGTGGAACGTTCAAGTTGCAAAATCCGATAAAGCAAGTATGGGGAATGACGCAAGAATATGATTTTCGTTACCAAATGGATCATGGAGCTAGAATTTTTGATATAAGAGGGCGTTTAACAGATGATAATACGATAGTTCTTCATCATGGGCCATTATATCTTTATGTAACATTACACGAATTTATAAATGAAGCGAAACAATTTTTAAAAGATAACCCAAGTGAAACGATTATTATGTCTTTAAAAAAAGAGTATGAGGATATGAAAGGAGCGGAAAACTCATTTAGTAGTACGTTTGAAAAAAATTATTTTCTTGATCCTATCTTTTTAAAAACAGAAGGAAATATAAAACTTGGAGATGCTCGTGGGAAAATTGTATTATTAAAAAGATATAGTGGCAGTAATGAGTCTGGAGGATATAATAATTTTTATTGGCCAGACAATGAGACGTTTACCACAACTGTAAATCAAAATGTAAATGTAACAGTACAAGATAAATATAAAGTGAGTTATGATGAGAAAGTAAAATCTATTAAAGATACGATAAATGAAACGATTAACAATAGTGAAGATTTTAATCATCTATATATTAATTTTACAAGCTTGTCTTCTGGTGGTACAGCATGGAATAGTCCATATTATTATGCGTCCTACATAAATCCTGAAATTGCAAACTATATGAAGCAAAAGAATCCTACGAGAGTGGGCTGGATAATTCAAGATTATATGAATGAAAAATGGTCACCATTACTTTATCAAGAAGTTATAAGAGCGAATAAGTCACTTATAAAAGAGTAAAGATGTTGATTGTAAGAAGCGATGAAATACGTCGCTTCTTTTTTGTTTTCTAAAAATTAACATTAAATATAGTTTTACATATCGTGCGTTCATGATAGAAAAAAATCGAAACTTACGCTATAATTACACATATAAAATTTGTACCTATAAATTTTATATGTAGTAATAAATTTGATTTATTGTAATGAAATGGAGGTATATACTATGAAGTTTCCACATGATTTTTTATTCGGGGCTGCTTCAGCTTCTTATCAAGTAGAAGGTGCATGGAATAAAGATGGAAAAGGTGTTACGAATTGGGATGAGTTTTCAAAAATTCCTGGCAAAACATACAATGGGACAAATGGTGATGTAGCTGTTGATCATTATCATCGATATAAGGAAGATGTTCGCTTAATGGCTGAGATGGGATTAGAATCGTATCGTTTTTCTATTTCTTGGGCGAGAATTTTGCCGACTGGAGATGGAGAGGTAAATGAAAAAGGAATAGCATTTTATAACAACTTAATTGATGAATGTTTAAAATACGGGATTGTACCGTTTGTAACTTTATATCATTGGGATCTACCGTTAACTTTAGAAAAAGACGGTGGATGGACGAATAAAAGAACAGCAGAAGCTTTTGTAAAGTACGCAGAGATTTGCTTTAAGGCATTTGGTGATAGAGTTAAACATTGGATTACTTTTAATGAAACAGTGATGTTTTGTGGATTAGGGTACTTAAAAGGTGCGCATCCACCTGGAATACAAAATGATGTTCCAAAGTATTTTCAAGCGACTCATTATGTATTTTATGCACATGCAAAAACAGTTGCAGTGTACAAGCAGTTGAAACAATATGGAGAGATTGGTATCACGCATGTTTTTTTACCTGCTTATAGTGTGGATGATCAAAAAGAAAATATACTAGCAGCAAATCATGCGAATGAATATGAAACGTATTGGTACTATGATCCAGTTTTAAAAGGTGAGTATCCATCTTATGTTGTACAACAATTAAAGGAAAAAGGATGGACTCCTAATTGGACGGTTGAAGAATTAGAAATTATTAAACAAAATGCCGAAAAAAATGATTTTATTGGCTTGAATTATTATCAACCGATACGAGTGGAAAGATACGATATGGATATAAAGAATGAGGAACATTCTCGAGAAAACTCAACACTTGCTCCAGGTAGTCCTTCTTTTGATGGTTTTTATCGAACAGTTAAAATGGATGATAAAACATATACAAAATGGGGATGGGAAATATCTCCCGAAGGTTTCTTAGAGGGATTGCACATGTTGAAAGCACGTTACGGTGACATAAAGATGTATGTAACGGAAAATGGACTTGGTGATGAAGATCCAATCATTGACGGAGAAATTGTAGATGTTCCAAGAATTAAATTTATTGAAGAGCATTTAAAAGTAATGAAGCGTGCAATTCAAGAGGGAATTAATTTAAAAGGTTATTATGCATGGTCTGTTATCGATTTATTAAGTTGGCTAAATGGATATAAAAAGCAATATGGCTTTATTTTTGTCGATCATAATGATAACTTAAAACGTAAGAAGAAACTTTCGTTTCATTGGTATAAGCATGTGATCGAAACGAGAGGAGAAGAGTTATAACAGATAAAAGAGTATTTTAGGAGAAAGTGTATGAGTGCAAAGTATAAACAAATTGCAGATGTGTTAGAGCAAGACATTCGAGATGGGCTTTTTAATGAAACGAAAAAACTACCTACAGAAGAAGCGTTGATGAATCGATTTGAAGTAAGCCGTAATACGATACGTAAAGTAATTAGTCAGCTTGTGAATAGAGGCTATATTTTTCAAGTGCAAGGTAGTGGCATGTTTTTACGCGAAACTTCTGTAACAGATTACATTAATCTAGGCAGTTTGCGTGGATTAACGAAAAACCTCGTTTCACAAAATATTGAAACGAAAGTGTTAGAGCTTGAAGTAATTGATGCGGACGAAGAGATAGCAAAGCGGATGCAATGTGAAGTTGGAACTAGGTTATATTTTTTGAAGCGCTTAAGAATTGTAGACGGGAAACCATTCTCTATTGAAGTAAGTTATTTCAAAAAGGATATCATTCCTTATTTGAATGAAGAAATAGCATTAAGCTCTGTATACAGTTATTTCATTGAAGATTTACGATTAAATATTGGCTTTGCCGATAAAGTTATTAGTTGTGAAAAAGTAAATAAAGAAAATGCACAGCTTTTAGAAATAAATGAAGGTGATCCGGCACTTCTTATTGAAAATACAGTTCATCTTGTAAATGGAACTATTTTTGAGTTATCTCAATCGATGTTTCATTATGAAAAGACCAAACTTTTAAATCGGATTAATTTTAAGTGAAAATGAATATAATTAGCCTTGTAAAAAAGTAACTGATTCTAGGAAATCAGTTACTTTTTATTTTGAAGTGGATGAGTAAAAAAACCTAAAAGTGGTTGGTCCGTTTTTCGCAAACTTCTATTATGATAAGAGAAGAAAGGTAGTATTTTATTGATACCTTAAGAAGGACATTTTATATGTATCTTCTTTGTTTAAATAGACTGGCCTTAGAGAGGTGAAAAGACAATGAGTTTTGCGATTTCACTAGTTGTTATTATTGTAGTTGTATCACTGTTTGGGACCGTGCTAGTTGCACGAAATGTGGAGGAGAATTACGGTAAGTCTACAAAGAGGAATGTAAAAAACTTATCTGCTATTTATATCATTCTTCTTTTAGTGCTTCTCGTAGGAGTTACTTGGTATGCGGTCGTTATTTTATAGAGTGTGTATATGATAAAGGAGTTAATATATTGATGAAAAAGGAGCGCCACGTTTTAGTTGTTTTCCCGCATCCAGATGATGAGTCGTATTGCGTGGCTGGCACAATTTTGGCTTATACTGAGCAGAAAGTCCCTCTTACTTATGTTTGCTTAACACTTGGTGAAATGGGGAGAGCAATGGGAAATCCACCTTTTGCAACACGTGAGTCTTTATATGCTATTAGAGAGAAAGAATTAAAGCGAGCTACAAATATTTTAGGGATTGAAGATTTACGTATGATGGGATATCGTGATAAAACTCTTGAATTTGAAGAGCCTGGAAAATTAAGAAGTCTGATTCAAAACTGTATTGAAGAATTGAATCCTTCTATAGTTATTTCTTTCTATCCTGGGTATGCAGTTCATCCAGATCACGATGCAACAGGGGAAGCGGTAGGAGAGGCATTAGCTAATATTTCGGAAAGTACACGACCGGCCTTTTATGCTGTAGCTTTTTCGAAAAATCATGAAGCTGAAATTGGGCCTCCGGATTTTAAAAATGAAGTGAAAGAATATGTTCCAAGAAAATTAGAAGCATTAAGAGCACATGCATCACAATTTACAACTAAAGTGGATGAGCTGGAAAGAGAGTATGAAGAAGGTGTTCCGGAAACAGTTGAGTGGTTAGAAAGAGAGCCGTTTTGGATATATTCATTCAAAGATAAAAATATGTGATGCTACATCTGAAGGTGATTAATACCATTTTCACAGTGAATACTATTGTTAATGAATTCAGGACACCAGTTTGGAGAGGAGGGAACTAAATGGAATGGCAACCGAATCGTGAAGATAAGATACCAGTGTATAAACAAATTGCTGATTACATTGAAAGAGGCATTTCTACCGGTGAATTCCCTTCTGATAGAAAATTACCTTCTGAGCGTATGTTAGCACAGAAGTTACAAGTGAACCGGAGTACAGTAGTAGCTGCTTATGAGGAATTAAAATCACTTGGGGTAGTAGACCGGCAAAAAGGAAGCGGCACCCGTGTGAATACAGACATATGGGGTGTGTCACATAAACGAATACCGAACTGGGGTAGGTACGTTGAGGATGGATCGTTCTTGCCTAATGTACCACTTGTTCAACAAATTCGAACGGAAACACAAAAAGATGATTTAATCAATTTAGCGAGTGGTGAATTGTCACCAGAATTAATTCCGAGTGATAGATTTCGAACAATTTTGTCGGAGAAAACATTTATGGAAAATCTCGGTTATGACCACCCACTTGGAAATGAAATGTTGCGAAAAACAATTGCAGCACATGTCGAGCAATATAAACAAATAGAAGCAGATTCAAGCTCTATTCTTATTACATCTGGAGCTCAGCAGGCACTTAATCTTATCGTTCAATGTTTGTTAAAGCCTGGCGATGCGATTGCAATCGAGGATCCTTCATATTGTTATTCACTTCCGATGTTTAAATCAGCGGGCTTAAAAATATTCCGTTTACCAGTTGATCAGCATGGTATGAATCCAGATGACTTAATCGATTTGCACAAAAAGCATCGCATTCGTATGGTGTTTTTAAATCCGGATTATCAAAATCCAACTGGAACGGTACTTTCATTGGCAAGACGTAAAAAGGTTTTAGAACTATCTTCTGAATTTGGTATACCGATTGTAGAAGATGATCCGTATAGTTTGACTTCTTTTAATGGAGAAGTGAATCCAACATTGAAATCGATGGATCAAAATGGGAATGTTCTTTATGTAAGCTCATTATCAAAAATTGTTGCATCAGGATTACGTATTGGTTGGGTAATTGGTCCGACGCGTGTAATTGAGCGATTGGCAGATGCGAAGCAGCAAGTTGATTTCGGTCATAGTGTATTTACACAGTGGGTAGCGAACCAATTTTTAGAATCTGAGGATTTTCATACGCATATTACGATGCTTCGTGGACAACTGAAACAAAGAAGAGATGAGTTAATTAGAAAGCTTGAAGAAATATTAGGGGACCAGGTTGAATTTTTTGTTCCTGAGGGTGGAATACATTTATGGTGCAAAGTGCAAGGAACGTTTGATGAATATCATTTACTAGGTGAATCTATACGAAATGGTGTAGCATTTGTACCCGGAAGCGTCCTAGGCTCGAAAAGTGAATATATACGATTTACTTTTGGCAGAGCGAATGTAGAACAAATTCAGCTTGGAATTACAAGATTTGCAGAGACATTAAATGAGATTCAATAATAAATTGTGGGAATTTGGTATTGAAATGGGGAGTAGCAATTGAAGTTTTTGACGCTTTTACTTCAAGTAGGAGTGCTATATATGTTTAGTTTGGTGGGTGTATGGATTCAGGAAGTATTTCATCTATCTATGCCAGGAAGTTTAATAGGAATGTTAATTCTTTTTCTGCTTCTTTCCACTCGCATTTTGCCATTAAAATGGTTTGAGATAGGTGCAGAAAAGCTAATAATATTTTTACCTTTATTTTTAATTCCTTCAACGACTGGGCTAATGGAATACGGCTCATTTCTTTTAAGTAAGGGTAGTATTATGTTCTTTCTAGTTGTTGTAAGTACTTTAGTAACGTTGATTATTTCAGGTTACGTAAGTCAATTATTAATAACATCAAAAAAATAAAATTGACAAGGTGCGCTATTCAAATGTTCTTAATTTTTATTACTGTAGTGATTTATATATTGGCGACAAATCTATATAAAAAATTTACGTTTCCATTTACTTTACCGGTGTTAACAGTTACGGCAATTATGATTTGTATATTCCTTACTTTTGGGATTTCTCATCATGAGTATAAGGAAAATGGGGGAGATCTTCTTTCCAGTTTCTTGAGCCCAGCAATTGTAGCTTTAGCTATACCGCTATTTAAGGAACGAAAAATACTTATGAAAAACTTCTTATCGATACTTGTTGGGGTAGTAATCGGTATAGTAGCTTTAATAAGTTTGAATGTAGTGATTGGGGAAATGTTGAATATAGATAAGGAACTTATATTAACAACTATCCCGCAATTAGCGACGATGCCTATTGCAATTTCATTAGCCGAACAAATTGGAGGTATTCCATCTATGACTGCTAGTTTTGTAGTTGTTGCGGGAATAACAGGTGCTATCATGGGACCGACAGTACTTAAGTTTTTCCGAATAACAAGTACAATTGGAAAAGGAGTTGGGATGGGCTGCGCATCACATATTATTGGTGTGAGTCGTCTAGTGAAAGAAGGAGAGAAAGAGGCAACTATCGGTTCGGTAACGATGATTGTAACAGGGATACTTATTAGTATATTCGTACCTTATGGAATGAAAATTTTATTATGAAGATTAATGAATCGTAATAAGGAGTATAACACTACTCATTTTAGAGCGTAATGGAGATGATTAAAATGACAACATGGTTTATAGTTACATTATTTATTTTTGGTGCTCTTAAAGTACTAGTTTCTAGTATGCCGACTTCTGTTGTAGAATCAATTATTAGTAGATTTGAATTACATCAAAAACTTGATGAGGAAAATACGACTGTAACAGTTGATGGAACAAGTATAGAAGGAGAAATGAAACTTCAAATTATTCAAGAATTCAACGAAGCTTTATTTTTAGATAAACATTATTTTCCCCCGCAAGGGAATGGAACACCATTAGTTATTGAGACGAAGATAGGAAAGAAAACGATTAAATTTTCTTTATATAGCTACGAGGAACACGTTGATGTAATAAAGCAATATAAGAAGAAAGTAGTTGCATATCGTTTGCGATCAAAAAGTCTTCAAAGTCGTTCAGTAGTAAGAATTGAAGATTATGCTTAAGGAGAGAGGCCGTTATACAAACGGTCTCTTTATTTTGGTAGCCGACGATATACTTTCCAAATAAAAGCAAGAAAAATCATATACCCAAACAAAGAATAAGTATGATGCCAATGCTCATTATGTACAAATAAACCTAATCTCTCAGCAACTTGCTCAAAAATGCTAGCGCAAACGCCTATTGAAATAATAAATAGAGTTCTAGAAACTGTAGATAATGTTTTTGAAATTTGTATAAAAGAGGCTGTTAAAATCGGTAGTACGAGTAATGTGAAAGCTATATTAACTGAAAATGTGGATGAGAAGGGCCTAACTGGAAAAGAATATATTTGTTTATTAACAAAGAAAGCATCTAAAAAAGTTCCAATAATAGCAGAGAGAAAAACTGTAATTATTAAAGCTAGAAAGTCATTCTTCCTCTCGGAGGAGGACATTTTTCTTTGCGAGAATTGCAAGTTCAATTTTTTCGAGTGTTTTGCAGTAGTCTTCTGAAATTTGTCCACTTATACTTTCCTCCTTATCAACTAAGTAATTTACAACTTGCCAATCAGTAAACCAATCTTTACTTTCATCTTCTTCATGTTGCATATCGCGCCATGCATAGATGAGTGCAGGGCTGTATATACGATATGCACCACTACGCAACTGGCATTTCTTTATTCGGCGTTTATAAAACTCACGGGAAAAAGATTCATTTACACTTGAAAATAAATGAGGCCAGTAATCTTTCCTTGAGCCTGTGTGTGGATGATGCTCGGCCCAACGTATTATTTGAGATAAAATATGTGTATCCCGAAATAATAGTGAATACAACCTTTTTCCAATTAAGATTCGTTCATGCAAGGATGTAAAATGTTTCATTGTATCACCAAATAGTAATACTTTTTGTTTCTTATCATTTTCGTAGAATGGGAAAAGGATGTGATTAAACTGAAAAAAATCAAAGAGTTTAAATCCAATACTATTTAGTACAGTCTTTTTGAAGTGTACATTTTGAACAACTCTTTTTTCTAAGTAGTTTTGTTCATTAATAATAGTTGCAATCGCTAATGTTTTTTTGTTACCTGTTTTCCAAAAATCGTTCCACATCGTTTCCATAAATGTAGAAACATTTAGGTGAGGGAGAAGGTGAAATAGCCTTTGCGATCTTTTTACACTTTGTTCATATAGCAAAAATTGAGGATATACATCTTGGAAAATAAGCCAATTTCCCCTTTCTAAAAAAGAAAAAAATGTAATTTGATCTTTCTCTGATAAAATTCTCGTATATAAATCTCCCTTTAAATCGGTCATATTCCAACCACCGTTACGTGATACCATATGCCCAAGTAGTGCCCAATGTATTTCTGGATATTGAATGTAAAATTGGTAGTATGCACGTGTTCTTGTTACATTATTTTTATTTAGTTGTTTTGTTTGTGCTTTTATGTTGTCGATGATGAGTTGCTCTTCTTTCGTTAATTTATACATGGTTCCAGAATGAATGAGTTTGCATTTTAGTTTTAACTCATTTTTCACATCAAATAGGGAGAGAGGAAGTGCTTTGGAAGCTTCGTTATATGTATTATTTGAGTTGCTTTGGTACATTCCATTACCTCCCTTTTCATGAATTTAAACATGATATTGGTTATGAATCATTCTATTTATTTTATTACGAGTATATGAAATAAATGAGCGGTGTTTTTTACAAGTAATATAGTTATCGTGCAAACAGTATGAAAAAATCTTACCGTTAAGAGGTGAAATGAAAAACAGAAACTATGTTTAATAGTTTCTGTTTTTTTTATTTTGTCAATTTAATGTAACAAACGACGATTATGATTTGAATCAATTGAAAATAATTCAATAGCTTTGGTAAGTACAATTTTTATTGAAATGTATGGTAGGAGGAAAAGGAATGCTTAATAAAATAATTTTAATTACTGGTGGCACAGGTTCGTGGGGACATGAACTTATAAAACAACTATTAGAAAAATCGCCGAAAGAAATTAGGGTTTTTTCAAGGAATGAAACAGTTCAGTTTGAAATGCAGCAACAGTTTATAAATGACGATAGATTAAAATTTATTATTGGAGATATTCGTGATAAAGACCAACTAGTCTATGCTTGCCAAGGTGTACATTATGTATTCCATCTTGCAGCTTTAAAACATGTTCCAGTATGTGAGTATTATCCTTATGAAGCTATAAAAACAAATATACATGGTACGCAAAATGTAATTGAAGCATCAATTCAGAAGCAAGTTGAAAAAGTTATATATGTTTCAACTGATAAAGCGGCCGACCCATCAAATACGTATGGGATGACAAAAGCAATTGGTGAAAAGTTAATGGTTCATGCGAATGTGCAAACGAAGAAAACAAAATTCATTTGTGTTCGTGGTGGAAATGTTTTAGGGACGAGTGGAAGTGTGGTACCGCTTTTTAAAAAGCAAATTAAAAAGTCTTCACAGGTAGGGATTACTGATGAAAATATGACTAGATTTTTCTTAACAATTGAAGATGCTGTTGGATTGTTATTTAAAGCAGCATCTGAAGGAAGAGGAGGGGAAATCTTTGTTATGAAAATGCCAGCGTGTAAAATAACGGATTTAGCAAAAGTGTTGATTGAAGATTCGAAAAAAGAAAACGTGAAGATAAAAGAGGTAGGGATAAGACCTGGTGAAAAATTAAGTGAAATGCTTTTATCTGAGGTAGAGAGTAAAACAAGTATAAGTTTTGATCAAAATTATTTTGTTGTGCTACCGACTATTCCTATAGAAGGACTTCAAGAATATTATGCTAGTTATCCGCTTGTGGATGTGAAGAGTTTTAGTTCTCAACAAGACTTACTTGCAAAACATGAGGTGAAACAAATGTTAGAAAAAGGAGGGTTTTTACTATGAAAAAAAATGCGAGCCTTTTAATAACTGGTGCAAATGGCTTCACAGGGCGTCACGCTTGCCAATATTTTTCAGAAAAGGGCTTTCATGTAATTCCTATGTTTCAAAATTGTTCACATAGAGAAAAATTCAGGAATGGCATTACTTGTAATTTAACTAATAAGAGCGAAGTAATGAAGGTAATTAAACAAATAAAGCCAGACTATGTATTGCATTTAGCAGGAAGAAATTCGGTCATAGAGTCTTGGACAGCTGCTCTTGAATACATGGAGATTAATGTAATAGGGACGTTATATTTATTAGAAGCAATTAAGCAGGAAGCCTCGCATTGTAGAACATTAGTTATAGGATCTGCATTGCAAGCAGATAGTATGAACAACATAAAAGTTTCAAATCCATATAGTTTAAGTAAAACTATGCAAGTAATCGTCGCAGAGGCTTGGGGTGGATTAATGGATTCAAATATTATCATCGCAAAGCCCTCGAACTTAATTGGTCCAGGAGTATCGAATGGCATTTGTTCTATTCTTGCAAAAAAAATGATAGATATAGAGTCGGGTAAAAGTGAACCAATTATTGAAGTAAACAGTTTGAAAGATAGTAGGGACTTTCTAGATGTACGTGATGCAGTTAAAGCCTATCATGTGTTATTGCGTGATGGTATAAATGGAAAAGAATATAATATTGGATCAGGAGTAAAACGATCTTTATTAGATGTATTAGAACAATATAAAGGATTAACACAGCTGAACTTTACTATAAAAGAAACAGAGAATTTTGAGAGTGACTCAAATAAAAGTTTAGTGTTAGATGATATAAAAAAGTTAGGTTGGGTCCCAAAAATCCAATTTCACCAATCATTAAAAGATGTACTTGAGTATGCGAAGCGCAGTGACATCTGCATTCAATGAAAAATAAAAAAGGGTGTAAGAAGTATATGAATGGTTATGAAGCAATAGATAATCAAAATACGCTATTTCTTTCGATTGTTGATACGCTGGATTGGAAAGATGAAGAAGCGCATGTGTTGCACCTCTATGAGGCAATAAATCAATATCGAGCGTATGTGGAAGAAAAAAAGGTTGATCGAATAAAGCCAGCACTAGAGACTAGAACTAGGCATGTGATTCAAGTTTTTGCTCAGTATGAGTGTAGTGAGTATGGAAATGATTTTTATGAACTCATCAAAGATCTTTTACAAGATATAGGACTTGAGTTAAAGATTTATATAAATAATAGTAAGTATATTTACATTTGAAAGATTAATATAAAGCTAGATTTTTAATGATAAAGGTGGATATAAGTTATGAGCAAAACGATTCTTTTTACTGGGGGCGGTACAGCTGGACACGTTATGATTAACATTGTATTGATTCCTAAATTTATAGAAAAGGGATGGAGAGTCGAGTATACTGGTTCTCAAAATGGAATTGAAAAATTATTAGTTCAAAATGTTAAGTATAATAGTATTTCAACCGGGAAGCTTAGGAGATATTGGGATTGGGAGAACTTTAAAGATCCTTTCAAAATTATACACGGTTGTTTACAAAGTTATAAATTAATTAAGAAAATGAAGCCTGACGTTATCTTTTCTGCAGGAGGATTTGTTTCAGTTCCTGTAGTTATAGGGGCGTGGTTAAATCGTGTACCTATAATAATACGTGAACCAGATAGTACGTTAGGGTTGGCAAATAAAATAGCATTACCTTTTTCTAAAAAACTATGTACAACATTTCCTCAAACAGGGGGTAATGTAAGTACTGAGAAGAAGGTTTATGTGGGGCCAATTGTAAGGGAAGAAATTGAGAGAGGTAACGTATTACGAGGAAGAAGCTATTGTAAATTTCAGCAAGATAAACCGGTATTGTTAGTAATGGGTGGGAGTCAAGGTGCTAAGTGGATAAATGATATAGTAAGGAAAAGTTTAGATACATTATTATTAAATTTTAATATTGTTCATATGTGTGGTAAAGGGAAGGTGGACCCAGCTATTGGAATGGAAGGTTATATGCAATTTGAATATATAGGGGAAGAGTTACCGCATATACTGAATATGGCAAGTGTTGTCGTTTCCAGAGCGGGTTCTACTGCTATTTCTGAATTGTTATTTTTGAAGAAACCGATGTTGCTTATTCCGTTAACTAATGGTTCCAGTAGAGGGGATCAAGTTTTAAATGCTGACCATTTTGCACGACAAGGATATGCGGAAGTTTTACTTCAAGATAGAGTAAACACTAGTACATTTACACATGCAGTAAATAAGTTGTATGCCAATAAGGAGAGATATATTCAAAACATGAATGGATTTAAGAAAACAAATGATGAGGGGATTCATCATTTGATAGATATAATAAATGAAGTGGTGAAGTAATAGAAATTTAAATAGAAAAATAAAAGGAAAGAAGATATCTTCTTTCCTTTTTACTATAGTTGTTCAAATTCATTTATTACTTATACCGATTAGCTATGTACTATGGATGAATACCGTCTTCTAACAACTCAGTAAATGCATTAGTATGAATAGGCTTACTGTAATAGTAACCTTGAATAAACTGACATTTATTTTTTTGAAGGAAATTTACGTGTTCTTTCGTTTCTACACCTTCAGCAATGACAGACATTCCTAATGTATGTGCTAATGTGATGATCGTTTTAATGATTTCCATTCCATCTTCACACGTTTCAGACATTGTAAGAAATTCTCTCGGGATTTTTAACGTATCGATGGGATATAAAGGTAAGTAGGCTAGCGAAGAATAGCCTGTACCAAAATCGTCGATTGAAATATGAATCCCTAAATTTTTTAGTGTACGCAGTTTTATCAATGTTTCTCGCTCGTCCATCATTGCAATTCGTTCTGTTAATTCAAGATCGAGAGAACTTGCTGGTAAACCTGTAGTTGCTAAAGTAGAAGAAATAGACTTTACAAAATCTTCTTGTTCAAACTCTTTAGCAGATAAATTTACTCCTATTTTTAAATGAGAATATCCGAGTGTGTGCCAACGTTTCATTTCCTGACAGGCTTGCTGTAATGTCCATTTTCCTATTGGAATAATTTGTAGTGTTTCTTCGGCGATAGGGATAAATTCATATGGAGAAATAACACCTAATTCGGGATGGTTCCATCTGATTAAAGCTTCAGCACCGATAATTTTATTAGATTTGCTATCAACTTGAGGTTGATATAAAAGGAATAGTTCTTCATCTTGAATTGCGTTTGGTAAATCTTTCTCTAACCGTAATCGTCTTTCAATTTTTTTAGCGATTACATCGTCATAAATAGAGACAGAGTTAAGCTCTTTTTCCTTAGCATCATACATTGCAACATTAGCGTTTTTTAAGAGTGTAGCGGTATCGATTCCACCAGATGGGTATATAGCGATCCCGATACTAAGTGATAAAGTTAATTTATGCTCATGTATGACAAACGGTTTTTTCATGCCTTCAAATAATTGGTTACATAACTTGAATAAGGAATCATGGTCCGTATAGTTTTCGATTAAAATTGTAAATTCATCGCCACCGATTCTTGACAGATGAGTATGTGATGGAAGACATGATTGGAAACGTTTTGCTACTTCTTCTAATATGTAATCACCTGACGAATGTCCAAGTGTATCGTTAATTACTTTAAAGCGATCTAAATCTAAATATAATAATGCAAACTCACTTTGTGTTGTTTGAGCATTTTTTATTAATTTTCTTAACTTCCTGTGGAAAAAGGATCGGTTCCCAATTTTCGTTACAGTATCGTGGAATGCTAAATATTTTATTTCTTCTTGTTGTTTTTTTAGTGCGGTAATATCCTTTACCATAATATAGCTTCCTGAAATTTGTCCATCTATCATAATAGGAACGATGGTAACGTATAAAAAATAAGTAAAGCCATCTTTATATTGAGAACTAAGTTGTAAGGATGCTGATTCTTGTTGTTTAACTTTTTCTAATGCAGATATCAGTTTATGTTTATCTGCATCTAAAATGATAGAAAAACACGTCTCACCAAGTAACTCGTTCGTTGGTGCTCCGAGTAGCACACTTCCTGCTTTATTTACATTTAAGAATATTCCATTTAAATCAATCGTAAAAATGGGATCAGGATGATATTCATATAATGATTTGAATTTTTGTTGTTTCTGAGATAGGGCCTCTGATTTATGGACTAAATCAGAAGTTCTTAAAGTAACTTTTTCTTCTAGTTGAGCATTAAATACTTGTAAACGTTTTGTTAGGTTGTCGTTTTGCATACGCACAATAGAATGGCGAATAAGTACGAAAACAAAAGCGATACAATTCCCTGTAATGAGAGTTGAAGATGATGTTTGTTCTTTTAACGTAAACCCGATTAGTATTGCAACAGCAAGATAGGGAAATACGACTAAAGCTTTCTTTCCTAGTATAGGGTTTACAATGAAATAATTTTTATAGCTATTATCATCTTCTGAAATAGACCCAGCTATTGCGATAAGCAATATAGGTATTCTATATAAAAGACGTAAAAATGTTATAGTGTCAGTTGATAAATGGGTATTTAAGTAAAAATAAATATAGTTAAAAGTTGCAGAACTAATTAATACAAAAATAAAGATATAAATTTTCCGCTTGGACTTAAAAATTGTTGGGCGGAAAAAGAGACTAACACCTAGTAGAAGAAATAATAGATCTGCAATTGGATATAGAAATGAAAGGAAAATATCTCCGAGTGAAAGTGAGAATATATTTAAATTTGGCTGATTAAATAAATACCATTCTAATGTGAATATGGAAGTAAGTACTATACATATATCACAAATAAAGAAAGCTTTTTCCCATTTATTGCATTCTTTTAAGATTTTATAGCAGAAAGCGATAAGACAGAAGAATAGAAAAAACATGTAAAATACATCAGAAACAGTAAAATGATGTATTGGAAGTTCGAAAAAGGTATCTTGATACGTATATACTACTTTTCCTAATAAAAAACTACCAATTGCAATTGTAATACATATCCAAAAAGGATTTGAACTAACTTTTTTAGAATATATAGAGTAAATTAGCGATATAAATGTAATGACTTCAACGATGAGTGAAGCGAAGCGTACATTGAAATTTGAGAAATGAGTAGGGAACAGAAAGAAAAACATAAAATAGATTGAATAGCATATTAATGTTGTGATTAATATACATAGTTGTAAATTTTTATTTAATTTCAATAAAATCACCTTCTTTAAGTATGCACTATATTCGTAATATCTATACATAATAATATTACTTAAGGATTGTATCAGATTTCCTTATAAAAATCATGTTTATAAAGAAAGAATAGAAGAGTATAATAATTCTTAAAAGTGAAAAATATTATATTTAATAATTTTTAGTATATCAGGAATTTAGATGGAATTTGTATATTTAGTCATCCTTTAGATTTTAAAGGTTTTTTAGTGATTTGCAAGTGGGGATGCAAAATTGCATATGAAATAATAAGAAACTTCTTTCTAGGTGGGGGAAGTTTTTTGTTGTTATAGGATAGTAAGTAAGACATTAGTATGTATCTATTCTCATACTAATGAGGGATTCAAAAAATATGTTACGTATATACAATAAGATGTAATCATTCATAAAATTTTTAGTGGGAGGGAAGAACATGAAAAATTGGGTGAAGTTTCGAATAGCACGTCCAACAGATAAGTTTGAAGAGGTTATAGCATTCTATGAAAAAGGATTAGGTTTAAAACGTATAGGTGAATTCTACGATCATGATGGCTATGATGGGATCATGTTCGGTCTACCAGATGAAGAGTATCATTTAGAATTTACAAGACATATAGATGGAAGCCCTTGTCCGGTTCCAACAAAAGACAATTTACTTGTATTTTACATGCGTGAAGATAGTGAAATGAAAAAAGTGAGTAAAAGGCTGCATACAATGGGATACGATGAAGTAGAACCAGAAAATCCATATTGGAAAGATAAGGGGATAACGATAGAGGATCCGGATGGTTGGAGAATTGTGTTAATGAAAATAGAAGAATAAAGGGTAATGAAACAAATAAGAATAAGGTTTCGAATTTCGATAAGGTAAAAATATATTGGCTTCCTTCTAAGAAATAAAACTAGGAGGAAGCTTTTTGGTTTTTTAGTCTGAAAATTAAAATTTGAAAAAATGTTATGAAAAGATATAAAATAAGAACGTATATTCCTGTTGGTTTGAGACAGTTGTCTTTAAAGATAAATATAAAAATAGGGAGGTTTTTTTATGATATGCCGGATTAAGGACGCAGAAATATACTATGAAATTGTGGGAGAAGGTAAACCAGTCATTATCATACATGGTTGTGCTCCTGACCATAGGTTAATGAAGAGGTGTATGGAATCAGTATTTCAGAAATATGAAGGTTATCAAAGAATTTATATTGATTTACCTGGCATGGGGAAATCGAATGCTCCAGATTGGATAAATAGTTCAGATCGTATAGTAGAAGTGCTTATCACATTTATTGAGGAAATCATTTCTGCTGAAGAATTTTTATTGGTAGGAGAATCATACGGGGGATATTTAGCTAGAGGGATACTTTCAAAGATGTTTGAGAGGGTTAATGGATTATTATTAGTATGTCCTGTTGTTGTGGCACAAACAGGAAAAAGACTTCTACCAGATAAACAGGTAATTGTAAGAGATGAGGAATTTTTAAAAACGCTCACTTCAACCGAAAGGGAAGAATTTTGCGAATTAGCAGTGGTAGCGAATGAATATACATATAAGCGATTCAAAGAAGAGATTAAGCCGGGTCTAGATGTTGCTAATAATGAATTTATTGAAAGATTACAAAAGAATTATTCTCTTACTTTAGACTTTCATCGTAAGAAATATGAGAAACCAGTTCTATTGTTAGCTGGGAGACAAGATATATCAGTAGGTTATCAAGATATTGTACGAATTATTGAAGATTACCCAAGAGCAACATTAGCGGTGTTAGATATGGCGGGACATAATTTGCAAATTGAACAGCCTGATCTATTTGAGAGTTTAGTTTGGGAATGGATTAGACGAACAGTTTAGCAAAGTTCATAAAATAGTTTAAAAGAAGAATTAATTAATATTTTGATTGTACTCAAGTTTTGAGACGGCAGAGATTAAAATAAGTAATTAACTTATAAATATTTTCAAGGAGGACTTATGAATACATATATCTATATGGTTAGGCATGGTGAATCACCAAAATTAGAAGGAGATGAAAGAACACGTGGATTAACTGAGAAGGGAACTTTAGATGCTCATAAAGTAACTGAGATATTAAAAACAGAGGGGATTGATACTTTCATTTCAAGTCCGTACAAGAGGGCTATGTTAACGATAGAAAAGTCAGCTAATTTCCATGAAAAAGAAATAGTAGTATATGAAAATCTCAAAGAGTGTAGGTTTTTAAGTGAGGATAAGATTATATCAGATAAGGAAGTGTATCCACTCGTAAAGAAGATGTTCTCTAATCCAGATTTCACACTAACTGGAGGAGAGTCGTATGTGGATTGTCAGAGAAGAGTCGTGAAAATATTAAAAGAAATATTAATAGATTTTCAAGGACATAAAATTGTAGTTGGTACACATGGGCTTGTAATGACATTGATGATGAACTATTTTGATAACCAGTATGGGCTTGAATTTTTAATGAATACATCAAAGCCAGACGTATATAAGCTAGAATTTAAAGATGAGCAATTAATAAATGTAGAGAGATTATGGAGAGAGAAGTGAAATGGATTATATGGAGTGTGTTTTAAAAACTACTTTTAAAACACACTCTTTTTTGAAGAGAAATAGTTTTTATCAACTATTTTTAGAATGTTAAATCAAATAAGTAATTATTCAGCTTTTGAATAATTTATTGAAAAATTGGTTTAGGGGAACAATTTTAAATGTGACAAAACTCCAAACGCTGGATTTATATTCAATAGGAGAAAAAGATGTAGAATTTTGTCTTACTGTACACGTTTACTTTTCATTTCTTTACATATAGGCTTTGTGGTGTAAGGGGGAAACATCACCCTTACATTAAAATTATAAGGGGGTCATTATGATGAAAAAAATGAAAAAATTTGCAGGAGTAGCTCTAGCGGGTTCAATTGGATTAAGTGGATTACTTTTTTTAGAACCAAGTGTAAGTGCTGCGGAAACATCGCAAGTGAAAGAGGACAAGTTTAATGCTATTGATGTAACGTTGAATCAAAGTGAATCTTATTTATTGAGTGGTAGAAGTATTGATGTTCTTTCTGGAGATAAAGAAGAAATTCAGTTAAACAAATACACAATTAGTTTTAGTAAACCTGGGAAGTATGTTATTAGGGTAAATGGTTGTATTTATAATGATGTATATACTTTTATTGTGAATGAGTAGTATATGCTCTTGATGTTTAATTAAATATATATTATCGGATGAAAAAAGAAACACCCTATTTGCGGTGGGAATCGTAAATAGGGTGAATTATTTGTAAGAAAGTTAATGAAAAGAGTAATTGGTATTAAGTTATGTTTTATATATTTTCATTAATTTGCTCTTTGTTTTTGTTATGTAAAGTATGTAAGCGTGTTTGAAATATCTTAAATGATTGCTGAAAGATTGGACTTTGAATAAAAGTGTATAGAAAAGTTACGATGAAAACAGGACCTCCTAGCATATATCCAATAACTAGTACAACGCATTCTACAATGATTCGAGCCCGGCTAATAGACAGTCCAGTTTTGTCAGAAATAGTAAGCATGAATCCATCGCGGGGTCCAGCGCCAATTCCAGCCGCAACGTACATACCGCCCCCAATACCTGTAATTACAATACCAGAAAACAAAATGAATAAATTTATCCATAAATAATCAGTAGCGTTTGGAAGGATGTTTGATTGTAAGAAAAAGTCCATAATAGGGCCGATAAGCAATGCATTTAAAAATGTGCCTACGTTTATATATTTTGGATCTACTAGTAAAGAAATAAGTACGAGGCATAACCCGCATATAACACTCCAAGTACCAAGTGTCCATCCGAATCGTTCATAGAGAGCCATATTTAAAACTTCCCAAGGATGTAACCCGAGGAATTTAACTTTGACTGCAAGAGCGTTTCCGAGCCCAAAGAAAATTAATCCTAAGAAAAAAAGAAAATAACGAAAGAGAGTTAGTCTCATTTTTTAAACCTCCCATAATATAATTATGTATATTACATGTTAGAATTTTAATGTACAAATATTATGTCTTTTTATGTTTTTTTAAAAGTGTTAACAACGTACATGAAATATACATCTTCACAGTCAAAAAAGTTAAAATATTTCGTTTAAAGGATTATAATAGAGAAAGAAATATAAAAAGGAGTGAACGAGTTTGAAACAAGAACTTATTGAAAGATTTACGAGATATGTGAAGATTGATACACAATCAAATGAAGAAAGTCATACAGTGCCAACAACACCAGGACAGATTGAATTTGGTAAGTTATTAGTAGAAGAGTTAAAAGAAATTGGATTGTCAGAAGTGACGATGGATGGTAATGGTTATGTAATGGCAACACTTCCTGCAAATACAGATAAAGATGTTCCTGTAATCGGCTTTTTAGCACATTTAGACACAGCGACAGACTTTACAGGGAAAAACGTAAAACCACAAATTCATGAAAATTTTGATGGGAAAGCAATTACGTTAAATGAAGAGTTAAACGTTGTACTAACGCCAGAACAGTTCCCAGAACTACCATCATATAAAGGACATACAATTATTACAACTGATGGTACAACACTTCTTGGGGCAGATGATAAAGCTGGTCTTACAGAAATTATGGTGGCAATGAATTATTTAATACATAATCCGCAAATTAAACACGGGAAAATAAGAGTAGCGTTCACACCGGATGAAGAAATTGGCCGTGGACCATCGCATTTTGATGTAGAAGCGTTTGGTGCATCCTTTGCCTATACGATGGACGGAGGTCCATTAGGTGGTTTAGAATATGAAAGTTTTAACGCTGCAAGCGCTAAGTTAACTTTTAAAGGGACAAATACACATCCTGGAACAGCGAAAAATAAAATGCGCAATGCAAGTAAACTCGCTATGGAATTTGATAGGTACTTGCCAGTAGAAGAAGCACCAGAATATACAGAGGGATATGAAGGGTTTTATCATTTACTTTCTTTAAATGGTGATGTTGAGCAAAGTAAAGCTTACTATATTATTCGAGATTTTGATCGTAATCATTTTGAAGCGCGTAAAAATAACATCCAAGATATTGTGAAAAATATGCAAGAAAAGTACGGCGAAGATGCAATCGTTTTAGAGATGAATGATCAGTATTATAATATGCTTGAAAAAATTGAACCGGTGAGAGAAATTGTTGATATTGCGTATGAGGCAATGAAAAGTTTAAATATTGAACCGAATATTCATCCAATTCGCGGCGGGACAGATGGATCACAATTATCATATATGGGATTACCGACACCAAACATTTTTACTGGCGGTGAAAACTATCACGGTAAATTTGAATATGTTTCGGTAGATACTATGGAAAAAGCTGTTCAAGTTATTGTAGAAATCGCAAGACGATTTGAAGAGCAAGCTTAAAAAGAGAACCAAGTAGTAATGAAGTACTACTTGGTTCTTTTCTATAGTAAAAAATAGAAGGTGAAACTTGTTTACAAGACATGTGTAAAAGGGGGAAATGTTATGAGTGAAAATCAGTATCATGGCTATATAGGGACATATACAAAGACGGATAGTAAGGGGATTTATAAATTTATACTTGATACGAAAATTGGAAAGATTAAAGGGATTGAATTAGCAGCTCATATAGGAAATCCAACATATGTAACGATTAGTCATAACAACGAGTACCTTTATTCTGTTGCGAAAGATAATGGATTAGGTGGAATTGCTAGTTTTTCCATTCATAATAAAACGGGTAATCTAGATTTGATTAATACACAACTTTTAGAAGGGGCATCGCCGTGTCATTTAAGTGTGGATCGAGAGAATAGTACAGTAGTAGCAGCGAATTATCATAAAGGAACAGTTGAATCTTATGTAGTGAAAAAGGGTAGTGGAAGTATAAATACTGCTACGACAATTGTAGAACATAAAGGTTCAGGACTGAATAAGGAAAGACAGGAAAAGGCGCATGCTCATTATGCGAGTTTCACTCCTGATGAAAAATATGTAGTAGCAGTTGATTTAGGAATAGACAAGGTGATTACATATAAAGAAAGTGATGGAGGATTAATGGAAGCTGCTTGTTTATCTGTTAAACCTGGTAGCGGTCCGAGACATCTTGTATTCCATCCCAATAAACATCTTGCATACGTTATGACGGAACTAAGTTCAGAAATTATTGCACTGCAATATGATGCACAGAGTGGCAGTTTTAAGGAAAAACAATACATTTCGACATTACCTGAAGAGTATAGTGAAGAGAGTTATGGAAGTGCAATTTATATTTCTTCTGATGGCAAATTCGTTTACGCAGCAAACAGAGGACATAATAGTATCGTAGTTTTTCGAGTAAACGAGCATAATGGGGAGCTAACTTTTATTGAAACAGTATCGACAGAAGGTAATTGGCCACGTGACTTTTCTTTAGATCCGACCGAAAGATTTTTAATTGCTGCGAATGAAAAATCTAATACATTGACTTTATTTACTAGGAATGAATTTACAGGTAAGTTAACGCTTGTACAGACGGGCATAAATGTTCCAGAACCAGTATGTGTGAAGTTTTTACATAATAAAAAATAGATAGGTTTTCCTATCTATTTTTTATTAGGAAATTTTAATATAGCACCCGCCACAAATAAAAAGTCGCGTAAGACTTCCAACTTGTCCAATTTGCTGCAAATTCTTTTATTTCATTTTTAGCCGGTTTCTTTTCGGAACCTGTTATAAATTTAATTGCATTATGCAAACCAACATCATCAATTGGAAAAGCTGAAGGAAATCGTAAACAACGCATCAAAACATAGTGAGCCGTCCATGGCCCTATACCGCGAATGCTAGTTAATTGTTTTTCAGCTTGCTTTACATCTTGTATTTGTAATAGAGATTCCTTGGATAATTTACCTTCTGTAATGAGCTGTGCGATGTCAATTAAGTATTCACATTTTCTTGTAGTCATTTTTAATAATGCGAGATCTTCTACACTTAGAGTTGCTATTACTTCAGGTGAGGGGAATATCCAATGTTTTCTATCGTTCCATTCTACATAATTGCCAAAATTTTCGACTAATCTTCTTTTTAGAGTATAGGCATATGTGAGGTTAATTTGTTGACCGATAATTCCCCAGGAAAGTGCTTCAAATAAATCTGGAATACCTAATGTGCGAAGCCCATAATACTCTTGAATAGGACCTTGAAGGAGTGGATCATGTTTTGCTAATTTATAAAAGGGAGCTAAATCCGTAGTTAAATCAAACCACTCTTTTACATAGTTAGCTACAGCATCGCATATCCATTTTTTAGAGATATATGATTCTCCTAAAAAACGTATTTGAATATTGCCATCAGTATTTATACTAATTTCAACAAAAGGATTTACATCTTGAACAGGGATGACTTTATAAATTTTGTTATCTTCAATATGAAACATACATTCATTGTTAGAACGTGATAGATAGCGTAAATTTTCTTGGAAACTAAATTCTTTCGGAACTGCTAAAGTCAATGTGCTATTATATTCTGCTGTCATATGAATTCCACCGGTAACTTTTCTAATGTAAGCAATTCTTTCTTCATTTCTAATCCGCCTCTAAAACCAGTTAGTTTTCCATCTTTTCCTATAACGCGATGGCAAGGAATTGTAATAAGAAGTGGGTTGGCAGCAATAGCAGAAGCAACGGCACGTACAGCTGTAGGTTTTTGAATTCTTTCTGCAATTTCTGAATAAGAATATGTTTTTCCGTAAGGAATTTCACGTACCGTATTCCAAACAGATAATTGAAATTCAGTTCCGTAAGCATCAATAGGCAATGTGAAAGTTTCTAGCTTGTTTTCTAAATACTCGATAACTTCTTTTGTATATGTTTGCAGGTAATCTGGATTGCGAGTCAATATATGTTGTGGCAGTTTTTTTCTAGCCCACAAATTTAGTTCTTCAAAGTTTTCTTCTTGAGATCCAATGAAACATAGTCCATTTTCAGTTGCAGCAATATGCAAGCGCCAATTTTTATGTGTAATTAGCGTCCAATATATAGATTTATTTTTATAGGAATTCATTATTGTATCCCTCTTTCATTTTGTTCTTTTTTCGATATTCAGTAGGAGTAAATCCGGTTTTCTTTTTAAATAAAGTTGCGAAATACTCCGTGTTTTCTATCCCGACAGCAGTACTAATTTCCTTAACGGATTGATTTGTATGTGAAATATATTCTGCCGCTTTAACAATCCTAAATTGCTGTATATATTCTATGGGACTTATTCCTATCAGTCTTTTGAAAGTGCGTTGTAAATGAAAAGGGCTACCGTGGCACATTTCTGCAAGTAGGCCGAGAGTTAGTGCTTCGTCATAATGTTTTTCGATATAGTCTTTAATTTGTTCTACCCACTCTTCATTAGGTAAAATTATCCCATTTGGTTTACAACGTTTGCACGGACGAAAGTGTTCATGCAGTGCTTGCTCTGCATTTAGAAAAATTCGCACGTTGTTTTTATTCGGTATTCTCGATTTACACGATGGCCGGCAAAAGATCCCGGTTGATTTCACAGCATAAAAGAACTTGTTATCATATGAAGAATCATTATGAATAATTGCTTGCCAATACTCATTTGTTAACGTAAACCCTTCATTATGCAAAGATCATCACCTCTGAAATTAGTATAACCTGAATCATGTGCGTATGTACGTATTCACAAATGTAAGAGCAAGATTACAAAGATGAAAATATGATTCTTTTTCTATTTTGTGATAGCATGAAATTTGGAAGTGAACATCAAGAGGAGGACTATAAGTGAAGTTAATTTCATGGAATGTAAATGGTTTGCGAGCAGTTATTGCAAAGGGTGGATTTTTAGAGTATCTCGAAGAATCCAATGCAGATATATTTTGTTTACAAGAGATTAAATTACAAAGTGGACAAATTGATTTAAATTTAGATGGATATTATACATATTGGAATTATGCTGTGAAAAAAGGATATTCAGGAACGGCTATTTTTACAAAAAAGGAACCGCTTTCTGTTACATACGGATTAGGAATTGAGGAACATGATCAAGAAGGACGAGTCATTACTTTAGAATTTGAAGATTTTTATATGATAACGTTATATACACCAAACTCCAAACGTGGATTAGAACGCTTAGATTACAGAATGAAATGGGAAGATGATTTCAGGGCCTATATTAAGCGATTAGATGAAAAGAAACCAGTTGTTTTTTGTGGAGATTTAAACGTCGCGCATAAAGAAATAGATTTAAAAAATCCAAAAAGTAACCGTAAAAACCCTGGATTCTCTGATGAGGAGAGGGAGAAGTTTACACGTATTTTAGAAGAAAGATTTGTTGATACGTATCGCTACCTTTATCCTGATCAGGAAGGAGCATACTCGTGGTGGTCGTATCGTATGGGAGCGAGAGCAAAAAATATTGGATGGCGTTTAGATTATTTTGTTGTCTCGGAAAGAATGAAAGACAAAATAACAGAGGCGAAAATTAACAGTGAAGTGATGGGATCAGACCATTGTCCAGTTGAATTACATATAAATTTCTAAAAAAAGAAGTATCTCCCTAATATTAGGGAGATACTTCTTTTTTGATTCAGTTTGTTAAAATTTTTCAAATCATTCTTGAAATAATTGCATATTAAATATATACTTAGTAACGATAATCATTATCACTGAAAAGGATTATCAATGGTTGAGGTGTAAAAGAATTATAGTTTAGGGGAAGTGAATGAGGATGAGTTCCGGATAAAATTATTAATCTAATGAAATATATGTTTGGAACAAGTTTCATGTAGTTAAGTTTTCATATAAAAATAATCTATTTACAGGTTTTGAGAGGAGATATATAAAGATGAACAAGAAGTTATTTACATTAGGGATGGTTACAGTTTTAAGTGTAGGTTTAGCAGCATGTAATAGTACGGATAAAACTTCAGGGGAACAAAAGCAACAGACAAAAGCTACGGAAACAAAAAAAGATGAAAAACGAAAAATTACATATTTAGGTAAAGAATATACAGTACCAGCAAAAGTAGATAAAATTGCGACAGCAAGTTTAGAGTCAATGGAAGATGCAGCAGTACTTGGAATTAAACCAGTTGGTGCCATTACTGTTGGTGGTAAATTACCGAAGTATCTTGAGAAAGATTTAGAAGGTGCGAAATCTGTTGGTGAGAAAATGGAACCAAATTTCGAAACATTACTGCAATTAAAACCAGATGTTATTACATCAAGTACGAAATTCCCAGCAGAAACAGCTGAAAAGTTTACGAAAGTAGCTCCGACATTCCCAGTATCACATGTTTCAATAAATTGGGAAGATAACTTAAAGTTAATGGGAGAATTAACTGGTAAAAAAGATAAAGCAGAAAAAATTATTAAAGATTACAATGCAGATGCTGAAAAAGCAAAAGCAAAATTAGGAGATAAGTTAAAAGACAAAAAAGTCCTTGTAATTAGACTAAGAGCAAACGAATTATTCTTATATCCAGAAGGAGTGTACTTCAACCCTGTAATTTATAAAGATCTTGGACTAACAGCTCCAGAACAATTGAAAACTGTAAAAGCACAAGAGAAAATTTCATTTGAAAAACTTGCTGAACTTAACCCGGATTATGTTTTCTTACAATATGAGGCAAGTGAAAATAAAAACCCGAAAGTGCTAGAAGAAATTGAAAGCAATCCAATTTGGCAAAGTATGAATGCTGCGAAAGAAAAGAAAGTATTTGTAAACGTTGTTGATCCAATGGCACAAGGTGGTACTGCTTGGAGTAAAACAGCATTCTTAAAAGAAGCAGTGAAAAATTTATCTAAATAATATAATAAGTAAGGTGCGTTGAATGATATGCAGAAAACAAATGCAGTACCAGTAACCATATTATGTATAGCACCCATACTCATCTTATTTACAGTTATACTTTCTATTTTGTATGGGGCAAAAAGTATTGATGCTGAAACAGTGTGGAACGCATTATTTCATTTTGATTCAAGCGATGTAAATCATAATATTATTATTACTTCACGTTTACCAAGGGTAGTTGCAGCTCTTTTAGTCGGAGCATTTCTAGCCATATCAGGAGCACTTATGCAGGGGATGACAAGAAACTATCTTGCATCCCCTTCTATTATGGGTGTGACGGATGGGGCAGCCTTTGTTATTACACTTTGTATGATTTTTCTTCCAGGAATGTCCTCAATTGGCATGGTTTTATGTTCAATGATTGGTTCTGCACTCGGAGCCGGTATTGTGTTTGGTTTTGGTTCGCTTCTTCAAAATGGCTTATCACCAGTTCGGTTAGCAATTATAGGGACAGTTATTGGAACATTTTTAAGCAGTGTATCTGCTGCAATGGCTTCATATTTCCAAATTTCTCAAAATGTTAGTTTTTGGTTTAATGCAAAATTAGATCAAGTCGATCCTAATATAATTAAAATCACGATACCTTTTGGGATAATTGGAATAGTTTTAGCTCTGTTAATATCAAAATCTATTACTATTCTTTCTTTAGGAGAAGAAGTTTCTATTAATCTAGGACAGCGTACAAAACTAGTTAAAGCGATGGCTATTTTATCAGTTATCTTTTTAACAGGAACTGCAGTTGCTTTAGTGGGGAAAGTTGGCTTTGTAGGTTTAATTATTCCGCACATTACTCGCTTTATAATTGGGGTAGATTATAAGTGGATTTTACCATGTGCAGGCGTTATTGGCGGCGTTTTTTTAGCATTATGTGACGTTTTAAGTAGATTTGTAAATTATCCATTTGAAACGCCAATCGGAGTCGTAACATCATTAATTGGAATTCCTTTCTTCCTTTATTTAATCCGTACAAGAGGAGGAGAGAGACATGCTTAAAAGCTCAAGTCAACGTTTTGGAATGACGATGGGGATTATTATATTTTTAATACTATGTGCTATTTACATTAGTTTAACGAATGGTACGTTTGATATTACGATTACAGATGTATTTAAAACACTCCTTAGAATAGATCCAGTACCAGACCATGATTTAGTTATTTTTGAGTTTCGTCTTCCGCGCATTGTAATTGCTGGATTAGTAGGATTAGGTCTCGGCGTTGCCGGTGCTGTAATTCAAGGGATTACGAAAAATGGATTGGCGGACCCAGGTATTTTAGGCGTAAATGCCGGAGCAGGAACAGCCATCGTTATTTTTATGTTTTTCTTTCAAGGACAATTAAAAAGTACAGACTGGGTTTCTATTATGATGATGCCAATGTTTGGTTTAGTGGGCGGATTAGGTGCAGCTATCATTATTTATCTGTTTTCTTGGAAAAACGGTAAGTTAGATTCGCAGCGTCTTTTATTAACAGGGATTGCGATTGGATCAGGATTTGGAGCCTTTTCTATGTACTTATCACTCAAAATGAAGTCAACTGATTTTGAAATGGCTGCAGTATGGGTGTCTGGAAGTATTTATAATGCAAACTGGAAATATATTATTGCTATGTTGCCATGGCTTATTATATTAATTCCTCTCATACAAAAGAAAGCTTATTTATTAGATTTATTTCAATTGGAAGAAACGAGTATTACAAGTTTAGGTGTTTCAGTAGAAAGAGAGAAATCAATTTTACTACTAAGTAGTATTGGACTTGTGAGCGCATGTGTTGCTGTTTCAGGAAGTATTGGTTTCATTGGGCTAATGGCACCGCATATAGCGAAACGACTTGTCGGTATTCAGCATAAGCATATCATTCCTACGTGCGGAGTAATCGGAATGTTCCTTGTAATTGCTTCAGACTTTATTGCAAAAACAGTTTTCACACCTGTAGAGTTACCAGTTGGAATCGTTATTTCTATTGTCGGTGTACCTTATTTCTTATATTTACTTTATAAGGCGAAAGCGTAAGAGGAGGAATAAAAGTGAGTATTTTAAGTGCAAAAAATTTAGAAACAAGTTATGAAAAGCTTACAGTGTTTCGCGATTTAAATGTGGAAATACAAGAAGGAAAAGTAACGACAATTATAGGACCAAACGGGTGCGGTAAATCGACACTGTTAAAAACAATGGGAAGAATTTTAAAGCAAAAGAGCGGTAAAGTATATTTGCAAGGACAGGATTTAAATACAATTCCAACGAAAGAAATTGCGAAGCAGTTAGCTTTACTCCCGCAAACTCCAATTGCGCCAGGAGAGCTGAAAGTAGAAGAATTAATTTCTTATGGACGTTATCCACATCGAAATAATGTAAATAAGTTAACTTCAAAAGATAAAGAGATGATTGACTGGGCATTAGATATAACGAAAACTTCTGAATTTCGAACGAGACAAATTGCAAATTTATCAGGCGGTCAACGACAAAAGGTATGGCTAGCGATGGCGTTAGCACAAGAGACAGAAGTGTTACTACTAGATGAACCAACTACATATCTTGATATGTCTCATCAATTAGATGTATTACAAATTGTAGAAAAATTAAACAAAGAGCATAATTGTACGGTCGTAATGGTACTACATGATATTAACCATGCAGCGAGGTTTTCAGATGAAATTATTGCAATGAAGGAAGGGGAAATCGTTACAACTGGTAGCCCAGAAGAAATCATTACAAATGAAGTGTTAAAAGAAGTATTTCATATTGATGCACGTGTCATGATTGATCCGTATAATGGGTCTCCTGTTTGTTTTGGATACGATAGCGTTGTACCTCAAGAAGAGAAAGTAGAAATATATGTAACGAGTTAAGAAGGGGGATATAAGATGAATACTACTATTGAAAAACAGCAGATTATAACATCTAATACAGAACAGTGGAACATGTATTCAAAATTAGAAGGTCAGGAATATCAAATTCATATTTCAAAGCCGAGGCAACCAGCACCAGAGTCAGGATATCCTGTTATATACGTATTAGATGGCAATGCCTTTTTTCAAACATTTCATGAAGCAGTTAAAATACAATCAGTTAGAGCAGAAAAAACAGGTGTCTCACCAGCCATTATAGTAGGTATTGGTTATCCAATTGAAGGGGCATTTTCAGGTGAAGAAAGATGCTATGATTTTACGCCTAGCGTAATTTCAAAAGATGCTCCTTTAAAACCGGATGGTAAACCGTGGCCTAAAACAGGAGGTGCACATAACTTCTTTACGTTTATTGAAGAAGAATTGAAACCACAAATTGAAAATAATTTTGAAATTGATAAAGAGAAACAAACGTTATTTGGACATTCTCTAGGTGGATTATTTGCATTACATATACTATTTACAAATGTAAATGCTTTTCAAAATTATTTTATTAGTAGTCCGTCTATTTGGTGGAATAATCAATCTGTACTTGAAAAAGAAGAGAACCTTATAAATGAATTAAATACAGCGAAGGTTGAAGCAGGAGTATTCCTTACAGTTGGATCATTGGAGCGAGCGCATATGGTTGTAGATGCAAATGCATTATCAGAGCGCCTACTCCAATTAAAACATGAGAAGTTTAGATTTAAATTTTATGAGGCTGAAGGAGAGAATCATGCATCTGTTGTGCCGACTTCTTTAAGTAAAGGACTAAGGTATATTAGTCATATGTAGAAGGAGTATATGAAAAAAGGTAAGCAATTGCTTACCTTTTTTCACTATTGTTTTATTGCCACGTATCCATCAATTAAAAAGCTAGTGAAAAAACGAGTGATTTGAGTAAAGCCACATTCCTCCATGATAGTTAGTAAACCTGTTTCAGAAATAGGAAACATTTCTTTTTCAAAAGAATTTTCAAATCGTTCCCAATCTTCTAATGGGATTTTATTTTGTAACATATGATTTCGCCAAGCATTCAATTGTGCAGAAAATTTATTTGTATGACGCACACCATTTATCGTAGAGAGAAAAAATGGTGCACCTGGTTTTAAGCGGTTACTAATTTCTTTAAGAAGTTCTTTTTTCTGGTTAATATTTGGGATGAAATGAAGAACAAGCATGCAAGTAGCAGCGTCAAATAACTGATTCGGTAATAATGAATGGACGGTTCCGTGTGTAAAATGAATATGGTTTTGTAGTTCCTCTCTTTCAATTCTCTTTTTTGCTAACTGAAGCATTAGTTTAGACGGATCAACACCTGTAAATTCGAGGGTCTGATTTTGTTTACCCATTGAAATTATTTCTTGACCACCGCCAGCACCAATAACTAATAAGTGTGGAGCGGAGATTCCTAATGGAATTGTAGTAGACAAGAAATGATTCATCATTTCATAAAGGGTAAAGTATCCAGGGATTTTTAATGGAATCATTCGTTCGTATGTATTTATGGTAGAGTCATTCCAACTCATTTTTCACCCTCCTTTTTTAAATTATAGTTCTATTATGAAATGAAACGGCTAGGGGAAACAATCCCATAAATCTGGGGGAGATAAAGATGATTTATGAAAAGGTAACGAAAAAAATTATAGTGTTAATGAAAAGTGAAAGTTCAGCTAGACAATTTCAAGAACAGTTTTTAAAAATATTGCAAAAGGCAATTCCTTTTGATGCAGCCTGTTTTACAACTATAGATCCAAGCACATTTTTATCAACTGGAGCATATACAGATCAAAGAATTGAAAAAATTCATCCGCAGTTATTTATGAATGAATTTTTAGAGGATGATTATAACAAATTTAAAGATTTAGCTCGAAATGCTCCTCATGCTGCTGCACTGGGTATTGTTACAAATGGTGAACAAATAATGAGCTCCAGGTATCGGGAAATTTTAAAACCAGCCGGTTTTGTAGATGAAGTAAGAGCGGCTTGTATGAGTAAAGGAAAATGTTTTGGGCACCTTAGTTTGTTTCGAGATAATACAAGAGTATCTTTTCAACAAAATGAATGTGAGTACTTATCAAAGATAAGCTCTATTGTGGGAGATACATTAAGAAAATCATTTATAACATATTCAGAGGAACAAGTGGAAGTAGTAGGAACGGGTACGATTATATTAAATGAAAAATTCAACCTACTATATTGGGATCAAAATGGAAAGGCGTGGCTATCCACTCTTAGAACATATGAACAATTGAATGAAGATGACGTTCCAAGGCCTATACGTGCGGTTTGTTCAAGAGTGAAAGCTAACGAATCTAATAGAGCAGCAACAGATGAAGGCGAAATGGTATGTATTGGTTTATTTTGTGGACAATTTTTAGTTATTCGCGCGAGTAGGTTAGAAGGTTACGGTAGTTGTAATGATGGCTATATAGTTTTGTTTGAAAGAGCGAGGCCGAAAGAAGTTTTTCCCCTTATTGCAGATTCTTATAGTCTTTCTCAAAGAGAGAAGCAAGTGATAGTAGGAATTGTTAGAGGGATGTCAACAAAAGACGTGGCGGAAGAGTTGCATATTTCTACGTATACAGTTCAAGATCATTTTAAATCCATTTTTGAAAAGGTAGGGGTATGTAGTAGAAATGAACTTATATGGGAGGTTTTTTCGAAGTTTTGTTTTTCTAAAGAGAAGTAACAATAGAAAAGAATCCAAAGTCATTTAGGATTCTTTTTTTTTAATTTTTTTTAGGATAACCAAAAACATTCAAATAAATATTTGAATGTTTTTGGTTAATAAGGTATACTACATACATAATCAAATATATACTTGAATAAGAGGTGTTACTTATGAAAGAAGAACATTGTGAACTTTGTTATCACGATGAGCAAAAAGTAAAGCATGCAAGTGACATGTTGGAGAAAGAAAATATAAGTAGTGTAGCGAAAATGTTCAAGGCACTCGCGGATGAAACACGATTAAAAATTGCGTATGCACTGTATACGGAAAAGGAACTTTGTGTACGCGATGTCGCAAGTATTATTCATAGTAGTATTGCAACGGCTTCGCATCATTTAAGACTGTTACAAACAATAGGATTAGCAAAAAAGCGTAAAGAAGGAAAACTTGTTTTTTATTCATTAGATGATTCTCATGTAAATGGATTAATTGAATTGGCGTTTAGTCATAGTAGTGAAATGAACAAGAAAGAACTTGATATGTAGTAAGGCATTTTCATAAAGAAATTTCTTTATGAAAATGCAACTTTAAAAGGAGAGGAGATAATAAGTATGATTAAGCTCGTTTTAATAAGACACGGACAAAGTGAATGGAATGTTGAAAATCGGTTTACAGGCTGGACAGATGTAGACTTATCAAATGCTGGTCTTCGAGAAGCAAGAGAAGCTGGAGAGATTTTGAAAGCCGATGGATTCTCATTCGATATAGCATATACATCTGTTTTAAAAAGAGCGATGCGTACTTTGTGGATTGCTCTTGAGGAAATGGATTTGATGTGGATACCTATTCATAAAACCTGGAAATTAAATGAGAGACATTACGGTGCACTTCAAGGATTAAATAAAGAAGAAACAGCGAGAAAATATGGTGATGAGAGAGTAACTTTATGGAGACGTTCAACAAATGTACGCCCACCAGCTCTTACAAAAGATGATGAGAGATATGAAGCGGCACATCCGAAGTATAGAGATTTAAAAGAAAATAAGTTTCCCCTTACAGAAAATCTAGAAGATACAGAAAAACGAGTTGTTTCATATTGGGATGAAGAAATAGCCCCTAATTTAAAAGATGGAAAAAAAGTGATTATTGCAGCGCATGGAAATACAATACGAGCTTTAGTAAAACATTTAGATCAAATTTCAGATGAAGATATAGAATATGTAAATATTCCAACAGGAACACCATTAGTTTATGAATTAGATAACGATTTAAAACCGATATGTCATTATTATTTAAGGGGAAAAGGAGAAGTGATGGAAAGAAAAATAGTGTAAAATAATCATTTTCACATACCCTACCTCAGTATTGTATGAGGTTAATGGAGGTAACAAATATTGTTACATTATACTGTTGTAAATAAAGAAACTTGTGAATCATGTGGAGTATGCCGCTCTATAGCACCAGATATATATCAATTGGATTGTAAAAGTAAAGCATTTGGTGCATTAGATCACAATGAAGGAATAATTGGAATTCCAACTACATTTTTGAATGCAATGGTGGCAGCATATGAAAGTTGTCCGACAAATTCGATTCGAGTAGGAAAAGAGTCGTTTGAAAATCAAGAATTAGAAAATGGTATGAGAATGGATTAAAGCCGCATTTCTATATTAATAAAAGCAATAGACAGATAGAAGTGGTGAACTTCAGAACAAATGTTAATAGATTAATAAAAGGAGGAATTTATATGGGACATCATCACGGTCACCAACATCATGGGCATACTCACGGGCATTCCCACGGACATCATCATTTTGAAGCGAGTAGAGAAGGGAATAAGAAAGGTTTAGTTACGGCATTAGTAATTACGGCAATTATTATGTTTCTTGAATTTTTTGGAGGACTAGTTACAAATAGTTTAGCCTTATTATCTGATTCAGGACATATGTTAAGTGATACAAGTTCGTTATTATTAAGTTTAATTGCCATTGGATTAGCAGCTAGAACAGTTACTTCTACAAAAACGTATGGATATTATCGTTTTGAAATTTTAGCTGCATTAATTAATGGAATTACATTATTTGTTGTGGCGGGACTTATCGTGTGGGAAGCAATCGGAAGGTTTTTTGAACCACCAACTGTAGCGAGTGGTCCAATGATGTTAATCGCATCAATTGGTTTACTAGCAAATTTAATTAGTGCATGGGCTCTTATGAGACAAGGCGATGTGAAAAATAACGTCAATTTACGTAGTGCATATTTACATGTTCTTGGAGATGCTTTAGGTTCAGTTGGTGCGTTAGTAGCTGGTGCACTTATGTCTTTATTTTCATGGTATATTGCAGATCCAATTATCTCAGTAATTGTGGCGCTATTAATTTTAAAGAGTGCATGGGGAGTAACAAAACATTCCATTCATATACTTATGGAGGGTACACCTGTTTCAATTGAGATAGAACAAGTTAAGCAAGCTATTAAAGAAGTAGAGGGTGTACGTGATATACACGATCTCCACATTTGGACAATTACATCAGGATTAGATGCATTAAGTGTCCATGTAATGATCGATAAAAAACAGGACGATCAAGAAGTGCTTCAAAATATTATTACTATGTTAAAACAGGAGTTCCATATTGAACATGCTACAATTCAAATTGAAACGCTTAAGATTAAGCATAGTGAAATGGTCATTTAATAAAATTGAACAAAAAGGCTATGGAGGAAATTCTCCATAGCCTTTTTGTTCACGTAAGTAGAATTGTCCTTTTTGAACGTTTTGTTTCAACTTTTCGTCTAAAGAGACAAAAAGTTGTCACAATTCCGTCACAATTAGCATAAACATACTATAAACGAAATGAACTTATCCCGCATAATAGCCCGATTGATTCAACTAATAATCAGTAGGGCTGAAAACACCACTGATTAAAAGTTCACTTTATTCTCAAGGAGGTAGGTCGTATGAAAACTATTCTTGCTATCGCTGGGCTTATTTGGGTTTTATCACACGGTATTCCAATTTATGAAGGAGAACAAATTCGTAGTGCTCTAAATAAAGAATTTAATGAATATCATATTATTGATCGACAAGATAATGTTGTTACAGTTCGTGTAAATGATTGTTTTCATACAGTTACCGTTGAAGGAACTTCTGTAGTTAATGATACAAAATTATGTGATCAACAATAGATGTATATATAATAGAAAGAAAAAGTCTCAATTCAAGTTTGTAATGATTGAGGCTTTTATTTATCCCGCTATTTGTGGGCAGTAAAACTCCCACCTCAAAATTCGGCTTGAGCAAAGAAATTAGGTGGGAGATAAACTGCCCGTAAACACCCGATTGGTGTGGGCTAATAATCAGTGGAGGATGAACAAAACCCCTACTGATTATAGTTTCACTTTATTGAGTTTTAGTGAGAGATTTCATTATTTTTTGGAAAAAGGAAAGGGTATACTGAAAATTGAGACTGAGAAGCTAATAATTTGTTAAGAATAATCATAGAGTGGGAATATACTCATATGGGGTATCATACATAGATATTTAATGCTATAATTGGTATACTCGTAAAAGTAATAGTTTTATTGGATGAAGAGAAACTTTGAGAAGGTGATAATATGGATCATAAAGAGCATGAAGCAACTACACATAGATCAGAAAAAGAAAAAGAGCAAATTATAAATAGATTAAAGAGAATCGAAGGGCAAGTTCGTGGTATTCAAAATATGATTGAAAATGATCGTTATTGCGTTGATATTTTAGTGCAAATTTCAGCGATTAATGCAGCGATGAAAAAAGTAGGAATGGGTGTTTTAAAAAATCATACAAGTCATTGTGTTTCAGGAGCCATTAAAGATGGAAATGGTGACGAAGCAATTGAGGAATTAATGACAGTATTTGAACGTTTTTCAAAAGCATAAAAACCAAGCTAGCATTAGACTAGCTTGGTTTTTTGTTTATGGAGAAGGCATTACAAATTTATAACTGGAGCAAAGAAATAAAGATTTTAGAAAAAATTTTAAATCGTGATACAAAACCATTGATTACCTTAGGGGGGTATGGTAAGATGTAGTTGTGATTAACAAACAATGAAGAAACAAGAGGAGGATTTTAAATGGAACAGTTAACATTACAAGTTGAAGGTATGTCTTGTGGGCATTGTGTAAATTCTATTGAAAGTAATGTGAAAGAACTAAACGGTGTTGAACAAGTAAAAGTTCAATTAGCAGAAGGAACTGTTGAAGTTACTATCGACTCATCAGTTGTAACGTTAAAAGATATCGTTGCTGTAATTGAAGATCAAGGATACGATGTTCAATAATTATTTTTAGATATGGAAATAAATCGTACTTTATAGGAAGTACGATTTATTTTGTTAATAATTATACCTTATGAGGGTATATAGAGGTGAGAGACATGAATGAACAAAAAGAGACCAATCTTCAAATATCAGGAATGACATGTGCGGCATGTGCAAATAGAATTGAAAAAGGTCTTAAAAAAGTAGAAGGTGTGCAAGATGCAAATGTAAATTTTGCACTTGAAAAAACGAAAATTTTGTACGATCCAACTAAAACAAATCCGCAACAATTTAAAGAAAAAGTTGAATCGTTAGGATATGGAATTGTCAGTGATAAAGCTGAGTTTACTGTTTCGGGAATGACATGTGCAGCATGTGCGAATAGAGTGGAAAAGCGTTTAAATAAGTTAGATGGTGTGAACAAAGCGACGGTTAACTTCGCTTTAGAATCGGCAACGGTAGATTTTAATCCGGATGAAATTAATGTAAGTGAAATGAAGAGCGCCATTACAAAATTAGGATATAAATTAGAAGTAAAATCAGATGAGCAAGATGCATCAACTGATCATCGCTTACAAGAAATTGAGCGACAAAAGAAGAAGTTTATTTTTTCGTTTATTTTATCATTCCCGTTATTGTGGGCAATGGTGAGCCATTTCTCATTTACATCGTTTATATATTTACCTGATATGCTTATGAACCCATGGGTGCAGCTAGCTCTTGCAACTCCTGTTCAATTTATCATTGGCGGGCAGTTTTATATTGGGGCTTATAAAGCGTTACGTAATAAAAGCGCCAACATGGATGTTCTCGTGGCACTTGGAACGTCTGCCGCATATTTCTACAGTGTGTATTTAAGTATTCAATCAATTGGTTCTTCGGAACATATGACTGATTTATATTTTGAAACGAGCGCAGTACTTATTACATTAATTATTTTAGGTAAATTATTTGAGGCGAAAGCAAAAGGACGCTCATCAGAAGCGATTAAAAAATTGATGGGATTACAGGCGAAAACTGCTACAGTCGTGCGAGATGGAACAGAAATGAAAATATTGATTGAAGAAGTGGTAGCTGGTGATATCGTTTATGTAAAACCTGGCGAAAAAATCCCGGTAGATGGGGAAATTGTAGAAGGAAAGTCAGCGATAGATGAATCCATGCTAACAGGTGAGAGTATTCCGGTTGATAAAACAATTGGAGATGTAGTAATCGGTTCTACAATGAATAAAAATGGATTTTTAAAAGTTAAGGCAACTAAAGTAGGCAGAGATACTGCATTAGCTCAAATCATTAAAGTAGTAGAAGAGGCACAAGGTTCGAAAGCTCCTATTCAAAGGGTAGCAGATCAAATTTCAGGTATTTTCGTACCTGTTGTAGTTGTGATTGCTATTATCACATTTGCGGTGTGGATGATATTTGTTACGCCTGGTGATTTTGGCGGAGCACTTGAGAAAATGATAGCAGTACTTGTTATCGCTTGTCCATGTGCATTAGGTCTTGCGACACCTACATCTATTATGGCGGGATCAGGAAGATCAGCTGAATACGGTATTTTATTTAAAGGCGGAGAGCATTTAGAAGCGACGCACCGATTAGATACAGTTATTCTAGATAAAACAGGTACTGTGACAAATGGGAAGCCTGTGTTAACAGATGTAATTGTAGCAGATGGATTCCATGAAGAAGAAATACTACGTTTAGTAGGTGCGGCAGAAAAAAATTCTGAACATCCACTTGCAGAAGCGATTGTAGAAGGAATTAAAGAAAAGAAAATTGATATCCCAAGTTCAGAAACGTTTGAAGCAATTCCGGGATTCGGTATCGAATCAGTTGTAGAAGGGAAACAATTATTAATTGGTACACGTCGATTAATGAAGAAATTCGATATTGGTATTGAAGAAGTTTCTAAATCGATGGAAGAGCTAGAACGAGAAGGAAAAACAGCAATGCTTATTGCGATCAATAAAGAATATGCTGGTATAGTGGCCGTTGCAGATACTGTAAAAGATACTTCAAAAGCAGCTATCGCAAGACTTAAGAAAATGGGTCTAGACGTTGTTATGATTACAGGAGATAATACACAAACTGCTCAGGCAATCGCTAAGCGAGTTGGTATTGATCATGTAATTGCAGAAGTATTACCAGAAGGAAAAGCAGAAGAAGTGAAAAAACTTCAAGCGCAAGGTAAGAAAGTAGCGATGGTTGGAGATGGAATTAATGATGCTCCTGCTCTTGCTACGGCGGATATTGGTATGGCAATTGGAACAGGAACTGATGTAGCGATGGAAGCAGCGGATATTACGTTAATCCGTGGTGATTTAAATAGTATTGCTGATGCAATTTTCATGAGTAAAATGACGATTAGAAATATTAAGCAAAATCTATTCTGGGCGTTAGCTTATAACGGCCTAGGAATTCCAATTGCGGCGCTCGGTTTCTTAGCTCCTTGGGTTGCAGGTGCAGCGATGGCGTTTAGTTCTGTATCCGTTGTATTAAATGCATTACGATTGCAAAGAGTTAAATTGAAATCTTAAACATTTTCAGCTATAAAGCGAATTTAATATGCTTTTTTACAATAAACAATACTTTGTATAAGTATTGTTTATTGTTCGTTTAGAAGGAAAAGTCGATATAATATAGAAAGAGCAGAAGTAGTGAATCATATATAGTGGAAGAAACTGTTTCGAAAATAAACACGAAATAATTATCGGAATAACCGAAATAGAAGAGTTAGTTTGATAAGGAGTTTTACATATGTTTAAAGATATTAAAATTAGAACATTCCAGAAAGAGGATTTAGAGCAAGTATTACAATTGTTCTATGAAACGGTTCACACGGTTAATGCACAAGATTATAATACGTTACAGCTACAGGCATGGGCACCAAAGCGACTAAATAGAGCAAGTTGGCTAAAGTCTTTAGAAAAGAATATTAGTTATGTAGCTGATAATAACGGTGTGATAGTTGGATTTGGGGATTATAATGATGAGCATTACGTAGATCGTTTATTTACGCATAAAGATTATCAAGGGAAAGGAATAGCTTCTCATATACTACAGAAGCTAGAAAAAGAAGCAGTGAACTTGCAGCATAAGGATATATATACAGAAGCGAGTATTACAGCGAGACCTTTCTTTGAAAGTAAAGGTTTTATTTGCATCAAGGAACAAAGGAAGCAACATAATGGTCAGATTTTTATTAATTATGTAATGAAAAAATAGCCTTCTCATAAAAGAGAAGGCTATTTCTTCATTATTTTACAGCTTCTTTTAGTTCTTTACCAGCTTTGAAAGCAGGCACTTTAGAAGCTGCGATTTGCATTTCTTCACCAGTTTGTGGGTTACGGCCTGTACGAGCAGCTCTTTCACGAACTTCGAAAGTACCGAATCCGATAAGTTGTACTTTTTCACCAGCAGCTAAAGTGTTAGTGATTGATTCTACTACAGTTTGTAAAACTACAGTAGCTTCTTTTTGAGAAATCTCAGCATTTTGTGCTACGTTTTTAATTAATTCTGTTTTATTCATGTTTTTCACCTCATATGTAAATAATGCTATTTAAGTTGTTATTATAACGTATAAAACATTCGAGAACAAGTGTACGTACATATATTCGCAAAAAAAATGAAATTTGTAATATTTTTTAGGGCCACTTTATAGACATTTAATTTAAGCGGATACAGATTTGTTCTTTATTTCAGTCTTCTCTTTATTTAGAGGCAGTTTCTTATTATAAGATATGAAATAAGGTAATGCTACAAATAACATACCTCCTACTAAGTTTCCAAAGAAAACAAAAATGAAGTTTGGAAAATATTCAATCCAAGTTAAATGACCGGCAAAAATTGCAGCTGGGATAACAAACATATTGGCTACAACGTGTTGAAATCCGATCGCAACAAAAGTCATAACTGGGAACCAAATACCGATAATCTTTCCGATAAATTCTTTACTTCCCATACTAAGCCAAACAGCTAAACAAACAAGCCAATTGCATCCGATTGCAGAAATAAAGGCTTGTAGAGGTGTATCTTGTAGTTTAGCTTGTGCAATGGAAACTGTTTTCGTTAAAAAAACTCCCTCTGTTAATCCAGCAATATGGCCGAAAAAATAAGCAACGAATATAGCGCCGATGAAATTGCTAAACGTAACAATAATTAAATTGCGTATGAAGTGAAATAGGGTGATTTTCTTTTGAAGCCAAGCCATTGAAACTGTCATCATGTTCCCAGTTACTAATTCACCGCCCGCAAGAATAACGAGTATAAGACCGATAGGGAATACAGCTGCACCTAAAAAACTATTAAATGATCCCCAAGATTTTGGCATTGTCCCAATAACATGAATATCGAGTAAATACCCTAATGCTATGAAAGCACCACCAAAAAAACCGAGAATTAGCATAGGGAGTAATGATAAATGAGCTTTTTTTCTTCCGGAATTAGCAGCAAGTTCCGTAATTTCTTCTGGTGTAAATACAGACATGATTAACCCCTCCATAAATATTTTGACGGAACGAATAGAAGAAATGTTTTTAAAAATCTATGTATTATAAAAATATGTTATGAGTTATGTATAAATTTGTCAAATTGAGATAGGGATAAAATCGAATATAGCTAACATTATTTCATATTGTCACATCAATGTAACAAAAAGGTTTTAAAGTACTTCTAGAGGTGAAAATATGAATACGCATCATGTAAAAAAAGAGCAAAAAAAATCAATCTTAAAGAAATTTATTATTAGTTTAATAAGTATATTAATGATTCCAATAAGCTTCTATTTCTATGCAACAGAAATAGAACGAAGGTTAGTATCGGTCACGTGGAATGAAATAGAAGCTCCTACGATTCCTAAAGAGTTTAACAATAAAAAGATATTGCAATTCTCAGATGTACATTTAGGGCCAGAGTTTACATTGAAGCAACTAGATAATTTGGTGGAGAAAATGAATGAGTTATGTCCAGATATAGTAGTTTTCACAGGGGATTTAATAGATAAGTTCGGATCTTATAATGAGGAAAGAGCGGAGGCAAAAGAAATTTTGAGGAAAATTCATGCTCCTCTCGGAAAGTATGCTGTGTTTGGGAATCATGATAGAGGCGGGGGCGGTAATTTATTCTACAAAAGGTACATGGAGGAAGCGGGTTTTTCTGTTTTAGTAAATGACGTGCAGAAAATTAAAGTGGAAAATGGCAAGTATATTACAATATCAGGTTTGGATGATTTTTTATTAGGGAAACCACAAATAGATTCGACTTTAAAAAACTTAAGACAACAAGATTTCAATATGCTATTAGTACATGAGCCTGATGTTGTAGACAAAGTAGCTGGTTATCCAGTTGATTTTCAAATCTCAGGACATAGTCACGGAGGACAAGTTCAGATTCCTTTTGTAGGTCCTTTAATTACCACAAAATTAGCAGAGAAGTATGTTGAAGGAATGTATGAATTAGAAGGAAAGAGTAAGTCGTTATATTTATATGTAAATCGCGGTATTGGAACGACTCGAATGCCTGTCAGGTTTTGGAGTGTACCTGAACTTTCAGTTTTTGTATTGAAGCAAAGTAGTAACTAAAGTAGAACGTTTCATATTTTGGAGAATTAAGAGTACTTTTAAAGAAAGTTCTCTTTTTTTATTGATTAAGTGCAGAATATTATGTACTTTTATGTAAAGTGTTAAAAAGAAAGGAGAATTTCTATGATAGAAACATGGCATAAAGAATTGGAAAGTTTATATAACCAAATGGTTTCGTGGCGAAGAGACTTTCATCAATACCCAGAGCTATCGTTTCAAGAAATAGAAACACCCAAAAAAATAGCTGAAATCTTAAAAAGTTTTCATATTGATGTGAAAACAGATGTCGGGGGAAGAGGGATAATCGGCGTAATTGAAGGTGGAATACCTGGGAAGACGATCGCGTTGCGTGCTGATTTTGATGCACTACCGATTCAAGATGAAAAGCAAGTTTCATATAAATCAAAGGTTCCTGGCGTAATGCACGCTTGTGGCCATGATGGACATACAGCAACACTTTTAGGCGTTGCAAAAATATTAAGTGATAACAGAGACCAACTTTCAGGAAAAATAGTCCTTATTCATCAACATGCAGAAGAGAAAGAACCTGGTGGGGCAATTGCTATGATTGAGGATGGTTGTTTAGAAGGAGTAGATGTTATTTTTGGAACACATTTATCTTCTCAAATGCCTTTAGGAATTGTTGGGGCGAAAGCTGGAGCAATGATGGCTGCAGCTGATACTTTTGAAGTGAAGATTCAAGGACGAGGCGGTCACGGAGGTATGCCGCATCATACTGTAGATGCCATTATCGTTGCAACACAAGTTATTAATCAATTGCAACTTTTAGTTAGTAGAAAAGTAGATCCGTTGCAATCAGCTGTATTAACAGTTGGTACATTCCATGCTGGTCAAGCAGATAATATTATTGCGGATACTGCTACATTTACAGGGACAATTCGGACGTTAGATCCTGAAGTGAGAGAATTTATGGAGAAGGAATTTAAACGAGTTGTTGAGGGGATTTGTCAGTCTCTTCATGCTGAAGTTAATATTCAATATAAACGTGGTTATCCAATATTAATAAATCATCTAGATGAAACGAGTCATTTTATAGAGATTGCGAAACGTGATCTTGGAAGAGACAGAGTCATTGAAGTACCACCTATTATGGGTGGAGAAGATTTTGCATATTACTTAGAACATGTTCCAGGAGCATTTTTCTTTACAGGTGCGGGTAATGAAAAAATAGGAGCAACATATCCACATCATCATCCTCAATTTGATTTTGATGAACGTGCGATGTTGGTTGGTGGGAAGTTACTTTTAAGTCTTGTGACTAGTTATTTAAGCAATGGAGAAGAATTTCTTGGAAATTTAGATGTGAATGTGACAAAGTAATTTGCATAAATGAAAAACAACAATAGGTTAGTAAAGAGATCTATTGTTGTTTTTATTATTTTTTGCGCAGGAATAGCTTCGAAATAGGATCAATACAAAAAATGTCTAGATGTATAATCTTGTTAATCGAATAATATCTGAAAATCCTTTGTTTTATAAGAATGGATATAATTTTCTCAACAATTTTGTATGGAAAATTATTAAACCTAATGTAATAATTTCTGTAGGAGGTTCAATTATAAATGTTAATTTCTGAATATTTCGAAATTAATTAAAGTGTAGGACAAGATGTTTTGCATAATACTCTTACATAAATTTTAAAATCAAGTTTGGAAGGGGATGTACAAGAGTTGAATAAAAATCTTAAGAAAGACCTCAAAATACGCCATATTACAATGATCTCAATTGGCGGCGTAATAGGTGCGGGTTTGTTTGTTGGAAGTGGTGCAGTTGTGCATTCAGCGGGACCAGGCTCTATCGTTTCATATGCATTAGCAGGACTTCTAGTCGTTTTCGTTATGAGAATGCTAGGAGAAATGGCAGCTATTAATCCGACAAGTGGTTCATTTGCAACATATGCACGTGAAGCAATTGGTCCATGGGCGGGTTATACAATTGGGTGGCTATATTGGTTTTTCTGGGTAATTGTTATTGCAATAGAAGCTACAGCAGGTGCTGGCATCATTCAATACTGGATTCCGCAAATTCCGTTATGGTTATTAAGCTTAATATTAACAATTTTATTAACGTTGACGAATGTTTTTTCAGTGAAATCATTTGGAGAGTTTGAATATTGGTTTTCATTTATTAAAGTAATTAGTATTGTTTTGTTCCTATGCCTTGGTCTTGCTGTGATTTTAGGATTTGTACCAGGAACGGAAGCACCTGGCACTTCAAATTTAGTAGGGCAAGGAGGATTTATGCCAAATGGTATAAGTTCGGTGCTGATTGGAATCACCGTCGTTATATTTTCATTTATGGGATCAGAGATTGTTGCAGTAGCGGCTGGTGAATCTGCCGAACCTGTAAAAGCAGTAAAAACAGCAACAAATAGTGTAATTTGGCGTATTCTCGTATTTTTTATTGGATCTATCGCTGTAGTTGTTACACTTCTTCCATGGAACTCAGCAAACATATTAAAAAGTCCGTTTGTAGCGGTACTTGAGCATATAGGAATACCAGCGGCAGCACAAATTATGAATTTTATCGTTTTAACAGCTGTACTTTCTTGCTTGAATTCAGGTTTATATACAAACTCAAGAATGCTTTTTTCGATGGCAGAAAGAGGAGATGCTCCAAAGGCATTTTTAAAATTGAACAGTAGTGGTGTTCCAGTTCGGGCAGTTTTATTTGGAACGTTCTTTGCTTATATTGGAGTTGTTTTTAGTTACATATCTCCAGATAAAGTCTTTTTATTTTTAGTGAATGCATCTGGTGGGATTGCGTTACTAGTTTATCTCGTTATAGCAGTTTCACATTTAAAGATACGTAAAAAAATGGGGAAAGTGGAACAACAAAATTTGAAAGTGAAAATGTGGCTTTTCCCGTATGTAACATATGTTACAATTGCCGCTATTATAGCAGTTTTAGTTGCAATGGTTGCAATTGAATCTTTACGTTCACAAGCACTTTTAACGATGCTTGTTACTGTTCTTATTATAGTTTCTTATTTTATTTTTAATAGAAATAAAAATGGTTCGGTTTTGAATCCTAAAAGTGGGGATAAAGAACCCGTTCAATTCTAATTTCTTGTTTTTGAAGAAAGGTATATCCAATCATTGCTAGAAAAGATTCATATATAAGTAAAGAAAAGAGTAATTACTATTGTCATAGTGAATATAAACTTTTTTCTTGACTTTTTCTACGAAGGCGAGCAAAATGGTAAAAAAGGAAGGGGGGATGACGATGGAAGAGTACGTATTAGAGCTGTATAATCTGTTATATACGACAGAATGGCAAGATATTGTTTCGTTTCTTGGGATAGTATTTTGTATGAAAATTGTAATCGTATATATGGAAGAGCAAGGTATGTTCTATTCCTTCTCATCTCCGTTCGATTTGCAACGAGAGCCGTTGCTAAACTATGCCAATATAAATGATGAACAAATTCCTTTTGTTATATTCTTTATGATTCGTTTTATAACGGCGATTGTGAAGAAGAAAGAAAGTGATGAAGAAGAGTGCCACTTAACTTGTAAGATAGCTAACGTTTTTTAAGCTAAATACAAGGAGGAGATTTATATGTGGTTTCGATTTCTTATGATTGGTTTCTTTTCATTAACAGCAATTTCATTAATGGGATATCAAGTGTCTGAAATATATCAAGCGTATAGCAATACGTTTTTTAACAAAAACTAATTCCATTGCTATTTAAATAATAAAGCGATAAAATCCTTCTTAAGAAGTTTTATTAAGAAGGATTTTTTTCTTTGCCTCATCTAACTGTGTCAAACTATTGTCACATTTACACTGTGAATAATATGTTAAAATAGTGAGGTTACGTATACATATTTGAAGGAAGAGGAGTGACCATTTTGGTGGATCAATCAACTAATCAGAAAAGCTATGCTCCTATTGTGATAACGCTTTCTGTACTTGTAAATGCGATTATTTTATTTTTGTTCTTTGGGCCTGTTGGCTATGAAGGAGAAGTACATTTTGATGTAACAATTTTACCAATGTTAAATGCAATCTTTAATAGTTTTACGTTTGTATTTTTATTAGCAGCATTATTCTCTATTATTAAAAAGAATGTAAAAATGCATCGTGGATTTATTCTTGCAGCATTTACAACGACTTTACTATTTTGTGTTTCATATTTATCGTACCATTACTTGGCGCCAGCGACACATTTTGGTGGAGAAGGATTCATTAAGTATGTTTATTTCATCATTTTAATAACACATATTATCCTTGCGGCGATTATTGTACCACTTGCATTGTTTGCACTTGTATTTGGTTTTACAAATCAATTAACACGTCACCGTAAAATTGTGCGTTGGACGATGCCGATTTGGTTATATGTAAGTTTATCTGGTGTTATTGTTTACTTAATGATCTCGCCTTATTATCAATAAAAAATCTCAGCCTTTAAGGCTGGGATTTTTTTGTTAAGCAAATTTGTTTGTGAAATTTAAAAAGTGTGGTATACAAAAGTATAGTTGCTTTTCATATGGAAGGGATGGTAAAGGTATATGCAAAATTTTGTATTTCGTAATCCAACAAAACTTATTTTTGGTAAAGGACAATTAGAGCAGTTAAAAACTGAGATTCCACAGTTCGGTAAGAAAGTTCTTCTCGTATATGGAGGAGGAAGTATTAAAAGAAACGGTATTTATGATAATGTAAGTTCTATTTTAAAGGATATAAGTGCGGAAGTGTTTGAATTGACAGGTGTTGAACCGAATCCTCGTTTATCAACTGTAAAGAAAGGGATTCAAATTTGTAAAGACAATGGAGTCGAATTTATTTTAGCAGTTGGTGGAGGAAGTGTAATCGACTGTACGAAAGCGATTGCTGCAGGTAGTAAATATGATGGTGATGTATGGGATATTGTAACAAAAAAAGCATTTGCTAGCGAGGCGTTACCATTTGGTACTGTACTCACTCTTGCAGCAACAGGTTCTGAAATGAATGCAGGGTCTGTAATTACAAATTGGGAAACGAATGAAAAGTACGGATGGGGTAGTCCAGTTACATTCCCGCAGTTTTCAATTTTAGATCCAGTTCATACGGCGTCTGTGCCGAGAGATCAAACAATTTATGGTATGGTCGATATTATGTCGCACGTATTAGAGCAATATTTCCATCACGGCACGAATACAGAATTACAAGATCGTTATTGTGAATCTGTTTTAAAAACAGTAATTGAAACAGCTCCTAAGCTTTTAAGTGATTTAGAAAATTATGAGCATAGGGAAACGATTTTATATTGCGGAACGATGGCTTTAAACGGTATTTTAGCAATGGGAGTAAGAGGAGATTGGGCAACTCATAATATTGAGCATGCAGTTTCTGCTGTTCATGATATACCACATGGGGGTGGCCTTGCGATTTTATTCCCGAACTGGATGAAGCATGTTGTAGATGAAAATGTAAGTCGTTTTAAACAATTCGCTATTCGTGTATTCGATGTAGAAACAGATGGGAAGACCGATAAAGAGGTTGCATTAGAGGGAATTGAGGCGTTACGTCAATTTTGGACTTCGATTGAAGCGCCAGTAACATTAGCTGATTACGCTATTAGAGAAAGTGAAATTGACTTAATGGCGGATAAAGCGATGGCTTATGGTGAATTCGGTAACTTTAAAAAATTAAATAAAGATGATGTTCTTGAAATTTATAAAGCTTCTTTATAAGTGAATTGAGAGTAGAAACCTATTTGATTATAATGTCAAATAGGTTTATTTTTGGTTATTTATAATTGTTTTTGGATGTTTGTGATTATATATGATTGTTTATGGTTGATTTTTGTGATCGTTTTCATTATACTGTAATCAAAGAAGAGGTGAAGAAGATGTTAACTCCTGAACGTCATCAAATGATACTACAACTTGTGAAAGAACAAAAAGTGGTTAAATTACAGCAATTAGTGGAAAGAACAGAAAGCTCTGAATCGACAATTCGTCGTGATTTAGCGCAATTGGAAAAACAAAGGTTATTAAAAAGAGTTCATGGTGGTGCCTCTGTTTTAACAGGCAAAGGACAGGAGCCAACGATGATTGAAAAATCATCCAAAAACATTCAAATAAAACAACAAATTGCCAAGTATGCGGCTAGTATTGTTGAACAAGGGGATTGCGTTTATTTAGATGCAGGAAGTACAACATTTGAAATGATTCCATTTTTAATAAATAAAGATGTTACTGTCGTAACGAATGGACTTATGCACATTGAAGCTTTAGTTGAAAATAATATTCGTGCGTATTTACTAGGCGGGATGATGAAGAGTAGGACGAAAGCTTTAATCGGTGCGATGGCACAGGAAAGTATGCAGAAGTATCGATTTGATAAATGTTTTTTAGGAGCTAATGGTGTACATGAACAGTTAGGGTATACAACGCCAGATCCAGAAGAAGCACTCTTGAAACAAATGGCATTAATATTAGCGAACGAAGGGTATTTCTTAATTGATGAAAGTAAATTTTCAGAAGTTGCGTTTGCGAAAATTGCAAATGTTGAAGATGCAAGCATTATTACAAATCATTTAGAAATTGATTTAGAAAAATATAAAAGACAAACCAATGTAATTGAGGCTGATAAACAATGATCTATACAGTTACTTTAAACCCATCTATTGATTATGTAGTACAAGTTAATTCTTTCGATTTAGGAACAGTAAACCGAGCAGAGAAAGATATGAAGTTTCCAGGAGGAAAAGGGATTAATGTTTCTCGTGTTCTTCATCGTTTAGGTGTTGAAAATGTAGCGCTTGGATTTACGGGTGGATTTACTGGTCAATTTATTAAAGATGTATTGCAGACGGAAGGTGTAACAACAAACTTCGTCCAAGTAGATGGAGATTCTCGAATTAATGTGAAAATAAAAGGGCAAGAAGAAACAGAGCTAAATGGACAAGGCCCTATTGTGACAAATGAGCAATTTGAACAATTGATGAAAAAAATCGAAAGTATGCAACCTGGAGATAGTGTTGTACTAGCTGGAAGTGTACCTTCTTCTATTCCAACTACCTTTTATGAATCAATCGCAGCGTTTGGAGCCGAAAAAGGTATTCGTGTAGTAGTAGATGCAAGTGGAAGTGCACTGCAGCATGTAACTAAAAACAATCCATTTTTAATAAAGCCAAATCATCATGAACTTGGTGAGTTATTCGGAGTAGAGCTTTCAACAGTAGAAGACATTTTACCGTATGGAAGAAAATTAATCGAACAAGGTGTAGAGCACGTTATAGTATCAATGGCAGGAGATGGGGCTTTATTATTTACGGCAGAAGGTATATATGAAGCAACTGTTCCAAAAGGTATTGTAATTAATTCAGTTGGGGCAGGAGATTCACTTGTTGCAGGATTTGTAGGTAAATATGAACAGACAAAAGATATTGAAAAAGCATTTCAATATGGTGTTGCAACGGGGAGTGCAACAGCATTTTCAGCAGATTTATGTACAAAGGAAAAAGTAGAAGAATTATTGTCGCAAGTAGTTGTAGTTAAGCGATAGGGGGAAGTAACATATGAAAATTACAGAACTATTAAAAAGGGATACAGTCATTATGAATTTGACAGCTTCAAATAAAGAAGCTGTCATAGATGAATTAGTTGAAAAGTTAAGCGGGGCAAATCGTTTAAATAGTAAAGCTGAATTTAAAGAAGCTATTTTAAAGCGAGAGTCACAAAGTACAACAGGAATTGGTGAAGGTATTGCTATACCTCATGCGAAGACGAATGCCGTTAAACAACCATCGATTTGTTTTGGTAGAAGTGTAAGCGGTATCAACTATGAATCACTTGATGGACAGCCCGCACATTTATTCTTTATGATTGCTGCAAGTGAAGGGGCGAATAATACTCATTTAGAAACGTTGTCTCGTCTATCTACATTATTAATGGATGAAGGTTTTCGTAAACAATTATTAGAAGCAAAGGATGAAGAGGAACTTCTTAGTTTATTTGATGAAAAAGAGAGTGAAAAAGAAGAAGTTGAAGTAGTAAAGCCAGAAGGGAATGAACCATACGTATTAGCTGTTACAGCTTGTCCAACTGGAATCGCTCACACATATATGGCTGCGGATAGTTTAAAAGCAAAAGCAGCAGAGTTAGGGATAGCGATTAAAGTTGAAACGAATGGATCAACAGGTGTTAAAAACGATTTAACGAAAGAGGACATTGAGCGCGCAACGGCTATTATTGTAGCTGCAGATAAACAAGTAGAAATGAATCGTTTTGCTGGGAAGCATGTCATTCAAGTACCAGTCGCCGATGGGATTAGAAAAACTGAAATCCTTCTTAATCGAGCTATAAAACAAGATGCACCCATCTTTAAAGGTGTAAAAGAGGATGGGAAGGCAGAAAATGTAGAGAAAGAAAAGGGGCTGGGAATTTATAAGCATTTAATGAGCGGTGTAAGTAATATGCTTCCGTTCGTTGTTGGTGGTGGAATTTTAATTGCACTAGCGTTTGCAGTTGGTGGCATAAAGGCAGAAGGCCCTTTAGCTGAATTGTTCATGTCTATTGGTGGAGGAAAAACAGGTGCGTTTTTATTCCTTGTACCAATTTTAGCTGGATTTATTGCGAGTTCTATTGCTGATCGTCCTGGTTTTATGCCTGGTGTTGTCGGTGGATTTTTAGCAGCACATGCGAATGCTGGATTTTTAGGCGGATTAATTGCTGGTTTCTTAGCTGGATATGTTGTTTTAGGATTGAAAAGATTATTTTCAGGATTACCAGTACAGTTAGAAGGAATTAAACCTGTTTTGTTATATCCAGTCTTTGGATTATTGATTACAGGAGTTGTAATGCAAAAAGTAGTAAACCCGCCTGTAGTAGCATTAAATGAAATGTTAACCGGATGGTTAAATGGTTTGAACGGTACGAATGCTATATTATTAGGTCTTATTTTAGGTGGTATGATGGCAATTGATATGGGTGGTCCAATTAATAAAGCGGCATTTACATTTGGTATTGCTGCAATAGAAGCACAGAATTTTGGAGTGCACTCAGCAGTTATGGCTGGTGGTATGGTACCGCCACTTGCGATTGCATTCGCAACCACATTCTTTAAAACAAAATTTACAGAAGCGGAACGTAAATCTGGTTTAACAAATTATATTATGGGAGCATCGTTTATTACAGAAGGTGCGATTCCATTTGCAGCTGCCGATCCGGTTCGAGTAATAGTAAGTTGTGTTGTTGGTTCAAGTATCGCGGGTGCCTTATCTATGTTATTCCAAATTACATTGCCGGCACCGCATGGTGGATTGTTTGTTATCGCATTAGTGAATAAACCGTTGCTATACATTTTCTCTATATTAATTGGGACGATTGTTTCAGCTATTATGATAGGTGTTTGGAAGAAGAAAGTTAAATAAAAGATAAAAAGGGACAGCTAATAGGAGTTGTTCCTTTTTCGTTACAAAAAGTAATTTAATAATTGGATTATGATGGATTTTGGTAAAAGATGTAATGAAAAGTGATTTTTTTGTAACAAAAAAGTAATACTGTAATTTTTTCTGGAAAAAAATTCTTATACTAATTTGTGAGAAATATATGAAAACTATTGCTGATTTTGGTAGAAATACAATTCTTTAATATGGAAATTTATGTTACAAATCATTAATCGTTTATTACGAATGCTTTGTAATTGTGTGATTTTCGAAATTCTACAAAAAACTGTTGTTATAATGAGAACACGAAAACAAAGCAAATGGAGGCTATTCATGAAAAAATTATTAGGTATAGCAACAGCAGCAGTTTTTGGTCTTGGGATTTTTGCAGGTTCTGCTAAAGCGGAAACGATTGTAACAACAGATGTATTAAACGTTAGAGAAAACCCAACTGTAGAATCAAAGCTTGTAGGTAAAATGCTAAGTGGAAATAAATTAGATGTTATAAATACAGAAAACGGATGGTCCAAAATTAAATTAGATGGCAAAGAAGCGTTTGTAAGTGCTGAGTTTACGAAAAATTCTTATTATGTAACAGCAAATGTATTAAACGTTCGTGCTGGAGCGAATACTGATTCAGAAATTCTTGGTACGCTTAAAAAAGATGACTTGATTGAAACGACAAATCAAGTACAAAACGAATGGTTACAATTCGAATATGGTGGGAAAGCGGCGTATGTTCACGTACCATTTTTAACAGGTACAGCACCTGTTATTGAAAGAAAAGAAGTTCCAGCTCAAGATGAAGCACCAACTAAGGTGAAAACGGCGGTTAAAAATGATGCATCAGTTAAGGAGAAAACTCCGGCCAAAAATGAAACGGCAGTTAACGGAAAAGAATCTGTTAAAAGTGGAGCATCAAGTAAACCAGTAGCGCAAGCGAAGCCGGCAGCTAAACCAGTGACGAAATCTACTGAAACAAGTGCACCTGCTGGTGGTCGTGAAATAACAGTAGAAGCGACAGCTTACACAGCTAATCCGAGTGAAAATGGCACATATGGTGGTCGTGTGTTAACTGCGATGGGGCATGATTTAACAGCGAATCCAAATATGAAAGTTATTGCTGTTGATCCGAAAGTAATTCCTCTCGGATCAAAAGTGTGGGTGGAAGGATATGGAGAAGCAATTGCTGGAGATACTGGTGGCGCGATTAAAGGAAATCGTATTGATGTTTTAGTTGGTTCAGATAGCACTGCTGATAGTTGGGGTCGTAAATCCGTTAAAGTGAAAGTTATCAAATAATGTATTAAAATAAAAAACGGCTGCTTGAAAATGTCTAAGCAGCCGTTTTTTTATATAAGAATTATTGAAAAGGGTAAATTGTTTTACCTGTAATAATTTTATATGCGGTGCAAAATTGAGTTTGCATATACTCTGTATTTTTATTTTCTGGATGTAACGCTGTTTCTTGAAGAGTAGAATGAAAGGAACGTAGTAAACAATTTAGTGCGAAGTATAATTCTTCTTGTGAACAATTTTGTTCTTTTGTAGCAGTAGCTAAAATAAGGTCTTTTATTAATAATGGAAAATCGATAGTCGCTTGTTTCATAGTCATTGCACCCTCTCCGAGCTATTTTTTATCATGTATATGCAGAATTGGACAAGCTATGCTCTTTTTTTTATGTATAATTTCATGTACTGGATTCAAAGAACTTGCAATCATGCCGTTAAAATTGGTAAGATTGGGTATAATCAATAGATGGAGTATATTACATAAAGAGAGTTGAATGATATGGGAGAAGTGCAACATGAAAAAGTTGCTGTCATCATTGGGCCAACTGCTGTCGGGAAGACGAAATTAAGTATCGATCTTGCAAAAGCGTTCAATGGTGAGATTATTAGTGGTGATTCCATGCAAATTTATCGTACGATGGATATCGGGACTGCAAAGGTGACGACAGATGAGATGGACGGAATTCCGCATTATATGATTGATATAAAAGATCCGGAAGATTCATTTTCTGTGGCGGAATTTCAAGAACGTGTCCGTAAGTGCATTCGAGAAATTACAGAGCGCGGGAAATTACCAATTATTGTTGGTGGAACCGGTCTCTATATACAATCTGTTCTATTCGATTACCAGTTTACAGATGAGGCTGGGGACGCTACATACCGAGAACAGATGGAAAAGTTATCATTAGAACACGGTGCGGAATATGTACATAAAAAGTTGCAAGAAGTAGATCCAGAAAGTGCGGAGCGTATTCATGCCAATAATGTAAGGCGTGTTATTCGGGCGTTAGAAATTTTTCACACGACGGGTGAAAAAATGAGTAACCAGCTCGAAAAACAAGAAAATGAGTTACTGTACGATGTTTCATTAATTGGCTTGACAATGGATCGAGAAATGCTATACGATCGCATTAACTTACGTGTTAACCTAATGATTGAACAAGGTTTATTAGAAGAAGTAAAAGGTCTACATGAAAGAGGAGTGCGAGATTGTCAATCTATTCAAGCGATTGGTTATAAAGAGATATATGATTATTTTGAGAATCGTGTATCTTTAGAAGAAGCGGTATCACAATTAAAGACGAATTCACGCCGTTATGCCAAACGTCAATTAACGTGGTTCCGTAATAAGATGGATGTCACGTGGTTCGATGTTACTGATGGTGAAAAAACGTCAGAAATTTTACGATACATAGAAGGAAAGCTACAACTAAAGTCGAATAATAGTAAGTAGAGAAAAAGAGGAGGATTCGACATGAAGCAATCAATCAATATTCAAGATCAGTTTTTAAATCAACTCCGTAAAGAGAATACGTTCGTTACGCTGTACTTATTAAATGGTTTCCAGCTTCGTGGATTAATTAAAGGTTTTGATAACTTTACAGTCCTGCTGGAAACAGAAGGTAAGCAACAGCTTATTTATAAACATGCAATTTCTACATTTGTACCACAAAAAAATGTTTCAATTGAATTAGAGTAGTAATGAATGATTGTACATAACAAAAAAGAGCGAGTTTCTCGCTCTTTTTTTATTTGCCATAAACAATAAATAGTGAAATTTAAGCGATTCTAAATACAGTAAGTCGGATGTTAGTGTTGCCTGTTTCGGGAATTGTAATTTCACTAAGGGTAGATTTGACAGAAATATTTGTGCTAGCTGCTAACGTTTCAATTGTAGTAAATGAAAGTGAGTCGCCTATTAGATTTGAAGAGAAGTTGTCAGTTGCGGCTGCTCCATTTATTGAAATTCCTACTCCGAGCGGAGCACATCCTGGTGCAGTTGTAGAGATGGATACGCTAATTACATAAATACCAGCGTTGATAACAGTAACTGTATCTGTGCCGTTGAAGATAATATTGTTTACGTTAATTGCAGTACTAAAAATAAAGTTATTAAATTGGAGTACTGTTTGTTGGATGTTGTTTGTTACAACGATTGTCGCTACTGGGAAGCTAGGTCCAGTAGGTCCGGTAACTCCTATACCGGTAGCACCCGTTGGTCCTTGAACACCTTGAGGTCCAGTAGCACCCGTGTTACCTTGAGCACCTTGAGGTCCAGTAGCACCCGCTGGTCCTTGAGCGCCTTGAGGTCCGGTAGCACCCGTGTTACCTTGAGCACCTTGAGGTCCGGTAGCACCCGTGTTACCTTGAGCACCTTGAGGTCCAGTAGCACCCGCTGGTCCTTGAGCGCCTTGAGGTCCGGTAGCACCCGTGTTACCTTGAGCACCTTGAGGTCCGGTAGCACCCGTGTTACCTTGAATACCTTGAGGTCCAGTAGGTCCAGGAGGCCCGCCAGAAGGTCCAGTAGGTCCGGTAACTCCTATACCAGTAGCACCTGTGTTACCTTGAACACCTTGAGGTCCGGTAGCACCTGTGTTACCTTGAACACCTTGAGGTCCGGTAGCACCCGTGTTACCTTGAATACCTTGAGGTCCGGTAGCACCCGTGTTACCTTGAGCGCCTTGAGGTCCGGTAGCACCCGTGTTACCTTGAACACCTTGAGGTCCAGTAGCACCCGCTGGTCCTTGAGCGCCTTGAGGTCCGGTAGCACCCGTGTTACCTTGAATACCTTGAGGTCCGGTAGCACCCGTGTTACCTTGAACACCTTGAGGTCCGGTAGCACCTGTGTTACCTTGAACACCTTGAGGTCCAGTAGCACCCGCTGGTCCTTGAGCGCCTTGAGGTCCAGTAGCACCCGTATTACCTTGAGCACCTTGAGGTCCGGTAGCACCCGTGTTACCTTGCGCACCTTGAGGTCCGGTAGCACCTGTGTTACCTTGAACACCTTGAGGTCCAGTAGGTCCAGGAGGCCCACCAGAAGGTCCAGTAGGTCCGGTAACTCCTATACCAGTAGCACCCGTGTTACCTTGAACACCTTGAGGTCCGGTAGCACCCGTGTTACCTTGAGCGCCTTGAGGTCCAGTGGAACCGGTAGCACCCGTGTTACCTTGAACACCTTGAGGTCCAGTGGAACCAGTAGCACCCGTGTTACCTTGAACACCTTGAGGTCCGGTAGCGCCCGTGTTACCTTGAATACCTTGAGGTCCAGTGGAACCGGTAGCACCCGTGTTACCTTGAACACCTTGAGGCCCAGTGGAACCAGTAGCACCCGTGTTACCTTGAACACCTTGAGGTCCAGTGGAACCAGTAGCACCCGTGTTACCTTGAGCGCCTTGAGGTCCAGTGGAACCGGTAGCACCCGTGTTACCTTGAACACCTTGAGGTCCAGTGGAACCGGTAGCACCCGTGTTACCCTGTGCACCTTGAGGTCCGGTAGCACCCGTGTTACCTTGAGCGCCTTGAGGTCCGGTAGCACCCGTGTTACCTTGAGCACCCTGAGGTCCGGTAGCACCCGTGTTACCTTGAGCGCCTTGAGGTCCAGTGGAACCGGTAGCACCCGTGTTACCTTGAACACCTTGAGGTCCAGTGGAACCGGTAGCACCCGTGTTACCTTGAACACCTTGAGGTCCGGTAGCACCTGTGTTACCTTGAGGTCCAGTGGAACCAGTAGCACCCGTGTTACCCTGTGCACCTTGAGGTCCGGTAGCACCCGTGTTACCTTGAGCGCCTTGAGGTCCGGTAGCACCCGTGTTACCTTGAGCACCCTGAGGTCCGGTAGCACCCGTGTTACCTTGAGCGCCTTGAGGTCCAGTGGAACCAGTAGCACCCGTGTTACCTTGAACACCTTGAGGTCCAGTGGAACCGGTAGCACCCGTGTTACCTTGAACACCTTGAGGTCCAGTGGAACCGGTAGCACCCGTGTTACCTTGAACACCTTGAGGTCCGGTAGCACCTGTGTTACCTTGAGGCCCAGTGGAACCAGTAGCACCCGTGTTACCTTGCGCACCTTGAGATCCAGTGGAACCAGTAGCACCCGTGTTACCTTGAACACCTTGAGGTCCAGTAGAACCAGTAGTACCTGTGTTACCTTGCGCACCTTGAGATCCAGTGGAACCAGTAGCACCCGTGTTACCTTGAACACCTTGAGGCCCAGTGGAACCAGTAGCACCCGTGTTACCTTGAATACCTTGAGGTCCAGTGGAACCAGTAGCACCTGTGTTACCTTGAATACCCTGAGGTCCAGTAGCACCTGTGTTACCTTGAACACCTTGAGGTCCGGTAGCGCCAGTAGCGCCCGTGTTACCTCTAGGCCCAGTGGAACCAGTAGCGCCCGTGTTACCTCTAGGCCCAGTGGAACCAGTAGCGCCCGTGTTACCTCTAGGCCCAGTGGAACCAGTAGCGCCCGTGTTACCTCTAGGCCCAGTGGAACCAGTAGCGCCCGTGTTACCTCTAGGCCCAGTGGAACCAGTAGCGCCCGTGTTACCTCTAGGCCCAGTGGAACCAGTAGCGCCCGTGTTACCTCTAGGCCCAGTGGAACCAGTAGCGCCCGTGTTACCTCTAGGCCCAGTGGAACCAGTAGCGCCCGTGTTACCTCTAGGCCCAGTGGAACCAGTAGCGCCCGTGTTACCTCTAGGCCCAGTGGAACCAGTAGCGCCCGTGTTACCTCTAGGACCGGTAGCACCAGTAGCACCCGTGTTACCTCTAGGCCCAGTGGAACCAGTAGCGCCCGTGTTACCTCTAGGACCGGTAGCACCAGTAGCGCCCGTGTTACCTCTAGGACCGGTAGCACCAGTAGCACCCGTGTTACCTCTAGGCCCAGTGGAACCAGTAGCGCCCGTGTTACCTCTAGGACCGGTAGCACCAGTAGCGCCCGTGTTACCTCTAGGTCCAGTGGAACCAGTAGCGCCCGTGTTACCTCTAGGACCGGTAGCGCCAGTAGCGCCCGTGTTACCTCTAGGACCGGTAGCGCCAGTAGCGCCCGTATTACCTTGAGGTCCAGTAGGTCCAGTAGGTCCTCTGCCGAACGAAGCTGAATTAACTAGAGTAGTTTGTAATTCTGCTATTAATTTAAGAAGCTCTTGAAGCGTGCAAGAGTCGATTCGGAATAGTTTTGTAATGTATAGTATATAATTAATTAGGTTTTGAAGTTCAATAAATACAGCACTTGCTACGAAGGTTGGATTTTTTAATATAGTTATTAAGTTTTTAATGATGGCTAATCCTTGTGCTTTCAGAGCGGAAGTAGTGTCTAGTGAACAGATGAATTTGCTTAGTAGGTGCAATGTATCTATTAGATTCTCAATGTTTTTGGGAGATGGATTGGCGAAAAGTTTAGGGATTATTTTTATTAAATCGTTAATGATTGCACGGAATGTTCTAATTTGCGCTTTAGTAATTGGAATCGTTGGGGTAGTTGGAATTCGTCCAGCGCTAGTTGGAAAGCAGGGATTGGAGTGTTTATTTTGATTGTCGTTAAAGCGAGACATTAAATCTCTCCTTTCTAATAAGAATGTGAACGAAACTCATCATAGTAGATGCAGGGAATGGTTAAATGGTCATAGTGAAATTAATTGTTTCGAGAAAAAAATAAAAAAACGCCTTATTATAGGGCGTTTTTTTTATTTTCAGCATATTGATAATATCGTTTTAGTGAAATTTTTGATTTGAAGCCAACTAATTTTATGATCTCTGGCTCTGGGGTTTGTTTTTTTATTAGGCGTAAAATAAACGTGTTCCGGAAATGTTGTCCAGAAATGCCTTTACGTAAATTCGCTCTTGCTACTTCAAGTCGGATCATTTTTTGAATAGCGATTTCTGTTAGTGCTTTTGGTGCGTCGTTTTCATATACCCATCTGTATGTTCCGCGGTTAAAATCGAATGCAACAAACAACGGATCATTACTATGGTATTTAGGACGAACTGGTTCTGGAATACTTTTATAATATGTGTACAGTTGTTTTTTGTCTTCGGTTGCTAATGTGATTGTTCTTTCTACTCCTGCGGTTGCTGGAATAGAAAGTGTATTAGTTTCAAAATGAACGTGATGCATAGTTAATGCTGTAAGTTCCTGTAAGGATAGTCCGTAGTCGATCAAGAGACTTAAAATGGCGATATTACGATCCATTAATAATGGACGAACAGGACGTTGTTTTTCTGAAAGTCCTTCTAATGAAGTGACTATATGCTTTAATCTTTTTTCTTCATCGTATGAAATGAAATCTTCATTACGCAATGCACGGTTGGGTTGAATAGTAATTTCCATATTCTTTAATGGATTTGGAATGTTAAGAAAATGATGCATTCTATTTAATACAATAAATACACGATGCATTGTTTTCTCAGAGTAGTGTCGATTCTTTTTTAAGTCTGAAAAGTAATCTTCATAGTCTTTTGTACAAAGTGTTGCCCATATATTACTGGAAGGGAGCTTTTTGTTTTTTTCTAACCAATGTCCAAAATCTTCAATGTCATAAACATAACGTTTAATGGTTGAAGACTTTCGGCCTTTATTCAATAAAAAAATAGAAAAGGCTTGTATTGTATCATGGAATTCCGTTGTTTCCATAGTCCCACCACCTTAATTATTTCTTATATTATAGCAAACTTTTCTGAAAATAGGCATTCGCAAGGGGGACGGGAATAATAATATTTGGTGAGTGGATAAAATGAGGTGATTATATGGAACAATCTATGCGTAAGAAAAATAACAATCAAATTAATATTGTGTTAAACCATCGAAAGAAAATTTCGTTACCGGCAGCAGAAAACAAAACGGAAATTTCAAGTGAAACCACTACTAAACATGAAATGTTGCAGAGAATTGAAGAAGAGATGGGAAAGCTTGTTGGAATGGATGAAATAAAAAAGATAATAAAAGAAATTTATGCTTGGATTTATGTAAATAAAAAAAGGCAAGAGGTGGGGTTGAAGTCTGAGAAGCAAGTGCTTCACATGTTATTTAGGGGGAATCCCGGTACTGGGAAGACAACCGTTGCTAGAATGATAGGGAAATTGTTGTTTGAGATGAATATTTTATCGAAGGGGCATTTAGTTGAAGCTGAACGTGCTGATCTTGTAGGTGAGTATATCGGTCATACAGCGCAAAAGACAAGAGATTTAATAAAGAAGGCTATGGGAGGTATTTTATTTATTGATGAAGCGTATTCATTAGCGCGGGGTGGAGAGAAGGATTTTGGGAAGGAAGCTATTGATACACTTGTGAAGCATATGGAAGATAAGCAGCACGGTTTTGTATTAATTTTAGCTGGATATTCAAGAGAGATGAATCATTTTCTTTCATTAAATCCAGGATTACAATCTCGTTTTCCATTTATTATTGAATTTGCGGATTACTCGGTAAATCAGTTGTTGGAAATTGGAAAGAGAATGTATGAAGAGCGTGAATATCAGTTGTCAAAAGAAGCAGAGTGGAAATTTAGAGATCATTTACACGCGGTAAAGTATTCGTCACAAATTACATCGTTTAGTAATGGGCGATACGTACGGAATATTGTTGAAAAATCAATTCGCACACAAGCTATGCGATTGTTACAAGAGGATACTTATGATAAATATGATTTAATTGGGATATCAAGTATGGATTTGATGCTTGAAGAGGAGACGCACAGTACGTAAACTGTGCGTCTGTTTTTTGATGTATAAGTACGTTACTCTTTTTTCGCTTTTTCTTGGTAAGATTTATGGAAGTGTTCCATTTTAGCGCTTTTTTCGTGTGCTGAATTAGGATCGTGTGTAATTTGGTCTACTGAGCTTTTTTGAGCGCCTTTATTAACATGGTTTGTCATTTGTATTCACCTCGCTTTAAAAATTAGTATTAACATTATGTAAAGAAAAACTCGTTAGAAAAGAAAAACCTCTTTACGATATGTAAAGAGGTTAGAGTGCTATTTATGCATTGAACGTTCCTTTGTATCGATACGTCTATGCGGTAAATGCCATTTGTAATGAATAGAAATCATGCGGAAGCAAACAATTAAAATGAATAAGGTGTATAGAGCCCAATCGCTAACGATAATTTTAGCACCAATTAAGAAACCTGCTAAAATCGTCCAAAACGCATATACTTCAGCTCGGAGGACAAGAGGTTTTCTGCGAGCTAAAAGGTCGCGAATAATACCGCCGCCGATGCCTGTTAAAACAGCAGCTACGATTGTAGCGCTAATTGGTAAATCTAGTTTTTGAGCATAGAGTGCTCCTTGTACAGCGAATGCTGATAAACCGATGGCGTCCGTGATGTTTTCCCACTTTTTCCACTGTCTAATTAACTTATTTGGAAAAAGAAAAATAATCGTCATTGATAATAGTGCGATTTGGAATAACATGTCTTGTTGCCAAAATGCGACGATTGGATAACCAATTAATAAATTACGAAGGGCACCTCCCCCAAATGCGGTTGCCATTCCTAAAATATATACCCCGAAAATATCATAATCTTCTTCCATTGCAACAATGGCTCCGCTTAGTGCGAAGGCGATTGTGCCTATGATGCTAAAAATCTCCCATGCCATGAATTTTCTCCCCCGCTAACTAGATGAAATATGCTTCCTCTGCTATTATATTAGAAGGTTTAAATTTCGAAAAGGATGAGTGAACATATTTGATGGAAGAAAAAGAAAAAGTCATATTAGTTGGCTGTCAATTGTCGCAAGATGATGATGAAAAATTTATGCATTCCATGAAAGAGCTTGTATCGCTAGCAAAGACTGCGCGAGCGGAAGTGTTAGTATCAACGACGCAAAAGCGCCCGAAGTTTCATCCTGCGACTTATATAGGAAAAGGTAAACTGGAAGAGCTTACGCTGTTAACTGAAGAATTAGAACCAGCTGTTATTATTTTTAACAACGAGTTAACGCCAAGCCAAATTCGGAATTTATCTTCAGTATTAGATGCGAGAGTGATTGACCGAACGCAGTTAATACTAGATATCTTTGCGCAACGTGCGAAATCAAGAGAGGGTAAGCTCCAAGTAGAGCTAGCTCAGTTGCAATATACAATGCCGCGCCTTATGGGGCAAGGTTTGTCTTTATCACGTCTCGGTGGTGGAATTGGTACAAGAGGACCGGGAGAGACGAAGCTTGAAACAGACCGTCGTCATATTCGATCACGTATTGATGAAATAAAGAAGCAACTTGCGATTGTTGTAGAACATCGAAAAAGATATCGTGAGAGAAGGAAAGATAATAAAGTGTTTCAAGTTTCGTTAATTGGGTATACAAATGCAGGAAAATCTACGTTGTTTAATAGATTAACGGAAGCTGATACGTTTGAAGAAAACTTATTGTTTGCAACGCTAGATCCAACGACGAGAAAGATGCCGTTACCTTATGGTTATACAGTGCTTTTGACTGATACGGTTGGTTTTATACAAGATTTACCTACGTCATTAATCGCTGCTTTTCGATCTACGTTAGAAGAAGCTGGTGAAGCGGATGTTATTTTACATGTTGTTGATTCGGCAGATCCTAATTATATAGGGCATGAGCAGACGGTAAAACAATTATTGTCAGACCTTGAAATTAACCATATTCCTATTATTACGTTATATAATAAAAAAGATAAATTGCATCAAAACTTCATTCCATTTCCGAAAAGTGATTTCTTAATGACTAGTGCGTTTGAAGAAAGTGATTTACTGCGTATAAAAGAAGCGATAGAAACGAAGATGAAGGAAGAAATGGATGATTATCAAGTGGAAATTCCTCCGAGTGAAGGTAGATTGTTAACGCTTTTAAAGACAGAAACGTTATTAACTAAAATGGAGTTTCTAGAAGATAAATTTGTATATGATTGTACAGGATATATATTTGCTCATTCATCGCTTAATGGGCAATTAAAGAGATTTTTAGTGGAAGAAGGAGAAAATAATAATGTTTGATCGTTTGAAAAATGGAGAAAAAATTGCTCCAATCGTAAAAGAAGTAGAAAATCAAATTATAGAAGTGCATAAACGTGTGGATGAAGTAATTGAGAGTAATCAATTTCGTGTGCTAGAAAGTTTTCGTAAACATAAAATTAGTGATTCACATTTTATTCCGACGACAGGTTATGGGTATGATGATATTGGTCGTGATACGTTAGAGAAAGTGTATGCGGATGTATTTGGAGCAGAAGCGGGTCTTGTTCGTCCTCAAATTATTTCGGGTACTCATGCAATTTCAACAGCTTTATTTGGTATTTTACGTCCGGGAGATGAGTTACTATACATAACGGGGAAACCGTATGATACGCTAGAAGAAATCGTTGGTGTGCGCGGGAAAGGTGTAGGTTCTTTTAGAGAATATAATATTGGATATAACGCGGTTCCGCTAACTGGAGCGGGGCTTGTGGATTTTGAAGCTGTTGCAGCTGCAATCCATAGTAATACGAAGATGATTGGTATTCAGCGTTCAAAAGGATATGCTACCCGTCCGTCGTTTACTGTTTCGCAAATTAAAGAGATGATTGCGTTTGTGAAAGAGATTAAACCTGATGTTGTTGTATTTGTAGATAACTGCTATGGCGAGTTTATTGAAGAACAAGAGCCATGTCATGTTGGTGCGGACTTAATGGCAGGTTCTCTTATTAAGAATCCTGGCGGGGGGATTGTTAAAACGGGTGGTTACATTGTCGGTAAAGAACAGTATGTTGAAGCTTGTGCATATCGTCTAACATCTCCGGGGATTGGTGCGGAAGCAGGGGCATCTTTATACAGTCTGCTAGAAATGTATCAAGGTTTCTTCTTAGCGCCACATGTTGCGGGACAAGCGCTAAAAGGTGCGATTTTTACAGCAGCATTTTTAGAGAAGTTAGGAATGAATACATCACCAGCGTGGAATGCGTCAAGAACGGATTTAATTCAATCTGTTCAGTTTGATGATAAAAATCGTATGATTGCGTTCTGTCAAGCGATTCAATATGCATCTCCAATTAATTCTCATTTCACTCCATATGCAAACTATATGCCGGGTTATGAGGATGATGTAATTATGGCTGCGGGGACGTTTATTCAAGGTGCAAGTATCGAATTGTCGGCTGATGGACCAATTCGTCCACCTTATGTTGCTTACGTACAAGGTGGGTTAACTTATTCGCATGTAAAGATTGCGATTTGTTCTGCGATTGATGCGTTAATTGAAAAAAGTCTATTAACAATTTCTTAAAGGGAAGCTGTCGATTTCGGCAGCTTTTTTCGTGTGAAAGTAATGATTTGTGCCATTAGAAAAAAGAATGAAAAAATCTACAAAAAAATCATGTAAGAAAAGCTAACATCTATTGACACTAAACATAACATGGTATAAAATGAGAAACAGTTAAGGCGAAGGAGGAACTGAAACGATGAAAGAAGATAGACGTTCTGCCCCGCTGTTTCCTATTGGTATTGTTATGGATTTAACACAATTGTCTGCACGTCAAATTCGCTACTATGAAGAGCATAATCTTGTTTCTCCAACCCGTACAAAGGGGAATCGTAGGTTATTTTCATTTAACGATGTAGATAAGTTGTTAGAGATTAAAGATTTATTAGATCAAGGCTTGAATATGGCTGGTATTAAGCAAGTGTTACTAATGAAAGAAAATCAAACAGAAGCAGTGAAAGTGAAAGAAGAAACGAAAGAAATTTCAAAAACTGAGCTTCGCAAAATACTTCGAGATGAACTACAACATACAGGTAGATTTAATCGAACTTCATTGCGACAAGGTGATATTTCAAGGTTTTTCCACTAAAGATAACTGATTCTGAAGGCGATTAGAGGGACTAAGGAGGAATTTATAATGTCTAGATACACAAAAGAAGATATTTTCCGTTTGGCGAAAGAAGAGAATGTAAAGTATATCCGCTTACAATTTACGGACCTTTTAGGAGTAATTAAAAACGTAGAGATTCCAGTGAGACAATTAACGAAAGCTCTAGATAACAAAATGATGTTTGATGGATCTTCGATTGAAGGTTTTGTACGTATTGAAGAATCTGATATGTATTTATATCCTGACTTAGATACTTGGGTAATTTTCCCTTGGACAGCTGAAAAAGGTAAAGTTGCTCGTCTAATTTGTGACATTTACAATGCGGATGGCACTCCGTTTGATGGAGACCCACGTAACAACTTAAAACGTGTGTTAAAAGAAATGGAAGCTTTAGGATTCTCAGATTTCAACCTTGGACCAGAGCCAGAATTCTTCCTATTCAAAGTTGATGAAAAAGGAAATCCAACATTAGAATTAAACGATAACGGTGGATACTTCGACCTTGCGCCGATGGATCTAGGGGAAAACTGTCGTCGTGATATCGTTCTTGAACTTGAAGAAATGGGCTTTGAAATTGAAGCGTCTCACCATGAAGTTGCACCAGGTCAACACGAAATTGACTTTAAATATGCAAATGCAATTCGCTCATGTGATGACATTCAAACATTCAAACTTGTTGTAAAAACAATCGCTCGTAAACATGGTTTACACGCAACATTTATGCCAAAACCATTATACGGTGTGAACGGTTCAGGTATGCACTGTAACTTATCATTATTTAAAAATGGTGAGAACGTATTCTTCGATCAAAACGGTGATTTACAATTAAGTGATGATGCTCGTCACTTCATCGCAGGTATTTTAAAACACGCACCAGCATTTACAGCGGTAGCAAACCCAACTGTAAACTCTTACAAGCGTTTAGTACCTGGATACGAAGCTCCTTGTTACGTAGCATGGTCTGCACAAAACCGTAGCCCATTAGTACGTATCCCTGCATCTCGTGGTATTAGTACACGCGTAGAAGTACGTAGTGTTGACCCAGCTGCAAACCCATATTTAGTAATGGCTACATTATTAGCAGCAGGTCTTGACGGAATTAAAAACAAATTAACTCCGCCAGCTGCAGTAGATCGTAACATTTATGTAATGACAAAAGAAGAGCGCGAAGAAGCAGGTATCGTTGACTTACCGGCAACATTAGCGCAAGCGTTAGTTACTTTACAAGCTAATGAAATCGTATGTGGCGCATTAGGTGATCATTTACTTGAGCACTTCATCGAAGCGAAAGAGATTGAGTGGGATATCTTTAGAACGCAAGTTCACCAATGGGAACGCGATCAATATATGTCTCTATACTAAGAGAGAAAAAAGCCCTGATACTATGGTGTCAGGGCTTTTTCTTTTTTATAAAGTTAATTTCAAGTGGCGTAAAATAAAAAGAAGCCACAAAACAGCCACTAAAATTTTCAGTATAAGAGTATCTTGATAATAGATATGGTAATTCCAATAAACCTTTATTAAAATCGGTTCTTTTTTTAATAAATTTCTAGCGCTAAAAATTTAATAATTTTTTACTGCTTGTACAACGCGACCAATGATTTTTACATCTTCAGCTGAAAGGTCGTAAGTCTGTGGTTCATGGATAGGATCATTACTCAATGGTATTAAAGTAATGATGCTTCCAGATTTTGAGATTTTTTTCACAGTAGCATCATAACCATTGACTTTTACAACAGCAATTTGTCCATTCTCAACATAAGGAGTTTCTTCTACCAGAACATAAGAACCATCAGGGAATTCGAGATTCATGCTAGTGCCTTTTACAGTAAGATAAAAATACTTTTTACGCTTATTTAAAAATGTACTTAGCATTGGTAAATAACCCTCGATATTTTCTTCAGCGAATATAGGCGTACCGGCTGCAACAGAACCAATGATTGGGATATGGATAATGTTTGATTGGTCGTTTTGAATGGTTTCATAAATAGAAACTTCTTCTTTAACTGTATTATCCCCTTTAGTTGTGAGCCCCTCTAAATCATCAGTAGTGATTCCTAATCCCTTACAAACTTTTATTACATTATCAACAGATGCTTTGCCGATTCCTCTTGATAACATTGATTGCAGTGTTGTGGGAGGAAGCCCGATTTTTTCTGCGAAAGCTCTTTTGCTATATCCAGCTTCTTTTATTAAGCGTGTTACAATCTTTGCTTTTTCCATTAACCTCACCATCCTTCTTATTAAAATGTATACGATATTGAGTATGTTTGTTACTATCATAACTTAGCTGAATTTATATGTAAATAGTATTTTGTACGATATTGAGTATATTTTTCCTGTTATCCCGTTGACTTTGTACGGAAATGCGTATATATTAAAAAAAGAAATGAACGCAATTTCGTATAAAAGTTAAGGTGGTGAGCTAATGTATCCGAATCTGCGTGCAGAGATGGCGAGAAAAGGGATTGTAATTACCCAAATCTCTTCGCATCTGAATCTTCGCTACGCAACAGTGAGCGACAAAATTAATGGCAAATTTCGTTTTTATTATGATGAGGCTCTTGAAATTAAGGAAACCTTTTTTCCTGATCATAATTTAGAATACCTTTTTGAATTTGAAGAAAACAAACCGAATTGTAGTGTGAAAAGAAACCCTACTTTTTTTGGAACATAAAATATTGAAGTTTTAACTCGATAACGAAATTATTGAGAAACGCTTTATTGTAGAGTTGAGGAAATATTTTATATTAAATCACATAATTTGAATGTTGGAAGTTGGTTAATGTTCAAGAAAACAGGTGAATAATTACATTTGATGCATGGTTATGTAAATGTAAGGAAGGTAATCAAAAATTAAAGGTGAGGAGGAGATAAGAATGGATCACTTAACTGAAGTATTAGTACATGGTGAACTAGTATTTGAAGTTAATGGTGAGGTAGTAACGGATAGTTTGGTAATTGCGAAAAAGTTCGGGAAAGATCATTACTATGTTTTGGAGGATATTCGTAAAAATATTGTATATGCGGGTGAAGAATTTGCACAAGGAAATTTTTACGATTCCACTTATACCAATTCACAGGGGGAGCGAATGTCTAAATACAATTTAACTGAAGAAGCTTTCGTATTACTTGCTATGGGGTATAACACAAGAGAAGCTGTTAGAATGAAAATTAAATTTATTGAAGAATTTAAACGGATGAACCGGTATATACAAAACCAGCAAAAAATACCAAAGGATCCAATAGGGGTTTTAAAGTTAACGTTTGCTGCTTTGGAAGGACATGCTCAGGAGATACAAGAGATTAAATCTGAGGTGAGGGGATTGAGAGAAAATGCTCCGCTTTATGCCATCGAGTGTGACGAAATAACAAGGGCTGTAAAAAGGTTAGGTGTCATGTTATTAGGAGGTAAAATTTCAAATTCTTATCAGGACATCAGCCTTAGAAGGAAGGTATATAGAGATATTTATAGTCAGTTACATCGTGAATTTGGTGTGAATAGTTATAAAGCTATTAAACGTAATCGTTTGGAAAGAGCTATACAAATAATTAATGAAGACTATTCAATTCCAACTGTTTTAGAGGAAGAAATCACAGTTAAAAACTTGCAATTACATATGGTGGAAGTTCAATAGGAGGAAGGAATATGCAACAAAAGATTATTGTCATTATTAGCAGTTTAGCAGGTGTACCAACTGTCAGTGAATTTAAAACAAAAGATGCTGCAAAAGAGCAGGTTAAAAAACTTATCCAAAAAGGAATAAGTCCAAATATTATTCGTATAACACAAGAAATTCCTATGAATATCGAAATTCAAGTTGATGTTGAATTTGAGGAATAAGAAAGATTTAGGAGAAAAGAAACATGGGTAGCGTGATTGATTTGAATGAATGCATAAGAAAAGAATCCGTTGCAGCGGATTCTATAAGAAAAAATATCTCTAAATAAGTATAACATTGAATACCGGTTTTGAGAATTTAAGAGGTGGCTAATATGGGGATTATTCGAGTGAAAAAAGATAGTAATTATTCCGTCATAAATAATACTGGTTTAAAAGATGAAAGGTTGTCATGGAAAGCGAAAGGAATTTTGGCCTATGCACTTACATTACCAGATGATTGGACTTTTCATATTAGTGAATTAGCTCAACATGCTAAGGATGGAGAAGATTCACTACGTACAGGTTTTAAAGAACTAAAAGAATTAGGCTATGTAAAGCGTTATCCCGTTCGTGATGAAAATACAAAAAAAATTACAAGATGGGATACGGAAATTTATGAAACACCACAAATGGGAATTCCACAAGTGGAAAAGCAAGGTGTGGGAAAGCCATATGAGGAAAATCCGACACTACTAAATATTAATAAACTAAATACTAAAATACAAAATACTAATCATGATGATAAGGATAAATTAGAATCTCATATATTATTCGGTGGAGAGTTTAAAAAAAATTATAATTTTTTAAAAGAGAGAGGAATTCCGTTAAGTGAAATTGCATTTACGGAGTTAGGAGATTTTTGTAATTTGTTTAGTAGTGAGTTAATTCAGTATGCAACTAATAAGGCTATTGATGAGAATGCACCAAGATGGAACTACGTTAAAGCTATATTGAGTAATTGGAAGGAGCAAAAAGTTAAAACATTTGCTGAGGTGACTGCGCTAGATAGACGTTTCAAAATGAATAAGAATAAGAAATATAATGGATCAGGTAGAACTTATTCGACTAGAAAAGAGATTGTCCCAGATTGGTTATATAAAGATGAAGAACCAACGAACCAAGAAGCGGAAAGAAAACCCGCGCAGTATACTGATGAAGAGCGTGAGAGATTACAAGAGGTATTAAATAAATATAAGTCTTAAGAAAAGATAAAATGGTCGATGACCTGGATGTTTTAAAATGAATTATCTTAATGTAAATATAAAACGATTACGTTATTCAAGGATGTTCGATGTATATTGAACATTCATATGAAGATATTCGTGAAAGTTTGGAGCAGGTATTAACAATTTATGATTTCTGTGTGCTTCTTAATGTCCTACAAGGAATGTTAGAAGGAAGTTTTTCATTATCTATTCAGGAGTTAATTACAGTATCGGAATTCTAAAGAGAAAATGAGTTTATAAATAGTAGGAAATGGTTGTGTTTATTAAATGAAAGATGTTCTACAAATAACAAAGATTGAAAAAGCTAATAAGGATATAAGTTTTATTAAATTAGTAGTATTTAAGTTTACAAAAAAGGAAGTAGGTGAATCGTCAGATGTTTGAATGGCTCAAAGATTATAAGAAATTAGAAGAAGAAATTGCTTATTTAGAATACAACTTAGACAAATCAAAAGCGGAATTAAAGCGCTGGACTAGTGGGGACTTGCAAAATGTACGATTAACCGCTGAATCGGAAGGGGCTAAGGTAGAAGACCGGATTGAAGCAATTGAATATGAATTAGCTCATAAGATGAATGAAGAGTATGATTTAAAGCTTTTGATTAATAAGTTTGCAGGACTGGATCATCAAATACTTAAAATGAAATATGTTGATGGAATGACCTTAGAACAAATAGCATTTGAATTGCATTATAGTACAGGCTATATTCGACGCAAACATGCTGAAATAAGAAAGATTGTCAAGTTTTTAGATGAATTTTAATGTTACCTTTTTGTAGGATACATGTGGTGTACAGAAAGTATTGAAAAAGTGATTTATAGTAGTAATATAAGATTTCGACGAAAGAGCAACTATTTTTATGGTTGCTCTTTTTGTTGTGAAAGAAGGTGAGCAACATGAAGTAATTTTATAGAATAATGGGTATTTGGCTGATAGTCATATGTAGTAAAGTAGTAGTTTTTTAGACAAAAATAATAGGAAAATAAGGAGATGTTTAGTAATGAGTATATTAGCTGCTTCAGTTAAAACAAAGAATCTGCCACAACAAGTGTTACGTTGGCAATCAATGGTAGAAAGTGAATGTGCTACACAAGGTGTTTCTGAGTTAGTTCCTTACGTACTTGGAATTATTATGGTGGAAAGTGGAGGGAACTCTGAAACAACACCTGATATTATGCAGTCAAGCGAATCGCAAGGATGGGCAATGAATACAATTAAAAATCCTAAAGATTCAATTTATTACGGGGTAAAGCATTTAAAAGGAGCTTTTGATGATGCAAAGAAAAATGGTATTACAGATTTAAGTGCCATTGTTCAATCATATAATTTTGGACGAGCTTACCTTCGCTGGTTAGCTTCTAATAATAAACAACATTCATTACCGGTGGCAGATCTGTATTCTAAGACGGTTGTTGCGCCATCACTTGGAAATACAACTGGTGCTATGGTCAAGTATAGTCAGCCTGTTGCTGTTGCATACAATGGTGGCTACCGATATAAAAATGGAGGGAATTTTTTCTACTCTGAAATTGTTAAGCAATATGTAGATTTTGATGGAGGAACTGGTGGCGGTGGTGACAATAAACCGGTACAACCAAAAGGTGTTGGAATCGCTACGTCTAAATATCCAGAAGGTGCTGGTATCAATTTATATATTAGTGGTGATAAAGATGCTCATGCCACTGGCCGAATAATCGATACCAAGACTCCGTATTTAATTATAGATGCTGCTTGGTATGGTGGTAATGAAAATAGGTTGTGCTTAGGTTGGCAGGCATGGGTGAAGCAAGAGCACTTCGATGTACAATGGTTCTATGCTTACTCAAAATATCCGGCAGGTGCTGGTATTAACACATATAATGGACCAAATGGTGAATGGACTGGTAATGTGGATGGATCTGTTGCTTATGAAATTTATGCAAGAAAAGATGGTTATATTGCTATTGGACCAAACGCATGGGTGAAAGAAGAACATTTTAATGTAAGGTAACAACGGAGGATTTCTCATTCTTTTGATTATACTCATGTAATCTAGAGGTATGAGAATCTAATATTGGAAATCTATAATACATCGAAATAATAATGATTATAGACAATGAACAAAGGCACTCATTTAAGTGCCTTTTTATATTACGTAAAAATAGAAAGGAAGATTAATATGGCAAAATTTATTTATCCAACAAATACAACGAGAGTAACAAGTGGTTTTAGAGGTAGCAGACCAAATCATCATGGCGTAGATCTTGCTGAATCGGGTGATCATCCGATTTATGCAGCGGCTAGCGGGCGAGTTAGTCGTTCTTATTATTCATCCAGTTATGGTGAATGTATTATGATTGTGCATACTATTGATGGAGTTACATGGGAAACTGTATACGCCCATATGCGTAGTGGTTCTCGAACGGTTAAAGAAGGCGATTATGTTACACAAGGACAAACAATTGGAGTTATGGGGAGCACGGGGCAGGCTGACGGCCAACACTTACATTTTGAATTGCATAAAGGAGGCTGGAATGATAGTAAGAGTAATGCCGTGAATCCGTTAGACTACTTGGGAAAAGGAGACGGTGGTAGCACGACTGATCCTTCCGAAAATAAGCCAGTACAATCAAAAGGTGTTGGAATTGCTACGTCTAAATATCCAGAAGGTGCTGGTATCAATTTATATATTAGTGGTGATAAAGATGCTCATGCCACTGGCCGAATAATCGATACCAAGACTCCATATTTAATTATAGATGCTGCTTGGTATGGTGGTAATGAAAATAGGCTATGCTTAGGTTGGCAGGCATGGGTGAAGCAAGAGCACTTCGATGTACAATGGTTCTATGCTTACTCAAAATATCCGGCAGGTGCTGGTATTAACACATATAATGGACCAAATGGTGAATGGACTGGTAATGTGGATGGATCTGTTGCTTATGAAATTTATGCAAGAAAAGATGGTTATATTGCTATTGGACCAAACGCATGGGTGAAAGAAGAACATTTTAATGTAAGGTAGTATCTCGAAATCCATGAATATTAAATTAGATGAACAAAAAGCATTATATGAAGCATCATATGATGCTTTTTTTTTTGTGGTGTGGTTAATCCCTGTAAAACGGTGGTCGGAGTGTAGAGAGAAATTAACGGAAGAGAAACTGATACATAGTTGCTCTTTTTCTTTTGCAAGAAAGTGATAACAATGAATCACCTATAGAAAAGCTAGTCGTATATGCATGAAGCGATCAGGTGTACCTAGTAACACAGTAGAAATTTTAGGTGGAAAAACAAGAGAATAAAAAGGAGATGTTCAGTAATGGAGATTAGAAAAAATTAGTTAACTCAAGTAAATATAGTATAAAGTGTCCCAATACAATGATACCGGAATTCATCACAGTGCATAATACATACAATGAGGCATCATAGATGAGACAGATAAAAGAAGGATCTAAATAATGAAACGTAAAGCCAAGCGTATGTAATGTAGGCTTTTTTTTATTTTAAATCAAATAAGAAGTGGGAAAGAGGTGGCAATATGGATGGTTTGCAAGAGGTGAAAGGTGATGTTCAGGAAATAAGGCAAGATATTAAGGACATACGATTAGAGATTAGAAGTTTAGAAATGCGGACAACGGGTAACGAAAAAGACATTATTAATATTAATAAACAATTAGATAAGATTAGCGCTAATACAACTTGGATTTTACGTCTTATCATTGGTGGGCTTATTGGCGCGGCGTTGACCTTCTTTTTGAATGGAGGCGGTATGTAGTGATTGAAATTACGGCAATGATTGGAATTGTGATAGGACTATCACAAATTGCAAAAACAAATGGACTGCAAACAAAATATATTCCGTTATTTAATTTGATGCTTGGCATTACGCTAGGCGCTTTATTTTTTTCCCAAGATATTAAAATGAATATATTTCAAGGAATGATTATCGGATTGTCAGCAAGCGGATTATTTGACCATACAAAAATTATAAAAAAGGATGCCAATAAGAAATGAAAAAGAAACACAAACATATTGTATCCATAGTTATTGCAATGACTTTAGTAGTATCAATTGGAACAAACGTATTTGCTGATAGAATTTTACTTATTCCTGATGTACCTAACCAACCATACCGTTACGGTGTTGGTGCTTATGAAGGCGTTGTGGCACATTCTACAGCTACCCCTGAGGCGCCAGCAATAAATATTCAAAAATATGAGTCTCGTATATGGCGTTCAGCATTTGTTCATTATGCAGTTGATTGGGATGAAAAGATTCAAATCGCATCTACAAAATATCGGGCATGGGGCGCAGGTCCGATAGCAAATGCAAGGTTCGTTCATGTTGAACTGTGTGAGACAAGTGATTCAGTGAAGTTTAAACGTTCTTATGAACAATATGTAGAGTTAATTGGGGAAATCTTGCGAGAACGAAATATTCATCCTTCTATAGGGTTATGGACACATAAGGATATTACTTATAAATTAGGTGGGACAGATCATGAAGACCCACTTGATTATCTTCGTAGTCATGGTGTATCAGAGGCTAAATTCCGAGCAGACGTGTTAAAGGCTTATAACGGGAACTCTGTTACAGTGGATGCTAAACCACAAAAACCAAATGAAGTACCTGGTACAGTAGAGGTGAATGGTGTTGCGTATATTGAGGGGTACAATGTAAATCTTCGTTTTGGACCATCAACAGATAATAGTGTTATTCGTAAATTACAAAAAGGAGAGGCTTATAAAATATGGGGCAAATTAGGAAACTGGTTAAATCTTGGTGGTAACCAATGGATTTATTATGACTCCTCATACATCCGTTACAATGGGACGGATGCTTCTACTATAACTGGTAAGAGGGTTATTTCTAAAGTGAACAATTTACGTTTCTATGAATCTCCATCTTGGCAGGATAAAGATGTGGCTGGAGTAGTAGATATAGGTTTAGGGTTTGTTATTGAGACAAAAGTAATTGTGAATGGTTCATATCAATACAAAGTACACAACAGTAAAGGCAAAACATACTATGTAACTACTAATCCTGCCTATGTGTATGCGAGATGAAAATTATAAAAGCAGAACCCTCATAAGGTTCTGCTTTTATTTGTTGTAATTAATTTCCTTTAGCTAGTTAGTGTAAACCCCCATATAGGTTTTTTTTCTTCAATTACCTCAACATCTTTTAAGTTTACAGACATTTCGTATTCTGATTTGTTAACATTTTTCATACCTAATTCATCTGATTCTGATTTGTAGGTCGTTCCGATAATGACTGAGTCGGTGCTCCCATCTCCAGCAGCAATACCAAATTTTCGACCTTTATACAAAACATATGGGGTAATATAATAAGCTAATTCTAATTCATCTTTTGATACATTTTTACAGAACATATTCTCATCCCAATTATCACGAATGAAACCTTGCAATAAATCAAATTCCTTTGTAGAGATAAGTTCTACACCGTCATTTGTTTCCACGATTCTATACTCAGACCCTTTATAAAGGCCATATTTTCCTCTTTTAATCATTGTATCACCTACTTAATTATTTTGTTGTTGCTGGAATAAAACGCTGGTATTTTTCGCGATATACTCCTACTAATTTTTCTTCACCATTAATTATCGTGTAGATTTCCGCTCCGTCTTTTGGTTTTAAGATTCATATTCTGGAATAATCCGTTCGTTTTCGGATATTACAAATCCATTTCCTGTTTGATGATATTGTAAGTAGTCGCTAGGTTATTTATTGGCCATTAAAATTATCGCCATAAGGGATAAAAAGTAAGTGTGAACGATTTGCTACAATATAAAGTACACAATAGAAAAGGGGGAAATATACTATGTTACGACAAATGAAGCTATTGTGTATGTGAAGTAGAAAAAAGTAAAAGACCATCTGTAAAGGGTGGTTGAAAACCGTTCTTACTATTTATTTTTTAATGCTCTTTTTAAGAGGTCGACTATTTGCTCTAGCCATTCTATAGGGGTAAGGTTTAAAGCAGGAAAATAAATTTCGACATTATATTTAATGAATTCTTCTTTTTCATGAACAGTTAAACCACTTTGTAGGAATGATATAATGTCTTCAATAGTATTCTCTAAACATATATTAGTAACTTCAGTGATAAATTCGTTTATGGCGAATTCGAGTGATTCAATATCTTGATGGAAAGTTCCTGCTAAAAAATCACCTAATTCTTCATATTGTATGTATTTATCTTTCATATAAACTCTCCTCTATCTTTCTGGATATCCTGTAATAATAAAACTACCATCTCTGTCTTTTTTTAAAACAATTCTTGCATTTGTTACTTCTGAGATAATTTCTGATCCTCTAGGAACATGCCTACCAGTAATATCTGTACCTTGGTATCTTAAGGGTAAGGTTGGCTTGCTGTCAGGGTTATTTAACCATCTGTTTATTTTTTCCGTATTTTGCGGGTTGCTTAAAACTTCATTAACTACTCTCTCGGCTGTAGCCCTATCAGTGAAAGTTGATGACGCTCGAATTCTAGGGTCCCTTTCTAATCTTTGCAATAGTTCTTCATCTGTTTTTCCTACATGTCTTTCTATTAAATGTCCACCTCTAGCCTCGTGTGCAGCTAGGCCTCCTCCAGGGGCAAGTGAACTACTATCACCAGGTTTCACAGTAGTAGTATTTTCACCTTTAGCAAACTGGTAGGTTGAAAGTTTTTCTTCGGCTTGTCTAAAAGTAGCACTATCAAATGCAGATGTAACACCATTACCGCCTGCGAAAGCCAAATTATCGCCTTTATTAAATAATTGTCCAGCTTTTGAGATACCTTGAGAGAATTTAGCACCTTGTGCTAGCTTTGCAGCCTTACTGATCCCTTTATCTCCAAGAAGACCTAATCCAATTTGTGTTAAAGCATACGATCCCCATCTTGCACGTGTTTCTGCATCACCATTTATCACATCTTTATTATAAGAGTCGGATAACGCATCCCACATAGCAGGTAAAGCTTCATCTAAATGGGTGACAGTGTAGCCCATGCCTTTCCAAGTTTCCCAGTCACCTAATGCTTTTATACCGTCGATTGTATCTCCAACAGCATCTCCCGTACCATCTACTATACCATCCCAAACATTTCCTATTCCATATAATATGATGAAAAAGTTTATTTGGACGAATATTCCCGTAGTTTTGATTTTAGGATTTATCTTAGCAATACTGGATTATGACAATCTAAACACATGGGGCTATGTCTTAATAGTATTTAGCATAATATCGTTTGTACTAATGATAGTAAATATAATTACTCTCTATATAAAGGAGAAGAAAAATGTATAACTTTGAATCTAAGGAAGAACTAATAAAATTCGTAAATGATGAAATAGTGAATACTTCAGAGGCATTGGAGATTTTAGGATGCTCAAGGCAGAATTTAAATAAGTTGGTGAAGTCGGGGACGTTAGTGCCGATTAAAGAGATGGTTCGAGATAGGCTGTTTTTAAAAAGGATATTTTAAATAGGAAAGAATAGATGAAAAAATAAAACAGGCCTAAGTTATTTAGGTTTGTTTTATTTTGTGGGGCACCCACGAACCCACCCACAATTCACCCACAAAATAAAAAAAAGTGATGAATCACTATGAAACATCACTTTTATAAAACCTTGGTAAATCAACGTTTTTAGCGCAATTTAAAACTTGATGAATTCAGAGGATATATTTAGAACGCAAGGCCACCAATGGGAACGCGATCAAAATCCATCTCTATATTAAGAAAAAAAGCCCTGATATTACGGTGTTACGGTTTTTTCGTCATATATTTACAGCGAATTACAGCGAATGTTGTCGTAATTTATGAGGTGTAATTAAGAAGTGATTTAACAAGAATAATTTATATTGACTCGTTCTGTATAAAGAACTAAAATGGCATTAACTAGAAATGTTTGTATATTTAAAAGAATAAAAATATTGTTTTTTTCTTGATGTTTTGATGTCAATTTCAACTTGAAGCTCATTGGTTTTAAATGAGGAGGGAAGTTATGGATAAGGAAATAAATTTGAAAAATCTATTTACTATTATACGGAAAAGAATTTGGATAATTCTATTATTTACAACTCTCACAACAGTAGCAGGAGCGATGTATAGTATATATGTAAAAACACCATTATATGCCTCTTCAGCAAGGGTTATTGTTCAAGCTAATGCTGAAACGATGAATACATTGAAAGCGATGGTAAATGAGCCTGTAATATTAGAAAAAGTGGCTGCTGAGTTGAATATTAACAGATCTGCAGGTGCATTAAGTGGACAAATAAGTACAGAAAGTGTACAAGGGTCCCAGATTATGAGAATAAATGTAGTGGATATAGATCCTGTGCTTGCTCATAAAATTGCAAATACTACAGCCGCTGTTTATAAGAAAGAAGTAGCGAATATACTGAATTTTAATAATGTGAGTATATTACCAGAAGACCCAGTTCAAAAAAATTCTATGCCTATAAATGTAAATCACTTTAAGACGATATTAATTGCATTCTCTATAGGTATAGTGCTCAGTATTGGATTCATTTTTTTATTGGATTCACTTGATGAGAGAATCAAATCGGAACGGCGAATTGAACAATTGTTAGATGTCCCTGTTTTGGGCGGAATATCTAAAATGAATAGAAAAAATGCGAAAGACAAATTCAGTAAAAAAAATACGGTATTATTGGGGGAGGGAACGGAGTGGCTTACAAAAATAGACGAAAAACAAATAAAGTTAAAGGAGAAAGTATAATTGCTTATACCGCTCCAAGATCGAAAATTTCGGAGCAGTATCGTTCGCTTCGAACAAACCTTCAATTATCTTCATCTATTCATAAAAGCAGAACTATAGTTATTACTTCTCCGAGGTATGGTGAAGGAAAATCAACGATTACAGTTAATTTAGCAGTTTCGATAGCACAAAAAGGTGAAAAAGTATTGGTAATAGATGCAAATTTACGAACACCAACGATTCATGAAATGTTCGGAGTAGAAAATACAATTGGATTAACTGATATATTGAACGGAAAAACAACTTTAGAGGGTGCTGTGAAAAAAACAGAGTTAGAAAGTCTGGATGTATTAACTAGCGGACCGATACCATTCAATCCATCTGAAGTACTTAGTTCAGATGTAATGGATATGTTAATTCAAAAGGCGATGGGACGGTACGACATCATATTATTTGATTCTTCTCCTGTATTAGAAGTAACAGATACGAGTGTATTAGCTGATAAGTGTGAAGGAGTATTATTGGTGATTCGTTATAATCGTACTGTGAACGAAGATGCGCTTGAAACGAAAAGAGCGTTAAGTTTTACGAAAAGTAGGATATTAGGTGCGATTTTGAATGGAAAAGTATGAATAATATAAATGTACTTTAGAAAAATAAATTTAAGATTCGCATATAGAGATGTTCTTTATAAAGAATTTTTTAAAGAGATACGATGTGGTGATGTCTCCTTACCGCTATCAATGGAGGCACTCGATTATGCTGTGGGTTGTGAAAACAACCTTAGATGCGAGTCATCAAAAGTGTAATGTGAGGGAGGGTTAGATGCCCATGTTTTATTAAAGTTTCTAACTATGTACTTTTAATAAAGAGGACATAGTTAGAAACTTTAAATTTGAAAGAGTTAAGTATGGAATTGATTAAAGGAGGAAGTTACATGACGTATCGACGGAGGATATCGTTATTGCTTTTAATGGATTCACTGATTGTGTTAAGTGCTATTTTTTTTAGTTATTTCTTTGTAAATGCTAGCTTTAGTGTTATCACTTTATCATCAGTTATTAGCTCTATCACTTTATTAGTCAGTCATCATTTGTTTGCTTTAATGTATAAGATGTATAACAAATCTTGGGAATATGCAAGTATAGGAGAATTACTCATTATATGTAAAGTTGTTACATTTTCTATAATTGCTACAGCAGTTGTGCAGCAACTAATCATGCCAAAAATGTATTTTCGGCTGTTAGTTGTAACTTGGATGATTCATATTTTATTAATTGGTGGTTCGCGTTTTATATGGAGAATGTATAGAGATGCTTATTATGTAAAAAAGGGTGATAAAAAAAGAACCTTAATTGTTGGTGCTGGTTCAGCAGGGACAATGGTTGCAAGACAGTTGTTAAAGAATAGTGCTGCCGAATTAATGCCAGTCGCATTTATTGATGATAATGTAAAAAAACATAATCTTGATATTTGGGGGATTCCAGTAATTGGCGGTGTCAATCAAATTGAAACTGCTATAAAAAAACTGAATGTTGAAACTATTATTCTGGCAATTCCTTCACTAAGCAAAGGGAATCGAAATATTATTTTAAAAGAATGTTTGAAAACACAGGTGAAAACTCAAATTCTTCCGATGTTAGAAGACTTAGTAACAGGTAAAGTTTCGGTGAATGAATTCAGGGATGTTCAGGTGGAAGATTTATTAGGGCGTGATCCTGTGGAACTTAATATGGATATTATTTCAGATTATATAACTGACAAAGTCATTTTGGTTACTGGTGCAGGAGGTTCAATTGGTTCGGAAATTTGTAGACAAGTTGCGAAATTTAAGCCGAAAAAATTAATTTTATTAGGGCATGGAGAAAACAGTATTTATTCTATAGAAATGGAATTAAACGAAAAATATAGAGAGATGAAAGGCGTATTTATTCCTGAAATCGCAGATATACAAGATGATAAGAAGATGCATTTAATTATGAGTAAACATCTTCCAAATGTCGTATATCATGCAGCTGCACATAAACATGTACCACTAATGGAGAATAACCCTGAAGAGGCTGTTAAAAATAATTTGATTGGAACTATGAATGTAGCAGAGGCAGCGAGAGCAACTGGAGTAGGAACGTTTGTTATGATTTCATCTGATAAAGCGGTGAACCCGACGAGTGTTATGGGAGCAACAAAGAAACTAGCTGAGATGGTCATTCAGCACAAAGATAAAATAAGTCATACAAAGTTTGTTACTGTACGGTTTGGGAATGTCTTAGGAAGTAGAGGCAGTGTTATTCCTTTGTTTAAGAAGCAAATACAAAACGGTGGACCAGTTACAGTTACTCATCCAGATATGATTAGGTATTTTATGACAATTCCAGAGGCATCTAGACTTGTAGTGCAAGCTGGTGCGTTAGCTGAAGGTGGGGAGATTTTTGTGCTGGACATGGGAGAACCAGTAAAAATAGTCGATCTCGCTAAAAATCTCATTCGATTATCCGGAAATTCCGTGGATGAAATAGGAATAGAATTTACTGGTATACGCCCAGGAGAGAAACTTTTTGAAGAATTACTAAAAGAAGATGAAATGAATGAGAAGCAAGTTCACCCAAGAATTTATGTAGGACAAGAAATGAATGTTCGAATAGAAGAAATAGAAGAGTTTGTTTCAAATTATACAGATTTAAATGAAGTAGCTTTAAGAAAGCGATTGTTAAATTTAGTGAATCAGCGTAAAACTTTAAAACTATTAATACCAGTATCAGGTTAATAGCAAAAATTTATAATAAGACGGGTGCGTGGGATGGTGTCTAAAAAAGTTCTGTTTTGTGCAACTGTGGATTATCATTTTAAAGCTTTTCATTTACCATATTTGAAATGGTTTGTAGACCAAGGATGGGAAGTACATGTTGCAGCGAATGGGAATATACATCTTCCGTACGTAACTCAAAAATATAATATTCCTATTCAAAGATCACCTCTTAGCATACAAAACCTCCACGCATATAAAAAACTAAAATCAATTATTCATCAAAATAAATATAATATCATTCATTGTCATACGCCTATGGGAGGAGTAATTGCTCGTTTAGCTGCTCGAAAAGCCAGGCAGCAAGGAACGAAAGTCGTATATACAGCACATGGATTTCATTTTTGTAAAGGATCACCATTCATAAATTGGCTTCTATACTATCCGATTGAAAGAAGTTTAGCTACTACTACGGATTGTCTCATAACAATTAATCAAGAAGATTACAATTTAGCCGTAAGACATCGGTTTCAGGTGAAAAATATTAAACTTGTTCATGGTGTAGGATTAGATATAGAACGATATGTTCCTGTTACTGAAAGTGAAAAAGAGCAATTAAGGCTTAAAAATGGTTATAAGACAAAAGATTTTTTAATGTTTTATGCTGCTGAATTTAATAAGAATAAAAATCAAAGCTTTTTAATCCATGTATTAGCACAATTGAAAAATGAAATGCCACATGCGAAGCTTTTGCTGGCTGGAGAAGGTCCTTTAATAGAAGAGTGTAAAAAAATAGCTACTCAACTAGAAGTGACTAACATGGTTCATTTTCTCGGTTACAGAAATGATATAGCTTCCTTACTACAAATGTGTGACCTTGCAGTTGCATCCAGTTACAGGGAGGGTTTGCCAGTTAATATTATGGAAGCCATGGCTTGTGGACTTCCGGTTGTAGCTACTGATAACCGGGGACATAGGGAATTGATTATTAATAATAAGAATGGTTGGATTGTAGATCGTGATGATATAAACGCAATGGCTGACAGGATAAAGGGTATTTCTATAAATCCTAAAGTATTAGCTCAGATGGGGCAGTATGGATGTACTATTATTAAAAATCAATATTCAGTAAATGAAGTGTTAAAAGAGAAACAAGAAATTTATACAACATTCATGGGTGAAATGGAGGAGTTAAGGTGGGTACTCCATTAAGAGTATTACACGTAGTCGTAAATATGAATAGAGGCGGCGCCGAAACGCTAATTATGAATTTATATCGCAATATAGATCGTTCCAAAGTTCAATTTGATTTTTTAACATGTAAAGAAGGAGTGTTTGATGAAGAAATAGTAAAGTTAGGCGGGGAAATTCATAGAATTCCATATGTTACAGATGTTGGTCATAGGGGCTATATAAAGGCGCTAGATAACTTCTTTAGTACCCATACGCAATATAAAATCGTTCATTCACATATGGATAAAATGAGCGGATTTGTACTTCGTTCAGCTAAAAAAGCAAGGGTGCCAGTTAGGATTGCGCATAGTCATAATACTAGTAGTGAGGGTGGTACTGCTGCAAAAATCTATAAATGGTATGCGGGAAAATCAATAGCCATATGTGCAACACATTTGTTAGCATGTTCAAATGCTGCTGCCAGATGGCTATTTGCGGATAAAGCCGATGTAGCTAGAATCTTAAAAAATGGAATTGATTGTGATAGATTTTTGTTCTGTCCAGAAATACGAAAACAAGTAAGAGAAGAATTACAAATTGAGAAAGACGCTCTTGTTATAGGTCATGTTGGAAGATTTGCTCATCAAAAAAATCATGCTTACCTTATAGAATTATTCGCGCGGTTAACTCAATTTAAGCCAGATTCAATTCTTTTATTAGCTGGCGAAGGGCCGCTTCGCGTGGGAATTGAAAATAAAGTAAGGGAATTGAATATGGAGAAGCATATAAGGTTTCTTGGGATACGAGACGATATAGAAAGGATACTTCAAGCATTTGATGTATTTGTTTTTCCATCCATACATGAGGGATTGCCACTCACTCTCATAGAGGCGCAAGGAGTTGGTTTACCTTGTATTATATCTGATACTATTACGAAAGAAGTGGATCTGGGAATGAATTTAGTTGAACATGTTTCTCTAACAGATAAATTTGCTTGGATAGAAAAAATGAAAAATATAGAAACTAGTAATTTTTCGAGGAAAACACCAACTCAAGTAGTATTCGAAAAAGGATACGATATAAAACATACGGCTGAATTAACTCAAGACTATTATTCTGTACTTTTGAGGTGAGTAATTTGAAGAATTTAACGATTTTCACCCCTACCTATAATAGAGCATATTGTCTTGCAAATTGTTATGAGAGTTTAAAACGTCAAACATGTAAGGATTTTGTATGGTTAATAATAGATGATGGATCTAGTGATAACACAAAAGAATTGGTGGATAGCTGGATTGCTGAAAAATATATCAAAATTAAGTATCATTGGCAACAAAATCAAGGGATGCATGGTGCTCATAATACAGCATATGAAATGATTGATACGGAGTTAAATGTTTGTATTGATTCTGATGATTATATGCCCGATGAAGCTGTAGAAAAAATCCTTTCTTTTTGGAGTATCTATGGGAATGAAGAAGTTAGCGGGATAATTGGATTGGATTTGTATACAAATGGACAAATAATTGGTTCAAAGTTACCAGAGAACCTTAAACACTCCACGCTTTTTGATCTTTACAACAAACATGGTGTCACAGGTGATAAAAAATTGGTCTATCGCACAGAATTGACTAAGAAATATCCATACCCAATTTTTAAAAATGAAAAATATGTAGGGTTAGCATACAAATATTACATGTTAGATCAACAGTATGAGATGTTACTAATGAACGAAGCGCTTTGTTATGTGGAATACATGGCTGATGGATCGTCAATGAATATGCTAAACCAATATCGTAGAAACCCAAAAGGTTTTGCTTTTTATCGCAAGGAACTTATGAAATTACCATTTACTAATCGACTATTTAAGTATAGGCAAGCTATACATTATGTATCTAGTAGTTTCATATCGAGAAATAGAAGGTTTATACAAGAATCGCCATGTAAAGGACTGACACTTTGCGCACTACCATTTGGGGCTATTCTTTATATTTACATTACGATGAAAATAAAAATAAACAGTAAACATATAGGGGTTTAATTAGTAATTAAATGAGAGGAAATAACAATGACTATACTTTGGATGAATCTTGCTATAGTATTCATACTCGCATTTTTTGCAAGGTATTTTGCTATACCTGTAACTAATGATTTTACATTGATAAAGCCAAATAGATTATTGGTTTTAATGGCGGCTCTATCACTTGTATTGGTAGCGGGACTTCGGAATAATATTGGGGATACTTATTTTTATATGCATGCATATAATGTTACTGAATTTAATTGGGAATATATCCAAAATAATAAGGACATGGGATTCAATATTTTTCAAATGATTTTAAAGGGATACATTAATGACCCTCAAGTTATGGTTTTTATTACAGCACTAATAACAAATTTATTAATTGTAGTTACTTTATATAAATATTCAAGATTAATTGAGATAAGCCTCTATGTATACATAACATCTGGAATGTATTTAGTCTCTATGAATGGAATAAGGCAGTATTTGGCTGCAGCTATTGTTTTTGCAGCAACAAAATATATTTTTGATGGTAACTGGAAAATGTATGTGTTAATTGTACTCTTTGCTTCAACTTTTCATCAAAGTGCACTAGTGCTTATTCCTGTTTATTTTTTAATAAGAAGGAGAGCGTGGTCAGGGATAACATTTTTGCTTCTTTTTTTAGCAGTACTTATAGTTATAGGATTCAATCAATTTACAGAGGTTTTATTTAAAGCAATAGAAGACACTCAATATAGTCAATATAAAGAATTTCATGAAGGTGGAGCTAATATATTGAGGGTTGTTGTGGATTCGACACCGCTTATTCTGGCGTATATTGGTAGGGATAGACTGAGAGAGATTTTTCCTAAATGTGATGTTATCGTAAATATGGCTTTACTTGGCACGGTATTTATGTTTATTTCAACACAAAATTGGATTTTTGCAAGATTTTCTATTTATTTCGGATTATATCAACTGATATTAATTGCATGGGTAATAAAGTTATTTACAAAAAAGGATCGAAAATTAATTTATTATAGCATCTTGTTATGCTATTTTATTTATTTTGTTTATGAACATATTATTACTTTGGGAGTTATTTATAAGAGTAGTTATTTTTGAGCTAATGTTAGAAGGGGATTAAGTGAGTGGAGGGAGTAATTTGGAAAATATACGGGAGAAGATTCCTCGTAAAATACATTATTGCTGGTTTGGAGGAAAAGAAAAGCCCAGTATGGTAGAAAAATGTATAAATAGCTGGAAGAAGCATTTACCGGAGTTTGAGATAATAGAGTGGAATGAAAAAAATTTCGATATTAATTGTAATATATATACTAGGGAAGCCTATGAAAAGGGGAAATATGCATTTGTAAGTGATTATGTAAGAGTTCATGTGTTGTATTACTATGGTGGAATTTATTTAGATACTGATGTCGAAGTTTTTAAATCTTTTGATGATTTATTACATCACCATTCTTTTTGGGGATTCGAACAAGAAAATTATATAGCTACTAGTACGATAGGTGCAAGAAAAGGAAATCAGCTTATTAAAGTGTTTTTGGATTCTTATGCAGATAAAAAGTTTATAAAACAAGATGGAACTTATAATGATTTGACAAATGTAGCAATTGTAACAGAAATTCTACAGAATTTAGAATTAAAGCTAAATGGAGAATATCAAGAAATAAAAGGGGCAGGAGTTTTTTATCCTCAAACATATTTTTCTCCATATGATTATATTAATTGTAGAAAATTTATTACTAAAGATACGTATGCAATGCATTATTTTTATAAAAGTTGGTTGCCGCTGAATGTAAGAGTGAAGGTGAATTTAAAAGTTATTTTGTCTAAAATAATTGGTGGAGACAATATTTCGAAAGTAAGGAAAGTCTTTTCTAAATAATGGAGGGCTAATTATGAATTTAAATGTTGTGTATTCAAGTGATGATAATTATGCGCAGCATGTAGGGGTATCGTTGCTATCGCTGTTGCAAAATAATCAGCATTTTAATAACATTAATATTTTTCTTATTGAAAATAATCTTTCATCATATAATAAAAAAAAATTAAACACAGTTTGTAAAAAATATAACAAAACTATTCAATACATAAATTTTAATGTTTTGTTAGATAGATTAAAACTTAATATTGATGATTCAATTGCAATAAATTCGTATGCTAGATTATTTTTAGCAAGTATCATTCAAGAAGAGGTGGATAAAATTATCTATCTAGACTGTGATTCAATAATCAATAGTAGTTTAAGTGATTTATGGAATATTGATATTACGGAATGTTTTGTGGCAGGTGTTTGTGATACGGTTAGTAATCAAACTAAATTAAGAATAGATATGGATAAAAGTGATGGATATATAAACGCTGGTATGCTCTTAATAAACCTTAAGAAGTGGAGAGAAGAAAATATTGAACAAAAATTTATGGAATTCATAAAGAAGAAAAATGGTAACGTATTCCATCATGATCAAGGAACTATTAATGGTGTGTTAAAAGATAAGGTTTTATATCTTCATCCAAAGTTTAATGCAATGACTCCTTTTTTCACTATGAGTAGGAAAGAAATTATGAGTTATTATGAGCTAGAGAATTATTATAACGAGAATGAAATAGATGAAGCAGTAAAAAACCCTGTATTTATTCATTATACTCCTGCATTTGTAAATAGACCTTGGATAGAAGGGTGTAAACATCCATTAACATCGTTGTATAAGAGCTATTTAGATATGACTCCTTGGAAGGGTACTGATTTATGGAAAGATAGAAGGGGGAAAGTGGAAAAGGCTATTGCTTTATTATATACTAGATTGCCATTTCGTATTGCACATCATATAAGAAATTTAATTTTTAAGTAGATATTGATTTGGGGTAGGGGATGTAAGTGCGAAAAAAAATATTAATAAGTATGTATTCATTAAATATAGGTGGTGTAGAAAGAAGTTTAATAGGATTGTTAGAAACATTTAACTATAAAAAATATGATATTGATTTATTTTTATATAGGCAAGAAGGGGATTTTATTAATTTTATTCCTAAAGAAGTCAATATATTACCAGTAATAAAACAGTATACAACGTTTGAAAGACCTATAAAAAATATCATTAAAGAAGGTCATATGTATTTAGGAGCTATGAGGATTCTTGCTAAATTAAAGGCGAAAATTAAGAATAAGGGGCAGAATATAGAGCAAGGGACATACAAGCAGATGCAATATACATGGCGCTATTCACTTCCAATATTACCTAAATTGAAAAAAGAGTATGATGTAGCGATAAGTTTTTTGGGTCCACATGATTTTATTCTTGAAAAAGTAAATGCGGATATAAAAATAGGCTGGAATCATACAGACTATTTTACAGTAGTGAACCCAGATAAGCCATTAGATGAAAAAATGTGGAATAAGCTCAATTACATTGTTAATGTATCTAAGGAATGTCAAGAATCTTTTTTGAAGGTATTTCCTACTCTTAAGCAAAAAGCGATTGTTATTGAAAATATTTTATCTCCCAACTTTGTAATAAATCAATCAAAAAAAAGTGTAGAGAATGAGATGGATGGTGCTGGAGTTATAAAGATTTGTTCGGTAGGGCGATTAAGCAATGCGAAAGGTTTTGATCAGGCGGTGTTAGCTTGTAAAAAATTGGTTGAATTAGGTTATGATGTGAAGTGGTATGTTGTAGGGTATGGGGGAGAGGAAACACATATAAAACAATTAATAATAGAGAACGAGATGGCTGAAAGATTTGTATTGCTAGGTAAAAAAATCAATCCATATCCGTATATTTTAAGTTGTGACATTTATTGTCAACCATCGCGATACGAAGGGAAAGCCGTGACAGTGAGAGAAGCACAAATTCTAGGGAAAGCGGTAGTAATAACAAATTTCCCTACAGCAAAAGGGCAGCTTTGTCATAGTTTTGATGGATGGATAACTCCAATGGGAGTAGAAGGAATAGTCGAGGGAATAAAAACGTTAATTGAGGATACGGAATTAAAAACGAGGTTAATTAGTAATACGATGCAGGCAGACTATGGAAATATTAGTGAAATTGAAAAATTATATAAAATTTTTAATCAATAAAATAAATAGTTATAAGTGGAATAAAAGAGTCTGGTTATGTGGTGTAAACCTGTGAGAGATTACATAGATTAAGCTAATTCAGAAGGGAGAGGAGGATGTGGAAGCGAAGGTAAGCATTATAGTGCCAGTGTATAATTCTGAAAAATTCATTTCTAAATGTTTAGAGAGTATAATTCGACAAACGTATAGAAATATTGAAATACTAATTGTAAATGATGGATCAAGTGATGAAAGTGAAACGATAATTAATGTATATCGAGAAATAGATCATAGAATAACATATTATTATCAAAATAATAGTGGCCCTTCTAAAGCTCGAAATAAAGGGATTTTAAATGCAACAGGAGAGTATGTAATTTTTCTTGATTCGGATGATACTGTAAATGAAAATTATGTTATGTATTTATTAAATGAAATGATTAATTCCAATTCTGATTTAGTTTGTTGTGGCTATAAAGATATTTCTAAATATGGCGTGTTGAATTGTTCAGATTTTAATTTTGAAAGTAGTATTTCTGTAAATTCCTTCATGGAGATGGTTTGTAAGGGAACTGGGGGAGTGTTGTGGGGGAAAATATACAAAAGGGAGATAATTTCTTCATCCAACTTAAAGATGGATGAAGAGATATTTATGTGTGAGGACTTAGTCTTTGTTTTGCAATACGCAGCTCAATGTAAAAGGTTCAAGTATATAGAAGCCTATTTATATAATTACAATAGGTTAAATCAATATAGTATAAGTACAAATATTTCAATACATTATATGCAAAATTATATATCGGTTTGTAAGAGAATTGAGGAAATATTTAAATCAGTGGAGTTAGATGAAAAGCAGATACATGAGATAATTACGAGGAGAATTCAAGACAATGTATTGAATTTAATCGAACAACAAAGTATAAATATAAAATCAATAGGTATAAAAGCTTCTATATTAAATACAAAGAAAATTTTGTCTATGAAATACGTTAGAAAATATATTAATTCATTTTCGTCAGACACTAAGGTTTACCAATTATATATATATATTATTAGAAGTAGATTTATAATATTAAGTGTTATATACGGAATATATTTAAATAAATTAAGAAATATTAAAGGGAAATTAAGAGGGGGGAGGTAAATAAATATATGAAAAAAAATATACTCTTTGTTATTGATTCGCTAACCATAGGTGGAGCAGAAAAAAGTTTGATTTCTTTATTAAATTTAATTGATCCTTCAAAGTATGCAATTGATGTTATGTTTTTTAAAAAAGGAGGAGAGCTCGAAACTTATATACCTAATTATGTGAATGTTTTGAAATCCCCTTCTTATTTTCGTTACATAAATAATGAGAAGTTTCCTAAAAGTAAAAGGTTTACATATCTTTCTTATAGAATAAAAACCTCTCTCAACTTAAGACTAAATAATTATAGAAAATCTGTTTTACATAGTGAACAAGTGGTCTTTCAAAGCTTAAATAAAATCATTATGCCGATACGGAAAAAGTATGATGTAGCGATTGCTTATAGTCAGGGAATGCCTACATATTTTGTTGCTAATAAAGTGTCGGCATTACAAAAACTAGCATGGATAAATACTGACTATGCAAATACATTATATGATAAAGAGGTTGATTTTAAATCGTATAAGAAGATGGATAAAATAATTGTGGTTTCAGAAAATACTAAAAATTCGGTTTGTAAAACCAGAAAAGAATATAATGAAAAGGTTGATATTCTATTAGATATTGTGTGTCCTAGTATGATTCATAAATTAGCTCAGGAATATGAAGTGGAGGAGTTTGATAAAACGATTATAAATATTTTAACAGTTGGAAGATTGGTTACTGCAAAAGCGTATTTTAAGGCTATAGAAGTAGCGAAATTGTTAAAAGCATCAGGTTATAAATTTAAATGGTATGCAATTGGAGAAGGACCAGAAAAAAGCATGCTTCAAGAATTAATAGATAGATATGAATTGAATGGTTATTTTGTATTACTAGGAAAAAAGTTAAACCCCTATCCATACATGGAAAACTGCGATATATATGTACAAACATCTTTAAAGGAAGGGTTTGGACTTACGGTAAGTGAAGCGAAAATATTAAAAAAAACTATTGTATGTACTAACTTTGCTACGGCAAAAGAAATTATTAATCATAATACAGATGGTTTAATAGTAGAACATGATATAGAGAGTATATACAAAGGCGTGAGAAGATATATAGATGATAATGATTTTAGAGAAGAAATATCTAAAGAATTAAACTCTATGGAGCCTTATAATTCGGTAAATCAATTGGAGAAATTCTATGATTTAATAGAAAATTGAGGGTGTTGATAATAAAATGAAAAAAGTGTTTGTTGACATTTATTTGATGTTTAATTTTGGAGATGATTTATTTTTAGATATCCTTGTAAAAAAATATCCAAATTGTTATTTTACAGTGAATCATTTAGGTTCAAATTATGATCAATTTATTTCTCAATATAATAATGTTAGCAGAAGAAAATATACACTGCTGAATAAAATTGGACAACGCCTAAAATTATCAGATAATATAACAAACTATGAAAAAATAGCAGAAGAACATGACGCAATACTATTTATAGGAGGATCTATTTTTAGAGAAGAAGCGTACCATAGCTCTTTATATCGAGATAGAATGAAAATGGTTATGGAATTTAAGAGAAGAAAAAAATTAGTATTTATATTAGGAGCGAATTTTGGTCCTTTTAAAACGGAAGAATTTCTTGATGACTATAGAAAGTTTTTTGAGTTATGTGATGATGTTTGTTTTAGAGATGTATATTCATATCAACTATTTGAAGATTTACCGCAGGTTAGGTGTGCATCAGATATTGTTTTTCAGATGAATACAGATGAATATAAGTTAGATTTGTCTGAAGAAAGAATTGGATTTTCAATAATAGATGTCAGACATAAACAAGGGCTAGCCCATTATTATACTGATTATATACGTAGTACTATAAAGACAATAGAATTATTAGTGAACAAAGGTAATAAATGTTATTTAATGTCATTTTGTGAACAAGAGGGTGATTTGGATGTGATTAACACAATTCAATCACGTCTTTCCTCTAATGCATTAGAGAATATAGTAATTTATGAATATAGGGGCAATTTAAAAGAGGCTATCGAAATGATGGCCTCTTTTAAATTATTAATTGCAGCGAGATTTCATGCTAATATATTAGCGTTATTATTAGGTATTGGAATTATTCCTATAATATATAGTCAGAAGACCATCAATATCCTGAAAGATATTGATTTTAATAAGACTTTAATAGATATGGAAAATCTGCAATTACAATATGATGAAAAGGTTATAGATGCATCCATTGATTATAAGTTTAATTTAGAGGCCACAATGATTAAGGCGAAGAAACAGTTTGAAAAATTAGATAAATTTTTAGGTAATGAGGCAGTGAAATCGGAGGGAATATGAAAAAAAATATTATCTTTATGGTCATTAATATGAATGTTGGGGGAACCGAAAAGGCATTACTTAATATGATATCTGAAATTCCAAAAGATAAGTATAGTATAACTATTTTAATGCTAGAGAAATACGGTGGTTTTTTTAATTCTATTCCTAGAGAAGTTCACATTAAATATTTTGAAGAGTACGAAGAGATAAAAGGTATATTAAATGAGCCGCCTCACATAATTTTTTTAAATTTGCTAAAAGAAGGGGAAATAATAAGAGGTTCCAGAATAATGCTTCTACATCTTTTAACGAAGTTTATAAAAGATAGAAGCCTTTTTTTTAAATATGTACTTAGAGAGTATCCTGTAGTGGAAGATGAATATGATATTGCAGTAGCTTATGCTGGTCCAATGGATTTCATAAGTTATTTTGTTATTAATAAAATAAAAGCAAAAAGGAAATTTCAATGGATTCATTTTGATGTAACAAAAATCAAATTTAATCAAATATTTTCAGATAAGCTATACAAAAAATTTGATCATATATTTGTTGTATCTAATGAAGCAAAATATAAGTTACTTAGTATCATTCCTTCTATAAAACAGAAAACAGAGGTATGTCCTAATATAATTTCTGCAAAATTAATACAGAATAAAGCAAAAGAAGGAAAGAGATTTAACGATAATTTTTTGGGAATAAGAATATTAACAGTTGGTAGATTAACAAATGAAAAAGGGCAAGATCTTGCTATTAAAGTACTGGCAAGATTAATCAATGAGGGATATAAAGTTAAATGGTATTGTGTGGGGGAAGGTGGGGCTAGAAAGGAATACGAAAAATTAATAGCAGAATATGGTTTAGAAAGAGATTTTATTATGTTGGGAGAGTTAACAAATCCATATGGCTATATGAAAACTTGTGATATATATGTGCAACCATCCAGATATGAAGGGTTTTGTATAACGCTTGCTGAAGCAAAGTGTTTACACAAAGCAATTGTAACCACAAATTTTACTGGGGCAAAAGAACAAATTAAGAATAGGGAAACAGGAATGATTGTAAATATTTGTGAAGATGATATTTATGAAGGTGTAAAAAGTTTAATAGATAATCGCAGTCTATGTGAAGTTTTTTCTGGGAATTTGGCAAATGAAAATTTTGATAAAAAATTAGAATTGAAAAGAATTTATGAATTTTTTTAAAGCTAATATATTTAACTTTGCAAGAAAAGTGATAAAGTGGAAGTTTAATATGAGAGGGAAATTTTCAAATGAAAAGTCAAATTAAAGCAGGAGCAATATTATCATATGCGGCTCTAGTTATTAATAGTTCTATTTCACTTTTATATACTCCTATTATGTTAAAGTTACTTGGTCAATCGGAATATGGTTTATATAGTTTAGCTACATCAGTTGCAGGGTATGTAGGAGTATTAAATTTTGGTTTAGGAAATGCAGTAATTAGATATACAGCGAAGTATAGAGCACTTAAAGATGAAGAGAATTGTTCACGCCTGTATGGAATGTTTAGTATTATGTATGGGGTATTGGGAGGAATAGCACTAATTACAGGTATTATATTAACATTAACTGCAGATAGTATATTTTCAAGTTCATTAAATGTGGAGGAAATAAATAAACTCAAAACTTTAATGGTGATAATGGTAATAAATATATCTATAGGAATAGGATTCGGCTTTTTTAGTGTTGTAGTATTAGCTTATGAAAGATTTATTTTTCAAAAAATTCTAGGTATTGTTGGGGCTATAGTAGTGCCGCTTATAATGTTACCGCTTCTTATTAAGGGCTACGGATCAGTGTCTATAGCGATAGTAACGTCAGCAATAAATTTTATAATAATTGTAATTAATATGTATTACTGTTTTAAAGTGTTAAGGATAAAAATAGTATTTAAAAAAATAGAAATTGGATTATTGAAGGAAATCTTGGGATTTTCATCTTTAATATTTTTAAATTTAATAATAGATAAGATATATTGGTCCACAGATCAAGTTATCTTAGGGATATATAGTGGAGCAGCAGCAATTTCCATATATACTATAGGTGCATCTTTTACAGGTTATTTCTCAGGGCTTGCTGCAGCTATATCGAATGTTTTTTTGAGTAGAATTACAGGGATGGTTACAAAAAAGGCATCTGATAAAGAAATATCAGATTTGTTTATCAAGATAGGTAGAATTCAATATATCATTTTATCATTTGTTTTAAGTGGCTTTATTGTTTTCGGTCAAGAATTTATTCATTTATGGGTTGGAAAAGAATATAATGAGGCCTTTATTATAGCTATTATAATCTTAGTTCCGATGATTGTATCATTAGTACAAAGTATAGGTGGAATTATACTGCAGGCAAAAAACATGCAAGGGTTTAAATCTATTACATATGTCGTAACATCTTTTGTTAACGTAGTTATAAGTATAATATTTGTTCAATGGTGGGGGGCAATTGGTAGTGCTTTAGGTACAGCTGTAGCATTTACTATTGGGAATATAATCATTATGAATATTTATTATTGGAAGAAGATCAATATAGATATACCAAGGTTTTGGACAAATATTACTTGTATGAGTTTTGCTTTTGGGGCAAGTTTAGTGTTTGGAATGACATTAAATAGATGGATACTTGCTTACAAATGGCAGGAATTATTTGTGAAGATTATTTTATTTTCAATCGTATATATTTGTTTGATGTGGCTTACGGGAATGAATAAATATGAAAAGGATACGTTTAGGCAGGTTATTCAAAATATATTATATAGATTTAAAAGAAAGAAAGTCATACAAGATACTTCAAGTAATACGGACTGACAACAAATATTTAGGTAATCGTGATTGTTAGGAAGAAAGTTCAGTACAGTCCAGTGTTAATCATACGGATGAATCTAGAATGTACATGCTTAATAAATATGAGATGGGAACATTTAAAATATTTGTAGCACATTGTAATTAACATGTTGTGAGTAATTGAGGGGAATTTTAACTATAAATTAACTTGGAAGAGTATGATAGATATCTATACCGTTATTGAGTTAAATGAATATACTTCTATTAAGAATGGAGGTATGTTTTAAATCATGAGAAAAAATCAAGTTATCAGTAAAATACGAAAAGAATTAAATGTATTAAGCCGAAATGAACTTGTGCCTTCAATTGATAATAGTGAATTGTTTATGCGTATATTTAATGGTTTTACAAAATTTAATCTAAATACAAATGTTGATTTTTGTAATCGTGTATGTAAGCCAGTGAAGATAGGTGAAATAATTGACTATTTATACAGTTGAACTTGAACGTTGGGGAATAAATAATGACGGTACAGCAGCTGTAAAGACGACACAGGGATTAAATGATGCACTTTTATGGGCGAATAAAGAAGGTTTTCAAATAGTGGTTTTACCAAAAGGAAAGTACCTTATAGAGAAAACTTCTTCTGTGAAACTTTGTAGTAATACGACGTATAGATTTTATGAATGTGTATTTGAGAAAGAAGCTAATAATCTTATAAAATATAACATATTGCTATGTGATGGAATAAAAAATGTAGAAATAATAGGTGCAATAGTTAAAGGAGATAGGGAAAATCATGATTATTCAAGTGGAGGTACACATGAGTGGGGGCATGGAATTGAATGTAAAAACTCATGTTATAACATCTCTGTAAAAAACTGTGAAGTAAGTGAGTGTACTGGGGATGGATTGGTAACATCTATGGATTTTTCAGCGATAGGTGGAATGTCACATCCGGATCACTTTGCAAAAGGTGACATTGATAGCAAAGGAAATTTGGACATTACTAAAGTTAATTATACAACAGTAGTTAAATTTTTTGATATTACTGGAGACATAGTGAAATCTGTTGGGTATTTTTACTATTCAGGGGATGGTTATGGTGGATATGGAAGTGGATGTAATTTAAATAAAGTTACTATAAAAGTACATTTTTATGCGGGTAATGGTTCATATTTAGGGTATAGAAACTCTAGATCTTATGAATTTATATATTTAGATTCATTGCCGACTGGTACTACAAAAGTAAGGTTTTCGTTCTTGCAAAATTTCGACTTAATGAATAGTAATTTGCACTATGTAATGTGCGCTAAAATTCCACAATATGTATATTTTTCGGGTTGTAAATCTTATAAAAATAGAAGACTTGGAGCTTCAATAAATGGTGGAAGATTTATCACTTTTGATGGGTGTGAAATTTTCAATAATAGTAATGCAATGAATCGATCAATAGGTTGTAATCCTGGTTATGGGATAGATATTGAAGATGGATATATGAATAATCAAAAAATAACGATTAGAAATTCTGATATATATGACAATAGAGCTGGAGCTTTTGTGTGTATTAGTACTAGAGGTGTCTATTTAGAAAGTAATAAAATGAAAGGGAATGTCTATCTATCTGGTAGTGGAGATGACTATTTTTCCATAAATAATATGTATTATGGTGCAATTACGGGGAGATCTATAACTAGTGGAATTGAAGCTGATGGAACATTTTGTACATTTAGGAATGATACAATATTCGGTCAGAGTTGCGGGATCGTTGGAGGGAATACAACTTTAGAAAATTGTGTTTTTTCAAAAAGTACAATTGCTCTAAGTGGTGAGACAGTAAAAATAATCAATTGTAAATTTACTTTTGATGATCCTGATAAGGATGGAATTATTGATTTTAGGAGTAAGTATTTGGAGATACGAAATTCCTTGTTTGATATAAGAAGGGCAAAAAGTATAGCGACAACTGGCTATGGTCAAACGGAAACTGCTATATTTTCTTCTGTAAAGTTTTTGACAAATGAATGTAATGGTGGACATTATATAGGAGCAAAGAATTTAATTGTAGAGGATTGCGAGTTTATTCATAGTGGTAGAACTGCAAATTATAGTCGAATGATGGCTGCTGAATCTATGAGAGTTGAGAAAACTATTTTTAAAAATCAATCTTTTAGGTTTGATGGTGGTGATATTTATGGTATCGAGAGCTTGGCGAAAGACAAAGGGTATATTACACATGTTTTTAGTAGAAATCAAATTATTTGGGATGCTCCTTATGGCTTAGCGGTTCATGAAGCTAGGGGAGCGGGAGTTGCATTTATTTATATACCTAGAATAGAGATTACGGATAATAAGTTTGAAGTGAATGGGAAGGGTGTTTCTCTCGGTTCATTGCATACCATTAGGGTTTTTGTAGAAAATTATTTGAAGCTCTGTGACAATACGATTATTACAAAAAATGATAACGGTATAAATACAACAGGGAATATTACAATTGAAGGTGTGTATCGAAAGCAAAACTCAACACTTCCTGTGCCAAGAACTACTATACTAGTACAGGATAACAAGAAAATTAATTCTAATATAACATTTACAAATAATGTGAACAACCAATTAGAAAAGAATATATTAGGTAATCTTCCACAATCTTCTTTAGTATCATCAGAACCTACCTTTGGAACGTATAGTCGTGGTGAATTGCTGTACAATGATACCCCAACAGTAGGTGGATATATTGGTTGGGTCTGTATCACTGCTGGTACAGCAAATAAAAATTTTTGGGTAGCTGAAAAAGAATATCAGATAAATAGTTTTATAAATGCCAATGGTAATGTTTATAAATCTGTAGTGGCAGGTATTAGTGGTAAAACTGCTCCTTCGCATACAAGTGGTACTAGTAAAGATGGAAATATAGTATGGGAATACGTGGATGTCTTAGCTGTGTTTAAACGCTTTGGGTTAATCTCTAACTAGAATAGTTTTTATATTCTAGTTTTTTTATTGGAAAAGAACTAAATTAATTACCAGTAGAAAATAGTTTGTCCAGGTATTTTAAACAAAATGTGAGGAGTATGATTGTGAATGAAGAGACTTTTTGATGTGTGCGTATCCTTATTGTTATTATTATTATTTTCAATTGTTATATGCATAGTAGCTATATTAGTAAGAATAAAATTAGGCTCTCCCATTTTATTTAAACAAGAGCGTCCGGGAATGAATGGAATTCCTTTTTATTTATATAAGTTTCGCACAATGACTAATGAAATAAATGGAGATGGGAATTGGCTTCCAGATGAAGTCAGATTAACTGCTTTTGGGAAAACGCTTAGAAAATATAGTATAGATGAGTTACCTCAACTTATAAATGTTATAAAAGGCGACTTAAGTTTAGTAGGTCCAAGACCATTATTAATGGAATACTTACCCTTATATTCTAGTAAACAGGCTAAAAGGCATAGTGTAAAACCAGGAATTACGGGATGGGCACAAATAAATGGGAGGAATTCGATTACTTGGGAAGAAAAGTTTGAATTAGATGTATGGTATGTAGAGAATCGTTCCTTTTTATTAGATTTGAATATAATTGTACTTACAATAACAAAAGTATTTAAAACAGAGGGGATAAATCATGTTGGCCATGTAACAATGGAGCGATTTACTGGAGGGAAAATAGAAATAAAGGGGGAGGGGAAATGAAAATTTTAATAATTGGGCATGGTGGCCATAGTAAGGTAGTGAAGGATATCATCTTATCAAATGAAGGATATGAAATAGTTGGCTATTTAGATGATTTATATACAGATAAAACTATTATTGATAACCTTTATTTTGGGGCAATTAAAGATGCATGGGAAATTATCAACAATTTTAATGATATAAAGCTTGTTATTGCCATAGGGAATAATAAAGTCAGAAAAAGAATTTTTGGAATATTAAATCAACCGATTGAGATGTATGCTACATTAATTCATAAAACAGCAATTATAAGTCCTTATGCTCATGTAGGGAACGGAACAGTAATTATGCCGAATGTGGTTGTTAATGCTGATACTAATATTGGTAATCATACTATTATTAATACAGGTTCCATCATTGAACATGACAATATAATCGATGATTTTGTTCATATTTCACCCCATGCTACACTTTCAGGTTCTATCATTATAGAAGAAGGGGCACATATAGGTGCCTCAGCTACTATGATCCCAGGTGTTAAAATTGGAAAGTGGTCTATCGTTGGAGCAGGTTCTGTTGTCATAAATGATTTTCCATCTAATTGTACTGCTGTTGGTATTCCGGCAAAGGTTATTAATGTAGTAAATTAAGGAGAGGATGAAGAATGATGATAAAAAATAAGGAGAAAATTTACCTTTCCTCTCCGCACATGAGTGGGAATGAACACAAATATATTCAAAATGCATTCGATACCAACTGGATCGCTCCTCTTGGCCCAAATGTCGATGGGTTTGAACGGGAACTTGCATCTTTTGTAGGAGTTAAGGGAGGTACTGCAGTTAGTTCAGGTACTGCTGCTATTCATTTAGCCTTGCGGTTATTAGGTATTCAAAAGGGAGATACAGTATTTTGTTCCAGTTTTACTTTTGTAGCGAGTGCAAATCCAATTGTTTATTTGGGAGCTGAACCAGTATTTATTGACTCAGAACCGGAAACATGGAATATGTCACCGGATGCATTGGCACATGCATTATATGAAGCTGATAAAGCAGGGAAATTACCAAAGGCTATCATTCTTGTTCATTTATATGGTCAGAGTGCTAAACTAGATGAAATTCTTTCACTTTGTAATCAATACAATGTTCCTATAGTCGAGGATGCAGCAGAATCTCTTGGATCTACATATAAAGGAAAAGCAAGCGGTACATTCGGGAAGTTTGGTGTTTATTCATTTAATGGAAATAAAATTATTACAACTTCAGGTGGTGGAATGCTGGTTTCTAATGATGTAGAAGCATTAGAGAGAGCGAGGTTTTTAGCGACACAAGCAAAGGATCCAGCGCCACATTATGAACATAGTGAGATAGGATATAATTATCGAATGAGTAATATTTTAGCTGGTATTGGTAGAGGACAATTAGAAGTGTTAGAAGATAGGGTGAAAGCTAGAAGGTCTATATATAAACGGTATTACGCAGCGCTATCTCACATACCAGGATTTTATTTTATGCCTGAATTAGAAAATACACGCTCAAATCGTTGGCTTACTACATTGGCAATTGATGAAAAGGAATCCGGGATCTCTATTGGAAAATTGTTGAGAACTTTAGCAGAAGAGAACATTGAAGCGCGTCTTATGTGGAAGCCACTTCATATGCAGTCGCTCTTTAAAGAGAAGAAGTATTATCCGCATAGCGAAAATGAAGATGTGTCGCAGTCCCTATTTCAAAGTGGAATTTGTTTGCCTTCAGGATCTAATATGTTAGCTGAAGATCAACAAAGGGTAATTCAAGGTATTTTAAAAGCTATAGAATGGAAGAATTAAAAGAAAAGTAAGTGAAAATGGAATTAGATTTGTATACGTACTACTATTTGTTCTTTATAGTGAATTTTTGCGAAAGTTGTTTTGGGATATTTAGTTTCAATTAATATAAAAAAGTGATGATTATAGGTTTTAAATACCTATATATTAGTCTGCAAGTAAATTAAAGTATGTAATTGAGAAAGTAATAAAACAAATAATTTTGTTCTTTAAAAAGAATGATAAAAGGGTGTGTTTAACGAATTTAATATGTAAATAGTATTTGTAGTAACTTTTCATATATTAGGAGGAAGAAATGAGCGCTATAACTGGCATTATTCACTTTAATAATGAACCTATATCAATTGAACATGGCACACGATTAATGAGTGAATTACAAAAGTACCCTGCTGACGATATTCAAATATGGCACAAAGAAAATGCTTTTCTAGGATGTCATGCACAATGGATTACACCAGAGTCAGTTGGTGAACAATTACCCTTTTATAATTATGAAAAGCAATTGGCAATTACAGCAGATGCTATTATTGATAATCGTGATGAGTTATTTGAAAAATTACAAGTGGATTATTCGGATAGAAAAAACATGACAGATAGTGAGTTGATTTTACTCTCTTATCAGAAATGGGGGGAAGCGGCTCCAAAATATTTGGTAGGCGATTTTGCCTTTATGATTTGGGATGAGAAAAAACAAATTCTTTTTGGTGCCAGAGATTTTTCAGGAAGTCGGACACTTTATTTTTATCGTGGTGAGGAAAAATTTGCTTTTTGTACCATTATAAATCCATTATTTTCTCTACCATATGTTGAGAAGAAATTAAATAAGCAGTGGATTGCTGAATTTTTAGCTATACCTGTAAATTTCGAATCGGTAGATCCACAGTTAACAGTTCACAAATATATAGAACAAGTGCCTCCATCACACACTATTTTGGTAAAGGAAGGCGAAGTGAAGTTTTCAAGATACTATATACCAACTGTTGGGGAAATGCTTAATTTAAAATCAAATGAAGAGTATGAAGAGGCGTTTCGAGAGGTGTATAAAAGCGCAGTGAAGGCACGTTTGCGAACACATCACCAAGTAGGAGCCCATTTGAGTGGAGGGTTAGACTCAGGTTCTGTCGTTAGTTTTGCTGCAAGGGATTTACGGACTGAAAATAAAAAATTACATACGTATAGTTATGTTCCAGTAGAAGGATTTGAAGATTGGACACACAAAGGTAGGATAGCTGACGAAAGACCATTTATTCAATCGACTGTAGAGCATGTAGGAAATATACAGGATTATTATTTAGAATTGCCAGAGAGAAGCCCACTATCGGAAATTGATGATTGGCTGGAAACAATGGAGATGCCATATAAATTTTTTGAGAATACTTTTTGGTTGAGTGGAGTTTATGAAAAAGCATCTCAGCATGGAATAGGAGTACTTCTTAGTGGTCAAAGAGGTAATTGGACAGTATCATGGGGACCTATTTTAGATTACCAGGCAATGTTATTGAAAAAGCTACATTGGATTCGTTTTTATCGTGAACTATATTTATATAGTAGAAATATAGGAGTAAAAAAATCACGTGTTTTTGAAGTGGTAAGACGAAAGGCATTTCCATTTTTGCATCAGTTACTTTTTTCAGGAAAACAAGATGCAAATTCCGTAATAATTAATCCGGAATTTGCAAGGGAAATGAATGTTTTTGACAGACTTAGAGAACAAGAAATCGATATAACAGGCACCGCTATTTCTAATGCATATGACATGAAAAGAGAACAGTTTGAAAAACCATATTATTGGAGCATAAATGGCACGTATGAAACGAAATTATCATTACGTTATGCCTTATGGGATCGTGATCCCACAAATGACTTACGATTGATTCAATTTTGTTTGTCAGTCCCAGAAGAACAGTATGTTCAAAATGGTTTAGATAGAGCCCTGATTCGGAGAGCCACAAAGAGCTTCCTTCCTGATAAAGTACGATTGAATCAACGGGTTCGCGGTATTCAAGGTGCAGATGGTGTTTACCGTATGGCTCCTTTTTGGAATGAATTTATTGAGGAAGTTGAAGGACTTAGTGTAGATCCAGTAATCTCTGAATTTCTAAATGTAGAGGTAATTAAGAAAGCTATCTCAAAAATTTGTAAAGAACCTCGACCAGAATATGCATTTGATTTAGATTTTAGAGTTTTAATGCGCAGCTTAATCTTTTATCGATTTATAAAAAAAGCAATATGAAAGGAGGTGATACGTATGAAAAAGGAATGGAAACAACCTGTATTAGAAGTACTTAATATTAATATGACTATGGCTGGGCCTGGGCATAAATATCCAGATGCTGTTCAACCTGACCCAGATGACCCAGTGAAGTACAGTTAAGTCACTGGAAAAATAAAGCTCTTATATAGCTTTATTATATAAGAGCTTTCAAAAAATTGACAATGTGGGGGATAGGATGTTTGATTCTATGGGGAATGTGTTATATCAAGCCTTCGGGTTAAAAATAGTAAGTGAAATTCCATTACCCGAATTGTCTCAGCTGAATGAAAAAAAAGAGATGGCAGATGTTCAAGTTGAAATAACGGATTTGTCAGAACAGTGGAGTAAATATAGCGCAGAAAAGCAAAAAACAATTGTAGTGGAGGATGATGTAGTTATGTTTCATGTTCCTCAAACTGCAATATTTTCTGTACAAGCCGGCGAGAAAATCACCTTTTCACCTATGGCAGACGCAGAAGAAGATAAAATTCGCCTATATATTCTGGGAACTTGTATGGGGGCGCTTTTAATGCAACGTAAAACACTCCCATTGCATGGGAGTGTAATTGCCATAGATGGAAAAGCATATGCATTAATTGGTGATTCAGGAGCTGGAAAATCAACGTTAGCCTCGGCTTTTTTGAATAAAGGATATCAGCTTTTAAGTGATGATGTAGTTGCTGTGTCTCTTTTGAATAAAAATACTGCAATAGTTCATCCTTCTTACGCACAACAAAAATTATGGCAAGAGAGCATAAATGAGTTAGGAATGGAAGTAGCGCAATTTAGCCCTTTATTTGAAAGAGAAACGAAGTATGCTGTTCCTGTAAATTCTCAATTCTTTCCAGATCCATTACCTCTTGCTGGTGTTATTGAATTAGTAAAAACACAGGGAGAAGATATTGAGATGACCCGTATAGAAGGGCTCGCACGCTTGTATAAATTATACCGTCATACTTTTAGGAGTTCTTTAATTTCTAAATTAGGATTGATGGAATGGCATTTTGAAACTTCAACTCATATTGCAAGTGGAATGGAAATGTTTCAAGTAAGCCGCCCGGCCTCAAGATTTACAGCTCATGAGCTTGTGGAAGTTATTTTAAGTGCTATACAGAAAGGGAGTATGGTTGATGGTTGTCCACTCGAGAAAAATATCATTAGAACATAACGTTGTCCAAAGTAAGGGTAATATAGTAAGCGATATGGATGGAGAAAAAGTTATGTTAAATGTCCAGAAAGGAAATTACTATAACTTAGGTGAAATAGGCGGAGAAATATGGGAGCTTATTGAAAAGCCAATAATAATTAATCAGCTTGTTACTATGCTAGTATCTAACTATGATATTGAACGAAAAGATTGTGAAGAGCAAGTTCTTTCCTTTTTAGAGTGTTTGTTTCAAGAAGGGTTAATTCAAATAAAAGATCAGCCTAATAGATAGATTCGTAATTTCAAAAGAACTGTTAGGAAGGGATTAATAAATATTGTGAAAAGGTTAAGGATGTTTTTATCACTGAACATGAAAACAAAGCTCTTATTTTTAGAGGCTTTTATTTTTTTAGGGTGGGCGCGCGTACTAAAAAGTATTACCTTTTCCAAAGTTGCACCTTCTTTAGGAGATTACATGAGTGAAACGTCAAGTACTCATATTCAACCGCACGGAGATACGCTAAAAAAGGTGTCCGAAGCAATTTCTATTATGAGTCGGTATACTTTTTGGGAAAGTCAGTGCCTTGTTAAAGCTATAGCTGGGATGAAAATGCTCGAAAAACGTCACATTGAGAGTACTCTTTATTTAGGAACTGCTAAGGATAGTCATGGTGAATTAATTGCGCATGCATGGTTACGGAGCGGTTCTTTTTATGTTACTGGATCGGAAGGGATGGAGAAATTCACTGTCGTTGGATCATTTGCAAAGAGGCTAAGTGAGGACACTTTTAAAGGAGAGTACAATGAGGAATGATTTAGGTCTTGATGTAGAGTTCATGTCTAAGGAATTGAAGTTTCTTTGTGCAATTTTGCAGTTACAAGATGACGAAACAATGCAAACTTACAGTAAGGAATGGTTTTCGGGTATTGATTGGGAGGTTTTTCTTGAGCAAGCCGTGCATCATCGTGTTTATCCGGTGATCTATCAAAAAATTAAACAGGTAGATGAGGAACTGATTCCTTCACATGTTGTACAAACTTTAAATAGAAAATATAAAAAAAATACATTTCAAATGCTTTATTTAAGTGCTGAAATGGAACGAATAAATAAAATATGTAATGAAAATGAGATTCGTATGATTTTTCTAAAAGGGCCTGTACTATCTCAGGATTTATATGGAGATATTTCTTTACGAACATCTTGTGATTTGGACGTTCTTATTCCAATTCAAAATTTAGAAAAAGTAGAAATGCTACTTTTAGAGCAGGGATATGTAAAAGATGATTATATTCAAACGATATTAAATGATTGGAAATGGAGGCATCATCATATAACATTTTTTCATCCAACAAAGCAGATTAAGCTTGAGATTCATTGGCGGTTAAATCCCGGACCTGGTAAGGAACCTGGGTTTGAAGAACTTTGGAAGCGAAAGAGAAAAAGTACCCTTACGAGTAATTCCGTATATATGTTAGGGAAGGAAGATTTATTTTTATTTCTTGTATCTCATGGTGCTAGACATGGTTGGTCCAGATTACGCTGGTTAGTAGATATAAAAAAAATTGTCAATCAAGATCTTAATTGGAGAGAGATTCATAAATTAATGAGAACATATCAAATGCTACATTTAGGAGGACAAGCATTAATTTTGGTATCTCAATTGCTAGGCGTACGGCTAGATGAAAGAATGATGAGATTAGTAACTAAAAAACATTCAAAAAGGTTAGCACAAGAAGCTCTGTTTTACTTCAGGGAAATGATAAACTTGCATACCGATCCGGTTCCTGAAGAAGTACTTACTTATCATAGTCGACATTTATTTTCGCTAATGTCTAATCAGCAAAAAATTTTATATATTATGAGCCAACTATATCCTTATCCAATTGATGCGAAAACATTGCCGTTACCTAAATTTCTTCATTTTTTATATTTTCCTTTACGTCCGTTTCTATGTATTTGGAGGAAAACGAAGAAGTTTGCTTTATTATTGGGGGAACATCGATGAATTATATTATATATTTTATGAAGAAATTATATTCTTCAGCAGGAAAAATACTGTATGTGAATTTATTTGGTATGGTTTTAATAAGTTTACTTGAAGGGATAGGTATTATTTTATTACTTCCTATGATAAGTATGACTGGAATAATCAATATAGGTGAGGAGACTTCTTTTATTGCACCCGTTTATAGATTTTTGCAAGATTTTCCTAAAACAACAAGTCTAATCTCTATTTTAGGTATATATGTATTAATAGTATTAAGTCAAAATCTACTGCAAAGAAACATAACGCTAAGAGATGCGGGAACGCAACAAGTTTTTGTACGAAAGTTAAGAGAAGAAACATATAGTATGATTTTAAAAGCAAAGTGGAGGTTTTTTTTAGAGAAAAGGAAAACAAATCTAATTAATATATTAACTACAGAATTAGCTCGTGTTAGTTATGGGATTAATTTAATTTTACAATTGCTAGCTACTATTCTATTTACATTCATACAGGTAGGGCTTGCGTTTTTATTATCTCCCCAAATCACTGTATTTGTTTTGGGCTTTGGCTTATTGTTCTTGGTAGCTTCTCGTGTTTTTATAAAAAAAGCAAGAATACTAGGCGGTAAGACTTCAGAATTGGCAAAAGACTATCTTTCTGGTATAACAGATCATTTCAATGGAATTAAAGATATAAAGAGCAATACTTTGGAAGGATCACGTTTGGATTGGTTTCAATCTATAACAAAAAAGATGAGTAGCGAACAAATGGAGTATATGAGAATAAGGTCAAACTCTCAATTGTTTTATAAAATTTCAATGGCTATATTAATTGCATTTTTTATATTTTTGTCAGTAAATATGTTTCAAGCGCAAACGGCCCAGTTACTATTAATCATTCTCATTTTTTCAAGACTATGGCCAAGATTCATGACGATTCAGTCAAATTTAGAACAACTGGCTGCAAGCATTCCTGCCTTTAAGTCATTATGGGAATTACAAGGGGAATGTAATGAAGCGATTGAAATGCAGGATATACATCAGCAAAAACATATAAAGCCGATTTGTATAGAACAGGGTATTGAATGTAAGGATGTTTATTTTCGGTATAATAAGAAGGAGCATTTGTATGCACTTCAAAATATTAATGTGAAAATACCAATCAATAGTATGACGGCTATTGTGGGACATTCGGGAGCTGGGAAGAGTACATTAATTGATGTTTTAATGGGATTGATTCAACCAGAGAAAGGTCAAGTATTAATAGATGGAACTCCTCTTACAAGTGAAAATTTATTGTCATTGAGACGAGCTATTAGTTATGTGCCACAAGATCCTTTCTTATTTAATGCAAGCATAAGAGAAAATTTATTGATGATTGATCCGAATGCGAGTGAAGAACAAATTTGGGCTGCATTAGATTTCGCGGCGGCAGCTGAATTTGTACGAATGCTTCCAAAAGGGCTTGATACTCTCATTGGAGATCGTGGAGTGAGACTTTCAGGTGGTGAACGTCAACGACTTGTATTAGCTCGAGCTATTTTAAGACAACCATCCATTTTAATATTAGATGAAGCTACGAGTGCATTAGATACTGAAAATGAAGTGAAAATCCAATCAGCAATAGAAAGATTGAAAGGAACGATGACTATTGTTGTTATTGCGCATCGGTTATCTACGATCCGTAATGCAGATCAAGTTATTGTTTTAGGAAAAGGTGAAATTGTTCAAAAAGGTGAGTTTAATCAATTGGCTAAAGAGAGAAAAGGTATATTTCGAAATTTATTAGGGTCACAAATGGAAGTGGGTTCATAGAGGAGAAAGATTGAATGAAATCTTGTATTATTGTAATTCGAGTTGAATGAAAGCCCGGATAATGGTCAGTTACAACAGATCTTATCCGGGCTTTTATATTTGTATTTTGTAAATTTAGGGAATAAATATAATTTAGTACCTTGCAATAAATAGTACTGAGTGGTATATTGTGGATAAAGTAGGTACCGTGTATTGAACAGTACTGAAATGAGAAAGGGGGATTGTCCTTGAACGTTCAGTTTAAAAAAGGTGTGTTAGAACTTTGTGTATTGGCACTTGTAAAACGTAAAGATTGTTATGGTTATGAACTTGTTCAGCAAATCTCTAATAAATTTTTAATATCGGAAGGTTCTGTATATCCGTTATTACGTCGTTTAACGAAAGAGGGATATTTTCAAACGTATTTAAAAGAATCCACCGAAGGACCGCCACGTAAATATTATCAACTAACAGAGCAAGGAGAGATGCAACTTACGTTATTAGTAACGGAGTGGCGTGATTTTGCTAAAGGTGTTCAAGAAATTATTGAAGGGGTGGAATGGGATGAGTAAAGAACGGTTTCTTAAAGAATTATCAAGTCATCTTAGAAAGTTACCAGAAGAAGAGCGACAAGATATTTTATTTGATTATGAAGAGCACTTTCAGTTTGGGATGGAAGAGGGGAAAACTGAATCAGAAATAATAAAGGGACTTGGCTCTCCAAAGGTAATTGCGAAAGACTTGCTTGCTTTGTATCGCTTTGATGAGATGAAAAGGGATCCATCGACTTCGAATATAACAAGAGCTGTCATGGCAGCGATTGGACTTAGTTTGTTTAATTTTATTATTGTGTTAGGCCCGTTAGTTGCAATTATCGGTTTTATATTTTCTTTTTGGGTCGGTGGGATTGCTAGTGTAGTGACACCATTTTTCGTTATTGTAAAAGTATTTATGGGTACTTTTATATGGTTGGATCTTTTCGTTAGTATAACGTTTGTTGGAGTAGGTTTGTTGTTATGTATTGTAGCTTATTATAGTACGAAGTGGTTTAAAAGATTATGTGTACGCTATGTAGTATGGAACTTCAAAATGATAAAAGGGGAGTAGATGATGAAAAAGATATTATTAGTAGCTATCGCTTGTATCATTATTGGAGTAATAGGGATTTCACAAACATATGAAAAAGCAGTACAAACTGCAGGAAAAGGAGATAAAGAGGACGTAATTAAAAACGAAACGCTAAAAAATGTAGAAGTTAAGTTAGATGCTGGAGATATTGTTGTCCAAAAATCTCCTGATTCCTCTTTTTATGTAAAGCAAACAGGAGACGTAAGTAAACAGGAGATTCGTATTGCTGAAGATGGTGATACATTAAAAGTCATAGGGGAAATAGAAAAAGGTGTTTCATTTGATTTTTCATTTTACAATTTTGGATTTCAAACGCCTACATTAACTATATTAGTACCTGAACGTTCTTATCAAGAGATAAAAGTAAATTCATCCGCTGGACAAATAGAAATAAGTAATGTGAAAAGTGACCGCGTAAGTGTTGAAACACTCGCCGGAGAAGTGGATTTGAAACATGTAACAGCAAAGAGTGTGGAGGGGTCTACAAAAGCTGGCGAGGTGAATTTTAAAAAAGTCATAGGGAAAGCAACAGCAAAAACGGCTAGTGGGGATATAAATATTATTGATCATGATTCTAAATATGATTTAGAAGCAAGTTCAACTGCTGGAGATGTAGAGATTACTTTATTGGAAAAACCACAAGATGCAGTTATAACTGGGCAAACCGCTGCTGGAGACGTGACAATATTTAATGAAGAAAATAAAAATATAACGATTGGTAATGGTAGTAAAAAGATTAGCGGTAAAACCGCTGCTGGAGATGTTACTATTGAAACGCGTTAATAATTAATGAAATAAATTCTTTTGAATGAACGGAAATCTATCAAAATATAAAAAGAAGATAATTCCCTATATAAATAAGGGAATTATCTTCTTTTTATTATTTTTAATGTAAATCACGATATACGCCAATTACTTTTCCGATAACTGACACTTGTTTTAAAATGATAGGTTCTAGTGAAGAGTTTTCCGGTTGTAGACGGAAATGATCTTTTTCTTTATAGAAACGTTTAACAGTTGCTTCGTTATCTTCTGTTAAAGCAACTACAATTTCACCGTTGTATGCAGACTGTTGTTGGCGAACAACAACTAAATCACCATCAAAGATACCAGCTTCAATCATGCTATCTCCAGAAATGCGTAACATAAATACTTGGTCTGCTCCAGCAACGATACTAGCTGGAAGTGGGAAGTGATCTTCTACACTTTCGACTGCTGTAATCGGTAAACCGGCAGTAACTTTTCCGACGATTGGAACTTGAATAACAGATTGTGTTTCTGTTTCCATTCGGTTGTCACCTAAAATTTCAATTGCGCGTGGTTTTGTTGGATCGCGTCGAATATATCCTTTTTCTTCTAGTCGTGATAAATGTCCGTGCACTGTAGAACTAGAAGCGAGGCCGACTGCTTGACCGATTTCACGTACGGAAGGTGGATATCCTTTTTCTTGTACTTTTAGCTTAATAAAGTCGAGAATGTCTTGCTGGCGTTTCGTTAACTTTTCCATGTTTTCTAACACCTCGTTTTCTTTCATTTTTCTTATTATTAAGTATAACATGCGAAAAAACATTCTACAAACATAAGTTCGAACGGAAGGCGAATTTATGATACACTATAAGGAAAATATAGTGAGAAAGAAGGGTTCAAAGTGAATGCAATTATTTATGCACGTGTGAGCACAACAAAAGAAGCGCAGGAAACATCATTATTGCGTCAAAAAGATGAATTATTGCATTTAGCTGAGCGCTATCAAATGAATGTTACAAAGGTGATTGAGGAGCAGGCTAGCGGTTATACAATTGAACGTGATGGCATATTAGAAGTGCTAGATACAATTCGCGATGAACAAGTTGATGTACTTCTAATACAAGATGAAACGCGCCTTGGTAGAGGGAATGCGAAAATTGCATTAATGCACTGTTTACATAAAGAGGGAATAAAAGTATATACGCATACGCATAATGGAGAATTAGAACTCTCTGACTCTGATTCGATGGTGCTAGATATAATTGGGATTGTTGAAGAGTATCAAAGAAAGATCCACAATTTAAAAATTAAGCGTGGCATGCAAAGGGCGATAGAGAAAGGATTTCGTCCGGAGAATAATTTGAAAAATCGTCATTTAAGTATAGGACGTGAGAAAAAAGAAGTGCCAATTGAGGAAATTGTACGTTTACGCCGGAATGAATTAACTTTTGAAGAAATTGCAGCAACACTTCGTGGTTTTGGTCATGATGTTTCAAAAGCAACTGTACATCGAAGATATGTAGAATATACAAAGCAATTGCTTGATAAAGAGGACTAACTATTGTATGATAATAATCAGTTTTGAGTAGAAGGGGGATTCGAGATGCCAAGTCACGAACTCATTGAACGCATTAACTTCTTAGCGAAAAAAGCAAAAGCTGAAGGCTTAACTGAAGAAGAACAACGTGAGCGCCAATCGCTACGTGAACAATATTTAAAAGGATTTCGTCAAAATATGTTAAACGAATTAAAAGGAATTAAAGTCGTTAACGAAGAAGGCACGGATGTTACACCGACGAAATTGAAAGCTTTAAAAAAGCAAGATAATGCAAAATTAAATTAAAAGATGGGCATAGCCCGTCTTTTTTGATATTAATAGAAAGATACGTGAGTAATAGCTTTCCAGTTGTAATGCTACTTCAATCGTTTCAATACATAGTGAGTGGTGAATTTAGACATATCAATTGATATGTCTTTTATTATGCACTTGTTGCGAAGGTAATATGTGAATAAATCGAATTGGTTATAGCTTTATTAGAAGCAATGATTGCAAGTGGATTGTATATGCAGTAATTCTTTAGGCAGGATAAAATAGATATGAGGGGAATATGCGTGTGACATTTGTTTTATAATTAGTAGGAGTACATGGTTGAAATTAATGTGCTTTTCATATTTGCGCTAAGCTTAAAATATGATCTTGTGTATGTGTTACTTTGATGGTAATTATTATTGATTTTATTTCGATGCAAAGGGAGAATACCTGCTTTATTTTTAGTTAGAGCCTTCTATTCATTTGCCACGCGCAGTAATGAAAGGTTAAATGTACATTTTTTATTTTTCGATTTAATGATATTGCATAAAAATACAGATAATTCCCTTTCTTTTTAAAATAAAAACAATAAAAAAGTATGTCATATTGAATACCCATACATTCCCGGAATCACTGTTTTTTTTATGAAAAATCAAAAAAACATCAACATATTTGTCGATACATGTTGTATAATCTTGCGTGGGAAGCTATCATATAAATGTATAAAACGTTTACTAACATACGCGAAGGGAAGAATAGCATGTCACATTCAATCGAACAACTTTCTATCAACACGATTCGCACATTATCCATTGATGCGATTGAAAAAGCAAACTCTGGTCACCCAGGAATGCCAATGGGTGCAGCACCAATGGCTTATACATTATGGACTCAATTTATGAAACACAATCCAAATAACCCAACGTGGTTTAACCGCGATCGTTTCGTATTATCTGCAGGTCATGGTTCAATGTTACTATACAGCCTACTTCATCTATCTGGTTATGACTTAACAATGGATGATTTAAAGAACTTCCGTCAATGGGGAAGCAAAACTCCAGGACACCCTGAGTATGGTCACACAGCAGGTGTAGACGCAACTACTGGTCCACTTGGACAAGGTATTGCAACTGCTGTAGGTATGGCAATGGCTGAAAGACACTTAGCGGCTAAATATAACCGTGATGCGTATAATGTAGTAGATCATCATACATACGCTATTTGTGGTGATGGAGATTTAATGGAAGGCGTTTCTGCTGAAGCATCTTCATTAGCTGCTCATTTACAATTAGGTCGTCTTGTTGTGTTATACGATTCAAACGATATTTCATTAGATGGCGATTTAAATCGTTCATTCTCTGAAAGTGTAGAAGATCGTTATACAGCATACGGATGGCAAGTAATCCGTGTTGAGGATGGAAACGATATTGAAGCAATCGCAAAAGCAATTGAAGAAGCGAAAGCTGACGAAAAACGCCCAACGCTAATTGAAGTAAGAACGACAATTGGTTTCGGTTCTCCAAACAAATCAGGAAAATCAGCTTCACACGGTTCTCCACTTGGTGTAGACGAAACAAAATTAACGAAAGAAGCATACGCTTGGACTGCTGAACAAGACTTCCATGTAGCAGAAGAAGTATATGACAACTTCCGTAAAACAGTACAAGATGTTGGTGAGACTGCACAAGCTGCGTGGAACACGATGCTCGGTGAATATGCACAAGCATATCCAGAATTAGCAAACGAACTGCAAGCAGCAATGAACGGTCTTCTTCCAGAAGGTTGGGAACAAAGCTTACCAACTTATGAATTAGGATCAAAAGCAGCAACACGTAATTCTTCAGGTGCTGTAATTAATGCAATTGCAGAGTCTGTACCATCATTCTTCGGTGGATCTGCTGACCTTGCTGGTTCTAACAAAACATACATGAATAACGAAAAAGACTTTACAAGAGCTGATTACAGCGGTAAAAACATTTGGTACGGTGTACGTGAGTTCGCAATGGGTGCAGCAATGAACGGTATCGCACTACATGGCGGTTTAAAAACTTACGGTGGTACGTTCTTCGTATTCTCTGACTACTTACGTCCAGCAATTCGCCTTGCAGCATTAATGCAATTGCCTGTAACGTATGTATTCACACATGATAGTATCGCTGTTGGTGAAGATGGTCCAACACATGAGCCAGTTGAACAATTAGCAGCACTTCGTGCGATGCCAAACGTTTCTGTTATTCGTCCAGCAGACGGTAACGAATCAGTTGCAGCTTGGAGACTAGCTCTAGAATCTACAAAAACACCAACTGCATTAGTGTTAACTCGTCAAGATCTTCCAACATTAGAAGGTGCAAAAGACGATACTTATGAAAAAGTAGCAAAAGGTGCATATGTAGTTTCTGCAAGCAAGAAAGAAACTGCTGATGTAATCTTAATTGCAACTGGATCTGAAGTAAGCTTAGCAATCGAAGCGCAAAAAGCTCTAGCAGCAGACGGCGTTGATGCAGCTGTTGTTAGCATGCCATCTATGGATCGCTTCGAAGCTCAAACTGCTGAGTACAAAGAATCTGTACTACCAAAAGCAGTAACGAAACGTTTCGCAATTGAAATGGGTGCTACAATTGGATGGCACCGTTACGTAGGTCTTGATGGAGATGTACTAGGTATTGACACATTCGGTGCTTCTGCTCCTGGTGAGAAAATTATGGAAGAGTATGGATTTACTGTAGAGAACGTTGTTCGTAAAGTAAAAGAAATGCTTTAATGATTTTAGAAAAATCTCTCCAGCATGGGGAGATTTTTCTATGTAATTGAGTTTTTTCGACAGGAAAAGTTTTTTCTCTCTCCGTAGTCAGACAATCATTGCAAATTTTCTCTTATATAATGTAGGGAAAAGGTTGTCCAGATCGGGAGGGAAAAAATGAAAACGTATGAATTGTATTTAATTCAAGAGGATATTGCGAAAGCTTACTTTGGTCGTGAATATTTGTTTTTTGATTTATTTGCTCGATTTTCAGAATCTGGGTCCCTTTCGGAGAAGAAAGTATTATATAAACAAATGACGTATATTACGATGCCGTTACAAGTAATGAAACTTCATCATAAATTAGAACAAGCTTTGCGTGTTCTTGGCAAATATGAAAGAACAAATCATATTCATACGCTTTATACAGGAGCTGAATACGGCGAAATAATGGTGAAACCACAATATATTCGAATGAATACTTCTGGAAATGTATCCATGGAAACAACTTTCTTTGAGGTGCTTAGAAAGTGTGAGTTAACATTTTTAGCGATGGATTATGAAAATAAAAAGTACGGTTGGTTAAACCCTCTCAAACAAGTACGAACATATGTGTAAAAAATGTCGAATAGTATCTTGTCTTATTGAAAAGGTTTTAGTACACTGTAAGGTAGACAACATGAAGGAGGAAAAGATATGCCAATGTGGTTAGGTATTCTAGTGGGCGTAGTAGCACTAGTAGCAGGCGTGGCGTTAGGATTTTTCATTGCCCGCAAATACATGATGAATTACTTACAAAAAAATCCACCAATTAACGAACAAATGTTAAAAATGATGATGATGCAAATGGGACAAAAACCTTCCCAAAAGAAAATCAATCAAATGATGAGCGCGATGAACAAGCAACAAACAAAATAAGCGCCAAAGGGCACTCTTACCGAGTGCCCTTTTCTTTTGAGTGCATAAGATGTTTAAAACTTTTAAAAATTCTGTGTTTTTGTTAAACTGAAAATATCGCTCATTTTAAGGGAGGAGGATAAATATGAAAGTGTTTTTGAATTTAGCTTGGTTTTTTAAACAAGAAAAACGAGCGTACATAATCGGAATTATTATGTTATTTGGTGTGGCGCTTCTTGAACTTGTAGCGCCAAGAGTACTAGGCATTGTAGTAGATGAAATTAATAATGGAACATTAACGTCTGAAAAATTGTTGAACTGGGTTATTCTATTAGTAGTTGTAGGAATTACGATGTATATATTACGTTACTTATGGCGTATTATGATTTTTGGATCTTCTTTAAAACTAGCTCGTCAACTCCGAAAGAATTTATATGAACATTTTACAAAGATGAGCCCATCCTTTTATCAATCACGTCGTACGGGCGATTTGATGGCACATGCGACAAATGATATTCAGGCGATTCAACAAACTGCTGGGGCAGGTGTGTTAACGCTCGTTGATTCATTAGCTGTTGGAGGATGTGTACTCGTAGCGATGGGGTTTACAATTAGCTGGAAGTTAACGCTGTTAAGTTTAATTCCGATGCCAATTGTAGCTATTTCTACAAATTATTATGGAACTTTATTGCATAGAAGATTTCATAAAGCACAGCAATCGTTTTCTGAAATCAATGATAAAGTACAAGAAAGTATGAGTGGGATGAAGGTAATTCGCTCACTTGGACAAGAGAAAGAGGATTTACAATCGTTTCGGAAGAAATCGGAAGATGTCGTACATAAAAATATGCTAGTCGCACGTATTGACTCGTTATTCGATCCAACGATTGCCCTAATTGTCGGATTTTCATTTTTAATCGCAATTTGTTACGGATCATTATTAGTTGTACGGGGCGAATTAACTGTAGGAGAATTAGTAACATTTACAACATACTTAGGGACTCTTGTATGGCCAATGTTAGCTTTTGGATGGCTATTTAATATTATGGAGCGTGGACGTGCTTCGTATGATCGTGTGGAGAAAATACTTTCACAGACTTCGGATGTAGTGAATAAGGAAGATGCTATACATGCTATAGCAAGTGGTGATGTTTCGTTTGCTGTTGATTCGTTTTCTTATAAAAAGAATGAACTATTAAACTTAAAAGATATTTACTTTAACTTAAGAAAAGGTGAAACGTTAGGAATTGTAGGGCGTACCGGTGCAGGGAAGACGACGTTATTAAAATGTTTAATTCGCGAGTATGACCACTTTAATGGTGAATTAAAAGTTGGTGAGCGGGATATTCGAGATTTAACACTTCACGGTGTACGCTCTGCAATTTCATACGTACCGCAAGATCATTTTTTATTTTCAGCGAGTGTTGGGGAGAACATTGCTTTTGGAAAGGCTGATGCTACATATAAAGAAATTAACAGGGCTGCTGAGATTGCTTGTATTCATAATGATATTATTCAATTTTCGGAAGGATATGAAACGGTAGTGGGTGAAAGAGGGGTTTCGCTATCAGGAGGCCAAAAACAGCGAATTTCAATTGCACGTGCGTTATTAACGAATGCTGAAATTTTAATTTTAGATGATTGTTTATCAGCTGTAGATGCAAAAACAGAAGAAACTATATTAACTGCATTGAAACGAGAAAGAGCAGAAAAAACGACGATTATTACTGCGCACCGTTTAAGTGCGATTCAGCATGCAAATCTTATTCTTGTTATTGATGAAGGTAAGGTTATGCAGCGTGGAACACATGAACAACTAATGAACGAAAATGGTTGGTATAAAGAAATGTATGAAAGCCAGCAGTTAGAGGCGTTGGTAGAGAAAGGAGGCGTATGATGGCTGAGAAAAAGCGGAGTGATTTAAGGCGATTGCTTTCTTATATGAGACCATATAAAGGGTTATTAGCGTTAGCATTTTTATTTCTAGTTGGTGCAACTGTAACTGAAATGATGGGTCCTTTTTTAATTAAACAATTTCTTGATGAACACTTAGTACCACGTAACTTTGAACAATCAGCACTTGTTACTCTATTTGTAGTGTATATTATTGCTCACTTATTAAAAGTATTATTTACGTATTTAGACTTATTGTACTTTCAAAATATCGCTTTTAAGATTGTTCAAGATATGCGAGTTGAAGTGTATGAACATGTTCAAAAATTGTCATTAAGTTTCTTTGATCGTACGCCGATTGGTACACTTGTATCTCGTATAACGAATGATACGGAAGCGATTAAGGATTTTTATGTTAGTGTACTATCAACATTCGTGAAAAATGTAGTCTTTTTAGTAGGGATTTTAGTAGCGATGTTTTTACTAGATGTAAAATTAGCGCTATTTTCGCTCATATTAATTCCAATTATGTTTGCGATTATGGTGCTGTATCGCCGGAAAAGTGCAGCTTTTTATTTAGAGGTACGTAATCAACTGAGTGTATTAAATGCAAAGTTAAATGAGTCCATTCAAGGGATGAATATTGTTCAAGTGTTCCGGCAAGAAAAGCGGATGAGAAAAGAGTTTGAAGAAGTGAACAACAAGCATTATAGTGCTGGACGTCGTACATTGAAATTAGATGCATTACTTTTACGTCCAGCAACAGATCTTGTTCATATTGTAGCAATTGCGTTAGTTCTTGGTTTATTTGGAATTGACGCTTTAAAGAGTCCTGTTGAAGTAGGGGTTTTATATGCTTTTGTTAACTATATACATCGTTTCTTCCAGCCGGTAAATGAGATGATGATGAAACTATCTTTCTTCCAACAAGCGCTCGTTTCATCATCGCGTGTATTTCATTTAATGGACGATAAAGATTTAGCTCCTGTTCAAATCGGGAGTGAAAATCCACAAGTAGTTAACGGGGAAATTCAGTTTAAAGATGTTACTTTTTCATATGATGGAAAGCGTGACGTTTTAAAAAATGTATCTTTTCACGTAAAGCCAGGGCAAACGGTTGCTTTCGTTGGACACACTGGTAGTGGTAAGAGTACAATTATGAATTTATTAATGAGATTTTACAATATTAAATCAGGTAATATTGTAATAGACGGAGTGGGTTTAGAGAAGTTTGAAGAACAAGAAATTCGAAAGAAAATTGGTCTTGTGCTGCAAGATGCATTTTTATTTACTGGAAATGTAAAGCAAAACATTCGTATGTATAATGAAGAGATAACGGATGAAGAGATAGAAGAAGCAGCGCGATTTGTGCAAGCGAATACGTTTATTGAAAAATTACCAGAGAAATACGATACAGAAGTAGTCGAAAGAGGAGCTGCGTTTTCTAGTGGTCAAAGGCAATTAATTGCTTTTGCTAGAACGATAGCAACTAATCCGAAAGTATTAGTGCTAGATGAAGCGACGGCAAATATTGATACAGAAACAGAGGAGGCTATCCAAACGGCATTGCAGCAAATGCGAAAAGGTAGAACAACGATAGCGATTGCACACAGATTGTCTACAATCCAAGATGCGGATCAAATATTTGTTATGCATGAAGGGGAAATCATAGAAAGAGGTACACATCAAGAGTTGCTTAGTAAACAAGGACTTTACTACAATATGTACTTACTACAAAATAAAGGGAGTTTACAAAAGGCCTTGTGATTACAAGGCCTTTTTTGAGGTGTTAAAAGTGTATTAATGGAGTTTCTGGTGTACGGTGTAGTTTCAATTTCACTTTTTTCTTAAACATCTCGACAAAATAAATATATTAGAACTTTATTACTCTAGCATAAAGGTCGTGTCCATTAACTGAATGTGTACATATTGTATACGGAATAAAAAAATTTGATAGGAGCTTTTATATGCAAAATAGATCCAGTTCAAATATTACGTTTATCGATGTGTCTCATTGGGAAGGAAGCATCGACTGGAATGCTGTGAAGTCATCTGGCATTTCAGCGGCGTATGCAAAAGCGACGGAAGGTGTGAACTATATTGACCCTACTTTCGTTCAAAATGTACAAGCTGCGAGAAATGCGAATGTATTAATTGGTGCATATCATTTTGCGCACCCAGAACAAAATGATGCCATTTCAGAAGCGAAATATTTTGTGAATATCTTACAGAGTAATCAGACGGACTTAATTCCTGTTTTAGATTTAGAATCGCCAACGGATACTAGCAATAGTAGTTTAACGGGTGCGACTATATCGAATTGGGCAAGAAGTTTCGTAAATTATGTGAAACAAGCTACTGGGAAAAATGTAATGTTATATACAGGAGTTTGGTATATTAATGAATTTGGAATTAGCGGGTTAAGTGACATTCCACTATGGATTTCCAGATATTCTAGTATACCGCCTGCTGATGCTGGTGGATGGACAGAGTGGACAGCATGGCAGTACACAGATTCTGGGCAAATTTCAGGTGTAGGAAATTGTGATGTATCAGCAGCTGTTTCATTAGAAGCTTTACAAGGAAATGGAGCAAGTGGTGGAGGTAATGTTCCCACGCCTAATAATGCGACTCCAGTATACGGAGTTGCTGTAATTAATGGAGATAATGTGAATTTACGAAGTGGACCATCTTTACAGTCTAGTGTAATTCGCCAATTGAATCGTGGCGAATCATATGAAGTTTGGGGAGAACAAGATGGATGGCTCTGTTTAGGGACAAATCAGTGGGTATATAATGATTCAAGTTATATTCAGTATAAACATTATGTGGCAACTATTACTGGCGATAATGTGAATATGCGAGACGCTCCATCATTAAACGGGAATGTTATAAGACAGTTACATCATGGTGAATCATATCGAGTATGGAGTAAGCAAGATGGATGGCTTTGCTTAGGGACAAATCAATGGGTATACTATGATTCAAGTTATATTCAGTATGGTGTACAATAAAGTGAACTTAAAAGGTATCTCGACTGAGGTGCCTTTTAGTAAAAATATATAATTTTTACAAAGTGTATATTGAAAGCATAGTATAATATAATGGATATATTTATAAAAAATAATCGAAAATGAAATAAAGGAGTAATAATATGGAGTATGTGCTAATGGGTGGAATTTTAATATTATTAGCTGCAGTGTTTGTACTGTTTTATAAAAATAAGCAGTTAGAATCAGAGAGTCAGCAAGTAGAGTTTGAAAAGAAACAAGCGATTGAAACGTATGAAAGTGAGATTGCAGCTACGATTACGGAGCATAAAGAAAAACAAGATACTTTAAAGAATATGGAACAGAAAAAATATAATGATTTACAAGTGAATACAGCTAGAGAACTTGAAAATATGCGTATGATGAAAAATCAATTGGCAGTTCAACATAGTAAAGAACGTAGTGAAATGCAAGATAAGCATACTAATGAAATACATATGTTTCAAAATTTAATTGCGGATTTACGAGAATATGCCAAAAATGGTGCTGAAGTGAATGCGCATGAAACATTACATTATATGAAGAGAGGTTTCGTGGAGCAAGGAATAATACTAGAAGAAGAGTTTCATATTATACCGAACGTTTTTATGAGAAGTAACAAATATAGAGATAAACATGACATAAACGATAATCGAATCCATCACCTCATCTTATGTAAAACTGGTATTTATCTACTTGAGACGAAAGAATGGACGGGGACATTAATTCATGGTTTAACGAGAAAAAATGCTGGTATATATTCATTTATGATTGAGGAAATTGGTAAGTATCAACATGAAATTGAAAAAGAAGAGACGTTTGAATTTATTACGGATGGAACTTCATTAACTTTGCAAGTAAGAAATGAAGGGAATCCAGCGTATAAAGCGAAAATACTATCTCAAACTTTATATAATTGTTTGGAAGAAATGCAAGTAGATATTGTAAAGGGAAAAGTAAAACCGATTGTATATTTTGAAAATGAAAGTGGAAAAGAAGTTATTGATCTTTCTAATGAAGAATTGCCGAGATTTAAAGATAGAGAGCAAATTGTAACGTTTTTCAGAAATGAAGTTTTAACAAGTGAAGTACTATATACAGCACGAGAACTAAAAAAGATTAGAGATATGATTGGCCAGATGAATTATGTTGCGAAGTGAAAAATAAAGTAAAACTTTAATCAGCGGGGTTTTATGGGCAAACCGACTCCTACCCTGCACAGCCGAATTTTGAGGTGGGAATCTAACTGCCCGCAAATAGCGGGATAAAGTAGGTGTTATTTGGGTGGAGAAAGGTAAAAGCACTATAATGTGGGGGATGTTGTACATTTATTTTTGTTTGTATATATTAATGTACATTGCGTTTATTTTCGTTATTGATATGGTTCATGTGTCATTGAGTGTAATGAGTATTTTGGTGGTAGTAATGCCTTTTATTTTATTAGTTATTATTCAAAAGTCTATCTTACATGTTTCGGTAAGACGTGATAAAGGTAAGAAACAACTGTTCACTATAATGATGGTGGGTCTCATTCCATTGCTAGTATGCACCGTACAATTAAGTATAAATAAATACACTTCAAACTTTAATCAGGATCGGTGGTTAAATTATGAAGAAAAACGAGTACATATGGTAGATGACCTATTACAGGAGCATAAATTGATAGGGAAATCAAACGAGGAAATTACAAAATTGTTTGGCCCCCCTATGAAAACGAGAAGTTGGGCAGAGGGAATTACTACTTTGTACTATCTTGGGAATGAACGTGGTTTCATACCTATAGATAGTGAATGTCTTGTTTTGCAATTTGATAAAGATGGTAGAGTTATAGAGTATAAGGTACAACGAGATTGAAATAGTGAGAGGAGAAGCTATACCTTTTATAGCTTCTTTTCTATATTCCAATATAGAAAAAGTAGGCAAATAGTAGTCATTCCTATCTATACGAATGAGATAGAGTTTGTTATATTGTAAAGGGTTATTTAGTTTAGAAGTTTGCTAGATAGCCTTAAATATTTTAGATTAGGGAGGGAAGTTAACACGAATTAAGATATAAACGTGTTAAATAATTAGTATGAAAAAAGAATTTTATAATGTTTTAGCTGCATCAATTATATTTAGTATGGTAACGATTCCAAGTTTTTCCTATGCAGACACAGTAGAAAAGACCGTAACAATTTCAACAGACGAGCAAGCATTAAAAAGTATTGAAAGCCATATGAAAGATGAAGATGGACGTGGAGAGAGCAAAGGAATAACAAATGAAGTACAAGGAGATTTTTTTGTACATATAATAGGTTCAGCATCTTTATTTGATTCTGCTGAGTTACAAAAAGCGACAGGTGTTCAGCTTTCTAATCAAGTAGTAAAAGCCGAAAAACGAAAAGGAAACGCTTACTATGTGCAAACAGAATCTGGAGCTGGGTGGATACAAAGTAGTGAAGGAAATGTAGAGGTTAAGGAAGTTTATCACTTGGCAAACGAAAAATTAGTAATTAATGAAGAGACAGCTACATATTCCGCACCATTTAATTCATATAAAGACGAGAAAGTGTTACAACCGCAAACAATTATTGCAATTGGGCAAGCTGGAGAGTGGTTCCAAGTCCAAATAGATAATGAGGTGAAATGGATCTATTCACCTTCAGCAAAATTTGAAGGTACAAAAGCATCTCTTATTCAAAGTACAACCCCAACTCGTACGAAACGTGAAGCGGTTATGTATGCAGCGCCATCAGCAGAGAAAACAACGGATATTTACGGTGTACCATTAAAGGAAATGATTGTACCAACAGGAAATGAAAATATTCGTCCAGGTTATGCGATGAAACCAAAATACATTACAATTCATGAGACGGATAATTATAGTGTTGGAGCAAATGCTAGAAACCATGCACAATATTTATACAGCCAAGCAACAGGAACGACTGATCGTTCAGCATCTTGGCATTTTACAGTAGATGATAAAGAAATTTATCAACATCTACCATTAAATGAAAATGCTTGGCATGCTGGAGATGGAGCAGAAGGAACTGGTAACAGAGAATCAATTGCAATTGAAATTGCTGTCAACCAAGATGGTGATTATAATAAAGCTGTGGAAAATGCTCGCAAACTAGCAGCCTATTTAATGGGGGAGTTAAATGTTCCTTTAGAAAATGTGAAAAAACATCAATTTTGGAGCGGAAAGAATTGTCCGGCCATTATGATAAAGAATAATGCGTGGGAGCCATTTTTACAGGGAACGAAAGCTTATTATGATGCGAATCATAAAGATGATATAACTGGCGGTTGGTATGAAGCTGATATTCGTGAATTAGATAAAAGAGGTATTATGGTTGGAGACGGAAAGGGTTCTTACTGGCCAGAACGTCTTGTAACACGTGGTGAATTTGCGAATTTAGTTTCAAGATCATTGCAATTACCAGAGGGGAAATCGAATTTCAAAGATTTAAACACAGCACATCCATCGTTAGTAGATGGTATTAATCGTGCAGCTAGTGCTGGGATTATAAGTGGACGAGGAAATGATATATTTGCTCCTAATGATACGATTAAACGTGATGAAGCTGTCATTATGATTGACCGTGCATTGCAATACAAAAATATTAAAGGTAATTTAGTTCCATTACCATTTACGGATCAAAATTTAGCGTATGATAAACAGGCGGTTCAACGTGTTTATGGATTAGGTATTGTAAAAGGGAATGAGAATAATGAGTTTATGCCAAAAGGTTCTGCAACACGTGGAGAATCGGCAGCATTTATTAATAGAATGTTAAAAGTAATAGAGAAGTAAATAATAGAAAGGCATTCGCTTTAGCGAGTGCTTTTTTATTTTTCAATATGTTATAGACAGGGGATGTGAATTTTGGCTGGAATAAGGAATGAAAGCGGAGGTGATGCATATATTTAGATGCATTGGGTAGTTTTTTATAATTTTGTATAAAATGAAAAGGAGGTAAGACGGTGAAAGCGATACCGACTGATGTCCTGAGTAAGGAATTGATGGAAAGAGAAGGGGTTATATCTATTACAGTGAAGGAATTTGAAAAGATAGAAGTGGCCGGGGTTGTTGTCTCTGGACCAGCTGTAATTTTGATTAATCAAGATTAAGTACATATTATCAATATAGAAAAGTAGTAAAAGCATCCGTTTAGGGTGCTTTTTGTTTGTATAGAAGTGTGCATATGATAGATAATTGGGGTATTGGAGGGGGAGTATGTGGCAATTATTATAACAATGTTATTAATGGGAGTTTTATTAGGATTCGTCGGAGCAGGAGGAGCAGGATTTATCATCGCGATACTCACTCTGGTATTCCATATCCCTATTCATGTTGCGCTTGCAACATCTTTAACTGCTATGGCATTTACAACATTATCTGGAGTAGTAAGTCATTACCGAGAAGGGAATGTTGTGTTTGTAATAGGTGGGATTGTTGGGGGATTTGGAGCAATTGGTTCCTTTATTGGTTCAAAGTTTGGTTCGCTAATACCAGCGCATCTTCTGCACTGGTTTACAGCGGGTATGTTATTTTTATCTGCAATTTTTATGTTTATTAGATTGATTATGTTCCAAAACAGGGAGCAGTCGTCTTTAAAAGAGGAAAAAGAACTTACGAAAGATAACTTGATTAAATGTATATGTCTCGGACTGGTTACTGGAATCTTAGCTGGTTCGTTTGGGATTGGTTCAGCACCCTTTATCCAACTCGGGTTAATGGTTCTATTAGGTTTAACGATCCGTCAATCTGTAGGGACGACAATGCTCGTTATATTACCAATCGCAATTGGAGGTGGGCTTGGATATAGTTCGGAAGGGTATTTAGATTATGTATTATTAGTACAAGTTTTAATCGGGACAATGTTAGGCGCATATATAGGAGCTAAGTTTACAAATTATGCACCTCGCATGCTTCTAAGGTTTTCGATGATTATGACACCAATATTAGCTGGATGTATGTTATTAGTAGATTAAAGAGAATATATAGAAACATATTAATATATTTTACGAATGAATTATGTAAGTAATTCATATTTCTCATATAAAAAGATTTGCTTTAATATAATGAGTGTAAAGTTCGAGTATTCGAAGTATTACTTGAATTATATCCCTATCCCTTTTCTAAAAAATGCGAACAAGTTTTGCCCTATTCTATTCAATAGTTTATTGTATAGAAATATATTGTTCGATGACCATTATGGAACGCACATAATGGGTAAATCCCGATCCTTAAAGAGGATGCCCCTAATCTTCATGTGAAAATATGATCGGATAAGAAAGCTGGCCAATTTATGGTCAGCTTTCTTTTTGTTCAAAGAGTAATTCTTCTTTAATTTCTGTTTGCAATAATAAAGTTTTTCCGAAGCGACGTTTACATTCAGCTCGTACTTTTTGAATGGCTAGTAGCTGAGAAGTAGCAGGCACTGTGACAATGGCTTGCCGAGGTTTTCGGTTTTCTTCACAAAAAACACATTCCACAACATATTTAGAAATCATAATTTCATCCTTCCGGTTTGAATTTCTAAGAAGGGACTGCTCATGAAGTTGATGTAAACTTTCGGCATCTTTTTACTTATTTCCTCTTTTTTCAAAGGGGAAATAAAACAGAAGGCGAATTTTAGTAGGGGAGGGATGTATATGGAGAGATGGATAGGTACGGCAGCTATTTGTATGAATGAAAGAAATGAAATTTTAATGGTATTACAAGGAAAAGAAGGGGAAGAAAAAAGGTGGTCTGTCCCAAGTGGAGGACTTGAAAAGGGAGAAACACTAGAAGAATGTTGTGTTCGAGAAGTTTGGGAGGAAACAGGTTACAATGTGGAGGTTGTAAATAAAATATACGAAAAAGAAGGTATTACATACGGAATTCCGGTGTATGTTCATTATTACTTTGTTAAAAAAATAGGCGGTAATATGAAAATCCAAGATCCGGATGAGTTAATACATGAAATTGATTGGAAAGGGATACATGAAGTTGAAAAATTAACTTTGGCTTTTCCAGAGGATTACGAAATAATATACCAATATATAAATAAAGAAGTAAGTATGTAAATACTTGCTTCTTTAATGTATCCAAGATAAGAAAAGCGGAACAATAACTAAACTAGCTCCAGCTGTTAAAAGCATTGATAAACTTGCAATGGTTCCTTCGACAGGACCGATTTCAAATGCTTTTGATGTTCCGGTTCCATTCGCGCTAGTACCTAGCATTATACCTTTTGCGAGCGCTGTTTTAATACGGCATATGCGTATGAGTGTAGGACCGAGTAATGCTCCAGTTAAGGCAGTTAATACGACGAAAACGGCTGTTAATTGTGACATGCCGCCAATCATTTCTGAAATAGCCATTGCAATAGGTGTTGTTACAATGTGTGGTGCCAAACTTTGTTCTATTGTAGAGTCAATTTGAAAAAAATTAGCTAGTAGTGCGGAAGTAATAACAGATAGAAAAGAACCGACAATGACATTAATTAAAATAGCAGTGCCATGTTTTTTTAATAGATCAAAATATTTATAGATTGGCCATGCGAAAGCAACTGTTGCAGGTTTTAATAATTCTGTTAGCCAATGACTACCAGATTCGTAGGTTTCGTATGGTGTATCTAATCCGAGTAATAAAGCAATTAAAATGATTGGGCATACAAGAAGGGGAGAAAGTAAGCTCCAATTCCAGCGTTGATACATTTTTTTAGATACCCAATATGTGAATAGTGTTAATAGTAAACAAAGAAAGCCGATCATTGTGTTGATCCTTTCCGCTTTAATAGCAATTCTGTTAAAAGTCCTGTTACGAGAGTGACACAAAGTGTACTAATTACGATAATTAAAATGAGATCGATTCCATATTGTGATAATGTATCTTTGTAACGAATGACAGCGACTGCAGAAGGGATGAAAAATAAAATAAGTTCTTTTAATAAAAAGTCTGCACCGTCTTGTATCCATTCTTTTTTCACTATGTTAAATTTTAATGAGATTAACAATAAAAAAATACCGATTATACTTCCTGGAACTGGGAGGTGTGCCTGTTTTGCAATCCATTCACCTGTCCAAGCGAAACAAAATAATAATAAAATTTGTCCGCTTAACTTCCACCATTTCATACAGTAACCACCTCTTTGTTTTTTACATAAAAATTGTAAAAAATAATTAACAATTTCTACTATACGTTCATTCGAAATATTTGTCTAATATATAAATTATATGTTATTAATATATTAGATGTATTAATCGAAAGTGAAAAGGGTGTCCAAAATGGAATTACGGCATTTGCAATATTTTGTTGTAGTGGCAGAGGAATTGCACTTTGGACGAGCGGCTGCTCGTTTACAAATGACACAACCCCCGCTTAGTCAACAAATTCAGCAATTAGAAAAAGAAATGGAAGTTATGTTATTTTCAAGAACGAAGAGAAAGGTTGAATTAACAGAAGCTGGAGAAATGTTTTTAAAAGAAGTGAAAAAAGCGTTTGAACAAATTGAAAAAGCAGTAGAAGTCGCACAAAGTGCTCAAAGGGGAGAAGTAGGATCACTTTCAATTGGTTTTGTAGGTGCGGCGATATATGATATTTTACCGTCAATCGTCAGGGAGTATAGAAAGAAATTTCCAAGGGTGTCTGTTGCATTACATGAATTGTCAACACCAGATCAGGTGCATGCACTTCATGATAATCGAATTGATATCGGATTTTTACGTCCGCCAATTCCAACGCAATTACTTGAGTTAGAACCAATTCAAAAACTTTCGTGTACGTTATGCTTACCGAAGGCCCATCCACTTGCTGAAAAGGACGAAATACATATCGAAGATTTAAGGGATGAACCGTTCGTATTTATTACGAGACCAGTATGGCCAGCGTTATACGATACAATTTTATCGCTTTGCCGCGATGTCGGTTTTAGTCCGCACATTGTACAAGAAGCAACGGAGTATCAAACTGTCATGGGGCTTGTAGCAGCAGGTATTGGAATTACAGTAATACCTGTATCCGCAAATAAATTGTATAAAACAGAAGTTGTATATAAAGAGTTATGTGATTCTAATTTTGTTGCAGAAATGTCAGTGGCTTATAAAAAAATGAATAGCAATCCAGAGTTGTTAGAGTTTTTGAAAATTGCAAGAGAGAAAAAAAGGATTGAAGTGGAAGATGCGAAGGGTGAATAGTTGATGAAGTTACAAGGCAGTCATGATAATTAAGTTATATAAAGATTCACCTCGTTAAACAAAAAACGGAAATGTAAGTAAAGTGCATTTCCGTTTTTTGTTTTTTATTTTTTATTCAATGCTAAGGAGATAAATATACGTGGTTTCTAGGACTAAAGGCTTAGTAAAGATTCCGATTGAAGTGCGATGTTTAAAATGTCATATTTTTATACACTAGTAGTATAGAATGCGTATGTTATGAAGCAAGGTAGGGGGAAATTATGTCTTTATTTCGGTTAGCGAGAAAAAATATACAAACATTTGCTGCCCAAAGGTTAAAACAATTTATGTGGATTGCTATGAATACAATGCTTTGTTTTTTTATGATATCATTCCGATTTAATGAAGCTGTAATAAGTAAAACGGAATATACACCTATATTTATAAAGTGGTTTTATGTTATGTTTCTATTTATAGTTTTTGTGTGTATTTTCATTACATATAAAATGACAGATTCTCTTTTACAGATAAGAAAAGAGGAGTTTACATCGAATGAAGCGATGCATATGACAAGAAAAGAAATGTTATGTTTATTATGTCAGGAGCAATTATTAACTTGCGGAGGAGCACTCGTTTTCGGATTAATTCATGGTATGTTATTTTTGAAATTATTTATTATTATTTTTATGAAAGCAGTAGGAATCCAAGGAGTAACAAATGCACCGATTACGACGTATGCGATAATGGTAACAGCAGTTGTTATGATAACCGTCATTATAATATCAATGTGGCAATGTTGTAGGTTTACCCAAAGGTTAAAGGGTGAAAAGTCATATGAAACAAGGAGAAAGGCATGAGAAATCATGTCTTTTTCTTCATTTTACACATGTTATTAATCATGATACAGTGGGAAGAACTGAAAAAAAGAGTTAAGAAGAAAGGTTGTATGGAATGATAAATGAGCAAGCGATCGTAAAAGTTGATCGATTAACAAAACGAATTGGTTCAAAGACGTTAGTAGAAAATATTAGTTTTGAAGTGAAAAAAGGTGAAGTAGTTGGTTTATTAGGACCAAATGGTGCTGGGAAAACGACATTAATGCGAATGATGGTCGGTATGATTCGTATGACAGAGGGCGAAGTTTGGATTGACGGTCAATCTGTAAAACAGCAATTTGAAAAAACTGCTGCAAAAATTGGTGCTGTAATTGAGACGCCAGAATTTTATCCTTTCTTAAGCGGCTATGAAAATTTAACATATTTCGGACGAATGAATGGGAATGTGACTGAAGAGCGTATCGATGAAGTAGTGCAATTGTTAGGAATGGGACAAGTAATTGACCGTAAAGTAAAAGCATATTCACTCGGTATGAGACAGCGTTTAGGAATTGCTCAGGCACTTATACATAATCCAGATGTATTAATACTAGACGAGCCAACGAACGGATTAGATCCTAGTGGTATACATGAAATGCGGATGTACATAAAGAAAATTGCGCATGAACAAGGAAAAGCTGTTCTTGTCTCTAGTCACTTACTCTCAGAAGTTGAATTAATGTGTGACAGGGTTATTATTATTCAGCATGGAGAATATGTCGCAACACAAAATATTCAAAGTGATAAAAAGGAAGAAACAGAAGAAATACATATACGTGTAGATGATGCGAATAAAGCGGCAGAGGTTTTAGAATACGATGTTTTAGTAAAAGAAAACGAATTAATTATAAACGTGAAAGATGAAGAAATTCCAAATATTCTTCGTACATTGATGGAGAAAAACATTCAAGTTTATCGTGTATATGAAGAAAGAAAAACGCTAGAAGAGCAGTTTTTAGAATTAACAGGGGGAAAAGATATTGTTTAATTTAGTTTATAACGAGCTGTATAAAATATTTAAGCGAAAGCGAACGATTATTCCTTTTGCAGTTATTGCGGTATTAATTATTGGATTAGGATGGGTTACGGTAAAGTATTTAGAGCCAGAAACAAAAGGGTGGAAAGCGGATTATACAGAACGCACTGTAGAAATTGAGAAAAAGCTCGGTATGAAAAAAGAGGATATTTTAGCAGAAAAGTCAGGGGACGAGCTTGTAAAGGAATACCAGCTTAAAATGAAGCATTTAGATACGAATACAGCGCCAGCGAGTAGTTCTCCACTTTCTTTCATGAGAGATACTGGTTTTATTGTTTTTCCTATTTTACTTCCGTTTATTCTCGTATATGCGAGTACAGTTTTTGCGAATGAATATAGCTGGGGAACATATAAATTTTTAACGATTCGTCCGGCGAGCCGATTTAAAATTTTAACATCAAAATTTTTGGCAATCGTTATATTTGCAGCGTTATTGTTTATATTTAATATGATTTTCTCCGTTTTATGTGGACTTGTTATTTATAAATTCCAACAGCCTGCATGGAGTGAATTTATTTTCCAAGATGGAAATATTATAAAACAAAATATTTTTGTGGAAGCAAGTAAGTATTATGTTTTATCGTGGTTGCCAACCATTGTGTACGCAGCGTTTGCGTTTATGATTTCTGTTTTAACGAGATCTAGTGGCGGCGCAATTGGTATTTCGCTATTTCTTGCTTTATCAGGAAATATTGCGTTAATAGCAGCAACTAGATATGAATGGGCGAAATATTTATTGCCGGCAAACACAGATTTATATAGTATTTCAAAGAATGGAAGCTTTATTGATGGAGTAACATTCCCGTTCGCTTCTTGTATACTTCTTCTGTATTTAATTGTATTTCTAGGGATTTCTTATACAGTATTTATAAAACGAGATTTAACCGCATAAGCAAAAGCCGTTAAGGGTAACTTAACGGCTTTTTGTTTGTAATAATTGATGAATAGCTTCTTCGGCTAATAAGGCGAAATACTCCGCGCTAATAGGCAATGCTTTTTCATCTACTGTAAAAGCTGGATGATGCCATTCATGTGCACCACTTGTTCCCATAAAGACGAATGAACCTGGTACTTCTTGTTGGTAAAAAGAAAAATCTTCTCCTGCCATTGATGGTGTAGGAGAGATAACGTTTAGATTCATTTTCTCTGCAACCTGAACAGAAAGATCAGTGAGTACTTTATCGTTTTGAACAGCAGGAGGACCTGGATAAAATCGAAATTCTGTTTTTACACCTAGTGCATCAGAAACGCCTTTAATGATACGTTTCATTAATGCCGGAATCTTTTCACGTGTTTCAGCTTGGAATGTACGGACAGTTCCTTCTAATATTGCTTTTTCGGGAATAACGTTCCACGTATTCCCTGAATGAATGTTTGTTACACTTACGACAGCGTTATGAGAAGAACTAATATTTCGGCTTACAATCGTTTGAAGTGCCATAACGATTTGAGATGATGCAACGATAGGATCGACGCCCGCATCAGGTACAGCTGCATGTGTACCAACACCATGGATTTCAATTTCAAATCGATCAACTCCTGCCATTAGCGGCCCATCTTTAATACCGATTGTACCTACTGGTAAATCAGGTTTATTATGCATACCGAAAATAGCTTGCACGCCACGTAAATGCCCAGCTTCAATAACTTTGCAAGCACCATTACTACTTTCTTCAGCTGGCTGGAATATAAGGCGGACAGTTCCGTTAAGAGAAGCTTCTTTTTCTTTTAATAAGTAAGCCGCACCCAATATAGCAGCTGTATGAAAATCATGCCCACAAGCATGCATTTTACCTTGTATTTTTGAAGTGTATGGAAGGTCTGTTTCTTCCTGGATAGGAAGGGCATCGATATCAGCACGAAGCGCTACAACGGGGCCGTTTTTATTACCAGAAATTTCAGCGATAACTCCTGTTTCTAAATTGGAATCAATAATAGTAATATTAGCTTCTTCTAACCGATTTTTTATTGCTTTTGTCGTTTCAAATTCTTCGTACGATAGTTCTGGGTATTCGTGTAAATGTCGACGAATAGAAATAAGTTTTTCTGTTAATTGATTTGGAATGGATGCCACTTATTATCCCCTCTTTCTTAAGTGAAATATTTGTATTCATTATATAACACAATAATAAAAAGAGAGGATTTTCAAATGAAAATCCTCTCTCGTTTATGCCGCAACTTTTTTATGAGTATGCTGCTTTTTATAACGTCCATGCATTGCATATGCAATTTGCGGGATTGCAATACCGATTAAAATAAGTGATACACCGACCCATTGTGAAGATAGTACAGCTTCTTTTAAAACGAATACAGACATAATTGTTGTAACTGGCAGTTCTGCTGCACCAAGAATAGTTGCTAAGCCAGACCCGATTTTTGGAATACCGATTGTAAAGGCAATGGACGGAATAACGATACTAAATATTCCTAATCCTAAGCCGTATTTCCAAAGGCCTTGAGAAATCGCTCCGTTAAAAATAAATGTTGGTGGGAATACAATCATGACTAAAGTTAAAGCGCCAGCCATTAAAAGGACACCACGTGGCAAAGAAGGTACTTCAACGGCAACTTTCCCACTTACGAAAATGTATGTTGCAAATGTAACAGCAGATAATAAGCCTAAAATGATTCCAGTCGTATCGAAATCACCAGCTGATGTTTCTAATAACCCACTTGATAAAAATGTACCTGCAAGTAAGAAGATTACTGAAATAACTTTTTCTCTTGAAGGTAATGTTTTCGTTGTAATTGCTTCAATGATAATTCCAACCCAAACGAATTGGAATAAAAGTATAATTGCAATAGAAGCTGGTACAGTTTTTAAAGAAGCATAATAAAAAATTCCAGTGAAACTTGCAGACGTTCCTGCGACGAATAAAATTAACATTTGTTTTAGTGGAACACGATGTCTAGAAAATAGAAGTGTAATAGCAAGTAAAATAATCCAACCGAACAAATACTGGCTACCAATTACCTCTCCAAGTGAAAATCCTTCTGCGTATGCAAGTTTAACAAAAATAGCTAAAACCCCATAACTACACGCTCCTAATAAAACTAAAAGAGAATAACGAAGCATGAAAAATTCCTCCCATCTATATGAAATTGTTCCGTAACGGACATATATAACTAGAGGGAAGTATACAAAATTAAAAATGAAGGGTCAAATGAAAGAAAAGTGCAAAATTTTATAGAATAATAATAAAAGTATGATATTTATGCATAATCTTGAAATTAATAATAATTAAAGTATTGTAAAATCAGCTTTATGTTGTATAAAGACAGCATTTGAAAAAAATTTTTTAGGGTCAATATGTGTGAAGTTAATTGTAATGTGCTAATCATTTGAGAAACTGTGGAACCTTTGTTATGTTAGTAACAATTAGAAAGAGTTTCATAATTCAATTGAGATTTTTCTATATAATAGAAGGGAATGAAAACGTTTTATTAGAAAATGTGTGAAAGGGTAGTTTTTCTTATTGTCACGTTGGAAAAGTGAATTCATGAAATGTCCATAGTATTTTCAATTGTTTTTGCTACAATATTGAAGAGGAGAGGAGTGGAATAATGCAAGATATTAGTATTTTTTTAGCGTTTGGAGCTGGGTTCTTATCATTTATATCCCCATGTTGCTTACCGCTTTATCCGGCATTTTTATCATACATAACAGGTATGTCGGTTTCTGAATTGAAAGAAGAAAATGCAATGCTTCGCAAAAGAAGTATGATACATACAGCGTTTTTCTTACTTGGGTTTTCTATTATATTTATCGCAATTGGATTTGGTACAAGTTTTATCGGAGGAGTTTTTACGGATTATAAAGATTTAATTAGACAGTTAGGTGGTATATTTATCATCGTGTTCGGTCTTATTATTGTCGGTGTATTTAAGCCGAAGTTTCTAATGCAAGATCGTAAATTTACTTTTAAAAACCGTCCGAGTGGTTATTTTGGTTCAGTTTTAATTGGATTGGCATTTGCTGCTGGATGGACACCTTGTACTGGGCCTATATTAGTGTCTGTAATTGGATTAGCTGCAACAAATCCAGAATCGGCAATGATTTATATGATTGCTTACATACTTGGATTTGCTATCCCGTTTTTCGTACTTTCATTCTTTATTACGAAAATGTCTTGGATTAAAAGAAATAGTATGGCGTTCATGAAAATCGGAGGATACATTATGATTGTCATGGGGGTCTTTCTATACTTTAACTGGATGACGAAAATTATCGTATATTTCTCAAGTTTATTTGGTGGATTTACTGGTTTTTAGTATTATTCTGTGAAAATGTTGGAAATACTAACGGAAAAGCATATAATGAAATTATATTTTGCGTATAGTCACAAAAAAAGGATGAGAAAATATGAACATAGTTCTTTTATCAAGTATCGTTGCTGTTTGTATGGCTGTTGGTGCGATGTTTATTCGTTTAAAAGCAGCTAAGAAACCTGCAACATTGAAAAAAATTATACTCCCACCGTTTTTTATGAGCACAGGAGCACTGATGTATGTTTTTCCAGAATTTCGATTAACTCCAGCAGAAATGTTAGAAGCGATTGTCGTTGGTCTATTTTTCTCTATTTTTCTTATTAAAACATCTAAGTTTGAAATACGCGGACAAGAGATTTATTTGAAGCGTTCAAAAGCATTTGTATTTATTTTAATTGGATTACTTGTAGTGCGTATTGTGTTTAAAACATACTTAAGTCAATCTCTTGATTTAGGACAACTTAGCGGTATGTTCTTCTTACTTGCGTTTGCGATGATTGTATCATGGAGAATTGCAATGTACCGTTCCTTTACAAAATTACAGAGGGAAATGGAAAAAGAAGACGGTTTTTATAACGAAAAAGATATGAAATTAACGTGAAAATTGTATATGTATAAAATAAAAAATACAGCGTCTTTGACGCTGTATTTTTTATTGGTATTGTTAGCACCTTCTGTCCCAACCACGACGTATAAAACGTAACTTGTCGAAAATAGGGAAATAAAAAATGAAGATTATTTTGCAAGTAAAGATTTGTAATTTGAATAATCAATCTCTTTTTCTTGTAGTTTCTTAATTAAAAATTTATGATCGCGCTTCGGTGTGGCAACGATATATCCTTGTATAATTAAATCTTGTGTAATTTTTGAAGCGTTTTCCTTTATTGCAAGTTCACCAATTTTACCGGCAATCTTTGACGTGGCAACATCACGAAATAGTTCAGGAACGGGACTTACTAGTTCTTCTAATAATTGTTTTTGTTCATCATCCCATAAATGTCTCGTTTTATTAATATAGTGCTCTTCCCAATCTAAAATGGACATACCGTCTTCTTTCGGTAATCGTTTTAAAAATTTTCTGAACATAAAGTATCCACCGATAGACATAAGTCCTAATAAAATAACAGTCCATAATACAATAAACCAACTGAACCATCCTTCGAGCAAGTATATCCCCCCTTAAATGATTTCGATTTTCTTTTATTCATATTATAAACAGTGAGATTCATAGAAAGCAAGAACGCTTGATCATTTTGACCAAGCGCTGTGATTTAAACGAAGTATAGTTGTTCAACACATAAAATATCATTGTCATTTTCTACATATTCAATGATGAGTGTGCCAACTTTACGATCTTTATCTTCAGTTGTGAAAATAGAGTAAGAAGTAAAACGTGTTGTTGATAGGCCGCTTATATGTGTAGGTAAAGGAATGTAGTCGTTATCGCGGAAGAATTCCATCAGTTCAATATCTTCAAATTCTTTTCGGTCAACTTGTTTGTTTGTATAGCGGCGTTGAAGTTGTTTTAAAGATTCATTCCAAGAAATTGCTTTTGTGTCGTATACCATTGTTCTATCTCCTTACTGTATGTAATTATTAAGAACATACGTTCTAATCTAGTATACTCTTTTTATAAGAAAAGGGAAAGCAAAAAATAATGTAAGCTTGGATTTCCAAGCTTACATTATTGATGCGTCCGTCATAATCTCTATTTTTTATTATAAGTTACATAAGAATAAGAAACAAGATGATATATATTTTGTTGATGGTTTTCAAAATTCTGTTTATTATTTATGTATTACAGTACAAGGGAATGAGAGGGATGACATACGTAATTTCACTCCAAGGACCGATGGCAAGTGGAAAAACAACATTGGCAAAAAGGTTAGAGCAATATGGGCTTTCAATTATATACGAAAATCCATATCCAATTGTAGAAAAAAGAAAAGAATTACATTTAGATATGAACTCAAAAGAGGGGTTTATTACAAATCAAAAAATGTTTATTGAAGCAAAAATAAAAGAGTTTCAAAATGTGAAATCAGTTATGACTTTTGATCGCGGACCAGAAGATATTGAATTTTATACACTCTTTTATCCGAAGATGATAGGGAAAGAGTGGGATATAGAAACAGAGTTAAAAGATGAATTGTATAAATTAAGAGAATGCCGTTCGGATGCAATTTTTTATTTAGATGTTTCGAAAGAGAATTTGTATGATAGGAAAAACAATGATAGGGCAAGAAATCGAATTACATTTGAGGAACAATTTAAATTAGTAGAAGTTGAAAAAGAATGGTATAAACAATTTCCCATAACTTATGTGGACACTAATATATTATCAGTAGACGAATTAGAGGCATATTTTATAGGGTGGCTAAGGGAGAAAAGGCTATGAAAAAAATATTGTTATTCGTATACCCGACATTTGCAGAGTTTGAAATCACGGTAGCAACAGCATTGCTGAAAAATAAATATGAAATCATTACAGCGGGTTTAACAAAAGAATTGATTATAAGTGAAACGGGCTTGCAAGTACAACCGCACATAGAATTAAATGAAGTGCGTGTGGAAGAGTATGAGGGGATTCTTATTCCGGGCGGAGATGAAATACATATGAAAGAGGCAGAACTGCTTTTTTCAGTTATTCGTCAATTCTCTGAACAAGAAAAATTAGTGGCAGCGATTTGTGCTGGACCGTATGCGTTAGCAAAAGCAGGCTTATTAAAAGAAATCTCTTATACAGTCACCATAGATTATCAAAAATTAAATTGTTTTCCAGTAGAAAATTTTGTGTATAAAGAAGTTGTACAGCACGCAAATATTATTACAGCACAAGGACATGCATTTGTGCCATTTGGACTAGCGATTGCCTCTTATTTTGGAGTAGCGAATGAACATGATACAAATTTTTATCGTGGAAAGGGCAATATAATGATGGAGAATCTTTTACCGGAAAACGTGTAAAAGCTAGCAAATGCTAGCTTATTTCCTTTTTACATCGATAAATCACTAACGTTTTCGGATCGCTCCATATACCGTCATGAGTTGTTAATTCATTTTCTATTTCTTTTTTCAGCCAGGCCTTCATTTCGGTGTGAAGAGACATATTATCAGGTATATTCAGCGACGGAAACATGCTAGAAATATAGTTAACGATTGGAGTGGCATGATGAAAAACAAGTGCATTATGAATAATTGTTTCTTCAACAGTTGGAAAAACAGAGTGTAATAGATCTTTACCATTTTCTAAACAAAATGGAGTTGCTGACGGTGAAGTTTTTGGTAAATCAAATGCGACTAACATTTTGTTACACATTTCATCTATACGAGGCAATGAAACTTTAGAGTTTGTTGTAGCTAAAAGGGCACCGCCAGGACGAATTATCTTATGTAATCCTTGAATAGTTTTTTCGACATCTTTCATGTGGTATAACATATGCCTTGCGATTATCCAATCATAACAATTAGCTTCGAAAGGAAGTTTACTAGCATCACCGAGTTTCCATTCGATCATATTATTCTTTAAAGTGGCTTCAGAAAGCATGGTTTCCGATTGATCAAAGCCGGTTAATTGGCCTTTATGACCATTAGTTTGCAAAAGGGAAAGGAATTTTCCATTAGCGCACCCGACTTCTAATATTTTTTCTTCCCCTTGGAGTTGTAAATGTTCAATGACGAATTCATCTACATTCACTTGTTTTTCTTCGTAATGTTTATGCGTATTGATACGTGTTTGTAAATGGTCACTAACGTTGTATTGGCGTTTTACATCATTCATTTTTTCACATTCCACCTTTGTGCAAAATTGCTGGACCGCATGTGTTAATACGTCTGTTTTATTTAAACCTTCGTAATGGAGTGCCGATTCAAATCTTTCAAGTAATTTCTCTTCAATTCGAAAATGAATATCTTTTCGCTTTGCCACTGAAATCTCGCCCCTTTGCATCTGTTAGTGAGACTATAGCACGTCTGAAAAAAATCTGTAAATAAATTGTGTACACAAGTATGAGAGGGATAAAAAATTGCTTGAATAATATTTTAAACTATTGACGATTTAACCGTTTTCATATATTCTTAAATTAAGTAATATTCAAATAATTCAAAAGAAATGAGAGAGTCACATGCTTCTTCAAGGAACACATCGAATTGGTCGTATGGCCATGCTGTTGGCACTTGCGGATGAGAATGAAAGTCCCGTATTATCTATTCCGAAAGGTTGGAAATATTGTACTGGGAAAGTTGGTTCTATGAATTCGCAAAAAGTAGTAGCAGCAATGGAAACAGCGGCTAAGAGCAACCGAGTTATTGAAACAGATGTTTACAGAGAAACACATGCACTTTATCATGCAATTATGGAAGCTTTGTACGGAGTGACGAGAGGTCAAATTCAGTTAGCAGACGTTCTTCGTACAGTAGGACTTCGCTTTGCGATTGTGCGCGGTACACCATACGACGGAAAAAAAGAAGGCGAATGGGTTGCTGTTGCACTTTATGGAACGATTGGTGCACCTGTAAAAGGATCTGAGCATGAGGCGATTGGTTTAGGAATTAATCACATATGATTTGCCCATAGTCTATTAGTTAGAAGGGGGCCTTATTTTTTAGGACAGAAGTCTGTCTTAAAAATATAAGGTCCCCTTTTGCCTTTATAAGGAGGAAAAAGAAT